>JBLNDB010000048.1:0-29581 GCA_050261235.1 Chloroflexota bacterium
GAGCTGATCGCCGGCGAGGAATCCGTTTACGGTTACCGCAAGCTGGCCGTCTGTTTGAGAGAGGACTGCGGCCTTGTCATCAATCACAAGAAGGTCTATCGGCTCTGCAAGGAACTCGGAACCCTCGGTCCCAAGCGGCGGGAGAAGTCGGCGCATCTGAAGCGGCTGCCACGGCGGGACGTGGTTGACGGTCCCGACCGGCTGTGGGAAGTCGAATTCTAGAGTCGCAGGGGCTGAACTGTCAACGCCAAACGAACATTGCCTGGTACACCGACGGCTGCAGCCGGCCCGAGGCGGCGATGGGCCCGCTCATTACGGAGCACCCGTTGCAGCAGAATACCTGGGAAATCGGAACCGAAAGGGTAGGCGAGGGCATGGCTGGGTTCGAACTGGCAACATTCGCCGGCGGCTGCTTCTGGTGCATGGTGGCGCCGTTCACCGACCTCCCTGGCGTTCGTCAGGTTGTCTCAGGCTACACGGGCGGCCAGACGGAGTCGCCGACCTATGAAGAAGTGTGCAGCGGCACCACCGGCCACCGCGAAGCGGTCCAGATCACCTTCGACCCTGATCGCACCTCCTATGATGACCTGCTGAACGTCTACTGGCAGCAGATCGACCCGACTGACCCAGGCGGGCAGTTCCATGACCGGGGCAGCTCGTACCGGACGGCGATCTACTACCACAGCGACGAACAGCGCCAGCTGGCCGAGGCATCCAAGCGCAGGCTGCAGCAAAGCGGCCGGTTCGACCGGCCGATCGTGACAGAGATCCTGCCTGCGTCGACCTTCTACCCCGCCGAGGAGTATCACCAGGATTACCACCGCCGGCACCCGTCCGACTACCGGAACTACCGGATCGGCTCGGGCCGGCAGGCCTTCATCGACGAACACTGGCGCGCTGGCGAGGCGAGGTCGGACCCGGCCCGCAAGCTGACGCCGCTTCAGTACCACGTGACGCAGAATCGGGGAACCGAGCCGCCGTTTGACAATGAGTACTGGGACAACAAGCGCGAGGGGATCTACGTTGATATCGTCTCGGGCGAGCCGTTGTTCAGCTCGACGGACAAGTACGATTCCGGCTGCGGTTGGCCCAGCTTCACCAAGCCGCTGCACGATCACGGTGTCAAGGAGTCCGTCGACACGAGCCACAACATGAGCCGAACCGAGGTCAGAAGCGCTCAGGCCGACTCCCATCTCGGTCACGTCTTTGACGACGGTCCGCGGGAGCGGGGCGGACGCCGCTACTGCATCAACTCGGCGGCTCTGCGCTTCATCCCGAAAGAGGACCTCGAGAAGGAGGGCTACGGCGAGTACCGCCGGCTCTTCGACTCCTGAATGCGCGGTGGTCGTCCATTGATCAAGGCACCCCAGCGGCCGGACTGGCCGCTGGGGTGCTCGCGCTCGCGTGCAGGGACTGGCGGGCATCGGCGAGTATTCATCACTGCGACGACAAGGAGATGAAGTCGTATCGGAAGGAGGTCGGCGATGGACAGACAGTACGTGTTCGAGGCGCGGCTGCAGGGCGTCCCGGGCATCGACGGCGCTTACGTGGAGTTCCCGTACGACGTCGAGGCCGAGTTCGGCACCAAAGGACGCGTCAAGGTGGTGGCCACCTTTGACGGCGTCGAGTACCGCGGGATTCTGGTCAACATGCGGACCCCCTGCCACATCATCGGCGTCACGAAGGAGATCCGCCAGCGCATCGGCAAGCAAGTCGGCGACATGATCACAGTCACGATCCGCGCCGATACCGAGGACAGGGTGACCGAGATGCCGGCAGCGCTGTCCGCGGCGCTGGAACAGAGCGAAGCGGCGTCCCGCTTCTTTGCAACACTGACCTCAAGCCAGAAGAACAAGTTCATCGACTTCGTGGCCTCGGCCAAGAAGCCCGAGACTGCGGACAAGCGATTGAGGCAGGCCATCGACATGCTGGAACGCGGGGAGAAGATGCGGTAGCGCCACCCGCCGCGAGGGGAGGTCGAGAGACCGTGATCATCAGCGCCAGCCGCAGGACCGACATTCCCGCGTTCTTCGGCGAGTGGTTCATGCGCCGTGTCGAGGCGGGCTTCTTCGTCACTGCCAATCCGTTCAACCCGGCTCAGATCCGGGCCTACAGCCTGCACCCCGACGATGTCGACGCAATCGCGTTCTGGACCAAGAACCCGGCGCCGTTCAGCCGGCACCTCGATGCCATCGACAGGCGCGGCTACCGCTATTACTTCGGTGTCACCCTGAACGACTATCCGGCTATCATCGAGCCTGGCGTGCCGCCGCTTGCGGAGCGCATCGAGGCGTTCCGCCGGCTGAGCGACCGCATCGGCCCCGAGCGGGTGATGTGGCGCTATGACCCGGTCATCATCAGCAGCGCCACGCCGGCCGAGTATCACCTTGAGCGGCTGGACAGACTCGCGGCGGCGCTTGCCGGCCACACCTGGCGGATGATCATCAGCTTCCTTGACTTCTACCGGAAGGTCAAACCCCGTCTGGACAAGCTTGGCGCCAGCGAGGGGATCACCTTCACGGACATCGCCGCCCCGGAGCACCGTGACCAGCTGCTTGCCCTCGCCGCCGGCATCAGCGGCATCGCGGCGGCGGCCGGCATCAGCGTCCAGACTTGCTCTGAGGCCGTTGATCTCGAATCGGTGGGCATTCGGCACGGCACCTGCATCGACGCCGATTACATCGAGACCGTGCTGGGAGCCCCCGGCCCCTTGCGACGCGACGCCAACCAGCGGACCGAGTGTCTTTGCGCCCACTCGGCGGACATGGGCGCCTACAACACGTGCCTGTTCCAGTGCGCCTACTGCTACGCCGATTTCGGCGCGGCGTCGGTCCGGGCGAACCAGGGGAAGCACTTCGTCGACAGTCCGATGCTCATCGGCAGGCCGACCGCAATCCCTGCGATCGCGAAGGTGCATGATTATCAGACGCCCCGGAGGTGATGTCAGTGTCTGAGACGCTACTCTACATAATCGCAGGACTCCTGGCAGCGAATCTCTTGCTCCTCTTGGTCGTGGCCAGCCGTCTCGGCCGCGTCGCCGGTCAGGGCGTCGAATCCCACCTGGCGTCGCTGGAGAAACTGCTTGACCGGCAGGAGCGAACGCTCCGCGACGAGCTCGGCCGCGGTCGCGAGGAGGCCCAGGCGTCGGCCCGCAGCCAGCGTGAGGAACTGCAGGGCGGCCTCCGCCAGCTCAGCGCCAGCATCATCGGCCAGATGGCGGAGATCGGCACGATGCAGAAAGGCCAGCTTGAGGCGTTCGCGACCCAACTAGTGCAGCTGACGGCCCTCAACGAGCAGAAGATGGCGCAGATGCGCGAGACGCTTGACCGCAGCATGAAGGAACTGCGTGAGGAGAACGCCCAGAAACTCGAGCAGATGCGGGCGACCGTCGACGAGAAGCTCCACGCCACCCTCGAGCAGCGCCTCGGCGAGTCGTTCAAGCTCGTCAGCGAGCGGCTTGAGCTCGTCCACAAGGGGCTGGGGGAGATGCAGACGCTGGCCGCCGGGGTCGGCGATCTGAAGAAGGTCCTGACCAACGTCAAGACCCGAGGCACCTGGGGCGAGATGCAGCTCGGCAGCCTGCTCGAACAGCTGCTGACGCCGGACCAGTACGCCGGCAACGTCGCCACCAAACAGGGCAGCGCCGACCGCGTCGAATTCGCCGTGCGCCTGCCCGGCGGCCGCGACAGCGGCGACCGGCCGGTCTGGCTGCCGATCGATGCCAAGTTCCCGCAGGAGGACTACCAGCGCCTGCTCGAGGCACAGGAGAACGCCGACCCGGCCGCCGTCGAAGCTGCCGCGCAGGCCCTCGAACGGCGGGTGATCGCCGAGGGCAAGGACATCCACGACAAGTACATCGACCCGCCGAACACCACCGATTTCGCGATCATGTTCCTGCCGGTGGAGGGCCTCTATGCCGAAGTGCTCCGTCGGCCGGGGCTGGCCGAGACGCTGCAGCGCAAGTTCCGCGTCAACGTCACCGGTCCGACGACGCTCGCCGCGCTTCTTAACAGCCTTCAGATGGGTTTCCGGACGCTGGCGATCGAGCGGCGGTCGAGTGAGGTCTGGTCGCTGCTCGGCGCTGTCAAGACCGAGTTCGGCAAGTTCGGCGACGTCCTCGAGAAGACCAGGAAGAAACTGCAGGAGGCCACCAACACGATGGATCAGGCGTCAGTGCGGACGCGCGCCATCTCCCGCCGCCTGCGCGATGTGCAGGAACTGCCGGCCGGCGATGCGGCGCGGCTGCTTGGGCCGACCGACAACGAGGCTGAACCGCCGGTCGATGACGACGGAGCGCCAGACGGGCGCTAGGAGGGCCGCCATGGCCGCCACCCCGAATGCGGAGATTCGCGTCGCGCATGACATCGCCGGCAGCGGCCCGGCTGTCCTGCTGCTCCATGGCATGGGCTCCTCCCACCGGGAATGGAGCCTGACAGTCCCCGCTCTGGCCGGACGCTACACCGTCATCAGCGTCGATTTGCCCGGCTTTGGCGAGACGCCCGTGCTGACAGAGCCGGTCTTCACCGGCTTCGCCGACGCCACCGCGGGCCTGCTGCGACGGCTCGGCCTCGAGCGGGTGGCAGTGGTCGGGCATTCCTTCGGCGGCATGGTCTCGGTAGACCTCGCCGACCGGCATCCCGACCTGGTCCGGCAGGTCGTTCTGGTCGCCAGCGCCGGCATGCACTCGGGCGCACAGCGGATCACATGGGTCTGGCGGCTCTTGCGGCTGATCGGCCCGGTTGTCGGCCCGCTGCTGGCGAACCGCCTGACCGCCCGCGCCATGCTGCGGCTATTCGCCACCCGGACGACGCCGGCGATGGTCAGTGAGCTTGCCTGGAGCGGTCGGCGGGCCCGCGGCCTGTGGCGACCGGTCCGGTCGGACTACGACTTCCGTGCCGCCGTCCGGCGCGTGGCGGCGCGCGTGCCGCTGTCGCTGATCTGGGGCGACCGCGACCGCATCGTCCCGCTCGCCGATGGCCAGGTCATGCAGCAGGAGACTGGTGCCGAGCTGCGGGTGATCGCCGGCGTCGGCCACCTGCCGATGTACGAGGACACTGCGGCGTTCAACCGCATTCTCGGCGATGTGCTGGCGCGAGCAGACGGGGATTCAGGTGCGTCGCGGCAGTAAGCAACGACGCAGAGAGCGACAGCCGCCTCTACTACAAGCGCAACGCGCGGGCAATACTTCATGTGTGCCTGCCCAGTCAACGCGAGGAGGCTCGTCGTGCCGCCCGAACTGTCATTCCACCTGCTGACCGATGCCCGCGACCCGGCCTTCGGAGACGTCCTCAGCATCTACTGCGAGGCATTCCCGGACGATCAGCGGATGTCCCATGGCCGGATCGCCAACCTGCTCGACCGCCGGGCGATGCACATCACGGCCTGCGCCAGCGGCGGCGAGATCGTCGGCTTCTCCGCCTGCCTGCGACCCGCCGGTCACGCGTTCGCGTGGCTCGAGTATTTCGCCGTTCGGCGCGGCCTCCGCGGCGGCGGCATCGGCTCGGCGCTGTTCCGCTGGACCGCCGCGACCGCGACCAGCGGCGCTGCCGGGATGCTGCTTGAGATCGAGCCGCCGGAGACTGCTCCAAACGATGCCGACCGCCGCCTGCGGGTCACCAGACTGAACTTCTACCAGCGTCTCGGGTGCCTCGTACTGATCGACTTCCCGTATCAGATGTGGACCGCCAGCGGTGATGTGCCGATGCAACTGCTTCTCTACCCGGGCGCCGCGCCGGGTCCGGCGACCGCCGCCGACCGGTCGCGCCTGTATGCCCTGATCCACGGGGCAGTGGCCGACCGGCGCCGCTTCTACCTGGCGGCTTCGGCCGAATGGCGACAGCAGCAGATCCGGGCCGGCAGTGATGCCACGCGGCCACAGCAAGAGGGATGACGCCCTCCGGGCGCCATCCCTCCTCATGATCCACACATTCTATTCGGCAGGCGGTCCCGGCGCGCCAGCAGTGAGGCGCTGCCTGGCCGTCCGCAGCAGGAGCGCCAACGCACCGCCGAGGGCAAGCCCGCCGCCGATGATGATGAACCCCCAGCGCAGGCCCACGGCATCGCCGCAGACGCCGACCAGCGGAAAGACAACCATCATGACGACACTGAAGACCATGCCCGCCATCGACAGGACCGTCGCCCGCCGCTCGGACGGAACGAGGGTATTGATGGCGCTGCTGAACAAGGGGTAGAGCGCCTCGTCGGCGACTGCGACGATCAGGACCATCAGAACGATCAGCCAGCGTTCGACAGCGCTGCTGCCGCCGCCGAGCAGCCCAGCCGCCAGCACGCCCGCCGGCAGGATGAAGCTGCCGACGAGCAATGGCCGGCGATTGCCGAATCGGCCCTCGATGCGGTGGGCGAAGTGCGACGGGATGACCGCCAGCAGATTCGCCAGCATGCCGACGATGCCGATCACCGGCAGCGGTACCGACAGGTCGCGCATGTAGCTCTGGCCGTAGAAGTGGAACGACGCCGCGATCGCGCCGCCCGCCGCCCAGAGCAACATGATGCCGCCAATCGTGCGGTTGGTGACCGTCCGCACGAGTTCGCGTAGGTCGCGGCGGAGGTCGATGCGCTCCGCTGTCCGCTGTCGGACTTCAGGCAGCAGGCGCTCCCGCAATGGCAGCAGCATGATCAGTGCGACCAGGTCGACGCCGATGCCGAGCACGTAGAGCAGCTGCAGCGCGCGCTGGGCGACGATGCCGCCGATCACCGCCGCGAGCGAGCAGCCGATCAGGTAGAGCGCGTTGATGCGCCCGCTGATCCGCGCGTATTCCTGCTCCCGGCCGTCCAGCTTGAGGTCATCGAAGATCAGCGCGTCGAACGCGCCGGAGTGACAGTTGTAGCTGTAGGCGCTGATCGCGAAGGCAAGGCCGAAGCCGAGCGGCGTGGTGACCCGGAGCATCAGCAGGGCGGACAGGATCGACAACGCCCGGCCGAACAGCAGGCTGACCTTGCGCCCGAACCGGTCGGCGATCCAGCCGGTCGGAATCTCACCGGTCAGGGACGCGATGTGGAAAATCGTCTCGAACAGCCCGACCATGGCCAACGACATGCCCCGGCTGCGCAGGTAGACGACCCAGAGCGGCTCGCTGAAACGCAGCGAGAAGAGAAACATGTAGATGTGACCCAATGTCAGTGCCGGCGATTGACGTCGGCGACACTTCGACTCGATGGCGCGGTTCATCATCGACACTCCTCGGTACCCGGCAGGGCGTCAACCGGAGGGGATGGGTGGACAGGGCGCGAATAGAACCCATGATCCGACTCTGAAGGGGAGGAACCGCGTGCTGACAGGCAAACAGAAAGCGCATCTGCGCGGCCTGGGGAACACTCTTGAGCCCGTCGTTCAGGTGGGCAAAGGGGGCATTGTCGACACTGTCGTCACTCAGGCCAGCGATGCCCTGACCGCCCGCGAGCTGATCAAGGGGCGGATCCTGAAGAATTGCGAGGCTGAGCCCGACGAAGTGGCAGCCGAGTTGGCCGCGGCCACCGGCGCCGAACTGGTCCAGATCGTCGGGCGAGCTTTCCTGCTCTACCGGCGGTCGCCGGACAAGCCCCGCATCGTCCTGCCGGAGTGACGGGCCGCTGAACGAAGAGAGGGGACATCGGAATGGGCATTGTCTACGCGTGCATCACGCCACACGGCGGTGAGATCCTGCCGGAGATCGGCGGCGACCTGCCGGCCATTCTCGACTTGCGCGCCTCGATGGAAGAACTCGGGCGGCGCATGAAACAGCACCGCCCTGACGTCATCATCGTCGTCACGCCGCACGGGCTGCGGCTCGAGGGCTACAACGCCGTCAAGAAGTACGTCCGCGACGCGCTGGCGAAGATCGCTGACCTCCCGGTCGCCATCATCTGCCCCAGCCACGGACCGGTGCTGCGGGCGGGTGTTGGCGATGCCATCAGCCGCTATGCCGAGTGGGCGCGCGAGGACGTCCGCGCCCCGGGCCAGCGGGTCGTCGTCGCCTACGTGAGCGCCTACGGCAACACTGGTCGACTCGCGCGGGCAATCGCCGACGGGCTCGCGGAGCTCGGCGTCGAGCCGCAGCTGTTCGACCTTGGGACCAGCGATGAACGCTCCGTTGTCGCTGCCATCGAAGCCGCCGATGGACTGCTGGTCGGCTCGCCGACACTGAACCGCGATGCGGTCCGGCCGATCTGGCTGCTGCTGGCCGGAGTCTCGCCGATCATCAACCGCGGCAAACCGGCGGCGGCTTTCGGCACCTTCGGCTGGAGCGGGGAAGCCGTCAAACTGATCGAGGACAGGCTGACCGGTCTGCAACTGAAGATCGCCCAACCCGGCCTGCGCGTCAACTTCGTGCCATCGCCGGCGCAGCTCGACGAGGCGCGCGCGTTCGGCCGCAAGTTCGCGGCCGCGCTCCCGCCACGGTAGGCCGCCAATGCTCGTCATCACTGTCTCGGCGGGCGGGCATGCTATCCCAGAGCAACCGATGGGAGGCAGTGCCACATGAACAAGCAAGAGTTGATCGACCTCGGCGAGCAGCTGAGGGGTATCGGGCATCGCCGCCGCGAACTGGCCGAGCGCGTGTTCGCCGAGGCTGCTGACGGTGACACGGCGGATTCGAAGCAGCTCTATCAGGAACTGGCCAGTGTGACCGACCAGGCGATCACGCTGATGAAACGCCAGAAGGACATCCTTGAGAGCGAGGTCCGCAAACTGCACTAGAGGCGGGCCAGCAGGGGAACGAGCAGGGGGACAAGGCTCGACAGCACGGCGCCGCTGACGAACGAGACGATTGCTGTCTCCGCGCCGGTCGCCCTGGCGACGATCGGCAGCGTCGTATCCATCGCCGTCGCCCCGCCGGGAGCGACCGCCGTGATGTGACCGAGCCGGCGGGCGATCGGGGCAATCAGAATCACCGCCAGGAGTTCCCGCGTGACATTCGTCAGGAACGCCAGCGCGCCCATCTCCGGCCCGGCGATCCGGGCGAGGATGACCCCGGACAGGCTGTACCAGCCGAATCCGGCGCCGACAGCGAGCGCGTTGCCGAGCCGGAGCCCGGTGAGGGGGGCGGCGAGTGCCGCTCCGGCGAGCGAGCCAAGGGCCACGCAGACCGGCACCAGCGCCAGACGCAGCCCGCCTGCCCGCAGGCGGGCCCAGACGGTCTGATTGTGTCCGAGATCGAGGCCGATTCCGAGCAGCAGGACGCAGAGGGCGCCGGTCGACAAAGTGTCGAGTCCCGGCCGCCAGCTGGCGGGAATGAGGAAACGCCCGGCGGTGATTCCCACAGCGACGGACGCCAGAACGACCAGCGTCAGGTCGTGGCCGTTAGGCGCAGTGTCGCCTGCGGCTGCGACCTCGCTGTCGCGTCGCCGTCCGAACACCGACCAGGTGACCAGGACACTGCCGGCCACGGCGAGCACGGCGATGATGGCCGCCTTCCGGCCGAGCTGGCCGATTTCGGCCAGCACGTCAGCATTGCCGCCGATCATCGCCCCCATCAGGATCAGCAACAGAACCAGACCGGCGAGGGTCAGCTGTGACGCCAGACGGTCGAACCGTCGCGGGATCAGCCCGGTATAGCCGCAGATTGCGCCGGCGACGAGAAACACGATGATCAGCCACATGGCCGGACCCCCATTCCCTGAGCACGGCGCCGGGGCGACATGGGCGCGGCAGCCGCACATGCCCAATATACCATGCGGGGACCCGCGGCGTACAGGCTGCGGGTCCCCGCATGACAGGCCCGGGAGCGGAACTGCAAGCTAGCGGACGAACATGCGGCCGAGGTAGTAAACGCCAACTATGGCGACAACATGGAGAACCCACCAGCCACCTCTGAGGAACTCCCAGGTCGTGCCGTCGACCGGGTTGCGGCTGCGTTCACGGGTTGGCGAATCCAAGCCAAGCACCTCCTCTGGCACGTAATATCCGCACAAAGCTGCCAACACATTCCTTGCCTTGACAGAACCCCCGTGCGGTCGTAAATTTGGACATGATGGCTCATTTCTACCCAGGAGGTGCAGACGCTTTGCCCACTTACGAGTACAAATGCGACCGCTGCGGCGTGTTCGAGTACCGTCAGAGCTTCAGCGACCCGACGCTCGAGCGCTGCCCGACCTGCGGCAGTCCGGTCAAGCGGATGATCAGCCGCAATGTGAACGTCATCTACAAGGCTGCGGGTTTCTATGTCTCGGATCATCGCTCTTCAGAATACAAGGCCAGCGCCAGCAAGGATAGCGACAATTCCTCGACCGGCAAATCGACCGGCGACAGCCCGGCTGCAGGGAAAGCGGCGGAGTGACGCGAAGACCCGCTGGCGGAACGTCAGGGGCAGGAGGGCTGTCGATGGATAGCGAGCGCGAGTTCCGACAGCTTGCCGTCGAGTACGGTCACGGGCGCGCCGAATGGCGGGATGTCACCGTCGAGTACAGCGATCCGCGGCTCTTCCAGCGGTACGTGATCGGGCGTACCGACCGGCGCGGCGAGGTGGTGTTCGGCGTCGAACGCCCAAGCGGGCGTGTTGTCGTCACCCGAGCCCGCGACTACGGCCCTGGCATCTTCCGCCTCCCGTCCGGAGGCATCGAGCCTGACGAGACGGCGCTCGCTGCTTTGATGCGCGAAGTGCGCGAGGAACTCGGACTGACCGTGGCGATCGCGGCATTCTTCGGCGTCGTGCAGCTCCGCTTCCGCTGCGGCAACGATGAGCGGTTGTTTCCGGCCTACGTCTTCCATGTCCGCGAGACCGGCGGTCGCCTGCTTACCGATGCCACCGATCAGGAGATCGTCGGCTACGCAGAGGTTGACTGGGCCGGCCTGAATGCCCTGGTCGCGCGCCTTGGTTCGCTCGCTGGCGATATCGGTCCCTGGGGGCGCAACCGCGCCGCGACAACCGGCTTCTTCGCCGAGCACTGGCTTGGCGCCTGATCTGACAGCGCATCACGGCCCCTCCGTGGGGGACATACTGATGGCAGTATGCTCCAGCGGAGGGGTCTGTTCATGCTCCGACAGCGTACCCGTCGCCTCGTTCCAGCGCTGCTGCTCGCCCTGCTGGTTGTCCTTGGCCCGCGCCCGCAGAACCAGGGCCTGGCTGCGACGGCGCCGCAGACGGCGCAGCGCGACTCATCAGTCATCTACCTGACGACCCGCGGCATCTTCCCGATGCTGGTCGAAGTCCAGCTGTTCACGCCGGCCACTGACCTGCCCCTGACGACGGCGATCAACGGTCTGATCGCGGGAGCGCCGGCGCTGTCGCCACTGCGCAGCCTGCTGCCGCCCGCAACCCGCCTGAACCGCGCCGCGGTCGCCGACGGCGTCGCCACGCTCGATTTCAGCGCTGAGCTGCTGCAGGCCAATGTCGGCTCGCTGGGCGAGGCGATGCTGCTTGCCTCCGTGGCCAACACGGCGGCTCAGTTCCCGACCGTGGAGCGGACGCGCCTTCTCGTTGACGGGAGCCCGCTCGAGTCGCTGGCCGGACACGTCGACATGACCGCTCCGATCGGGCCGAACCACGCGTTTCGCCCAGCGGGGTTCGCCGACTCCGTCAGGCACTGGGCCGAGCGGCAGATCAACGCGATGATCCTGCGCGGCGTGATCGACGGCTACGATGACGGGACGTTTCGCCCGGACCGCGCCGTCTCGCGCGCGGAGTTCATCAAGCTGGTCGTCGCCGCCTGCGGCGAGACGGACTGGTCCGTGGCGGCGCAGTCGTTCGCCGACGTCAGCCAAGGGCATCCGCTTCACGCCTGCGTCGAGGCCGCTGTCCGGCATGGCTGGCTTGTGCCGGGCGACTATCGCGACGCCGACGGCTTCTGCCGCCTGAGGCCAGAAGGCGCGTGCACGCGCCGCGAGGCAGCGACCCTCGTCGTCCGGGCCGCGGGGCTGGCGGCGCACGCAGCCGGACTGGCCGGCACCGGGCTTCCCTGGGCGGACACCGCGGGCCAGCCGGGCTGGGCCGGCGGCTTCTTGCTTGCCGCCGCCGAGCGCGGCCTGATGAACGGCTATCCCGACGGCAGCTTCCACCCGGCCGGCACGCTGACCCGCGCCGAGGCAGCGACGATCATCGCGCGCCTGGTCGATTGCCGGCCGGGTGCGGTTATCGCGCCGGCCGTCCGCGACAGCGAGGCATACGGCATACCCGGCCTGCTCGTCGCCGGCACGTGCCAGGCCGGCGCGCTGCTGCGCCTCGACCTGCGCGCGAGTGACGGGACGATCCTCAGTTCGCGCTCGCTGGCCGTCACGCCGATCACCGACAGTTGCTCCTACTACGCCGCCATCACGCCAGCCGCCGAGTTGCCGGCGACCGCCGCCACGGCCGAGGTCCTCGCCCTGAGCGGCGGCGGCGTGGACGACCGCTGGACAGTCCGGTTGCCGCCCCGCTAGCTTCCGGTCGGACCGACACGCTCTGGATAAGGTTGCCTGCCCCGAGCCCCACCCCGTATAATGGCAGTAGAGGTCGTCCACTGACGGGAGGGGGAACGCTGTGGCGCCAGATGACCTGGCCGGAGCCGTGAGTGAGGCCGCCGCGCGCGAAGCATTCGCGGCGTCGCTGGTCGATGCCGACGATCCCGGCGATGCCTTGACCCGCTTCTACTTCTGCTTCTACCCGCGCGGCCGGCGGCGACTTGCCACAGTCGAGCGCGATGGCCAGCGGGGCGCGGCCGCCAAAGCCGACACCGAGCACGATGATGTGCCCCTGGTGGTCGTCCGTGCGCCGACGGCGGCCATGTTCGGCGAGTTGCTGCGCACGGTCTGCGAACCGGGGCTGCTGTATCTGTTCATCGTCCGGGCGGCCGATGCCGACCTGTTGCGGGCCGCGGTCGCCGACCGGCGCGACGAGCAGACCAATCTCATCTACTCGCTGGCTCGCTCCGACTTCCGCGACTCGCCGTTCGCAGCCTGCTATCGCTACGACAAGGGCGAGTTGTTCGGCTATCGCGCCTACACCGGCGAAGTCCCGGTGTCATCGTGCAGTCTGATCTGGGCCTCGGATCGATTCGCCGAGATCGCCGTGGCAACTCGTGAAGACTACCGCGGCCGCGGCTTCGGTCGGGCAGCCGTCGCCGCCCTGACGCGCGAGATCCTCGCCGCCGGAGTGACGCCGCTCTATGTCGTGTCAGAGGCCAATACCGCGTCGCGCCGGCTGGCCGAGTCGCTCGGCTACCGGCTGACCGGCGCCACTGGGTTCTCCTGTTACGGCACTCTCATCTGATTGCGCCGCCTCACCCCTCGCGCGGGCTTGACATATGATGCTCGCGAACGAGGGAGGGAGAGAGTGTGGTATCAGCCTCGCGCTTTCTGCGCCTGATGGACCCCTATATGTGCGGTCCCGATATCCTGGCCGTCCAGCAGCGGCTGGCTCAACTCGGTTTCTACAAGGGCCCGCTCGACCAGATCTACGGGCCTGAGACCGAGGCGGCCGTCAAGGCGTTCCAGGCCTCGCGCGGGCTGCTGGTGGACGGCATCGTCGGGCCCAATACCTGGTCCGCTCTTGGCATCGGTCAAGTCCCGACTACGAACAGCGTGTCGCAGCAGACGGGCTACAACATCGTCGTCGACATCGACGAGATCAAGCTCTACCTGAAGCGCGGCAACTCGATCGTCAAGACCTACGATTGCGCCGTCGGCAAGCCTCAGACGCCGAGCCCGGTGGGCTACTGGACAATCGTCCAGAAGACCGAGAACCCGGGCGGAGCTTTCGGGACCCGCTGGATGCGCATCTCCTGCCCGTGGGGAGGCTACGGCATCCACGGCACGAACAATCCGTCGTCGATCGGTACGGCTGCGAGCCACGGCTGCGTCCGCATGCACAACCGGGATGTCGAGGCGCTCTACGATACCGTGCCGATCGGCACGCCGGTGCGCATCGTCGGCCCGGTCTTCACCGGGCGGACGCTGTTCGTCGGCGTCGACCCGGGAGCCGATGTCGTGGAAGTGCAGCGGATGCTCAAGGTGCTGCGGTACTACAAAGGCGACACCGATGGCGTCTACGGTCCGCAGACCCGCGACGCGGTGACGGCGTTTCAGCGCGACCACAACCTGACGCCGGACGGTGTTGCCGGGGCACAGACGCTGGAGCGGCTCCAGCGCGTCTTCGACCAGGCGACCGAAGACCGGAATCCCTAGCATCGACCCAGACAACAGATCGGCCGACGGCTGTCCCCGAATGCGGGACCGTCGTCGCCCGTCTTCTTTTTTTCGACGGCTGCAGGAGCAATCCGCCGGGTGGCGAACAGTCATTGTGACGTTTGAATGATTGTTCAAATATCATACAGTGAGGTGAGCCTGCCGGAGATGGTCAGAGACGTGGAACGTGAAGCGGAGTTCTGCGATGTCGCCGCCATCGACGCCGAACGCGTGGCGCGCGTGGCGCCGCAGCTTCCCGACATGGGCCCGGTGGCCGAACTGTTCAAACTGCTTGGCGACCAGACGCGCGCCGGGATTCTGTCTGCGCTCGCCGTCGAGGAGATGTGCGTCTGCGATCTGGCTGCGCTGCTCGACCGGAGCATCTCGAACGTGTCGCACCATCTCCGGCTGCTTCGGGCAGCGCATCTGGTGCGGTATCGCAAGGACGGGAAACGAGTCATCTACGCGCTCGACGATGAGCATGTGCTGAGCCTCATCCGGGCCGGTATCGATCATGCTGGACACACGGCGGACAGGGAGTAGATCAACGTGAACGGCCAGAGACATCCGAACGCGGATACGGAACAGGATTCGCAGCACGATCACGCATGCGACAAGGCCTGCGAATGCGGCCATGAACACGGCCATCACGACAGTGCGGGCTGCGCCTGCGGTCACGATCATGACGAGGACGACTGGGATGACGATGACACCTGTGCGTGTGCCCACGAGCACGCGCATGAGCATGAGCACGAGCACGAGCATGAGCACCGGCACGAACATGATCACGTGCACGAACCTGATGCTGACGGGGACGAGCGCGCTGCTGCGGCCGACTTGCCTGCCGGTGCCGCCGGCGGTGAACCGGTCATGTTCGACGTCACCCTCCGCATCACCGGCATGGACTGCGCCGACTGCGCCGCCAAGATCGAGCGCAACGTCGCCCGCATGCCGGGCGTGACACGGGCAGTGCTGACGTTCACCACCGGCAAGATGCGGCTCGAGTACGACGGGCGTCGCATCTACCGCCATGACATCGAGCGGCGCATCCGCGCCCTCGGCTACGGGATCGCGGGCAGCGAGCGGCACGAGGTCGCCACGGGGCGCCCGCGGAGCTTCTGGGTCGCAAACAGCCGCGCACTGCTGACAGTCATCGCCGGCGCGTTTCTGGTCGCGGCGCTGATCGCCGGGCGGCTGATCGGCGGGATGATGCCGATCGGCCTGTATGCGGCCGCAATCGTCATCGGCGGCTACTACCCGGTGCGGGCGGGTGTCGTCGGCTTCACCACCGCCCGCACCGTCGACATGAACGGTCTGATGACCATCGCCGTGATCGGCGCGGTCGCCATGGCCCAATGGGAGGAGGCCGCGACGGTCATCGTCCTGTTCTCGCTCGGGAACGCGCTCGAGTCGCTGACCATGGAGCGGACGCGCGAGTCGATCCGCTCGCTGATCGACCTGGCGCCGCGGGAGGCGACCGTCATCCGCGACGGCCGCGAACAACTGCTTTCGGTCGATGACATCGTCGCCGGCGACACGGTCGTCATCCGCCCGGGTGAGCGGCTGCCGGTCGACGGCCGGGTCCTCACGGGAACGTCGGCGATCAACCAGGCGCCGATCACCGGCGAGTCGCTGCCAGTCGACAAGGGCCCAGGCGCCGAGGTGTTCGCTGGCACGATCAACGGCAGCGGCGCGCTGACGATCGTCACTGAACGCGTCGCCGCCGACACGACCCTGGCGCGCATCGTCCAGATGGTCGAGGCGGCGCAGGCCCAGCGGGCGCCATCGCAACGCTTCGTCGATGTCTTCGCCCGCTACTATACGCCGATCGTCACCGGTCTGGCCTTCGCCGTCGCCGTTCTGCCGCCACTGTTCGGCGCGCCGTTCCGACCGTGGCTCTACCGCGGCCTGACGCTGCTTGTCGTCTCCTGTCCGTGCGCACTGGTCATCTCGACGCCGGTAACGATCGTCGCCGGCATCGGCAACGCCGCCCGCAACGGCGTGCTGATCAAGGGCGGCGCGCACCTTGAACAGGCCGGCGCAATCACCGCGGTCGCCTTTGACAAGACGGGCACGCTGACCACCGGCGTCCTTGAGGTGACTGAGGTCATTGCCACAGACGGCGACCCGGACGCGGTGCTCGCCATCGCCGCGGCAATCGAGCGGCGCAGCGAGCACCCGATTGCCGAGGCGATCGTCCGCCACGCCGCGGCGCGGGGCATCCGCGGCGCTGAGGTCGAGCGGTTCGCGGCCATCGCCGGCAAGGGTGCCAAGGCGCGCATCGATGGCCGGACCTACTACGTCGGCAGCCCGCGTTTCTTCGCCAGCGAGCTCGGGGCGCCCCTGGACGGCGCCGTCTCGCGGGTCGAGGCGCTCGTCAGCAGCGGCCGGACGGTTGTCGCCGTCGGCAGCAAAGGCAACCTGATCGGGCTGATCGCCGTCGCCGATCGCCCGCGGGTCGCAGCGGCAGCGGCCATCGGCGAGCTGAAGGCGAACGGTGTGCGGCGGGTGGCGATGCTGACCGGCGATGCCCGTGGCACCGCCGAGGCGATTGCCGCCGAGACCGGCGTCGACGAAGTGCTGGCCGAGTTGCTGCCGCAGGACAAGGTCTCTGCCGTGACCCAGTTGGCGAAACAACACGGTCCGGTGGCCATGGTCGGCGACGGCATCAACGACGCGCCGGCTTTGGCGGCGGCAACGGTCGGCATCGCGATGGGCGGAGCCGGCACCGATGCCGCCCTCGAGACGGCCGATATCGCCCTGATGGGCGATGACCCGCGCAAGATCGCCTACGCTATCCGGCTCAGCCGTAAGGCGCGGAACATCATCCGCCAGAACATCGTCTTCTCGCTGGTGGTCAAGCTCGTCGCCGTGACGCTGGTGTTCCCGGGCTGGCTCAACCTCTGGATCGCCATCGCCGCCGACACCGGCGCGGCGCTGGTCGTTATCGCCAACGGGATGCGGCTGTTGCGCGCGCGGGGATAGGGGAGCACAACAACGAGGGCACGCCGGCGTGCCCTCGTTTTCTTGCGTATGGAGAGGTTCTCTGCGACCTGCGCGCCGGCGGGCGGAAGCAGATTGTCGAACAGCGCAGGCTCGGGAGAACTGGCGCCATCCTCGATCCACTGCCGACGGCCTTTGCCCGACCAACCAAGCTACCTGCACCAATCGCGATGACCTTTCGGCCACCGAGACTGACTGTGGAAGCCGGGAGGATCTTGGCGCGGCCGGCAGCGCTTCCTGACCGGACGGAGTCGACCGAACAGGCCGCCTGCGCCCGGAACCCGTGGGGCTTGCAGAAACGGTACCGACCTTGGCTCCGGCATCTAGGATACCTTTGCGCGAACGAGCGACCTTGCGGTGGACTCGCTCTTGGCTCGGCCGCAGAGAGCCTCTGTGCCTAGTCTGGCGTCGTTGGGCCGAGTCTATGCAGTCAGCTGCGAAATCTTTCAGAACTTTCATCAGAGACTAAACTCGACGCGCCATTCAGCCGATATCTCTAGCATAGGTCTGCCGACGACAGACAGTAGAATTGGCGCAAACCGGGGGGTACTCTGCAATGCTGAACAGGATGGTCACTCGCATCATGCTTGTGCTCGGGCTCGTTTCGACGGCGCCGTTGCTGCTCGTCGGACTCGCCCGCGGCGAACTCGCCGAACTGGTCGGTCCGATCATAGCTACGGCCGTTGGCAGCATCATCGTGTCGTACTTGATCGAGCCGCTCTTTCTGAGCGGCACACAGGCGGTGATCAGGCAGGTCAGGGAGATCTCCGAATCGGGCGACCTGACGGCGCAAGTGTCTATTACCAGCGGCGTGCGCGAGACCGTGCAACTGTCGGAGATGTTCAACCGACTCGTCGGCTACCTCCGCGACGTCATCCGCGATGCGGCTCAGGCGGCCGACGAAGTGGCCGAGAACGCTCACAGGACGGCGCGCCACACGGAAGAGATCGGCCAGGCGACGGCGCAGATCGCCGCCAGCATCAGTCAGGTCGCAGCCGGCGCCAACGACCAGGCGCACGGCGTCGCTGATGTGTCACAGCATGTCGCGACACTGTCGCAGATGATCGAGGGCCTGACCGAGGGCACGCAGCGCCAGGAGCAGAACGCCGCCCTGGCGTCCGCCGCCGTAGACGAGATGATCCACGTCATCAACAACGTCGCCGGACAGACCGAAGCTCTCGCCGCCGCCGCGGGCGAGGCGACCCGGGCGGCCGCCGACGGCGGACAGGCCGTCGAGCGCGTCATCCACGGCATGGTCAACATCCAGGCGACCGTCACCCGCGCCGGCGACAAGGTCCAGGATTTCGGCACGCTCTCTGATCAGATCGGCGCCATCATCGATGTCATCGACGATATTGCCGGTCAGACCAATCTGCTGGCGCTCAACGCAGCCATCGAAGCCGCCCGGGCCGGTGAGCACGGCAAGGGGTTCGCCGTCGTCGCCGACGAAGTCCGAAAGCTCGCCGAGCGTTCGAGCGGCGCGACCAAGCAGATCGCTGGCCTGATCACGAACATCCGCAGCGGCATCGAAGAAGTGTCCGCAGCGATGAAGGAGGGCATCGGCGAGGTCGAAGCAGGCGCGCTGCTCGCGCGAGAAGCCGGCGATGCTCTGAACCAAATGCTGACCTTCGTCCAGCGGACGGAGGAGCAGGTGCTTGGGATTTCCGCCGCGGCCCGCCAGATGACCGGGGCCGGCGATGAGGTGGCGACGGTGATGCGCGAAATCAGTCAGGTCATCGACGCCAGCGTCGCGATGATGAACGAGATGAGCAGTTCGGGTGCCGCAGTGGCACGGGCGGTCGACGAGATCGCGCGCGTCAGCGAGACCAACGCCGCCAACGCCGAGGAAGTCTCGGCAACGACTGAGGAGCAGAGCGCCACGCTGGAAGAGGTCAGAGCCTCAGCGGTCGCCATGACTGAAGCGGCCCAGCGCCTGACCGAGATCCTCAAGCGGTTCAAGATCGAGTGACACAGGCCGACCTTCCGGCGCGGTGAACGTCAAACGCAGACAGCACGAGGGCGGGCACTTTGCCCGCCCTCAGTCACAGTATCGTTGCCAGATCCTACGGGACAGTCGGGCTGACCGGGAGGCCTGAGCGCGTGCCCGGCTGCCGCCGGGCCATCAGGATCGACAGTGCGGCGACAGCCGCCGCCAGGCCGGCAGTGACGGTGAACGGCCAGCGCGGGCCGAAATCGTAGAGCCTGCCCCCGACATACGGGCCGACCGTGCTGCCGACCCCCGTGAGCACGTTGTAGATTGCGTAATGCCGGCCGAGTTCCTCCGGCGACGACATGCGCCCCACCTGGGCGCCCATCAGCGTCCGGACGCCATCGCCAGCCCCGCGCAGGACGAACGACAAGCCGATCCAGGGGATGAGCGGCGAGTGGACGAACAGCAGCAGCGAACCGGCGAAAATCGTCAGGCCGAGCGACAGTGCCTTGGGAAAGCCGATCCGGTCGCCGAGCCGCCCCCAGAGCGGTGTCAGCAATGACGCGCCGATGGCGCCGATTGAGCTGAAGATGCCGATCTGCGTCAGGGGAAGACTATCGACGTCTTGCAGGTACGGCGTCGTGAAGTTGAGGGTGATACTGAGCAGGGCAAACACTGCGGCGAAGGCAAGGCAGACCCAGAGCATCATCGACTTGATACCAGTGACCATGCCCCTGAGGCTCAGCTGGCCCTGGCTGTGAGCAGCCGGTCGCTGCGGCCGGATGCCGCATATGAGTGCAGTCGACACGGCGAAGAAGACGCCAGCGGAATAGAATACGGCACGCGTGCCGCAGGTGGCGGCGATCCAGCCGCCAATGGCAGGCGAGACCACGGCGCCGAGCGGGAAGCCGGCGAAGGTCAGCGAGTAGTTGCGTCCGACCTCACTCGGATCTGAGGAGCCGGCCACGTATGCGCCCATGGCGGCATTGGAGAACGTCGACGCGAAGAACAGCATGTAGGGCAGGATGAGGTGCGTCCAGTGACGGGCCAGCGCCCAGAGAAACGGCACCGGCAGGCACATCATCCAGCTGATGACGAGCAGCTTCCTGCGGTCATAGCGGTCCGCCCAGATGCCGCCGGGAATCAGCACCAGCGTCGAGAACAGGTTCATCACCGAGAAGAAGCCGCCGAGAATGACCGGCGTGGCGCCGAGCGAAAGCATGTAGGCCGGCATCAGGAAGCTGTAGAGACCCATGCCGAAGGCGAACGTGAAGTTGGACCAAAACATGTAGGCGAGGCTTGACGGCAGGCCGAGCATCCGGCGACCCTCCTTTCCCGTCCATTGTACCTTGGCCTCTGGCGCCGGGTAAAGGCTGTGGGCGTATTTTCCACTGTCGGACAAAGGTGTTATAATGTGGCCAGAGTGGGTTCTTCTTCACTGCGCCAGCGCGCAGCCGGTGGCAATCCCGAGAGGAGGCGAGAGCTTGGCCAGGACTGATCTTCCAGGCATCATCGATGAGTCCGTGGAGCATCTCCGGCAGCTTGTCCGGTTCCGGACAGTCAACCCGCCGGGCGAGGAGACACAGGCGGCGAGGTATCTCAAGGAGGTCTTCGAGCGCGAGGGCATTCCGGCAGAGGTCGTCGAGCCGCAAGCCGGCCGGGGCAGTGTCGTCGCCCGGTTGCAGGGCGATGGCCGCCAGCGCCCGCTGCTGCTGCTGTCACACATTGATGTCGTACCGGCAGTGGCCAAAGACTGGGCCCATGACCCATTCGGCGCTGAGTTGATCAACGGCGAAGTCTGGGGGCGGGGCACGCAGGACTGCAAGAATGCCGCCGCGACATGGCTGGCCATTATGATCCGGATCAAGCGCCTTGGCCTGACGCCGTCGCGCGACATCATCTTCGCGGCGACCGCCGATGAGGAGATGGGCGGCGTCTTCGGCGCCAGGTGGCTGGCGGAGAACCGGTGGGATCTCATCGACGCCGAGTATTGCCTGAACGAAGGCGGCGGCGGCGCCGTCAGCCTTGGCAACAAGCTGTACTACACCTACCAGACCGGCGAGAAGAGCGTCTGTTGGTTCCGCCTGACAGCCAAGGGAACGGCCGGGCACGCCTCGGTGCCGCTGCCGGACAACCCGGTGGTCGTCCTTGCCGAGACGGTTGGCAAGCTCGGTCGGGCGCGTCTGCCGCTCCACATTACGCCTACGGTCACCGATTTCGTCAAGGGGCTCGCCGCCGCGCAGCCGGAGAGTCAGCGCGAGTTGCTGCTGAGAATCCTCGACCCGAGCCAGACCGAAGCGGTGCTGGCCAAGGCGGTCGGCGGCGGACAGCATGTCAACGACTTCAACGCCATGCTCCGGAACACGGCCACGCCGACCATCCTGCGCGCCGGCGAAAAGACCAACGTCATCCCGTCTGAGGCGATCTGCGATGTCGACGGCCGAATCCTTCCCGGCCAGACCGCGGATGACCTCATACGCGAGATCCGGGCTGTCATTGGCGATGCAGTGCAGGTCGAATTCAACCGTACCGGCACGCCGACTGAGTCCGATCCCCGGACGCCGCTCGCTGACGCGATCACCCGGGCGATCGCCAGGCATGCGCCGGAGGCATCGGTCGTGCCGTTCCTGGTGCCCGGTGCCACTGACGCGCGCTACCTCAGACCGCGCGGCATGACTGTCTACGGCTTCGTCCCGACGCTTCCCGACGTTGATGCCAAGACCGTCCACGGCGTCAACGAGCGACTTCCGGTCAGCAGCTTCGCGTTCGGGGTCAAGGTGACCTGGGACGTGGTCGCTGAACTGGCGCGTCTTGACGCCTGACCAAATCCGGCGACAGGAGGCATGAGGCAATGAGCGAGTACTTGCAGGTCGCGGCGGTAGGTTACCTGCTCGGCTCGATTCCATTCGCCTATCTCGTTTCCCGTCTCTGGTCCGGGGCCGATATCCGCCGCCTCGGCAGCGGCAATGTCGGCACGACCAATGTCATGAAACAGATCGGACGCATTCCCGGCGTCCTGACCGCGCTTGGCGACGGCGGCAAGGGCCTGGCCGCGGTCGTCGCCGGCCGGCTGATGCTCGCTCAAGACCAGCTTGCGCCCTTGATTGCCCTGCTGTTTGCCGTCATCGGCCACAACTGGTCGCTCTGGCTGAAGTTCGAGGGCGGCGGCGGCCTCGCGACATCGATCGGCGGCCTCGTCGACATTTCGCTGGCGGCGGCGCTCTTCACGCTGACGCTCTGGGGCCTGACCTATGTCGTGACTGGGCATAAGTACGTCAGCTCGGTCGGCGCGTGCGCGATTCTGCCCGTTGCGATGGGTATTCTCAAGGGGACGTGGCTCTATGTCTGGTTCGGTTTCTTCCTCGGACTGATGCTGGCGGTGAAGCAGGTCGTTGCCTGGCACCGGTTCGTCGACGAAGGACCGCAGCAAGCATGAACTCGGGCCCGCGGGACGCGCCCGCGGGCCCGACTCAAGTCCAGCGCCCAGAGCGGCCTGGCGAATACAGCGTTCTGCGGGGGTAGGGGTCATGGCCGGACTGCTATACGAGAAACAGGAGACCTGTGCGCTCTGCGGCGAGAAATTCACCGTCACCAAAGTCCGCAAATCGGCTTGCCCGGTGCTGAGGCGCGATCCGGACTTCTGTGTCTACTACGAGAATGAGAACCCGAATCTGTACGACATCTGGGTCTGCCCGCACTGCGGCTACGCGGCGCCCGAAAGCTCGTGGAACGACATGCTGGAGGCGCAGCGGAAGCTGCTCAGGGACTGGCTGCCATCACAGCCCAAGTTGGCTGGACTTGGCGGCGCGCGCACGCCTGACATGGCTGTCGCCGCCTATGACCGTGCGATCGCCTGCGCCATCGCCAAGCGTGGCAAGGACAGTCAGGCCGCCGGACTTTACCTCAAGGCGGCCTGGGTGTTCCGCGTCAGCGGCGAGAATGACCCGCGCGAGAGCGAGTACCTGCAGAAAGCCGCCGAGTATTACGAAAAGGCGTACCAGAGCGAGCAGACGCCGATCGGCACGATGACCGACGCCACCCTGCGGTACCTGATCGGCGAGCTGTTCCGGCGCTGTGGCCGGTACAAAGAGGCTTGCCAGTACTTCAGCCAACTCATCTCCGATCCGGCCACGCGCGGCGACCAGAAGATCGGCAATCTCGCCCGCGACCAGTGGCAGATTGCCAAGGAGCAGCTCAAAGCCCAGGAAGCGGCGGGGACTGCCGCCCATCCCACCGCCGCACCGGCAGGTGCGGTCGCGGCATCGCCGGCAGCAACCGCCACGCCTGCCGCGGCGCCGTCCACCGCCGCTCAGCCGGCAGCCCCAACTGCGCCAGCGGCTCCCGCCGCGCCGGCGGCCGGCGCTCCTGCGCCAGCTTCGCCAGCGGCACCGGCTGCGCCGGCGGCACGCGCCACCCGTTCCCGCATCACCGCCTCGCTGCCGCTCTACGCCGACCAACTGGCCTGGGCGCGCGAGGTCGTGCGCGCCAGCGGCGGCTCAACAGTGCTCGACACCGGCGCCGTGCTGCGAGCGGCGCTCGCGGTTGCGGCGGCGGTCGACCCGACCGGGCTCGCCGCCGGCAGCGAGGAAGAACTCGTCGCCAAGCTGCGCGACGCGATTCGCAAGTAGACTCGCGGCGTCGTTGGCCGGCCCGGACGCGACAGCGGGGGATGTATGCCCGCTGCTCGGCAGAGGCAAGCTGTTGATATCTCGACACTGGAGGGACGGCAGTGCCTGAAGTCGTCTATATCAACGGTGAGTACACGGACTTCGCCAACGCGAAGGTGTCTGTCGACGACCGGGGCTTCGTGTTCGGCGACGGCGTCTACGAGGTGATCCGGGTCTATCCCAGGACCGGGCCGTTTCAGATCAAGCCGCACCTCGAACGCCTGATGAACAGCTGCGCCGGCATCGAGATCGGCGTGCCATGGTCGGCGGCGGAGATCGAGGAGATATGCTATGACGTGCTGCAGCGCAGCGAGCAGCGCGACGGGATCATCTACATCGAGATAACGCGCGGCGCTGCCCCCCGCGCGCACCTGTATCCGACCGACGCCCGGCCGACGCTGGTCGTCTACACGCGGCCGTTCAAGGGCAGCGGCGACCTGAAGGACAGGGGAGTCGCAGTCGTCACGATCCCGGACGACCGCTGGGCCCACTGCAACTGGAAGACGATCAACCTGCTGCCGAACATCATGGGCAAGCAGAGAGCGCATCACGCCGGAGCCTGGGAAGGGATCTTCGTGCGCGAGGGCGGCATCGTCACCGAAGGGACATCGAGCAACCTGATGATCGTCACCGGTGGCGTCGTCCTGACGCATCCGGCCGACAACCGGATCCTTCCTGGCATCACCCGCAGCGTCGTGCTCGAGATCTGCCGGGACCAGGGGATCAGGGCGAAGGAAGAACGGTTCACCGAAGACGTGCTGCTCACTGCTGACGAGGCCTTCCTCAGCGGCACGACGACAGAGATCATGCCGATCGTCAGGATCAACGACCGGGTCGTCGGCGGAGGCAAGCCCGGGCCGGTGACGAAGCAGATCCAGGCCGCCTATGCCGCGCTGATTGGCCAGTGATCCGGCACGATAGACACATGAACGGACCAGACGCGCGTCTGGTCCGTTGCCGTGCTCAGGGCGTGAAGCGCTCTCCCGTGTCGCCCTATATCGTCCGGCGTGGCCGTGGCGCCCCGCCGGCGGCCCCGCCATCGCCCTTGGTGCCGACTGCGGGCGCCGGTTTCTCGGCGATGTAGAGTTCGCCCTTGCGTGAGTATGCCGCCAGGAGAACGTTCGCCAGATTCAGTCGGCGGCGGCGGAGTTCCTCGCTCAGCCAGGCGCGGGTCTTGCCGGCCTCGCCGAGTTCCCGGTCATCGACAGTGCCATCGATGACGATGGCATGTGACTGTCTGTCGGCCTGGGCCTTGGTCAGCACGCTGAGCTTGCCCGAGGTCTCGAGGACAGCCGATTCCACCTCGGCCGGGTCGAAGACGTCCTTCTCGCGCAGCATCGCCAACAGCTTGTCGAGATCGATATGCGAGCGCCGCATCGCATCAGCATCGATCGTCCCGTTGCGGATCAGCGCTGTCGGCCCGGCGGTCGACAGGCGGCGGAAACGGGTGCTGGTCATGCCGAAGCGCAACAGCGCCCAGTAGGCGGCTGTCAGTGCGGCCATCGCGATGATTGTCCCGAGCAGCAACGTGTCAAGACTGGTCATCGCGTTGGCGGCCATCGACGCGAGAATGGCCACGAACAGGAAGTCGAGAACACGGATCTCGCCGACCGTCCGCGTGCCGACGATCAGTGAAATCGCCACCAGGACCGGGATGATCAGGGCCACCCGCCAGACGAACTCGAGCCAGATCGCCATATCAATCAGCCCCCGAACGCTCAACATAGTAAGGTTGGTAGCTCTTACTAGGATTGACCGTTGCGGGGGCTTTCATGTGAGGTATGCCTGTCCGCCGTCGCGACCTTGACGCAGCGTCCGGCGCTACAGCTCGATCGTCTTCCACTTGCCGGTCGAATAGCGCCAGAAGCTGAGGCCGAAGCGGATGAACAGGTCGATCGTCATGCCCCACCAGACGCCGAAGATGCCCATGTCGAAGCCGAGCGTCAGGCCGAACAGGCTGACATGCGAGGCCAGCAGCCAAGCGAGCGGCAGGCGGATCAGCCAGATGCCGCCGCCGGCGATCAGCATCGGCGTGCGCGTGTCGCCGGCGCCGCGGAGCGTGCCGTTGAGCACGCCGGAGACCTGCTGCGGCAACTGGGCGAGCGCCATCAGAACCAGGTACCTGGCGCCAAGGTCGATGACTGCGCGGTCGGTCGTCAGGATGCGCATCACCGTCTTGGGCAAGAAGAGCAGCAGCGACGCCGTGAACACCGTCAGCAGGATGACCCACTTGTTGATCTCCTTCACGTAGCGCTCGGCGAGGGGCACGTTGCGGGCGCCCAGCGACTGGCCGACGAACGCCATCGCCGCGATGCCGAAGCCGGCGGCCGGCATGTAGGAGAGCCCTTCGGCCTGAATGCCGAGTTGGTGAGCAGCGCCGGCCACGGTACCAAAGCCGTTGATCAGACGCATCAGGATGATCGTGCCAGCCTGCCAGAAGAACGATTCAGCCGTGGATGGCAGGCCGATGCTGAGGATCTTCCACATCAGGCCGGCGTCGGCGACGATTCTGTCACGGATGTTGAGCTGCAGGCGGGCGCGCGACGAGAACAGGAACGTCACCACCAGGGTCGCGCCGACGAGTTGCGCGATGATGGTCGCGATTGCCGAACCGCGGTAGCCCAGCGCCGGCGCGCCGAGGTTGCCGAAGATGAGGACCCAGTTCAGGGTCGCGTTGACGGCGTTGATGACGATGCCGATGACCATCGGCGTGAAGGTGTTGCCGGATCCGCGCAAGGCGGCGCTGATGACAAGATAGAGCGCCTGGAATGGCATGCTCCAGACGAGGACGCGGAGGTAGGCGGTGCCGACGGAGAGGACGTCTGGGGCGACGTTGAACAGACCGAGCATCTGCGGTGCGAAGAGATAGGCCAGCGTCACCACGACGGTGATCAGCATCAACGTCGCCAGCAGCGTCTGCTGGATGACCCGCCGCACGCGGGCCGGATCATCGGCGCCGACGGCGCGCGCCACCAGGACCGTCGCGCCGGTGCCGATGGCCGAGAAGAGCGCCCATGCGATCATGCCGATGCGGCCGGACGTGCCGACGGCGAGGATCGTCGCCGCGCCGAGGCGACCGACCATCGCCGTGTTGAGGAAGCTGACCGTCATCTGCAGGACACTGTCGACGGTGACCGGCCAGATCATGCGGAAGATGTTCGCGCGCAGTTCCGATTGCGCCGGTTGGCCCGGACGGGCCGCCTGCGGGGTGAGGGTTGCCGTGTTTGTCATGCGCATACTCCTTCATCGTGGTGGCGAAAAGCGGGCGCCTACCGGTTTGTCATGACCCCGCCCCAGCGTCGTCTACGCCGCCCCGCGGCAGGGAAACTGCCCGTCTCCGAGAAATGACTGGCAGTGAAGGGCTAATCAATGTAGAATGGCATACAGAACCGCGATTCCGCGTTCCGCAGGCATTGCGCTTGACGAAGATTCGCCTGCCGAAATGTGAATCCTTCACCTTTGGCGCGGACTTGGGTAAAAATAAGATGAAAGGCTAGCCAGAAAGAGGGAATCTGGCTGGCTCGGATTGAGGTGAGACTGGTGCCGGAGCTCGCCGATCTGCTGATGCTTGCCCTTGGCCCGGATCTGGTGCGCACGGACGAGCCGCTCAGCCGTCATACATCATTCCGCATCGGCGGCCCAGCCGATATCTTCGTCACGCCGAAGCGGGCGGAGGATCTGTCGCTGGCGCTGCGGCTGGCGCGCGAGCACGGGGCGCCGGCCTTCGTGTTCGGAAACGGGACAAACATGCTGGTTCGCGACGGCGGCGTCCGCGGTGTCGTCATCAAGGTCGCCGGCTGCTGCAAGGAGATCGCCATCAGCGGCACGCGCCTGCGGGCCGGCGCCGGTCTGCTCCTGTCCGAGGTGGCGGCTGCCGCCTCCGAGGCCGGACTGTCCGGGCTCGAGTTTGCGGCCGGCATCCCGGGCACGGTCGGCGGCGCCGTGGTAATGAACGCAGGCGCCTACGAAGGCGAGATGAAGGATGTCGTCGTCCGGGTCGAGACTCTCGACGCGACCGGCGAGCCACGGCTCTACACTGCGGCAGAGATCGGCTTCGGCTACCGCCAGAGCATCCTCCAGCAGCGAAGCGACATCGTCACGGCGGTGACCTTCGGCCTGCGCTTCGGCGACAAGGACGAGATCAATGCTCTGATCAAGGACTACGGGGAGCGGCGGGCGGCCAGGCAACCGCTCGACCTGCCGAGCGCCGGCAGCACCTTCCGCCGGCCGCCGGGACACTACGCCGGCGACCTGATCCAGCGCGCCGGACTCCGCGGCTACACCGTAGGCGGGGCGCAGGTATCCGAGAAGCACGCCGGCTTCATCGTCAACCGGGGCGGTGCCACGGCCCGTGATGTCTTGGCCGTGATCGCCCACGTCCAGCAAGAGGTCGAGCGGCAGTTCGGGGTCTGGCTCGAACCTGAGGTCAAGGTCATCGGCGAGGACGACCCGCCCGCACAACGAAAATAGCAGCCTGTCAGGTCTGGGGGTGGAGAGAGTGGAAATCGGCATCATCGGCCTGCCGCAGGTCGGCAAGACGACCCTGTTCAGCCTGCTGACCAATGCCAGCGGATCGACAGCCGGCAGAGATACTCACGTCGGCATGGCGCGCGTCCCGGATCGACGCATCGATTTTCTTTCGGGCATGTACAGGCCCAGGAAAACGATCTACGCGCAGATCAAGTTCACCGATATTCCCGGGTTCTCGGGCGGCCCGACCAAGGGCGTCAACCCGTTTCTTCAGGCAGTCCGCGATGTCGATGCCCTCGTGCATGTCGTGCGCGTGTTCGAGTCCGACGTTCTGCCCCACCCCGAGGGCAGCGTCGATCCGCGGCGGGACATCGAGAACATCGGCCTTGAGTTGGTCTTTCACGATCTCGGCCTGATCGAGAACAAGCTCGCCCGGCTCGAGAAGGAGAAACGCCGAACGAAGGAGGCCGAGCTTGAGCTGGCGGCGATCACGCGGGCAAAGGGCCTGCTCGAGGAAGGCAGGCTGATGTCCGCTGTCGAGTTCAGCGACGATGAGGCCAACGCCATCCGCGGCTACGCTTTTCTCAGCAACAAGCCGATGATATTGGCGGTGAACGTCAGCGAAGACCAGTTGCTGGCCAAGGACTACCCGGGCAAGGACGCCGTCGCCGCATACGCTGCCGAGCACAACCTGCCGGTGGTCGAGTTCTGCGGGCGGATCGAAGAAGAGCTGGCCGAACTGCCTCCAGAGGACCGCGCCACGTTCATGGCCGAATACGGGATCCCCGAACCGGGCATCGACCGCCTCGCCCGCGCCGCGTACCACAAGCTCGGGCTGATCTCGTTCTTCACGGTCGGTCCCGACGAGGTCCGGGCCTGGACGATCCGCGAGGGCACCGACGCCAAACGCGCCGCCGGCAAGATCCACTCCGACATCGAGAAGGGGTTCATCCGCGCCGAGGTGTTCAAGTTCGCCGACCTCGAGCGCCTCGGCTCGGAAGCCGCCGTCAAGGAGCACGGGCTGTGGAGGCTCGAAGGCAAGGAATACCCGGTCGCAGATGGTGACATAATCAACTTCCGTTTCAACGTCTGAAGCGCCGAGCCGTGCATAGCAGCCAAGCGAGCCCCGTCATGCACGGGGCTCCACCCATATTATGACGAGTTGCCGCCGCGAAGGAGGTCGGGACAGTGCGGATCAACCCAGCCGCGATCAGCCAGCTGCGCGGCGCCCTGCCGGACGCCGGCCAGCATCAGCCTGCGCTGACCCCGGGGCAGCGCCTGATCGTCACTGTCCTCGCCAATGACGGCGGGCTGCTTGAGCTGCTCGCCGCCGATGAGACCGGCACGACCGCCGGGGAGAGCCGCGCCATGGCTGCCCGCACCACCCTGCCGCTGGTTCCCGGGCAGCGGTTCCCG
>JBLNDB010000049.1:0-13674 GCA_050261235.1 Chloroflexota bacterium
GTTCGCGCCCGTTGTGGAAGCGGACGCCGCGGTTGAGCGTGAAGGTGTAGGTCAGGCCGTCCTTGGACTGGGTCCATGACTTCGCCAGGTCGGCGACGATCTGCCCCCGTTCGTCGAAGCGGACGAGACCGTTGTAGATCAGGGCCATCAGCCGGCAATCGAGGAGGGTGACCGCATGCGCCGGGTCGAGCGTCTGCGGGTCGCCGTTGATTGCGGCCACGAGTTCGCCGCCATACTGCTCGGGTGTCCCGCGCGGCGGCGCGCTGACGGGCGTTTCGTCCTCCGGCGCGCTCGCCTCCGGCTGCCCGGCTCGCGGCAGCAGCGAGCAACCGGCGACGAGCCCGGTCGCGAGACAGAGAATGAGCAAGACAAGACACAGTCTGCGCACCGTCGGGGCCTCCCCTGTGCATCCTTGCCATAGGTCTATTCGCCCGGCGGACGGGCTATGTCTGGTCGTCGCGCGGGACAACAAAGCCGCGGTGCCCATGCACCGCGGCTCGTCTTGACGTCTTGGCTACTCCCGCGAGCTGACCTTGATCGCCTCGATATCGAGGCTGATATCGAGCGCTTTGACGCTGTGTGTCAGAGCGCCCATCGAGATGAAGTCGACGCCGGTCTTCGCCACCTCGGTCACCGTCTCGACGGTCACCTTGCCCGACGCCTCGACCTGCGCGCGGCCACCGATCAGTTCGACGGCCTTGCGCATCGTCTCATAGTCCATATTGTCGAGCATGATGATGTCGGCGCCGGCCGCCAGGGCCTGCTCGACCTGCTCGATGCTCTCGGTCTCGACCTCGACCTTGGCGGTGAACGGGATCGCCTTGCGGGCCGCGGCCACCGCCGCGCCGATGCCGCCGGCGACGCGAATGTGGTTGTCCTTGATCAGGACCGCGTCATAGAGCCCGACGCGGTGGTTCTTGCCGCCGCCCATCCTGACCGCGTACTTGTCAAGCATGCGCAGGCCGGGGACGGTCTTGCGCGTATCGACGATGCGCGTCGGGAAGAACTTGACCGCTTCGACGGCGCGACGGGTCATCGTCGCGATGCCGCCCATCCGCTGGAGCAGGTTCAGGGCCACGCGCTCGCCCATCAGGATGGCGCGGGCGTTGCCGGCGACAGTGGCGATGGTCGTGCCTGCCGGCACGAAGTCGCCGTCAGCGACTTTGGCCTCGAAGACGATCTGCGGATCGAGCGTCTGAAAGACGATCCGCGCCACATCGAGGCCGGCGATCACGCCATCGGCCTTCGTGTGGATGATCGCTGCCGTCGTGGCATCGGCCGGGACAGTCGCCTCGGTCGTCAGGTCACCGGTGCCGATGTCCTCGGCCAGCGCATCCGCGACGATTCTCTCGACCAGCTTCAGGTTCATGTTCTCGCCTCCACCGCAAACCGGCCGTGCGCCGGTTGATCGCTCATCAGTCGACGCTGCCGGTCTCCCTGTTCTGCAGTACGATGTGAGTCTTCCAGTTGGCGTCATTGCGCGCCGGGAAGTCGGATCGGTAATGGCCGCCGCGGCTCTCCTCGCGGCGCAGCGCCGCATCGGCGACGAGCCGGCTGAGCGTGAGCAGGTTGGCCAGTTCGAATTCGCCCTCGCTCGTCAGGGCGCAATGCCGGAACTCCTGGTCAAGCCGCGCCAGTTGCTCGCGCGCCCGCGTCAGGCCCGCGGCGTTGCGGGTGATGCCGACATCATCCCACATTATGCTCTGCAGGCGCTGCCTGAGCGCGCCGGCATCGCAGCCGAGTTCGTGCCGGTCGGCGACCGCCTCGAGATCGAGTTGCTGAAGCTGCGCCCGGCTCGGGCCGGCGCTGTTGCCGACCATCGCCTCGGCGATCCGCTTGCCGAAGACAAGCCCCTCGAGCAGCGAATTGCTGGCCAGGCGGTTGGCCCCGTGGACGCCGACGCAGGCCGCCTCGCCACAGGCGTAGAGGCCGGGAATGCTGGTCCGGCCGCTCGTGTCGGTGCGGATGCCACCCATGAAGTAGTGCGCCGCCGGGGAGACCGGGATCAGGTCGCGCGTGAAGTCGATGCCGTAGCGATTGCAGGTCTGCCAGATGTTCGGAAAGCGCTCGCGCATCTGCGCGCCGAGATGGGTGACATCAAGGAACGCGCTCTTGCCGCCGACCTTCTCAACCTGCCGGACGATCGCCCGGGCGACGATGTCGCGCGGCGCCAACTCGGCCCGCGGGTCATACTCCGGCATGAACCGGTGGCCTGTCCGATCGCGCAGGATGCCGCCCTCGCCGCGCACGGCCTCGGAGATGAGGAAGCGCGGCGCGCCGGCCTTGGCCAGGGCGGTCGGGTGGAACTGGATGAACTCGACGTCCTGGACTTCGGCCCCGGCGCGATAGGCGATGGCGATGCCGTCGCCGGTCGCCACCTCCGGGTTGGTCGTATAGCGGTACAGCTGGCCGGCGCCGCCGGTGGCGATGACCGTGCCGCGCGCCAGGTAGGCGATCTTCCGCCCCGTCCGCGCGTCGAGAGCGATGACGCCGCAACAGACCCCGCCTGCCGTCAGTGCGTCGATGACGAACGTATCCTCATGGACGATGATGTCTGGGTGCCGCCCCACTTCCACGCTCAGCGCCCGCCTGATCTCCTCGCCGGTCGCATCGCCGCGGGCGTGCAGCACGCGGCGCATGCTGTGGGCACCCTCGCGCGTCAGCGCGAAATCATCGCCCTGCATGTCGAACTCGGTGCCGATGTCGACCAGTTCCATGACGCAGTCCGGGCCCTCGTTGACGAGCACCTCGACGGCCTGCTCATCACAGAGACCGACACCCGCCTCCAGGGTGTCGGTCATGTGCAGGCGCGGCGAGTCCGCATGGCCGATAGCGGCGGCGATGCCGCCCTGCGCGTGGTCGGTGTTGCTGTCTTCCAGCTTGCGCTTGGTCAGGATGCAGACCGACCCGTGCTGACGGGTCTTGAGCGCCGTGTAGAGACCGGCGATGCCGGTCCCGACGATTAGATAATCGTGATACTCCCGCTCCAGATCGGCGAGGCGGAAGTCGGCCAAATACCGAGCTGTCATATTCCTTCCCCCAGCGCCGGCCGGCTAGCGACCGACGGCCAGCATGCGGTCGAGAGCCGTCCGGGCCCGCGCCGCTATGTCATCGGGCACGGTGATCCGCGGCGCGAGCGTCTCGAGCGCCCGGACGACCTTGCCGATGTTGGTGGCTTTCATATTCGGACAGATTTGCTGGTTGCCCGACGGCAGATAGAACTGCTTGTTCGGGCTGGCCTTGCGGAGTTGATGCAGGATGCCTTCCTCGGTGCCGATGATGAACTCGCTGTCAGGTCTCTCCTTGACGTACTTGAGGATGCCCTGAGTGCTGAACACGGCGTCGGCCAGGTCGATGACAGCGGGCAGGCATTCCGGGTGGACGACCACCTTCGCCTGGGGATGGGCCTCCTTGAGGGCCCGCACCTGCTCGGGCTTGATCCGGTCATGGGTCGGACAGTAGCCGGCCCAGGGAATGACGCGCTTGCTGGTCGTGCGGGCAACGTAGGCACCAAGGTTGCGGTCAGGCACGAACAGCACCGTGTCGGCGTCGAGCGACTCGACGACCTTGACGGCGTTGGCAGACGTGCAGCAGATGTCACTTTCGGCCTTTACGGCCGCAGACGAGTTGACGTAGCAGACGACCGGCACGCCGGGGGGTTTCGCTTTCTCCTCCCGCAACGCGTCCACGGTCACCATGTCGGCCATCGGGCAGCCGGCATTCGGTTCCGGCAGGACGACAGTCTTACCGGGAGACAGTATCGCCGCCGATTCGGCCATGAAATGGACGCCGGCGAAGACGATGACGTCGGCATCGGTCTGGGCGGCCTGCTGGGCAAGGGCGAGCGAGTCACCGACGTAGTCGGCGACTTCCTGGATCTCGGGGCGCTGATACAGGTGAGCGATCAGGATCGCGCCGCGCTCCTTCTTGAGCTGGCGAACCCGCTCCATCTTCTCCTGGATGTCGGGTGCGAATTCCATTCCGTCCTCAACTCCTCGCAGTCGGAACCCGCCTGTCCGTGCGCCCGGGGCTTTCCCCCGGGCGCGTCAGGACAGGCACTTTGTTTGTCCGGGCCCGTAGACCCCATTGTCCCTCCAACTCGGCTTTCTGTCAACCGTGCAGCCAGTGCCGCTGTCAGGGTTGACCAGCCGCGGCGGGCGCGCTAGAACAGGCCGGTGATGACGCCCTTCTCATCGATGTCGATGACCTCGGCCGCCGGATGCTTCGGCAGGCCGGGCATCGTCATGATCTCGCCGGTGATGGCGACGAGGAAGCCTGCGCCGGCGGAAGCGCGGATTTCGCGGACGGTGATCTTGAAGCCGGACGGCCGTCCGAGCAGCGTCGGGTCGTCGGACAGCGAGTACTGGGTCTTGGCCATGCAGATCGGCGTCTTGTCGAGGCCCATCTTAGTGTAGCGGCGGATCATGCGCTCGGCTTCCTTGCTGTAGTTGACGCCGTCTGCGCCGTAGATCTCGCGGGCGATGGTCTCGATCTTCTCCTTGATGCCCATGTTGGTATCATAGAGGAACTTGAAGTTGGACGGCTTCTCGGTCGCGGCGACGACCTTCTTGGCCAGCTCGATGCCGCCCTCGCCGCCCTTGGCGAACACCTGCGACAGCGCGAACTCGGCGCCGGCGGCGGCGCACTTGTCGGCCAGCAGCTTGATCTCGGCCGGCGTGTCGGTCGGGAACTCGTTGATCGCGACGACGATCGGCAGCCCGTACTTGCTGACGTTCTCGATGTGCTTCTCGAGGTTGGTGAAGCCCTTGGCCAACGCGTCGAGGTTCTCTTCCTTGAGGTTGTCCTTGGCCACGCCGCCGTGCATCTTCAGGGCGCGAACGGTGGCGACGATGACGACGGCGCTCGGCGTCAGGCCGCCGAAGCGGCACTTGATGTCGAGGAACTTCTCGGCGCCGAGGTCGGCACCGAAGCCGGCTTCCGTGATGAGATAGTCAGCCAGCTTGAGGCCGTACTTGGTGGCCTGGATGGAGTTGCAGCCGTGGGCGATGTTCGCGAACGGGCCGCCGTGAACGAACGCCGGCGTGTTCTCGAGCGTCTGGACCAGGTTCGGCTTGATGGCATCCTTGAGCAGGAGGGTCATCGAGCCGTCGGCCTTGAGATCCTTCGCCGTGACCGGCTTGTTGTCGTAGGTGTAGCCGACGATGATCCGACCGCAGCGCTCCTTGAGGTCCATCAGGTTGTCGGCCAGGCAGAGGATGGCCATGACCTCGGACGCGACGGTGATCTGGAACGCGTCCTCGCGCGGCACGCCCTGTCCCTGGAGACCGATAATAATGTTGCGCAACGCGCGTTCGTTGAGGTCCATCGCCCGCTTCCAGGTCACGCTGGTCGGGTCGATCTGCAGCTCGTTGCCCTGATAGATGTGGTTATCGACGATCGCCGCCAGCAGGTTGTTGGCGGTCGTGATGGCGTGGATGTCGCCGGTGAAGTGGAGGTTGATGTCCTCCATCGGGACGACCTGGGCGTAACCGCCGCCGGCCGCGCCGCCCTTGACGCCGAAGCTCGGGCCGAGGGACGGCTCGCGCAGCGCGATGATGGCCTTCTTGCCGATCTTGGCCATCGCCTGGCCGAGACCGACGGTCGTGGTGGTCTTGCCCTCGCCGGCCGGCGTCGGCGTGATGGCGGTGACAAGAATCAGCTTGCCGTCCTTGCGATCCTTGATGCGGTCCCAGACGTGGGGCGCGATCTTGGCTTTGTACTTGCCGTACAGCTCGATGTCGTCATCGTTGAGTCCGAGCCCCCTGGCAATCTCAGCAACGGGTAGCATCTTGGCTTCCTGGGCGATTTCGATGTCGGTCTTCACGGACGGTGTCACTCCTCTGTGGCTAAGTGTCTGGGCTCTCCGCGGAACCTACCTGTTGAGCAAGCTGAGCAGCCAGCGTACGCCGACGCCGACCCCGACACCGATGGCGAGCCAGAGCCACCACATGAGTGTCTGCCGCCGCGCCTCGGGCGAGCCCGGTTCGGGCTTCGCCTGCTTATTCTTTCCTTCGTCCGGCATGGTCAACCTCCTCAGCCAGTGTAGTGTCCGCTCCGGACAATCACTCTGCCGCGCTTCACCACGGTCTCCACCGCATTGACACCGAAGTGGTACGGGAGATAGCGATGGTTGGGCGCCGCACAGATGATCAGGTCGGCCTGTTTGCCCGGTTCGATGGTTCCGACCGACGCCGCGCGGCCGATGGCGTGCGCGGCGTTATGGGTCGCAGCGACGAGGGCTTCGGCCGGACTGAGCCGCATCATCCGGCAGGCTAACTCCATCACCGCCGGCATCGACTCGGTGTACGACGTGCCTGGGTTGAAATCGGTGGCCAGCGCCACCGGCACGCCGGCTGCGATCATCTCCCGCGCCCGGGCGTAGTCACGCGTCCCCAGCGAATAGGGCGTTCCCGGCAGCAATACAGCCACTGTGCCGCGCGCCGCCATCCGCCGGATGCCTTCATCCGACGCATAGAGCAAGTGGTCGGCTGACACGGCGCCGAGGTCGGCCGCCAGCTCCGCGCCGCCGAGCGACACCATCTCGTCGGCGTGCAGCTTGGGCCTCAGACCATAGGCGATGGCAGCCTCGAGGATCCGCCGGCTCTGGGCGACATCGAAGACTCCGTGTTCACAGAAGACATCGCAGAATTCGGCCAAACCCGCGGCCGCGACCGCAGGCAGAATCACAGAAATGAGATGTTCTACATAGTCGTCGGTCTTTCCTGCGAACTCAGGGGGGACGGCATGGGCGCCAAGGAAGGTGGCGACCAGGTCGAGCGGCCCCCGCCGCCTGAGTTCGGCAATCACGCGCAGTTGCTTCAGTTCGTTGCGCAGGTCAAGGCCATAGCCGCTCTTGGCCTCGACGGTGGTCGTCCCGTGGCGGACCATCGTCTGCAGGTGTTCGCTGGCCTCGGCGATCAGTTCCGCCTCGCTGGCCGCACGCGTCCGCTTGACGGTGTTGAGGATGCCGCCGCCGGACTGGAGGATCTCAAGATATGTCGCCCCCTGCAGACGGAGCGTGAATTCATCCTCACGGCTGCCGGCGAAGACGAGGTGCGTGTGTGGATCGACGAACCCCGGCAGGACAAGTTTGCCCCGCGCATCGAGTTCAACCCCGCGGGGGGCGAGCTTCCACTCGCGGTGGATGTCCTGACGCGGGCCGACGGCCGCGATGCTATAGCCGGTGACAGCCACCGCCGCGTCGGCGATGGCGCCCACTTCGCTCATGGCGGCGCCGCTGCGGGGGCCGGGGGGGCCGGCCATGGTCAGGAGCTCACCGATATTGGTGACAATCAGATCGGCTGGGCGCTTGGTGCGGGGCATCGCTGTGACCTCGCTTTCGTGGGCCGTCGGCGTCAGTATATGACCCCGGCGCATGACAAAACCGCTTCGCAGTGAACGAAGCGGCGGCTTCCTTCGGCTTGGGTTTCTACATCAGGCGGGGATTTCCTGCGTCAACCGAGGAGGCGGATGAAAGGGTACTTCGGTGACACGGCATTGGCAAAGCGAGCGTCGGCTGTCCAATACTCGCATTGTTCGTGTTCGGCGAGCGCGAGGTATATGGTGTCGTAGGCGGTCGACTGGTTGAGTTCCGCTGACAGCTCAAGCGCTCGGCACGCTATATCGTGTTCCGGGACGGTACGAATCTCCAGCAGGCCGAAGGCGGCCATTGCTTCGAGGCTCTCGGCGTGAGTCAACTCGCGACGCCGAACTTTCTTTCGTAAGGCAGATGCCACTTCGGCCACTATGAACGTCGGCGCAATCATGTCTTCTCCTCGGTGGGACCTCAGCCAAACCAAAGCTGTGTTCGAGTCGGGCTCGCTGACAAGGCACTTGACGATGAGGCTCGCATCGACGCAAATGCTCATGGTCGGGGCTCTCCCTTCTGCCCCTCCTCCCGCTTGACACCAAACGACGCAAGATGCTCCGCGCGCTCCTCACGGAGCTCACGCAGCAACTCCACAGAGTCGGACCCAACCCCATGGGCATCTCGGATCTGGCGCTGCAGCACCTCAATCCGCCTGAAAGCTTGTTCGCGCCTGATTCTCAATCCATACTGAGCAATTGCCTCCGAGACTACGGTGTTGAGGGAAGTCCGCTCGGCTTCCGCATGCTCTCTCAGGAGCGTGTAGTCCTCCGGCCGGATTCTGATCGTGATGGGCTTCAAGCCCTCGCCATTTGCACTATTCCGTGGTTTCATCAAGCGCACCCCCACTCGCATCATACCATGCACCGTTACCATGCTCAACATATACCATTCGACAAAACCGTGGACGTCCCGGCCCCGCGGTGTTTTCCGGGACTCAGGTGACGCAGGACTTTCTCGCTGCGAGCCGAATCCTGCTCTTCATGTCGTCCTTCCTGAAGGGAGCACCAGAGCAGTGACAGAAGCTGCAGCTGCAACTTCATTGCCCGAACCATCGCAGCGCGAACTGAGGAAGACTATCTTCGCCATGATCTGGCCGGTGGCGATGGAGAACGTCCTCCAGATGCTGATCGGCTTCGTCAACACGGCCATGGTCGGCCGCCTCGGCGCGGCGACGATTCTTGCCGTCGGCCTGTCAGGGCGCGTCGCCATGTTCGTCTGGATCATCTTCGGCGCCATTGGCACGGGAGCCACCGTCCTCGTCGCGCGGGCGCTCGGCGCCGGCGATCGGGCGCACGTTCGCCGTGTCGCCCAGCAAGCGCTGCTGCTGGCGCTCGCCCTGATGGGCGTAGTGGCCGGCATCGCTTTCGTCTTCGCCCGGCCGCTCCTCGGGATGTTCAAGGCCACGCCTGATGCGATGCCGATCGGCATCGTCTATCTGCGCATCCTCGCGTTCAGCATGCCGTTCCAGGCGATCTATCTGGTCATCAGCGCCATTCTGCGCGGCACCGGCAACACGCGCACGCCGTTCCAGATCGCCGTGGCCATCAACCTGATCAATGTCGCCGCCAACTCGGTCCTCATTTTCGGGCGTCTCGGCGTTCCCGCCCTCGGCTACCGGGGCTCGGCGTTCGCGACCATCATCGCTCAGGCCTGCGGCGCGCTCATCGCTGCTTGGTACCTCTACTCGCATCGCTCCGGCGTCGAACTGCGGGGCGGCGGCCGCATCGCGCCCGATGCCCAGCTGATGCGCAGGATCCTCAGCATCGGCATTCCGTCATCGGCCGAGATGTTCTTCTGGCAGATCGCGAACATCATCCTGTTCCGCCTGATCAACAGCTTCGGCACCATCGCCGGCGCCGCGCACCAACTCGGCGTTCAGGCGGAAGGCATCTCGTACATGCCCTCCGCCGGCTTCGGCATCGCCGCGACTGCGCTCATCGGCCGCTCGCTGGGAGCGCGCAACGTGCACCTGGCGGAGCGGTACATCAAGGAGATCATCCGCTGGGGCGTCGCGTTGACGATCTGCACCTCGGCAGCGCTGGTCCTCATTCCGCGGCAGTTGATGGGGCTTTTGACGAATGATCGCGATGTCATCATGCTGGGCGCCCAATACCTGATGCTGATGGGACTGTCGCAGGTCCCGCAGCAGATTTCCGGCACGCTCGGCGGCTCGCTGCGCGGCGCCGGCGACACGGTGACGTCGATGGTCGCCGCCGGCGTCGGCATCTGGGCGTTCCGCATCCCGTTCGCGTTCATGCTCGCCCAGCGGTTCCACCTTGGCATCTACGGCGCCTGGTGGGCGATCAACATCGACCAGTACGTGCGGCTGCTCATTGTCGGTGGGCGTTACCTGAGCGGCAAGTGGCGCAGCGCCGTGGGCGACGGTCTTGGCCAGGCGGCGCAGCAAGGCTGATCGGCGATTGGAGGAGCGACTGAGGTGGCTGAATCGCGGCTGCTCCTGGTGATCCTTGGCGTTGGCTCAGTGGTTGCGGCCTTCACGGTTCTGATTGCCCGGCTGTCGGGCCGCCGGCGATGGCCGAAGTACGTCCCGGCGCTGCTCGCTGTTGCCCTGACAGCGTACTTGCTCATCAGAGCGCTCGGCCCCAGCAATGGCTGGGAGGACCTGATCTTCGCCGTCATGTCGATGCTCACGGGCGGCGTCGCGGTGATTGCGCTGCTCGCGGCGCGGGCCGCGCGGCGCAGACAGTAGGGCTGAAAACGCGTAACTGAAGCACCCTGCGGCCTCAACGGCTGCAGGGTGCTGTCATGCTCTCCACTTACGAATGAGCTCTACGGCGCTCGTCCCGATTCCATGCTCTTGACGGATTCGGGCCCGCAGATCGTCGATCCGTCTGAGCGCCTCTCGGCGGCGTATCAGACGTGCGAATTCCGAAATGGCCTCGCTGACCACGGCGCTGACGGGTACTTGCCTGGAGCAGGCCAAGTCTTGGAGAAACTCAAGATCGTCGTGTCTGATGCGCACCGTCATCGCCCGTGTCACAGACTGCCTGACGATTTCGCTCTGTGTCACCAGCGGCTCCCCTCCCCGAGACAGCGTCCTCATTCGACACCCGTGGAACAGCTAAAGGAGTCGGACGAACGGATATGGCGAGGCAGCTGCACGTGCGAAGCGGGCGTCGGCAGTCCAATAGTCACAGTGGTGGCGCTCGGCGACAGCCAGGTACAGGGTATCGTAGACCGTTGGTTCGTTGAGTTCGACGGCCATCTCGAGTGCCCGCTTCAGCAGGTCATAGTCCCACACCAGTTCTACGTTCAGCGCCATGAAGGCTGAGAGCACGTCGTTGCCCTTCTCGACGCTGAAGACGCCCCGTCGTTCCTTCTGGCGAATGGCCGCAGCGACTTCGCCGGCGAGGAATGTCGGCGCCACCATTCTATCGGCGCCATGGATGTCCAGCCACGTCAGAGCCTTGTCGGTGTTATCCTCGAGCGTGAGGAACTTGACCACCAAGCTGGCGTCGACACAGACAGTCACTTGGGCGCCCCCTTCTGATCGGTGTCGGACGGCCCTCTGCCCGCAAGCCGCTCAGCCCGCTCCAACCTAAGCGTCCGCAACAACTCGGTTGAGTCGCCGCCGAATGCACCTGCGTCGCGAAACTCGCGCTGAAGCTCATGAATCCGCCGGATGGCCTGCTGCCTCTGAATTCTCGCCCCATACTCAACGATGGCCTCGCGCACCACGGCATTGAGCGAGGTCCCTTCCGAGTTGGCATACCCCTTGATGATCTCGTATTCTTCGGGTTCGACTCGGACAGTGATTGCTCTTGACCCCGCTTCATTCTGCATCTTCCTGCGAGCCATTCTGCATCACCTGGCTGCATCATATCTCGGCGCACTCTTGCAGTCAACAGCTACCGTTCGACACAGAAAAGCACCCGCAGCCTTGCGGCTGCAGGGTGCTTTCGTGTCCCAAGTCGTCCTACTTCTTGCTCCACCGTGGCACGATCGCCCACGACCGCTGGCAGCGATACTGATCAATGACACACTTCTCAGCCGTGCCGCGCAGCAGGTAGACATCGCCGTTCGCCGCCATCCGCCCGTAGACGTTGGCCCTGACCGTCGCCGCGCCGGGCTGCCAGGTGGCGGTGACGACGCCGTCGCGCCGGACTTTGTCGACGGTGGCATCCTCGTTGCTGAGGTTGAGTCCGACGGCGAAACCGCCCTTGCTGTCGACGCCCATCAGGCTCGAGTCGCGGATGTACTTATCCTGGCGCAGCACGACTTCCCGCACCAGCTGGCCGGAACGCCGGTAGACCGAGAAGATGCGCGCGAACGGGTCGGTGACGCGCCCCTCGACATAGTACTCGCCGCCCGGTCCGAACGCCAGGTCGTTGACCTCGGTCGGCAGGAACGCCTCCGCATCGACGGCGTAGTTGCCGTCGCTGGCCAGGACGGCAAGGCTGATCGTCTCGGCGTCATCGCTGTTCGCCTGGCAGCGGACGACGCGCTGGACGTAGCGCTCATCCTCGACAATCAGTTGCCGCAGGTAGAACGCCCCCTGCCGGTCGATCCAGAGGTTGGTGGCCGCCGCCTCGCCCTCGCACGGCGGCAGCTGCAGCTCCGCCGGCACCGGCCCATCCGGGCCGATGCGGAAGACGCCCTTGGTCGCCAGCACGTAGACTGCGCCCTTGGCATCGCAGGCGACGTCGACGGCCTCACCGACCGTCTTGGCCGGCAAGGGCAGGCTGCCGGCCGCAGCGCCGGTCTTATCGAAGCAGAGGATTCGCTCGTTGCCGCCGTCGAGCAGGTAGATATGGCCGTTCGACAGTGCGAAGCTGGCCGGTCCGGTCGACGGCGAACCGCTTGGCCCCTTGATCAGGGCGACCTGGCCGTCGCCCTCCCCCCAGGTCAGTTCGACCAGCACGGTGGCGCTGTACCTGTCACGGGCGTCCAGTCGGAGCGACAGTGACAGCAGCGCGAGCAGCACGACGGCTGCCGCGGCGATACGAAAACCGGGCCGGCGCAGATTCCAGACATGCATGTCCTCGGTCCTCCTCCTCCACCGAAAAGTCAGCAGTGGAGGCCGGCCTTGGACAGCTGGAATCGCGCTCGGCCCGGCCGATCTCAGAGTGGCTAGTCGAGCATCGGGATCTTGACGCCCTTCTCCTTGGCCGTCTTGATCGCGATATCGTAGCCGGCATCCACGTGCCGCATCACACCGGTGCCAGGGTCAGTCGTAAGCACGCGCTTCAGTTTCTTGGCCGCCAGATCCGTGCCGTCGGCAACAACGACCATGCCGGCGTGGATCGAGTAACCGATGCCGACGCCGCCGCCGTGGTGGACGGAGACCCAGCTCGCGCCTGCGGAGGTGTTGACCAGGGCGTTGAGGATCGGCCAGTCGGCGACTGCGTCGCTGCCGTCCTTCATCCCTTCGGTCTCGCGGAACGGCGACGCCACGGAGCCGGCGTCGAGGTGATCGCGGCCGATGACGATCGGCGCCTTGATCTCGCCCTTCCTCACCAGGTCGTTGAAGATCAGGCCGATCTTGTCGCGCTCGCCGTAGCCGAGCCAGCAGATGCGCGACGGCAGGCCCTGGAACTTGATCTGCTTCTGAGCCATGCGAATCCAGCGGCAGAGGCGCTCGTTCTCGGGGAAGCTTTCGAGGATGACGCGGTCGGTGCGATAGATGTCCTCCGGATCGCCCGACAGCGCGGCCCAGCGGAACGGGCCCTTGCCCTCGCAGAACAGCGGCCGGATGTACGCCGGCACGAACCCCGGATAGTCGAACGCATTCTGCACGCCGGCCTGGAAGGCTTGCTGGCGGAGGTTATTGCCGTAATCGAAGGCGATCGCGCCATGCGCCCTCATGTCGAGGATGGCGCGGACGTGCGCCGCCATGCTCTCCATCGACCGGCGGACATACTCCTTCGGGTCCCGCTGACGCAGCTCGAGCGCCTGCGCGAACGTCACGCCGCCCGGCACGTAGCCATTCAGCGGGTCGTGCGCCGACGTCTGGTCGGTGACGATGTCGGGGAAGAAGCCGCGGCGGACGAACTCCGGGTGGGTCTCGGCGCAGTTGCCGAGCAGCGCGATCGACCGCGGGATGCCCTGCTCCTTCGCCTCGCGGGCGAGGCGAATGGCTTCATCGATGCTCTCGGTCATCATCTCGCAGTAACCGGTCTTGAGCCGCTTCTCGATGCGGGCTCGCTCGACTTCGACCGCGATAACGACGCCGTCGTTCATCGTCACGGCGAGCGGCTGGGCGCCGCCCATGCCGCCAAGGCCGCCGGTGAGGGTGATGGTACCCTTGAGGCTGCCGCCGAAGTGCTGGCGGGCGCACTCGGCGA
>JBLNDB010000050.1:0-10550 GCA_050261235.1 Chloroflexota bacterium
CTGACGCCGGCGAGCGCCGCGACTTCATCCTTGTGCTCCCAGCGGTCTGACACGCCACGCGTCATGTTGTAGAGCGCCAGCAGGAAGCGGGACTCCGACTCGCTGAGGCCATCGAGATCCATGCCGTCACTCCCCCACACCAACTGCGACGCTTGACGCCCGCGTTGGGAATGATGTCCTGCTTCCGGCCTACTTAAGCTTGCGACTAAATGACGCTCCCGGCGCGCGCCCGACAATCTCCGTCAGGAGCCTGACGGCGTTGGCGGCGTCGTCGATGTGAGCCACCTCCGTTGGCGAGTGGCTGTAGCGCCGCGGGAAGCAAACCGTGCCGGTGGGGATGCCCGCGCCGGTGCGGTGAAGTGTCGCGGAATCGAGCCACGTGCTCATCATGATGTCGATCTGGTGCGGGATCCCTGCCGTCACGGCGGCGTCGATCATCAGCTGACGCAGCACGGGGTGCGTGTAGCAGCCGTAGAACGTCTGCGGGTGGAAGTCGAACATGCGCAGCACCGGCCCGGCGCCGAGGCGCAGGCTCCGGGCGCCCGCCGGCACCACGGGATCATCGACGGGCACGGTGTCGAGGACGATCGCCAGCCTGGCATCAAGGCCGTGCGCGGCAACGGCCGCGCCCTTCGAGCCGATCTCCTCCTGCACCGTGAAGATAGCAGCCAGATTGATCTCGTTCAGCACCGCCGCCTGCGCTTCGACGAGCTGTTGCACCGTCTCCATGGCGACAGCGCAGCCGATGCGGCAGTCGAGCGCCTTGCCGAGGATGAACCCGTTCGCCAGCGTGCGAAAACGAGTCGTGTAGGCGATGCCGACGCCAGGCACGACGCCGGCTGCCGCCAGCTCGGCCTCGCTCATCCCGGTGTCGATCCACATCTGGCGCACGTCTGGCAGCTTGGCCAGGTCATCAGCTGTCTGCAGGTGACGGCCCTTGATGCCGATGACGCCGCGAATGGCGCCGCCGGGCGCCAGCACGTCGACTTCCCGCCCAAGCAGGACGCGATCGTCGACCATGCCGATCTTGTCGAACAGGATGTTGCCGGCGCCGTCGACGCGCCGCACGACCAGCCCGACCTCATCCATGTGAGCGTCAAGGATGACCGTGGGGCGGTCCGGATTGCCGACCTGGACAATCAGGTTGCCCAGCGCATCGATGTCGATGCTGCGGGCTGTGTCGTGCATCCGTGCGGCGATGTACTCTGCGACTGGTGTCTCGTGTCCAGACGGGGCGTGGATTTCCGTCAGGTCGCGGATTGTCTCAAGCAGGCGATTCATGTGTCGGCCTCCTGTCACCGGTCTGCCCGTCGTGCCTATCTTCTCCGGCCAATGACAACAACCCTCCCGGACTGGGAGGGTTGAAATGCGCGTCGGCCGTCCTAGCAGCTCGCGGCCGCCTCGTAGTCGACTGTCGGCTTGGTGTGCTGCCTGACTGTCGCAAGCAGCTCATCGAGATCGAACGGCTTCTGGAGCAGCGTCTCGTACGTGCCGGGAAGCGGCATCTCCGGCGATCCCGGCGCCGATGCCGTCAGCACCACGACGGGAATGTCCCGCCAATTGCGGTCTGCCCGCACCGCCGCCAGGACCGCCCGTCCGGGCATGACGGGCATGCACAGATCGAGCAGGATCAGGTCGGGCAGCGGCCCGCGCGCCAGCGCTGCCAGCGCCTGCTGGCCGTTGGCCGCGGTCCTGACCCAGTAACCTTCACCAGTCAGGAAGACGGTCATGAGAGAACAGATCGCGGGCTCGTCATCGACCACGAGTATGCTTGCCATTGCTTCTTTCATGCCTCCGCTGCTGCATCGATGACGTGCTCCGCTCGTGCCCTCGATGCCGTATTGCGTGAAACCACCGAGGACAACTATAGCAAACCCCGATTCGGGGATTGTGTCGAATACCGTCGACGGGGAAAGTTTTTCGACGCAGGCTGACGCCATCTGCCAGACGGCGCCCGCGCCGCTGGCCTAGACAAAAGCAGCGAACACCCGGTTGGCGAGCAGCAATCCGCGCCGTGTCAGGCGGAGGCGGTTGTCGACGACCTCGACAAGGCCCAGCGCCTCCAAGTCGCGGCGCACCCCGGGATAGGCGTCGTCGAGGGCGATGTTGAAGCGTTCGCAGAAGGCTTCCAGGTCGAGCCCGTCAATCAGCCTGAGTCCCATGATGATCGTTTCGGTCAGCTCGTGCCGGCGCGCCGGCATTTCGCCATCGACCCGCGCCGGCAGGCGGCCGCGCTCGAGCGACTCGCAATAGGCCGTGAGGTCGCGCGGGTTGGCGTCGCGCACCCTGCCGCCGGCGGCGTCCCGCGGCAGGTACGACCAGGCGCCGAGGCCAAGGCCGAGGTAGTCGTCATTGTGCCAGTAGATCAGGTTGTGCCGCGCCTCGCGACCCGGGCGCGCGAAGTTCGAGATCTCGTAGTGATGGTAACCGGCGGCCGTCAGGCGGGCGATCGCCGCCTCGTACATCGCCGCCTCGGTCTCCTCGTCCGGCCTCGCCAGCTCGCCCCGCCGGTCCCGATCGTAGAACGGCGTGCCTTCTTCGACGATCAGGCTGTATGCCGAGATGTGTTCCGGTTCGAGAGCGATCGCCAGGTCAAGCGTACCGGTCCACTGGGCGAGCGTCTGGCCCGGCAGGGCGAACATCAGGTCGAGGTTGATGTTCGCGAACCCGGCGGCGCGCGCCGCGGCTACCGCGGCGCAGGCGTCGGCGGCGCTGTGGATCCGGCCGAGCTCTGCCAGCAGCGTGCGGTCGAACGACTGGACGCCGAGGCTGAGGCGGTTCGCGCCAGCGGCGCGCAGACGCGCTAGACCATCGACTGTCACCGTGCCCGGGTTGGCCTCGACAGTCACCTCCAGCGCGTCAACATCGCTGCCGGCGCGGCTGAAGCGAAAGCGCCGCAGGCAGGCGTCAATGATGTCAGCCAGGTCGGCCGGCGGCAGGACCGTCGGCGTGCCGCCGCCGACGTAGAGCGTGGCAAAATGCCGCCCGGAGATCTCCGGGCGGCCGGCCATGAGTTCGATTTCGCGGTGGAGCGCCGCCACGTAGCGGCGCTGAGTGGCGACCGGCGTTGCGGCCGAGAGAAAGTCGCAGTAGGCGCACTTGCGGACGCAGAAGGGAATGTGGACATAGAGGCCGAGCGGCCGCGACCCGCGCTGCGACTCAGTCTTCATCGATCTTCAGGATCGCCATGAAGGCTTCCTGCGGCACCTCGACGGTGCCGACCTGCTTCATCCGCTTCTTGCCCTCTTTCTGCTTCTCCAGCAGCTTGCGCTTGCGCGTGATGTCGCCGCCGTAGCACTTGGCGAGAACGTCTTTGCGCAGCGCGGCGACAGTCTCGCGGGCGATGATCTTGGCGCCGATCGCGGCCTGGATCGGCACCTCGAACAAGTGCCGCGGGATCAACTTGCGCAGTTTCTGGACAAGCGAGCGCGAGCGGGTCTGCGCTTTGTCCTCGTGGACGACGAACGAGAAGGCGTCGATCGGGTCGCCGTTGAGCAGAATGTCGACCTTGACGACGTTGCCCGGACGATAGCCGGCGAACTCGTAGTCGAGCGAGGCGTAGCCCTTGGTGCGGGACTTCAGCTGGTCGAAGAAGTCGTACATGATCTCCGCCAGCGGAAACTCGTAGACCAGGTTGACGCGGCTCTCGCTCAGGTACTCCATGGTCACGAACACGCCGCGCCGCTCCTGCGCCAGCTCCATGATGGCGCCGACGAAGCTCGACGGCACGAAGATCGTCGCCTTGACGTACGGTTCCTCGATGTGGTCGGTCACCGTGTCCGGCGGCATTTTCGCCGGATTGTCGACCTCGACCAGCGTGCCATCGGTCCGGTAGACCCGGTAGACGACGTTCGGCGCCGTCGTGATGAGGTTCATGTTGTACTCGCGCTCGAGTCGCTCCTCGACGATATCCATGTGGAGCAGGCCGAGGAAGCCGCAGCGGAAGCCGAATCCCAATGCCGCCGATGTCTCCGGCTCGAAGTGCAACGCCGCATCATTCAGCTTGAGCTTCTCGAGCGCGTCGCGCAGTTCCTCATAGTCGATCGTCTCGACCGGGTAGAGACCGCAGTAGACCATCGGCTTCGCCTCGCGGTACCCCGGCAGCGGCTCGGCCGCCGGCCGGTCGGCGTTGGTGATCGTGTCACCGACGCGGCAATCGCGGACGTTCTTGATGCCGGCCGCGATGTAACCGACCTCGCCCGTCGACAGGACCTCGGCGAGCTGCGGCGCCGGCCGGAAGACGCCGACCTCGATGACCTCGAAAGTCTTGCCGCTGCCCATCAGCCGGATCCTGTCGCCGACGGCGACCTGTCCGCTGACGACGCGAATGTTGGCGACGACGCCGCGGTACGAGTCGAAGTGGGAATCAAAAATCAGCGCCTGGAGCGGGGCGGCGGCATCGCCGCGCGGCGGCGAAATGCGCCCGACGATCGCCTCGAGGACTTCCGCCACTCCCTGACCGGTCTTGGCCGAGACGGGAATGGCGTCACTGGCAGCGAGGCCGATGACATCCTCGATCTCCTTCATGACGCGCTCCGGATCGGCGTTGGGCAGGTCGATCTTGTTGATGATCGGGATGATCTCAAGGTTGTGCTCGAGCGCCAGATAGACGTTGGCGAGGGTCTGGGCCTCGATGCCCTGGCTCGCATCGACGACCAGCAGCGCGCCCTCGCAGGCGGCCAGGCTGCGTGAGACCTCGTACGAGAAGTCGACATGGCCCGGCGTGTCGATCAGATTGAGGACGTACTTCTCGCCGTCAGCGGCGACATAGTCCATGCGGACGGCCTTGGCCTTGATGGTGATGCCGCGCTCGCGCTCGAGCTCCATCTGGTCGAGGACCTGCTCCTCCATCTGCCTGGTCGACAGCGTCTGCGTCGCCTCGAGAAGGCGGTCAGCCAGCGTCGATTTGCCGTGGTCGATGTGGGCGATGATGCAGAAATTGCGGATGTGCTCCTGCACTGGCACGCCTCCTTTCCGGTGGCGCGGCGACCAGTCGCGCCGCGGGGCTGGAACATCTCGTTAATTATAACATCGCGGCTGACGGCGGGCAACGAGAAGCGCCCTGCCACGCTGCAGGGCGCTTCCACCTCATGACCTGACCCGTTCAAGATTTGACCCGCTCATGATTTGACCCGTCGCATCAGCGCGCGGATGACCTGGCCGGCGCCGCCGAAGAAGCGGGAGAAGCGTTCCCGCAGCGAACTGAGCGTCCGCCCGATCTCTCCCGGCCTGAGCAGCGACGGCGCGAGGTTGACGGCGATGCTCACGCGGCCGCGCGACAGTCTGATAATCCGCCCCGAGGCGCTGACATCCGCCACCGGGATGACCAGCGACAGGCGGCGGTGCTGCCCGAGCACAGCCAGATCATAGATGCCGGGGCCGCAGCGGGAGAAGTACGCTACCGACGGCGCCGCGCCAGCGCCAACAAGCGTTCCGAGGCCGCGCTCGGCCCCGTTGAGGCCCGCGGCCAGCGTCAGAAGCAGCGCCAGCAGACCGCAGGTGATGGTCAGCCGCGCCGGCGGGTTACGCATGACGAAGACACCTCCCAGTAGGTTATCCCCGCCTGTAGAGGTGTCTATCCTGTTCCGGCCCGATTTCACTTGGGCAGCGCGTTCTTCTTGACAAGCTCGTTGATCACATCAGCCAGCAGCCGGACTGAGCGCTTCACTTCCTCAAGCGAGTTCTCGATGCCGCCGACCTCGAAGATCAGCGAGCCCGGGCTGAGGTGCTGGTTGTACCTGTCGCTGTGAACGCTGACACCGCGCGACAGGCCCGGGTACTTCCGCTCCATCTCGGCCGCCACGACCTTGGCGAAGGAGTAGTTCTTCTGCCAGTTCGGATGCTTCAGGCGCTTATCGGACCCGACAACGATCTGGATTCGCGCCGTGTCGAGGCCGTTGATCTTGGCAGTGGTCGTCGCGCGCGGCGGCGAGTCGCGGTGCAGGTCGATCACCATCTTGACCGACGGGTACTGCTTGAGCAGGTTCGTCGCGGTCTTGAGCGATTCGACGTACGCGCCGCCGCGACTCTTGTCATCGTGGATGACCAGCGAATGGACGGTGCCGATGCCGTACTTCTCGGTCAGGACACTGGCCAGCTCGGCTCCGGCGGCGATGGTGGTGATGTTCATGTTGCGCGAGAAGGCCTCGGTGGCATTCTTGTCGATGCGGCGCAGCTCAGGCAGGTATGACTCGCGGGCGTGGGTCGAGTAGATCAGGATGAGTGGCTGCTTGCCGCTGACGACCGGCGTCGTGACGGATGGCGAGACTACGTCCGGAACGGCCGGCGTGACGACCTCCGGGTCGGGCTCTGGCTCAGGCTCGGTCTCCCGCTCGTCCGGGTTGCCCGGCTCGATCGGCGGCTCGCTCGGGACGTACGCATCCTCGTCGCTGCTCTCGGGCAGGGTCACCCTGGCCAGCAGCGGAATCTGGTTGCTGAGGAACGTCTTCGGGTCGTTCGGAGCAGCGCCGGTCACAACGTCGAGCAAGGTGCTGAAGGTCGCGGCGATGCCTGCCGCAGTCCGCTGCTCGTTGCCGCTCAGGCCTGGTATCACTGAGCGCAGGGCGCGCTTGAGGATCGCCGTATCGAGCTTTGGCCAAGCGAACGGACTGGCGTCTGCAGTCTCGGTCGCCGCTGCGCCCGCGCCGCTCTGAGCCAGCGCCGGGACTGCGCGGGGCCTGAGGAAGCGCGTCACATCGATGACCAGCAGCAGCGCGACGATGCAGACAGCTCCGTAGGCTAGTGCGATCCGAACTCTGTCCTTGCGCCGTCTCAAGGGTTTCACCGTCCCCTCGACGACAGCCTATGCGGGGGCTTGGGCGGCTATGCCCTGTCCAGGCATGGGCCAGCGTCCTCCATGGGATTGTTGGCTTTTCCCGAGCAGTGGCCGTGGTGATCAGGGTTTGTTGGCCGCGGTCTTGACCCGGGCTCTACCGCCTGAAGTTGACCAGAAGTGCGATTTTATGTCCTCATTCCCGCGCCTCGATGCTTTTTTGGACACCTGACCGGGGCGTGGGCGGACCGATTTCGTACCGAGCGTGAGCAAAACTCCCCGGATGCCGCCCGGGGTTGACCAGAAGTGCGCCCTTATGTCCCCCTCCCCGCGCCTCGGTTCTTTTTTGGACACATGACTGGGCCTGGGCTGACCGATTTCGTACCGAGCGTGAGCGAAACTCCCCGGATGCCGGCCGGTGTTGACCAGAAGTATGCTTTTATGTCCCCCTCCCCGCGCCTCGGTTCTTTTTTGGACACATGACTGGGGTGTGGGTGGACCGATTTCGTACTGATGTCACCGCCGGTTGTAAACTGAGCCAGTAGCGCCGAACGAAAAGTGAGCCACCCTGTCGAACCACTCACCAGCAAAGGCTGGGGGTGGACTGATGCTAAGGGGTGGTCACATCTTGGAAATCCACGAACTGCATGCACAAGGGCACAGCATCCGCGAAATCGCCCGCCGCACCGGCCTTGCGAGGAACACCATCGCCAAGGCTCTGCGGCAGCGAGATTTCGTGAGATACAAGCCCAGACCCCAGGTGACATCGAAGCTCGATCCCTTCAAGCCCTACATACTGCAGCAGATCGCCCTCGGGGTGACGAACTGCGAGCGGCTGCTGCGGGAGATCCGGCTTCAGGGCTACGACGGCGGCCATAGCATTCTCCGTGATTTCGTTCAGCCACTAAGGCCACCGAAGAGGCCGCTTGCCACGGTCCGATTCGAGACCAAGCCAGGCGAACAGGCACAGGTGGACTTCGGAGTCTTCGTCTACGACGAAGAAGGCAGGCGGAGCCGCTACCACGCCTTCATCATGGTCCTCAGCTACTCCCGGATGACCTACGTCGAGTTCGTGGAGCGGCAGGACCTAAGCACGCTGATTCGCTGCCACGTTCACGCCTTCGAGACGCTCGGGATCGCCGAAACCATCCTCTACGACAACCTTAAGCCGGTTGTCCTTGGCCGGGACGAGGCAGGCAGGGTGATTCTCAATCCCCGCTTCGCCGACTTTGCCCTGACCATTGGCTTCAGACCGCGGGTCTGCCGGCCATACCGCGCCCAGACCAAGGGCCGCGTTGAGCGGACCGTAGGGTATCTCCGCCAGAACTTCTGGCCGGGAAGAACCTTCGCCAGCCTGACAGACCTCAACGAGCAGGTGCGGCTCTGGTGCAACTGCGTGGCCAATTGCCGCAAACACGGCACAACCTACCGACGCCCCTGCGATCTCTGGGCTGATGAGCCGCTCCAGCAGATGCCGCCAAGATCCGTCGTTGCGCCGTTCCTCACCGAAGAGCGCCGGGTTGGCCGCGACGGCTACGTCCAGTTCGCCGGCTCCCGATACGGAGTGCCATGCCACTATGCCGGCCAGCTGGTTGAGGTTCGGGAGATGGAGATGCGGCTTGAGATCCTGGCCAATGGCCACGTGATTGCCGTCCACCCCAGGGCCCTGTATCCCAAGAGCACTCTGACACTGCCGGGACAGTGGGACGGGCTTGCAGCTGCCTCACAGAGACCGGCTGAGGACAAGCTGGCGTTCCAGATTGCCTCGCCCGAGGTTCAGGTCCGGCCACTGGCAGCCTACGAGACTGCGGCGGGAGGTGGCGGTGAATGAACCCGGTTGAGAGGCTCAAGAACGATCTCTCCGGGCTCGGACTGAAGGATGCCGCCGATGCCCTTGACCAGGTGTTGGACAGCGCCTCGAAGACAAAGCTGCCCTACGCCGACTTCCTGATCGAGCTTCTGGCCAGGGAACTGGCGGTGAGGCGGGAGAGATATCTCAAGGCCAGGACCCGCTTGGCGCACCTGCCATTCCACAAGAGACTCGAGGACTTCGACTTTAGCTACCAGCCTTCGCTCGACGAGGGCCAAATCCGGGAGCTCGCTACCCTGAGCTTCGCCGAACAGGCCCACAACGTGATTCTGCTTGGACCGCCGGGGGTTGGCAAGACCCACATCGCGGTGGCTCTGGGGCTAAAGGGCGTCGAGAATGGCATGGGCGTCTACTTCGTGACAGCTCAGGCCCTGACTGAAGACCTGAGACAAGCCCACGCTGAGAACCGCCTGGAGCGCCGGCTGCGGGTCTACCTGGCGCCGAAGATCCTGATTGTGGACGAGGTTGGTTACCTGCCGTTCGACGCGCTGGGCGCCACGATGCTGTTCCAGCTGGTCTCGGCCCGCTACGAACGCGGCAGCGTGATCCTGACCTCGAACAAGGGCTTTGCCCAATGGGGCGAGGTGTTCCCGGACCCGATTATTGCCACAGCCATCCTAGACCGGTTGCTGCACCACTCGCATGTGATTAACATCCGCGGTGACAGCTACAGGCTCAAGGACAAGCGGCGCGCCGGCTTCATTGCCAGCCCATTTGGACAGAAGGACCGGTCCGCCGCTCAATGAGACGGGGGTGGCTCAATTTTCGACCGGCGGAAATGGCTCACTTTTCGTTCGGCGTTGACACTGAGCGTGAGCAAAACTCGCCGGATGCCGGCCGGTGTTGACCAGAAGTATGCTTTTATGTCCCCCTCCCCGCGCCTCGGTTCTTTTTTGGACACATGACTGGGGTCTGGGCTGACCGATTTCGTACCGAGCGTGAGCAAAACTCCCCGGATGCCGCCTGGAGTTGACCAGAAATGCGATTTTATGTCCTCCTCCCCGCGCCTCGGTTCTTTTTTGGACACGTGACTGGGGTCTGGGCTGACCGATTTCGTACCGAGCGTGAGCAGTACTCCCCAAATGTCGCCTGGCCGGAGCCGCGCCCGGACCGAACAGGCAGAGCGGCTACATTCTGGTGCGTAAGTGCACCCCGGCGACGAATCGGAAAGCGGCCGTCCGCTGGTACGCCAGCGAGCCCCGGCCGAAAAGGGCTGTCCGCGTGTACGCCAGCGAGCCCCGGCCGACAAGGGCCGGGGCTGCTGGCTGCAACGGATTTCGGCTGAGACCTTGGCCGGGTCTGGCTACCTGACGGTGGTCGGCACTACGGCGTCAATGATACCGATGACAAGCGACGCGATCAGGGCACCGATCAGGGTGACACGCATGGTCGGGATGATGAACTGGGTCAGGTAGATGACGACCGCGGCGACCAAGAACCCGACGAGGCCGCGGCTGCGAGGCGAGATCCGTCGTCCCATCAGGCTCTCGATCAGGAAACCGATGACGGCGATGGCGACAGCGGCCAAGAGCGCGTTCCAGAAGCCGACGATCTCGAATCCAGGGACGATCCGCCCCACGACTAGAAGAACGATTGCGGAGACGAGAAACCTTACCATGGCGCCAAGCATGATACGCACCCCCTAGTGACAGTTATACCCGGCCGATGGTAGCCTTTCCGTCCAGCGTCGGCGTTATTCCAGCGGGTCGAAAGGCTTAGTGTGAGTAAAGTTAACGCGGGTCGGCGCCTCTGAAAAAAGGAACGAGACGGTTCCTCTCCGAAGGTGCAAGTTACCACACCCAACACCGAAAGAGGGGATCGTCTCGTCATGGCGGATTTCAACGAACTCATCGCAGTATCCTTCTTGGGACTCGAAACTGCGCTGTTCGAAGCCTTGGCCAAGTTCTT
>JBLNDB010000051.1:0-50961 GCA_050261235.1 Chloroflexota bacterium
GCCCATGCCCGTGCGCCGCTTCGAAATCCCGAAACCGGACGGAGGCGTGCGGCTTCTCGGAATCCCGACCGTTTTGGACCGCCTGATCCAGCAGGCCCTTCTGCAAGTGCTGACGCCGATCTTCGACCCCGAGTTCTCGGACAGCAGCTACGGGTTCAGGCCCGGGCGGCGCGCCTGGGACGCGGTGAAGGCGGCAAGACAGCACGTCGAGGAAGGACGCACATGGGTCGTGGACATGGACCTTGAGAAGTTCTTCGACAAGGTGGACCACGACAAGCTGATGGCAAGAGTGGCGCGCAAGGTGAAAGACAAGCGCGTCCTCTTGCTCATCCGGCGGTATCTTCAGGCCGGTGTCATGGTGAACGGGGTGGTGTTCGACACGGAGGAGGGGACGCCGCAGGGCGGACCGCTAAGCCCCCTCTTGGCGAACATCATGCTGGACGACCTCGACAAGGAGCTGGAGAGCCGGGGCCACCGTTTTGCCCGCTACGCGGACGACTGCAACATCTATGTCCGCAGCAAGAGGGCGGGAGAACGGGTGATGACGAGTGTGCGCCGCTTCGTGCAGGAGAGGTTGGGACTCAAGGTTAACGAGGCCAAGAGCGCAGTGGACAGACCGTGGAAGCGGAAGTTCCTCGGCTACAGCATGTATGTGACCAAAGGACGGAAGCCGCGACTGCGGCTGGCGGAGAAGACCGTGAAGCGGATGCAGGACAGAATCCGGGAACTGACCGACCGGCACGCGCCTATCCCGATGGGACAGCGCGTCGCGCAGCTGAACACCTATCTGCGCGGATGGATTGGCTACTACCGGCTGGCCGACATGGGAGAACGCCTGAAGGATACTGAAGGCTGGCTCACGCGACGGCTGAGAATGTGCCTGTGGAAGCAATGGAAGCGGCCCCAAACGCGATTGCGAGAACTGCGAGCGCTCGGCCTGCCCGAATGGGTATGCTGGCAGCTCGCCGTGTCTCGCAAAGGCTATTGGCGAATGGCCGGAGGGCCATTGAGCAGTGCCCTGGACACCGTCTATTGGCGGGGCCAGGGCCTCATGAGTCTCACTGATTGTTACCGAACGCTTCGTCAAGCTTGGTGAACCGCCGGATGCGGACCCGCATGTCCGGTGGTGTGAGAGGACGGCGGGGCGACCCGCCTCCTACTCGATTCTCACCCGTTGTCATGCGCGGTAACCGCTGTCGATTCGCCCCTGCCCCGCTCCGGCCCCAGCTCCGCCAGCAGCATCCCCGCCAGCATCATCCCGGCGCCGATCATGCCGATCGTGCCGAGGACCTCGCCCTCGAGCCAATAGGCGAACAGGGCCGCGAACACCGGCTCGCCCGACAGCACGATCGCGGCGTGAGTCGTCGTTGTGTGGCGCTGGGCCGCGTTCTGGACCAGGAAGGCGAGCGACGTCGCCGGGATGGCCGTCAGCAGGATGCCGTTCCAGGCGACGCGACTGGCGAGGTTCGGCGCCGGCTCGAACAGGAGCGCCGCTGCGAGACTCGCCAGGCAGACGGTCACCAACTGGATGACCGTCATCGCCGCCGGGTCGTTCTTGCGGCTGTACTGGCCGACCGACGTGACGTAAAGCGCGTTCGACACGGCGCAGAACAACGTCAGCACATCGCCGTAGTTGAAGCTCATGGCGCCGGCTCCGGTGAGGAAGTACAGCCCGACAAACGCCGCCACCGCGCCGAGCGCGGCGAACAGCCCGGGCGGCTTCCGCAGGAACAGGGCCGCGATGATCGGCACCAGGACCAGCGACAGGCCGGTGATGAAGCCGGATTTGGCGGCCGTGGTGTAGAGCAGCCCGACCGTCTGGAACGCATACGCGCCGAACAGGAACAGCCCGGAGACCAGCCCCGCGAGCCAGAGCTGCCGGCTGGCCCGGCGCATGTTACGCAGGTAGACCAAGGCCAGAAACGAAGAGGCGATGGCGAAGCGGATGGCGAGCAGCCAGTACGGCGTCATGCCGGCCAGCGACCGCTTCATGATGACGAATGTCGAGCCCCAGATGAACGTTACTGCGAGCAGTGCTCCGTCTGCTCCAAGACGCCGCCAGTTCAATGTCTCTACCTCCATCCGCACGACCGGCAGCCGGTCCTGTGAGAAGTTATCTGATAATTCTGCCGGAATCTCAGCCGCGTCGAACACTGTAATGAGTATATCATGCGGTCTCCGCCATTGGCTGCAAGTGCTGATTGACAGCCAAGGGGTCCCGCGTATAATAGGAGGCGAACGCGCAGGCAAACATTGCCTGCAACGCCGGAACGGGCGGGGAGGTGGGTCGGAGGCACGACGTCGACCGGACAATGAAATAGGTTCCACTCCCAGCACAGGCATCAGGATCACACAGGAGGAATCACGGTTACAATGGGGCTTACTGTTGGTTTGCTCTATAACCTTGGTAAGTACGATCCACCTGAGGAGGGCGAGCCTCCCGATATTCACGCCGAGCTGGACGGCGAGGGGACCATCGTGGGAATTGCGGAAGCGCTCAGGTGGGGCGGTCACGAAGTCGTCTTCATCGAAGGCAACGAGGACGCCTGGGATACCTTGCGCCGGACCCGCATCGACATCGCCTTCAACATCTGCGAAGGCCTGCGCGGTGCCAGCCGCGAGTCCCACATTCCAGCCATGCTCGAGATGCTGGGAATTCCGTACACCGGTTCGAACGTTCTGACTCTGGCCTTGGCGCTGGACAAAGCGATGGCCAAACGCATTTTCCAGCAAGCCAACATCCCGACTGCCCGCTTCACCGTGTTCGGTCCAAATGATGAGGTCTCGTCACGCGGCCTGCGCCTCCCGCTGTTCGTCAAGCCGGCCTGGGAAGGCTCAAGCATCGGCGTCAGTCCCGCGTCCCTGGTCCGCAACGAAGACGAACTGGTCAGGCAGGTCGGTTACATCACCAACAGCTACAAACAACCGGCTCTCGTCGAGGAGTACCTGGAGGGGCGCGAGTTCACGGTCGGCATGATCGGCAACGCGACGTTGGAGATGCTGCCGATTCGTGAGATCCGCTTCGACCACTGCCCGGCGGAGCACGGCCCGATCTACTCCTACCAGTACAAGAGCGAGTGGGATAAGGAAGAGTACTTCCCCTGCCCGGCCGACATTCCCGCCGAGCTGGCCGCCCGCATCCGGGCCGTCGCCGTGTCCGCATTCCGGGCCCTCGAGTGCCGCGATGTCGGACGCGTCGATATCCGCCTCGATGCCGACGACGTTCCCAACGTCATCGAGATAAACCCGCTGCCCGGCCTGGCGCCTGGGTTCAGCGACCTGCCGCAGGCAGCGGCCCGCGGCGGGATGTCCTACAACGAGTTGATCAACCGGATCCTCGACGCCGCCGTCGAGCGCTGCGGCCTCGCCGGCAAAGCGACGCGATACGCCGAGGTGGTGCGCTCCGCTTCCTAGGAGTCGGAGCGCGGGCCCTCACTGCCGCAGATGGCTGGTATTGCACAGCCGGGGTGGAATGACCCCGGCTTGGCTTTTTTGTGGTAATATGATGTTGTCCCGAAACTTAGGGCGTCTGTTGTTGTAATAACATACAGACGGTTGGGGGAATCGACCCTGGACGAGGCGACGATCGTCAGATTGTGCAAACAGCATGACCGCGAGGCTATGGGCGCGCTGGTCGAGTCCTTCCAGCAGCAGATCTACCGGCTTTGTTACCGGTTCCTGCGCAACGAGGAAGACTCGCTCGACTGCACCCAGGAGACCTTCCTGAAGGCTATATCGGCGTTCGACAGCTTTCAGGAGGGGAAGCCGCTGTCGCCGTGGCTGCGGCGGATCGCTGCCAACACCTGTCTGAACCACATCCGCCAGCGCAGCCGGACGACCTCGCTCGAGGGCGATGAAGACGAGTACGGCAATTGGGAGGAGCGCACGCCGGCGCCGGAGGATGTCCCGGAAGAGGCGGAAGCCCGCCTCATGCAGGCTTGGGTCGATGAGCAGATGAAGGATCTCCCCCCGACGTACCGCATGGCCCTCGTCTTGCGTCACGTTGAAGATATGAGCTACCAGGACATCGCGGATCAGATGGGAGTGCCGATCGGCACCGTCAAGACTTATCTGTTCCGCGGGCGGAACATCCTTAAGAGCAAGCTGGCCGAATACATGCGGCAGGAGGTGGCAGTACGGTAGGCAGGGGAAGCGAGCACGCCCGCATCCAGGAGTACCTGGACGGCGAGCTCACGCAGGCGGATCGCGAGCAGGTCGAGCAGCACCTGGCAGTCTGTCGTCCGTGTCAGAGTGAACTGACATGGCTCAAATTGGCGGCGAGCATGATCGCGAAAGAGAGCGAGCCGGCGATCCCGGAGCGCTTGGCGGAACTCAGGCAGCGCATCTTCAAGCGCTATGACGCGGTGCTGCAGATGAAGCAGCCCGTGGCCGCGAACCTCAAACAGCGCGCTTGGACCCGCGACGAGTCCCGGTTCGCGCCCCGCAGCGCCGGCAAGGGCGATGAGTGGCGCCAACTGGCGCGTCGCAACGACGTCGGACGCGATCAGGCCTTTCAGGAGGCTGATCGGCTGGCGCGCGAGATGGAGGTCGAGCTCCCCGCCAGCCTAAGGGCGGTGGCCAAACGGACGCGGAAGGCAGACGACGGGGACGAATATTGATGGAACTACAGCCCGCTTCGCGGGGCTGTTGAGAAAGCCGGTGACGGACGTCGTCGTCCATCACCGGCTTTCGGTTTCCACATGGTTCTCACAAGAGGAAACCCGTCGCGGCTGAAGAAACGTACAGTGCACGAAGCTTCCCTGAGCATGGGCTACGCCAGCTCAGGGGGAGGAGGGAAGAGATTGCGCAAGGAGTTGGAGCGGGCCGTCGAGCGTGCCAAAGAGCTCGGCGCCAGCTACGCCGACATCCGCGTCGTCGAGCGGCGTCGCTCGGCTATCGCCATGAAGAACGACGCCGTCGAGCGCCTGTCGAGCCAGCGCGAGCGGGGCTTTGGCATCCGCGTCCTGGTCGATGGCGGCTGGGGATTCGTCGGCAGCGCCGAGATCACGGCGGACGAGATCGAACGGATGACCCAGCGAGCGATCGCCATCGGTCGCGCCAGCGCGCGCGTCCAGCGCGACAAGGTGACTCTGTCGCCGGTCGACGCCTACGATGACACGTACCGCGGCCCGATGGTCCGCGATCCGGAGGATGTGCCCCTGGAAGAAAAGCTGTCCTTCCTCAGCGACGTCACCAGGGCGCTGCGCACGCAGCCCGAGGTCCGGTTCGCCTCGGCCGGCATCACGATGCTGAAGCAGGACAAGATCTTCGCCAGCACGGAGGGCTCCTACATCGAGCAGTCGCACTGCGAGACCGGCGGCCACCTCATGGCTCTGGCCAGCGACGGTCACGACACGCAGGTCCGGTCGTTCGACGACACGTGGCAGGCCGGCTACGAGTTCATCGACAGTCTCGACCTGATCGGCCGCAGTCGGACGCTGTCCAGCGAGGCGGCGCAGCTGCTCAAGGCTCCTACCTGCCCGGTCGGCGTCACCGACTTGATCACCGGCAGCAGCCAGCTGGCGCTGCAGATCCACGAGTCGGTCGGACACCCGATCGAACTCGACCGCGTCCTCGGTCAGGAGGCAAGCTACGCCGGCACCAGCTTCTGCACCATCGATAAGCGTGGCACGTTCCGCTACGGCTCGCCGTCCGTCAACCTGGTGGCGGAGTCGCTCACCCCGGGCGGCCTCGGCACGTTCGGCTACGATGACGAGGGCGTGCCGGCCCAGCGGACGCAGGTCACAGACAAGGGCATCTTCAAGGACTACCTGATGTCGCGCGAGACCGCGCCGGCGTTCGGCACCACAAGCAACGGCACGGTCCGCGCCGAGAGCTGGATGAACGTGCCGATGATCCGCATGAACAACATTTCGCTCGAGCCTGGCGACTGGACGCTCGACGAGATCATCAAGGACACCAAGCGCGGCGTCTTCGTCGACACCCCGAAGAGCTGGTCGCTCGATGACAAACGCCTGAACTTCCACTTCTCGCAGCAGATCGCCTATGAGGTCGTCGACGGGGCGCGTGGCCGGATGCTGAAGAACCCCGCCTATCACGACCTGACGCCGCACTTCTGGAATGCCTGTGATGCCGTCGCCGGCAAGGACGAGTGGCACCTCTGGGGCATGCCGTCATGCGCCAAGGGCGAACCGGTACAGATTGCGCACGTGTCCCACGGCGCGGCCCCGTCGCGCTTCCGCGATGTGAAGGTAGGTGTTGACGCGTGATCGGAAACGTTCGGGCACTGGCGCTCGCGCAGCAGGCCCTGGACATCGCCAGGCAGCGCGGCGCTGACCAGGCCGAAGCAGTCATCACCGGCAACGACTTTTCCCTCACCCGCTTCGCCGAGTCCCGCATCCACCAGAACATCTCGCGCCGCGAGAGCACCTTGACGGTGCGCGTCGTCTTCGGGAAGAAGGTCGGCACGGCCTCGGCCGGGTCGCTGACCGATGACAGCGTCGCGCAGACGGTCGACGAGGCCGTCCAGCTCGCCCGCTTCCAGGCGGACAACCCGCAGTTCGTCTCCCTGCCCGGGCCGCAGCCGATTCCCGAGGTGAAGAGCTTCTTCGCGGCGACGGCTGACTACACGCCGGAAGAGCGTGCCCGCGACATCGCCGTGATCGTCGACCGGGCGTCCCGCGAAGGCTTCACCGCATCCGGCTCGCACACGACGCAGATTGAGGAATTGGCCGTCGCCAACTCGCTCGGCATCCTGGCTTACAACGCGGCGACGTCGGCCTATCTCCGGACCGTCATCACGACCCCGGACAGCTACGGCTACGCCGACTACTACGATCGCGACGTGCGCAACATCTCGGCGGCAGCGGTCGCCAATGAAGCGGTGGAGCGCGCCGCGCTGGCACAGCACCCGAGCCGGCTCGAGCCGGGCGCCTACGAGACGGTCTTCCTGCCGTACGCTGTTGCCGACATCATCCGTTTCCCCGGCTACATCGCCTGGAACGGCCAGGCGGTGCAGGAAGGACGCAGCTTCATGGCCGGCAAGTTCGGCCAGAAGGTCGTCGGTGAGAACATCTCGATCTGGGACGACGGTCTCGATCCGCGCGGCCTGACGATGCCGTTCGACGTCGAGGGCGTGCCGAAGCAGCGCGTCGATATCATCAAGAACGGCGTCGCTGCCGGCGTCGTCTACGACTCCTACCTGGCGCAGCGCGAGGGCAAGCAGTCGACCGGCCACGCCCACGCGCATCGCTGGGGCCGCGGCGCCGCCCCCGGCAACATGGTCATGGCCGGCGGCAACGCGACCATCGACGAACTGATTGCCTCGACCAAGCGCGGCATCCTCGTCACGCGCTTCCACTACACGCACTGCCCCGACCCGGTGCGCGTCGTCATGACAGGTACGACCCGCGACGGCACGTTCCTGATCGAGAACGGCAAGATTGCGCGCCCGGTGTTCAACATGCGCATCGAGGAGAGCGTTATCGAGCTGCTCAGCAACGTCGAGGCGCTGTCCCGCGAGACCAAGCTGTCGCGCGACTGGTGGGACACCTTCGTGCCGGTCCTGCCGGCGCTGAAGATCCGCAACGTCCACTTCAGCAGCGGGACGGAGTTCTAGGTCCGCCGGCGCGCCGTACCCTCTTGCTGTCGCCAATCGCCGGTGGTATAATCCCCCTCAAAAGGAAGTGCGCCTAGGGTTCCGGGCAGTGCCTCGCCCTGCCGTCAGCGACCAAGCGGCGCAGCTCGTCTGTGCGAGTACACCGTGGGTGGAAAAGACCCGAGCGGCAAGTTCCTGCTATGGACTGCCCTCGGGTCTCACTGTCCCTTGCCGTCGCTCCGTGCGGCGAGCCGCGGCAGAAAGCGGCCGAAGCCGGCGTGTCGCTGGTCGACTGCGTTCAGGGGAACGCGCTCGACCTGTCGCGTTATGGCGACGGCTCATTCGATGTCGTCCTGCTGATGGGGCCGCTGTATCACCTGCTCCAGCCCGAGTCGCGCGACCAGGCGATGCGGGAGGCGCTGCGCGTGCTGCGCCCCGGCGGCCTGCTGTTCGCGGCGTTCATCACGCGCTACGCCGTCCTGATCAACATGCTCGGCTACGCACCGGAAGACATCGTCCGGCGGCGCGCTGTCTGCGAGGCGATCATCAGGGACGGCGTCGACATTCCGGCGACCGACGATTCCGGGTTCACCGAAGCCTGCTTCACCGTGGCGACAGACATCGAGCCGTTCATGGCCAAACACGGCCTCGAGACGCTTCGTCTGGCCGGCGCCGAGGGGATCGTCGCGGGGGCGGAGCCAGTTGTCTGCCGGTTGCCGGACGAGCAATTCGCGACGTGGGCCGACCTCTGCTACAGCCTTGGCACTGATCCGCTCACGTGGGGCGCGTCCGAGCACATGCTGTATATTGGCCGCAAACCCTGATAGCGACAAAGCGCCTGACCGGCCCGGTTGCGGGCAGGTCAGGCGCTTTGCTCAGACAGAGTTCTCCTCGTCAAGGCCAGTCTTCCAGACAACGCGCGCCGTCCCCAGCCGAGCCAACAACCGCCGCGATTTGACATAAAGGAAACGGCAATACTACGTAGAAATGATGGTGGCATGCGTATTGCGCCGCTGACGGTTTGTTTACGGAACACGGCGAAGGGACGGGGACAGGCATTGCTGAAGGGCCAACGGGTTAGTCTGCGACGCCTTGATGAGCGCGATCTGGCAGCCATCATGAGCTGGGATGAGGACGAAGAGATCATCGCCGCGATGGGGAAGAAGTTTCACGCGGAGAACGAATGTGCGAACTGGTTCGCGGCTGTCCGGCAGGAGCCGCGGCGCCGCGTCCTCGCCATCGACAACGAGGACGGCGAGTTGATCGGCGAACTCGAGTTGGACAATCTGAGCCCGAAGGAGGGGGCAGTCGAGCTGTCGATTTGCATCGGCAACCGCGCCTACTGGAATCAGGGCTACGGCACCGACGCCATCTCGCTGATCCGCGATCACATCTTTGCCAGCACGCGTCTGCGCCGTATCTATCTGCGCGTCTATCGCTCGAACAAGCGTGCCATCCGCTGCTATGAGAAGTGCGGCTTCACCAAGGAGGCCGTGCTGCCCCTGTCGCGGCGACAGAGCGGCCGGCACGATGATGTCGTGCTCATGTCGATCACCCGCGCCCGCTACCTCGCGCAGCGCGGGGAGACAACGCCATACTGCAGGCGGCGCCGCACCGTCGGCGAATGATCGCCGGCAGTACATATGTCGGGACACGACCGGGCCGGGGGAGCGAATCCCCCGGCCCGCGCCGTCCCCCTCAGGCGCGCCAGCGGGTGAACGCGCGCTCGAGATACGAGACCAGTTGGTAGAGGACTGCGGCGACCGCGATGAGGATGAAGACGCTGGTCATCACCAGACTGAGCTGGAACACCTGGCCGCCGTAGATGATCAGGTAGCCGAGGCCGGCCCGGCTGACCAGGAACTCGCCGACGATGACGCCGATCAGCGACAGGCCAACGTTGACCTTCAGCGCGCTGACGATTGTCGGCACGCTGGCCGGCAGGATGACCTTGGTCAGGATCTGCCAGCGTCTCGCCCCGAACGTCCGGACCAGCTTCACCTTGTTCTCGTCGACCTGGCGGAAGCCGCTGTAGACCATCAGGATCGTCACGACCACCGACACAGCCAAGGCCATGACCAGAATCGCCTGGACGCCGGCGCCCAGCCAGACGATGAACACCGGTCCGAGCGCTTCTTTCGGCGTCGCGTTGAGGACGACCAGATACGGGTCGAGCACCCGCGACAGGAAGTCCGACCACCAGAGCATGATCGCCACGAGCACCCCGAGGACCGTGCCGCCGGTGAAGCCGGCGATTGTCTCGGCCACCGTCGTGCCCACATGGCGCCAGATCTGGCCGCTCACGCTCAGGTTGACCAGCGTCGCCCACATCCGCGACGGCTGGCTGGTGATGAACGGGTCGATCCAGCGGTGATCGGCGGCGTACTCCCAGAGCCAGAAGAAACAGACGACGATCCCGATCTGGACGGCGAGCACGGCCAGCCGGCGGAGCCTGACCGCCTTCAGATAGGCTGCATGCTCAGGCGTGACCGCGCCGCGGGTCAGGAAGCGGCTAGGCGTTATCGGTGCCGGCACGGTCCTGGACATTGACGTCAAGCTCCTCCCAGATGGCGTTGAAGTGGCTGCGGAACTCGGGCTGGCGGCGAGTCGCGAATGGCGTCAGTCCGGTCTCGGCGAACGATATCCGGCGTTCCGCCTTGATCGTGCCCGGTCGGCGGCTGAGCACCAGCACCCGGTCTGACATCGACACCGCCTCGGCGATGTCGTGCGTCACCAGGACGACGGTCTTGCCCTCCCGGCGCAGGATGGCGGCGATGTCGTCGGCGACGGTCAGCCGCGTCTGGTAATCGAGGGCCGAGAACGGTTCGTCAAGCAGCAGCACTTCCGGCTCGGTGACGAGCGTGCGGATCAGTGCCGCGCGCTGCCGCATGCCGCCAGACAGCTGGCTCGGGAAGTGGTGCAGGAACTCGCCCAGGCCATACTGCTTGAGCAGCGTTGTCGCCTTGGCGGCCGCCGTCCGGCGGTCGCGCCCCTGGATTTCCGGCCCGAGCAGGCAGTTGCTGAGAATCGTCCGCCATTCGAACAGGTAATCCTGCTGCAGCATGTAGCCGACCTTCGCCGAGGTGCCCCGCACGGCTTCGCCGTCGAGCAGGATCTGGCCCGCGGACGGGCTGATCAGGCCGGCTGCCAGCGACAGGAGCGTGCTCTTGCCGCAGCCGCTCGGTCCGACGATGGCCACGAACTCGCCGTCGGCGACGCTGAAGCCGATATCCCGCAGGGCTTCGGTCTCGCCGGTCATCGTCTCGTACCTCAAGCTGACGTTCTCGAAGACCAGGCGCACGTGCCCGTTTCCCGGGACGGCCATCGGCCCCGCCCTCCCTTGCGACTACTTGATCCGCTTGACGGCGCTCTCGGCGAACTTGGTGACGACACAGGCGTCGTACGCCTGCTTCTCAGTCAGGACGCCGCCCTCGATCATGATCGTCTGGATCAGATCGAACGACTCGGGCCGGAGAATCGGGTCCGGGGCCCAGGTGTCGTACTTCTTGTAGCGCTCGGCGACACTGGTCAGGATCTCCCTTGGAGTGTCGGGGAAGAACATCTGAATCGCGTCGGCGATCTCCTCCCCCGAGTGGTCCCTCACCCAGAGCATGCCGCGCAGCGACGCGTCGGTGAACGCCTGGATGACATCGGGATGGTCGGCGATGTACTTCTGCGTCGCCTCGAAGTTGGTGTACGGCATGTTGCCGGCCCACTCGCCGAACGAGCCGACCACCGTGCCGAGCCCCTGTTGCTCGATCTGCGAGGCGAGCGGCTCGAATACCTGGCAGTAGTCGCCGGTGCCACCCGCGAAGGCGCCGACCATCGCGTTCAGGGCTATGTTCTGGATGACCGTCATGTCCTTCTGGGCAATCAGGCCGTTCTTGCGGTAGACATACTCGCCGATGACCTCAGGCATCCCGCCGGGGCGGTTGCCGAGGATGGTCTTGCCCCTGACGTCACTCCACTGGAAGCTCGCGGGCTTGCCCCGGGCGACGAAGAACGAGCCGTCCTTGTTGGTCAGCTGGGCGAAGATCTGCACCGGGTTCTGGGCGCCCTGCTGGTGAGTGTAGATGGCGCCCTCCGGGCCGAGCAAGGCGATGTCGACCGTGCCCGAGAGCAGCCCGGCGGTGCCTTTGTCGGTGCCCCAGGCGGTCGAGAAGTCGATGTCGAGCCTGGCATCCTTGTAGAAGCCCTTGCTGATGGCGACGTACATCGGCGCGTAGAACACCGAGCGGATGACCTCGGTCAGGCGCACTTTGGTCAGTTCGACCGGTTTTCGCGCGCCGCAGCCGGCGACCGCGCCGACCAGCAGCGCAAGGCAGACGAGGACGAGCAGGAGTCTGCGGATCATGCCATTCCCTCCGTTTCAGCTATGAACCGCACCCATGCTATGCCGGGCGAGGCCTTGTTGACACATGCAGGCGCGATCACAGTACCATCGCGGACAACAGAAGAACCGGCCGGAACAATCAGACTGATCTGACGTCCCGACCGGTTCAACTTTCGTCCGCGGTGGCGCGATGCTCGCGCTCTCCCAATGGACTAACTCTTTGACGGTTGCGCTTGCCCCAGGCTCTTGCCGACCGCGCCCGCCGGCACCGCGCAGCACGCTCCACCCACCTCGCCGTGGCAGTCTGAGTCAAGGAATCGCCGCGACACCTCGCTGACAAAGCTTCGCAACGTCTCCTCATTGAGCGTGTAATAGACCCACTTGCCGCGCCTGGTCTCGTTGATCAGGCCGGCGGTGCGAAGCTCCTTCGTATGGTAGGCCAGCTTCGACGGCGCGATGCCGATGTCCACGAGTACATCGCAGGCACAGATGCCTTCCGGCACATCGGGATTGTCCGGCGAGCAGCAGGCCGCGTGACGCCCCCCGGCGACGAAGTCGAGGATGCGAATCCGGATTGGATCGCTGAGCGCCGCTGCGATGGCTTCGAGTGTTGCCATCAGAACCACCTCACCGTCAGCATAACACAGTACAAAAAAACTTGGAAGGTATCTTGACGATTCAAAAAAAGTTGTAGTATCATCCGGGTATAGCCTGCTCGCTCAGACGGAGCAGGAGAATCTAGGAGGGACCCGACATGCCCGTGGTCACAAAGGCCTTGCAGGACGTCTGGGTGACATTCACCCACAGCTGGCCGCTGCTGCTGATCAGCGCCGCCGTCGCCACAGCGCTGAGACTCTATGTCGATCAGAAGAAAGTGAGTGCGTTCCTCAGGCGGCACGAGCGCGCCGGCATCGTTGGCGCCACCGCTGTCGCCGTGACGACGCCGCTCTGCGCGTGTGGCACGATGGCGGTGGTCCTTGGGATGATGGCAAGCTTCGTCTCATGGGCGCCGATTGTCGCGTTCATGGTTGCCTCACCGCTCTCCTCGCCGCAGGAGCTGTTCTACAGCGCCGGCCTGTTCGGCTGGCGGTTCGCCTGGTTCCATTTCGCTGCCTCGATTGCCCTCGGCCTGCTCGGCGGTCTTGTTGCGTCGGTCGCTGAGCGGCGTGGCTGGCTGCGAAACCAGCTCCGCTTCCAGAGCGAGGTCGCGGCGACGGCCGAGACCGGCCGCAAGAGCTGTGGCTGCGGGGATGCAATACCCGCGACGCCGACCTGCGCCTGCGATGCTGCGCCCGCGGCCGTACCCGCATGGGCGCCGGAGTTCGCTCGCCAGACGGCCCGCCTGCTGGCGATGTTCCTCGGCTTTGCCTTTGTCGGCTACCTGCTGAACGGGCTGATCCCGCCGGGTCTCGTCGGCCGGCTGTTCGGCTCTGGGCGGGTATACGGCGTGCCTCTCGCTGCAGCGCTTGGCCTGCCTCTCTACGTCAACTCCGAAGCTTCGCTGCCGCTCGTCCGCTCGTTCCTCGATCTCGGCATGAGCCCCGGCGCCACGCTCGCCTTTCTCCTCACCGGCGCAGGCACATCCGCCGGAGCCATCGCCGGCGCCCTTACCATCGCCAAGGCCCGAGTCATCGCGATCGTCATCGGTACGCTCTGGGTCGGCGCGATTGCTGCCGGATACGTCTACAACGCCCTGATCGCGGTCGGAGTGTTCTAGCGGCCAGATCCAGCAGGCTCCTCAAGCCAGTCGGCGGCTCGCCGTCCTCGCCGCGCGAACCGTCGGGTCTCGCCCACCCGCGGCGGAATAGACTGGATTGGGGGTGAAGCCATGCTGACCTGGCGAACGGCGGCCGGGACCGTGATGGCGTCTGCGATCCTGCTGCTGCTGATTGTGCACACGCTGCCGATTCCCGGCGTCACTGTCGACCAGACGACCATCGGCCTGCTCATCATGATGGCGGTGGCGCTGCTCCTGCCCGATCTGACGAAGCTCGTCGGGCCGGGCGGTTGGGAAGCAGACTTCCAGCGCAATATCGGCCAGGCTGAACGCGAACTCGCCCAAGCGCCACCGCCGGCGCGCGACCCGGCCGCGCCGGCAGGCGAGCCAGAGAACATCGCGTCGCAGATTCGCCCGCGCTGGCCGCTGGACGCCGGACTTCAGCTGGCGCACCTGCGGGTCGCGCTGGAAGACCGCCTGCGCCGCCTGACCGGCGCCGATGACGGCACGCCACTGGAGGCTGTGCTTGAGCGCCTGACCAGGCAGCGGCGCATCAGCAGCGGCATGCAGCGCTCCTGCGCGGCGTTCATTAAGGCCTCGGACGCCTACCTCTGCTCGCGCCGGACACTGATCCCGGCGAGCGTCACCCGCGCCCTGGCCATCGGTGAAGAGCTGCTGCGGCGATTGACAGCCCCGCCCGGTGGTGTATAATATCTGCAACAGCACATGACGGCGAAGATGGGGAAGAGTAGGACGCGACGGCCTGAAGAGAGGGAGACTCAGCGGCTGAGAGGTCTCCCAGGCGATTGCGCGACCGAAGGTCGCCCCGGAGCCAGCGGGTTGAACACGGCGCAGGCCGGCTAGATCCGTTCGGGTGGGCCCGTTACAGCCAGAGAGCGTCCGGCATGTCCATGCCTCGCGCCCGTTCGGGCGGCGGGTGGCAGGCCGGGCGGAACTAAGGTGGTACCACGGAATGAACCCTTCCGTCCTTTCGGACGGAAGGGTTTTTGATTTCCCGGCCGGCGCGCTGCCGGTCGGCACCATCAGGCCCGCGACCCGCTCCGGGCTGCGGCAGCATCAAGGGAGGAACCAGCGATGAGCGAGAGCAGTGACAAGACCGGCGAACTGAACCTCAGCACCACCTACGACCCGAAGGCGGTCGAGGAGCGGATCTATCGCTTCTGGGAAGATAACGGCTACTTCGCGGCCAACGTCAACCCGGCCAAGAAGCCGTACTGCATCGTCATGCCGCCGCCGAACATCACCGGCAACCTGCACATCGGCCACGCGCTCGACCTGTCGATGCAGGACACCCTCACCCGCTGGCACCGGATGATGGGCGACGAGGCGCTCTGGCTGCCCGGCATGGATCACGCCAGCATCGCCACCGAGGCAAAGGTCGTCGAGACGCTCGCCAAAGAGGGCATCGACAAGTGGCAGCTCGGGCGGGAGGGATTCCTGGCCCGGTCCCACGAGTGGGCCGACAAGTACCGCGACATCATCCGCCGTCAGGCCAAGGGCATGGGACTGGCGCCCGACTGGCGCCGCGAGCGGTTCACCCTTGATGAGGGCCTGTCGCGCGCTGTGCACGCGGCGTTCATCCGCCTCTACGAGCGGGGCCTGATCTACCGCGGCACGCGCATCACCAACTGGTGCCCGCACTGCCAGACCGTGATCTCCGACATCGAGGTGGAGCACGAGGAGCGGCAGGGCAACCTCTGGCACATCCGCTACCCGTTCGCTGACGGCAATGGCGAGGTGGTCGTGGCGACGACCCGCCCCGAGACGATGCTCGGTGACACGGCCGTGGCCGTGAACCCGGCCGACCCGCGCTACCAGGGCCTGGTCGGCAAGACGGTCATTCTGCCGGTCATGGACCGTGAGATTCCGATCATCGCCGACGAGTACGTCGACCGCGAGTTCGGCACCGGCGCCGTCAAGGTGACGCCGTCGCACGACCCGAACGACTTCGAGATGGGCCTGCGCCACAAGCTGGCCCGCATCACTGTGATCGGCAAAGACGGCCGGATGACGGCCGAGGCGGGCAAGTACGCCGGCATGGACCGATACGAGTGCCGCAAGGCGCTGGTGCGGGACCTTGAGGCTCAGGGCTACCTGCTCAGGATCGAGCCGCACACCCATGCCGTTGGCCAGTGCTCGCGCTGCGACAGCGTCATCGAGCCGCTGATCAGCGAGCAGTGGTTCGTCAAGATGAAGCCTCTCGCCGAGCCTGCCATCGCGGCGGTCAAGGACGGCAGCGTCCGCTTCGTGCCGGAGCGGTTCACGCGCGTCTATCTCCACTGGATGGAGAACATCCAGGACTGGTGCATCTCGCGTCAGCTCTGGTGGGGCCATCGCATCCCCGCCTGGTACTGCGACGACTGCGGCGAGATCATCGTCGCCGCCGACGGGCCCAAGGCCTGCCCGAAGTGCGGCAGCAGCAGGCTGCGACAGGATGAGGATGTCCTCGATACCTGGTTCTCCTCGGCGCTCTGGCCGTTCTCGACCCTTGGCTGGCCCGACCGGACGCCCGAGCTCGACTACTTCTACCCGACCAGCGTGTTGGTGACGGGCTACGACATCATCTTCTTCTGGGTGGCCCGGATGATCTTCTCCGGCCTCGAGTACATGGGCGAGAAGCCGTTCCACGACGTGCTCATCCACGGCCTCGTGCGTGACGATCAGGGCCGCAAGATGTCGAAGTCGCTCGGCAACGGCATCGATCCGCTCGATGTCATCCGCGACTACGGCGCAGATACGCTGCGTTTCTCGGTCATGACCGGCATGACGCCGGGCAACGACACGCGCTTCTTCCAGGAGAAGATCGACGGCGCCCGGAACTTCATCAACAAGCTCTGGAACGCGTCTCGCTTCGCGCTGATGAACCTCGTCGATTTCCAGCCGACCGAGGCCGAGTTCGCGGCTCCCGCCTACGACGACCCGCGCCTGACCCTCGCCGACCGCTGGATCCTGTCGCGGTTCGCCGCGACGGCGGCCGAAGTGCAGCAACTGCTGACCGACTATCAGTTGGGCGAGGCCGCCCGCGCGCTCTACGACTTCACCTGGAGCGAGTTCTGCGACTGGTACATCGAGATGGCGAAGCCCCGCCTCTACAACCGCGATGACCAAGACGGCCGGCGGGCGACCCAGCGCGTGCTCCGTTACGTCCTCGACCAGACGCTGCGCCTGCTCCATCCGTTGATCCCGTTCGCCACCGAGGAAATCTGGCAGGCCCTGCCCCATCAGGGGCAGAGCATCATGGTCGCCCCGTGGCCCGGCACCATGGCTCAGAGCCGCGACGCGGCGAGCGAACGCGAGGCGGCTACGCTCATGGACATCGTCAAGTCAGTGCGGAACATCCGCGCAGAACTTGGCATCGCGCCGGGCAAGAAGGCGCAGGTCATCATTCACGCCGATCAGGCCGGGCTCGAGCGGGTCAGGGCCGGCGAGCAGTATCTGAAGACGCTTGCCGGTGTGTCCGAGGTGGTCTACCAGACCGGCGGTGAGAAACCGCGCCAGGCGATGGTCGCCGTGGTCGCGGCGATCGAAGTCTATGTGCCGCTGCGCGGATTGATCGACCTCGACAAGGAGCTCGCCCGACTGACCAAGGAGGCCGGCGAAGCGGAAGCCGAGACGAGACGGCTGACCGCGAAGCTCGCGAACCCGGGCTTCCGCGGCAAGGCGCCGGCCGAGGTCGTGGCCAAAGAAGAGGAGAAGCTGCGGCTGGCCACAGAGCGGCATGAGCGTCTCAAGGCCCGCATCGAAGCACTCAGGGACTAGCCATGCGGCGTCACTTCACAGACCGGCGCGGCCGGGCGATCGTCATCCGCCCGGCCGAGGCCGGTGACGCTGCCGGTCTGCTGCGCCTCAGCAACGACATCCGCGCTGAGGGCGTCTACTATGTCGCTGAGGAGCCGCGCCTGTCGGTCGAGGAGTACAGTGAGTACCTGCAGGCGCTGGACAAGGACCGCAATCTGGTCCTGGCCGCCTGCGACGACACGCGGATCGTGGGCACCATTACCGCCATCTCCGGTTACCTGCGCAAGACCCGCCACGTGGCCGAGCTCGGTATCGGCATTGCCGCCGGTTACCGCAACGCCGGCATCGGCGCCGCTCTGCTCGCGACGGCGATCGACTGGTGCCGCGGGCGGGGATTCATCCGCCTCGAACTCAGCGTGTTCGCCTCGAACGAGCGGGCGATCGCGCTCTACCGCCGCTTCGGCTTCTGCGAGGAGGGGCGGCGCCGGGCGAAGTACGCGATCGACGGCCGTTATGTCGACGAGGTGCTGATGGGGCGGCTGCTCGAATAGCCAAGAACGAAGCCCGAGGGTCTCCCCTCGAGCCGGCGTGCGTTACGCCCGCGCATTGTCAGGTGATCAGACCGAGTCTGCGGAACGTTGCCTGGTCGACGACGCCCGTTGCCGGCAGGCCCTCATCGGCCTGGAACTGGCGGACGGCAGCGGCTGTCTTCGGGCCGTAGACTTGGTCGAGCGCGCCGGGGTCATACCCGAGTTCGATCAGCTTCTCCTGGACGAGCCGGACATCCTCGCCGCGCAAGTACGGCGTGGTGACGAAGAGGTCGCGGCTGCCGGCGGGGTGGTTCCCGGACGCTGGCGGCGCGGGCGGCGACGGCGGAACGGGAGGCGCGCTGCCGCCCGCCGTGCCGGCGCGGACGAGCTGCTCGACGGTGCCGAACGTGAATCCATTCGCCCGCAGGCGGTCGATGATCACCGGCAGTGCGCTGACGGTCTGGCTGTTCAGGTCATGGAGCAGGATGATCGCCCCGTTGGCGGTCTGGCGGACGGTCTCGTTGACGATCACCCAGACGCCGGGGGCCCGATGGTCGTTGCTGACCACCGACCAGAAGACGTTCCAGCGGAACCCCTGGTCAGAGGCCACCCGCAGGACGCGATTGTCGAACGCGCCGCCCGGCGGGCGGAAATAGGTCGTCGGGCCCTGACCGGTGATCGTCGTGATCAGGTCGCGGGTCCGGACCAGCTGGAACGCGATCTGGGCGTCCGACAGTGTCGTCAGGTTGATATGCTGGTACGCGTGGACGGCTATCTGGTGCCCGGCCGCGGCGATGTCGCGCCCGAGCCCGGGGTGGGCCTCGAGTTGGTTGCCAAGGACGAACCAGGTCGCCGGCACGCCCCGGTCGGCCAGCGCCCGCAGCAGTCCGGGCGTGGTCGCCGGGTTGGGCCCGTCATCGAAGGTGAGGGCCACCATGTTGAGTTGGTTCGGCACGGTGATCAGGGTGCGCACCAGGGTGCCCGGCTCGGGGCGTCCGGGCAGGTTGCCCGCCGGTGGCTGGGGCGGGATCGCGATGCCGAGCGCCCGGTAGGTCTGTGGCCCGACGATGCCGTCGACGGTCAAGCCGCTGTCGGACTGGAAGGCGCGGACTGCGGCTTCCGTCTGCGGGCCAAACACGCCGTCCGCCGGGCCGGGATCGTAGCCCAGCTGGATCAGGCGCTCCTGCACGGCCAGCACGTCCGGCCCCCGCATGTAGGGCGTGGTCAGGAAGAGATTGCGCTGACTGAGATCGGTCTTGGACACTTGCTCACCTCCCTTGCCCATACTGCTTCATACTATTCACGAGGCGCCCCAGTTGTCAGGCGGGCGCCGGGAGGCCGCAAACATGAACTATGACGAGGCATTGAGCTACATCCACGGGTTCCAGCGCTTCGGCTCGACGCCGGGACTGCAGCGCATCAACGCAATACTCGCCGAGCTCGGGCACCCGGAGCGCCGGCTGCGGTTCGTCCACATCGCCGGCACCAACGGCAAGGGCTCGGTCACGGCGATGGTCGACGCGGCGCTGCGGGCGGCCGGCTGCCGCTGCGGCCGCTACATCAGCCCGTACCTCGAGCGGTTCAACGAGCGGATCGGCTTCGGCGGCAGGGACATCAGCGACGACGATCTCTGCGCGGTCATCGACGAGGTTCGGGCGGCCGTCGAGCGCGCCATGGCCGCCGGCGCCGAGCGTCCGACCGAGTTCGACGTCACGACCGCGGTGGCGTTCCAGTACTACGCCCGGGTCGGCGCCGAGTATGTCGCTCTCGAGGTCGGCCTCGGCGGGCGCTATGATTCGACCAATGTCGTCGATCCGGCGGTGTCGGTGATCACCAGCATCGGCTACGATCACGTCGCCGTACTCGGGCCGACACTGCGCGACATCGCCGCCAACAAGGCCGGCATCATCAAGCCCGGCCGGCCGGTGGTCGCCCGCTGCGCCGATGCCGACGCCCTCGCTGTCATCGCTGCCGAAGCCCGGCGACAGGGAAGTCCGCTCACGGTCGTCGGACAGGACGTGACCTGGGACGGTCAGCTCGCCGATGACCGGCTGGGGCCGCTGGGCGGCCAGACTGTCGCTGTCCGCAGCGCTGACTGGCAGCTGGCTGACATCCATGTCCCACTCGCCGGGCCACACCAGTGCGAGAATACGGCGACTGCGGTCGCTGCGTTGAAGCTGCTCGCGGATCAGGGAGCGGCCCTGTCCGACGCTGAGATCAGGCACGGCATCGCTGCCACCGTCTGGCCGGGCAGGCTCGAGGTGCTGTCGCAGCGACCAATGGTCGTCATCGATGGCGCTCACAACCCTCAGGCCGCCGCTGCGCTGGCCGTCGCCGTCGGCCCGGTGCGACGCCGGCGAACGATTCTCGTGCTCGGCATGCTCGCCGACAAGGACATCGGCCCGGTGCTCGACAGTCTCGTGCCGCTGGCGGACGAGATCATCGTCACCACGCCGGCCAGCGTCCGCGCCAGCGCACCCGAGGCTGTGGCGACCGAGGTGGCGCGCCGTGCGGCCAATGTGCGCGCGATCGCCGATGCGCACGCTGCCGTCGCCGAGGCCCTGACGGTTGCGCAGGCCGACGACCTGGTTCTCGTCACCGGATCGCTCTACCTGATCGGTGACGTCCGGCCGGTCCTGAGGCGTCTGTTGGCGGCGGAGGCGTCGAGCCAGCGCGGGCGCAGGCCGGGGGAGGGATTCCCGCGCCACCGGTAGAATACGATGGCAGATACCCGACATCACCTCTGGGGAGGGGCGATGCAGATGCGGCGCAGACGCAGGACCTGGCACCCGACGACGGGCGCGATCGTGCTGCTGGTCATCATTGTCGCGATCGGCGCAGGCATTCTCTTTGGCCGGACGATCATCGGCCTGCTCGGCCTGGGTAAGCCGCCGGTCGTCGATGCAGGGAACAACGGCACCGGCAATCAGGGCACCGGGCAGACCAACACCGGCGGCCAGTCCGGCACTGGCAGTCCGTCCGGCACAGGCGGTCAGTCCGGCGCCGGCGGCACACCGGCGATCGTCGAGGTCCCGTTCAAGATTCCCGCGCTTGTGACGTTCAACGTCCAGGCCGGCCGGTTCGACAACCGCGACAACGCGAGCAAGCTCGTTACCGCGTTGACCAAGGCCGGCTATCCGGCTTGGAGCACGCAGAGCCCGCCATATCGGGTGTTCGTGGGCTCGTTCGCCGACAAGAAGAATGCCAACACGCTGGCGGCCAAGCTCAAGGCCGAGCGGCCGACCGACTGCGGCGCCGCCTGGACGACCAGCATCGCGGCGCCGGCGATCGACAAGACGATGGTCGGCACTGATCAGACCGCGCTCGCCAGCATCAACACCGCTCTCCAGACCGTCTCTGAGTTCGCGACCAAAGAGGCGATGCTCTGGGACGCGCGCGCCAACGACAAGCTGGCCGCCGCCGACCTGACGGCCCTGGCCGATGCTTATTCGGCCAGACTCAGCAAATCCAGCACTGACGTCAAGGCAGCGACTGCCGTCGATTCGGCGTTGCGCGACAAGACGCTGAAGGCTGTCGTGGCGGCCCAGAACAACCTTGCCAAGCTGAAGTCCCTGGCCAGCGGCGGCACTCAGGCGCAGTACGTCGAGGCCGCGGCGTCGCTGATCGAGGTGTCCGAGCTGTACGCCGATGCGGTGGCAGCCCTGACACCAGTTGGCAACTAGCGGCGACGGCGCGCGAGAGGACTTGACCTGACTCAACGAGAAGATGAGCCGTGCCAAACGCGGCTCTCTCTTCTTTTTTGCCCAGCGCAAACGCTATTTGCCGTGCCGCGAAATTGCGTAACAATTTGCCCGTGTCTTTGCAGTGCGTGATATAATCTGATTTGTGTGGGTAGCAAGTGCACAAGAGAGGTGAAACACTTTGGAGAAACGCACCTTTGCCGGTGGAGCGCATCCGCATGAGAACAAAGACAAGACGGCCAAGCTCCCCATCGAGGCAGCAAGGATGCCGAGCCGGGTCATCATCCCGCTTAGCCAGCACGTCGGCGCTCCCTGCGAACCCTTGGTGAAGGTCGGCGACACGGTGGCGGTCGGCCAGAAGATCGGCGACAGCCAGGCTTTTGTCTCGGCGCCCGTGAACGCCAGCGTCTCGGGCAAGGTGACGGCCATCGAGCCGCTGCTCAGCCCGGGCGGCGCCAACGTCATGTCCATCGTCATCGAGTCGGACGGGCTGGACACGATTGCTGAGGGCATCGCGCCCCGCGGCGATCTCGCTTCGCTCAGCGCCGACGAGATCAAGGCGATCATCCGCGAAGCGGGCATCGTCGGCATGGGCGGCGCCGGTTTTCCGACGCACGTGAAAGTAGCTCCGCCTAAGGACAAGAAAGTCGACGTATACATCATCAATGCAGCTGAGTGCGAGCCCTACGTCACGTGCGACCACCGCCTGATGCTCGAGCGCCCGCAGGACATCGTCCTTGGCTTTAAGGCCCTGATGAAGGCCGCCGGGGTCACCCGGGGCTATATCGGCATCGAGGACAACAAGCCCGATGCCATCGAGTCGATGCTGAGGGCGGTCGCCAACGAGTCCGGCATCAGCGTGGTCGCGCTCAAGACCAAGTATCCGCAGGGCGGCGAGAAGCAGCTGATCAACGCCATCACCGGCCGGGTCGTTCCGTCCGGCGGGCTGCCGGCCGATGTCGGCGTCCTCGTCAGCAACGTCAGCACTGCTGTCGCCCTGGCCGATGCGCTGCAGACCGGCATGCCGGTCATCGAGCGCACGCTGACCGTCACCGGGCCGATCGTCAGCACTCCGCGCAACCTCCGGGTCCGCATCGGCACCTCGTTCGCCGATCTCGTCGAGCAGTGCGGCGGCCTGACAGCGCCCGCGGCGAAAGTCATCAGCGGCGGTCCGATGATGGGCATCGCCCAGTCGTCGCTCGACGTCCCGGTCGCCAAGGGCACGTCGTGCATCCTTGTCCTCGGTGAGGCCGACCTCGACAAGACGCCGACCCGGGCCTGCATCCGCTGTGCCCGTTGCGTCGACGCCTGCCCGATGCACCTGATGCCGATCTGGATCAGCCAGTATGCCGAGCGCGACATGTACGAGGAGGCGGCCAAGCTCAACGCCGTCGACTGCATCGAGTGCGGCACCTGCGCTTACGTTTGCCCGTCCCGGCGCCCGCTGGTCGAAGCCATCCGCGTGGCCAAGCGCATCGCGCTGGCCAAGCGCAAGAAGTAAGGAGGGGAGCGAGATGGCAGACAGCAAGCTTCTCATCGTATCGTCGTCACCGCACATCCGCATCCCCGAGACCACCGACAGGATCATGAAGGATGTCCAGTTCGCCCTGCTGCCGGCGGTCGTCGCGTCCGTGCTCCTGTTCGGCTTCCGGGCCCTTGGCATCATCTTCGTCTCCGTCGTCTTCGCTATCCTGACCGAACTGGTCTATCAGCGCCTGACCAAGCAGGAAGTCACGATCACCGACGGCAGCGCCGCCGTGACCGGCTTGCTGCTCGCGATGGTCCTGCCGCCGACCGTGCCGCTCTGGCTGCCGGCGGTCGGGGCGATCTTCGCCATCGTCATTGTCAAGCAGCTGTTCGGCGGGCTCGGCGACAACTTCCTCAACCCGGCGCTCGCCGCCCGCGCCATGCTGCTCGCAGCCTGGCCGGCCCTGATGACGTCCTGGGTGACGCCGCAGGGCATCGCCGCCGCGACGCCGTTGGTCGGCATCGTCGGCAAGACCGCCGAGGCGGCGACCGTCGCCGTGCCCAACCTGAGGAGCCTGTTTCTCGGCTACCGCGCCGGCTCCCTCGGCGAGACATCCGTCCTCGCGCTGCTGCTCGGCGGCACCTATCTCATCTGGCAGCGCATCATCGACTGGCGCATCCCGGCCTCCTTCATCGCCACTGTCGGACTCATGTCCTGGATCTTCGGCGGTGATCCGCTGCTGCACGTCCTGTCGGGCGGTCTCATCCTCGGCGCCTTCTTCATGGCCACCGATTATGTGACCTCGCCTGTCACGCCGCGCGGCCGGATCATCTTCGGCATCGGCTGCGGCATCATCACGGTCATGATTCGCCTCTGGGGCGGCTACCCGGAAGGCGTCTGCTATTCGATCCTGATCATGAACATCGTCACGCCGCTGATCGACAAGTTCACGGCGCCCCGCATCTTCGGGGAGGTGAGGGCAAAGTGATGGCAAAGAACATGATTCGCCTCGGCATCATCCTGATGCTGTTCTCCGCTATTGCCGCCCTCGCTCTCGCAGTCACGAACAACGTCACTGCTGACAAGATCCTCGAGCAGATCGCCCTCGCTGAGCAGGAAGCCCTGAAGCAAGCCGCGCCGGCGGCGACCGAGTTCACCGCTCTGACCGACAAGGTCGGACAGTTCAGCGGCCGCCCCGAGCTTGGCGATGTCCAGAACATCTGGGAGGCGAAGGCCGCTGACGGCACCACCGCGGGCTACGTCGTCCGCGTCGCGCCGGTCGGCTACGGCGACCGGATCATCACGCTGGTCGGCGTCGGCAATGACGGCGCCATCACCGGTCTGGTCATCATCGCCGCCGACAACGAGACGCCGGGCCTCGGTGCCAAGGTCAAGCAGCCGGAATTCCAGGCCCAGTACACGGGCAAGGGCGCGTCCGGCGAACTGGTCGTCGTCAAGCGCGCGGCCAGCGCTGACAACGAGGTCCAGGCGATCACCGCCGCCACCATCTCCTCGACCGCCGTCACCAAGGGCGCCAACGAGGCGCTCACGGTCTGGAAGGAGCTGACGGGCAGATGAACAACCCGGTAAGATGGCTGTCTAACGGTATCATCAAGGAGAACCCGACCTTCCGGCTCGTCCTCGGCATGTGCCCGACGCTCGCCATCACCACGGCGATGGAGAACGGCTTCTGGATGGGCCTTGCCGTCATCTTCGTCCTGGTCGGCTCGAACGTCTTCATCTCGGCCCTGCGCAAGGCGATCCCGGACAAGATCCGCATCCCGGCTTACATCATCGTCATTGCCACGTTCGTCACCATCGTCGACCTCGTCATGCACGCGTTCACGCCGGCGATGTACGCCATCCTCGGCATTTACATCCCGCTGATCGTCGTCAACTGCATCATCATGGCCCGCGCCGAAGCCTTCGCCGGCAAGATGCCGGTCATCGACTCGTTCTTCGACGGTCTCGGCATGGGCATCGGTTTCATGCTGGCGGTCATGGTCATCGGCGGCATCCGCGAGATCATCGGCACCGGCAACATCGTCTTGTTCGGGCACGCCCTGTTCGGCAAGGGGCTCCCGTTCGAGCCGGCCACCGTCATGATCCTGCCACCGGGAGGCTTCCTGACTCTTGGCCTCCTGCTGGTCACTCTCAACATCCTGCAGGCGCGCAGTGCCGCCAAGCAGGCCGCGAAGGGGGCGTAGACGATGAGCTTCGTAGCCATTCTGGTCGGGGGCATCCTGATCAACAACTATATCTTCATGAAGTTCCTCGGTCTCTGCCCGTTCCTCGGCCTGTCGAAGTCGCTCGACACGGCGGTGGGCATGTCGATGGCGCTCACCTTCGTCATGGCCGTCGCGTCGGCAGCCGCCTGGATGTTCCAGCAGTTCATCCTTGTCCCGCTGCACCTTGAATACCTCCAGACGATCGCGTTCATCCTCGTCATCGCAGCCATCGTCCAGTTCGTCGAGATGGTTGTCCAAAAGCTCAGCCCGACGCTCTACCAGGCTCTCGGCATCTACCTGCCGCTGATCACGACCAACTGCGCCGTGCTCGGCGTCGCCATCCTCAACGTCCAGGCCAACTACAACCTCGTCGAGTCGATCTTCAACGGCATCGCCGGCGCCCTCGGCTGGAGCATGGCGACGATTCTCTTCGCCGGCGTCCGCGAGCGTCTGCGCTTCTCCAAGATCGCGACGGTGCTCGATGGTTTCCCGATCGCCCTGATCGCGTCCGGACTGCTGTCGATCTCATTCTTTGGTTTCCAGGGACTGTTCAAGTTCCTGTTCATCAAGTAGGAGGGTGAAGACAAGTGCTCGCAGCGGTTATTAGTCTCGGCCTCTCGGGTCTCGTCTTCGGCGGCCTCCTCGGCTTTGCGGCGATCAAGTTCGCCGTGCCCGTGGATGAGACGGCAGCGGCGGTACGTGAGGTCCTTCCTGGCGCGAACTGCGGCGGTTGCGGTTACGCTGGTTGCTCCGCGCTCGCCGATGCGATCGCCAAGGGCGAGGCGCCGGTCAACAAGTGCCCCGTCGGCGGCGCCGACGTCGCGGCCAAGGTCGCGGCGATCATGGGCGTCGAAGCTCCTGCAGGCGAGCGCGAGGTCGCGCGCGTCCGTTGCTGGGGCGGTTGCGAGCGGGCGGCTGACCGGTTCGCTTATGTCGGTGTGCAGGATTGCGTTGCTGCCAGCATGATCACTGGCGGCGGGCAGAAGGCCTGCTCAGCCGGCTGCCTCGGCTTCGGCACCTGCGTCAAGGCTTGCCAGTTCGGCGCCATGTCGATGGGCCCGGACGGCCTGCCGGTCGTCGATGCGGAAAAGTGCACGGCCTGCGGCAGATGCGTCACCGCTTGCCCGAAGTCGCTCATGTTTCTCGCCCCGGCGTCGAAGACTGTTCATGTCCGGTGCAATAATAAGGACAAGGGTCCCGTCGTGCGCAAGCTCTGCAAGGTCGGCTGCATCGCATGCGGCGCCTGCGTCCGCGCCTGCCCGTCCGGCGCCATCACCGTCGAGAACAACCTCGCCCGCATCGATCACACGAAGTGCACCAACTGCGGCGCTTGCGTCATCAAGTGCCCGGTCAAGGTAATCGAGGACGAGAAGGGCGTCCCGGTCGTCAAGGCAGACGCGGCTCAGGAAGCGCAAGCAGTCTCCTAGCCTGCACGGCAACAACGGGCTGGGGCCGGCCACGGCTCCGGCCCGTTTGACATTCTCACCCGCAGGCAGGAGAGCGGCAGCACGGCAGCGAAACCAGATGGTAAGGACTGGGAATCCACGTCCATGGAGGAAAAGGACTAACCGGCTCGAAAGTAGTCTAGTCGGGCCGTTCGACTAACCAAAGGGAGTGGTTCGATGCGCCATAGCAAGGGACGCAATGGCCTGCTGCTGTTTGTCATGCTGATCGCCGGCGGTGTCGTCGGCAACCTGCTCGGCACGCTGGCCGCGCGCATGCTGCCGGTGCTTGGTCAGGCGATGTCGTTCGGTGTCTCACCGTTCACCGTCGACCTGGCCCTGCTGACATTCACGTTCGGCCTCCATGTCGGCATCAACTTGCTTGGCCTGCTCGGCCTGATCATCGCCATCATCATCTGGCTGCGCGTATGACCGCCGAGTTGATCCTGGCGTCGGCATCGCCCCGCCGGCGCGAGTTGCTGGCCCAGACGGGGCTGACGTTCCGCATCATTCCGAGCGAGTTCGACGAACAAGCCGCGTCCGCCGATTCCCCGGCGGCGCTGGCCGAGCTGCTGGCCTGCGGCAAAGCGCGCGACGTCGCCCGCCGGCTGGAGGCCGGCGTCGTCATCGGCGCCGATACCATCGTCGTTCGCGCTGGCGAGGTGCTCGGCAAGCCGCACGATGATGCCGATGCGTCGCGGATGCTGCGCCGCCTGTCGGGCGGCTGGCACGAGGTGATCACCGGCGTTGCGGTCATCGACGCCGCGACCGGCCGCGAGCGTTCCGGCGCCGAGGTGACGCGCGTCAAAGTGCGCGACCTGACGGCTGGCGATGTCGAAGCTTACGTCGCGTCGGGTGAACCCCGGGACAAGGCCGGCGCGTATGCGATTCAGGGGCTCGGCTCGCTGCTCATCGAGCGCATCGACGGCTGCTACGCCAATGTCGTCGGCCTGCCGATCTTCCGTCTGGCGGCCATGCTCCGCGAATTCGGCATCGACCCACTGCTGCAATCGCTGCCGACTAACCGCTGATTGCAGAATGGAGTAGCTCCCTTGACCGAACCAACCGGTTCACTGGTCCGCGATTTGCCGCCCGGCGACCGTCCCCGTGAGCGCCTGCGGCGGCTGGGTCCCGAGAACCTGTCGAACGTCGAGCTGCTGGCGATCGTCCTTCGCACCGGGACACAGGGTCAGGGGGCGCTGCAATTGGCAGCGAGCCTGCTGGCGAGCCCGGGTGGCCTGCGCAAGTTGGTCAACTCGCCCGTCGAGGAACTTGCCGCCGTGTCGGGCGTCGGTATGGCTAAGGCCTGTTCGATTCGCGCGGCGCTCGAACTGGGACGCCGCCTCAGCGCCGAGACCGCGACCCGCCCGGTGATCAAGTCGCCGCGCGACGTCAGCGACCTGCTGATGAGCGACATGCGCTATCTCGAGAAGGAGCAATTCCGGGTCCTGCTGCTCAACACCAAGAATCAGGTCCTCGCTGTCGAAGTGGTCTCCCTGGGAGACCTGACGTCGGCCATCGTCCATCCGCGCGAGGTCTTCAAGGAGGCAGTCCGCCGGGCGGCAGCCGCAGTCATCCTCGTCCACAACCACCCCAGTGGCGACCCGAGCCCGAGTCGCGAAGATTTCGATGTCACCAAGCGGGTGACGGAGGCCGGGAAAATACTGGGAATTGAGGTTTTGGACCACATTGTCATTGGAGATAATAGGTATATCAGCCTCCGCGAGCACGGTGCGCGGACCACTAAGGAAAGGTGACAACTGATGGGTCTTCTCAACTTCTCACGCGACGTCGGCATTGATCTGGGCACCGCCAACACCCTCGTCTACCTCAAGGGCAAGGGTATCATCCTCCAAGAGCCGTCAGTCGTGGCACAGCAGAAAGATACCGGCGAGATTCTCGCCGTTGGTGAAGAAGCCAAGCGCATGATCGGCCGGACGCCCGGCAACATCGTCGCCATCCGCCCGATGAAGGACGGCGTGATCGCCGATTTCGACATCACGCAGCAGATGCTCAAGCACTTCATCCGCAAGGCCATCTCCAGTCGCAGCCTGTTCAAGCCGCGCGTCGTCGTCTGCGTGCCGACCGGCGTCACCGAGGTCGAGAAGCGCGCGGTCAAGGAAGCCACCGAACAGGCCGGCGCGAGCCGGGCGTTCATCATCGAGGAGCCCATGGCGGCGGCCATCGGCGCCGGTCTGCCGGTCCAGGAACCGACCGGCAGCATGGTCGTCGACATTGGCGGCGGCACTACTGAAGTCGCCATCATCTCGCTCGGCGGCATTGTCACGTCGCGCTCGATCCGCGTGGCTGGCGATGAACTCGACGAAGCCATTGTGAATTATGTAAAGAGAAATTATAATCTTCTTATCGGCGAGCGCACGGCCGAAGACGTCAAGATCGCGATCGGCTCGGCGATGCCGTCGGAGAAGGACGAGACTGTCGACATGCGCGGCCGCGATCTGGTGACCGGCCTGCCGAAGACGGTCAAGATCAGCTCGAACGAGGTTCAGAAAGCCCTCTCCGAGCCGATATCGCTCATTCTCGAAGCGATCAAGGTGACGCTCGAGCGGACGCCGCCTGAACTGGCGGCTGACATCATGGACCGCGGCATCGTCATGACCGGCGGCGGTTCGCTGCTGCGCGGTCTGGACAGACTGGTCGCGCGCGAGACCGGCATGCCGGTCCACGTTGCCGATGACCCGCTGCTCTGCGTCGCCCTTGGCGCTGGCAAGTATCTCGATGAGCTTGACCGCGTCGCGCGGTCTGTGCGTTCCTAAGCCATGCGGAAGGCGTGGTCTCGGTGAGCCCGATGCTTCGCAGCCGGCCCCTGATCCTGTCGCTGGTGGCGGTTGTCCTGATCATCAGCCTGATGAGCGTGACCACGCGCGAGCGGGAGCGCGTCAGTCAGGTCGAGGAGAAAGTGATCGAGGCCCTGGCTCCTCTGGAGGCAGGGCTGCACGTCATATCCGATTGGATCGAGGCCCGCGTTCAGTCTGTCGCCGAACTCGGCCGGCTGCGGGCTGACAACGCTCGCCTGCGCGCTGAACTGGAGCGGCTCACCGCCCTCGAGACGGAGTACTGGGATCTCCGCAATGAGAACGAGCGAATGAAGTCCTTGCTCGACTTCAAGCAGGAATCGCCGCACCGGCTCGTCGCGGCGCAGGTCATCGGCCGCAACGCCGACAACTGGTTCAGCAGCATCACCATCAACCGCGGCAGTGATGTCGGCGTCGCCAAGGACATGCCGGTCATCACGACTGCCGGGCTCGTCGGCCGCGTCGTCAAGGTGACGCCGCATACGGCTACCGTGATGCTGCTGCTCGATCCGTCGAGCGGCGCCGGTGGCATGGTCCAGCGGAGCGGCGATGCCGGCATCGTCATCGGCCAGGGGACCGACAAGACCAGTCCGATCGTCATCAACCTGTTCGCCCGCGACGCCGACGTCATGGTCGGCGACACCATCATCACCTCTGGCCTCGGCGGGACCTTCCCGAAGGGGTTGCTCATCGGCCAGGTCGAGCAGGTCAGCCTCCACGACTACGGCCTCTATCGCGCAGCCACGATCAAGCCGGCCGCCGACTTCGGTCGCCTGCAGGAGGTCATGGTCGTGATCCGGGCCGCGGCTTCACCTGAGGAGGGTGACGGGCAGTGAAGCGCTGGGCAGTGATTCTCCTCGTCCTGTTCACTTTCCTGATTCAGACCGTCGTCATGCCGTACCTGACTGTCGCCGGTGTCAAGGCCAACCTGCTGCTGATTCTCGCCGTCGTCGTGGCGGTCACGCACGGGCCGTTAGCCGGACTGTTCGTCGGCGCCGTAGGGGGTCTGTTGCAGGATGTCGTGTTCGGCCGCTACATCGGTCTGTTCACCCTCGCCGGAGCCCTGGCGGGTTTTTTGATTGGCCTGATCGAGCGGCGGGTGTTCAAGGAGCACTTCATCATGCAGATCACCCTCACGTTCGCCGCCAGCGTCATGAGCAACCTGATCATCTTCGCCTTCCTCGCAGCGTTCGGCGTCCGCCTGCCACTGCTCGCGTCGCTCCGCCACGTCGTGCTTGGCGAGGCGATCTACGACGCCCTGCTCGCGCCGCTTGTCTTCTGGCTGGTCTCGAAACTGGCGCTCTACCGCGATGACGCGCGGCTTGAATCCTGACCAGCCCACGCCTGTCCCGCTGAAATACATCCGGAGGTAAGACCATGGAGAGGGAACTGGAGCGACGCTTCAACGCGCTGGCTTTGCTCGTCGTCTTCGTCTTCGCAACGCTCTTCGGGCGCGTCGGTTACCTCCAGATCATCCGCCGTGAGCGCTACGAAAAGCTTGCTGAAGGGAACCGCATCCGCCTGATTCCGACCGTCGCCCCGCGCGGCGTGATCTACGACCGCAACGGCGTGCCGATCGTCAACTCCCGGCCGGCCTACACCGTGTCGCTGATTCCGCTCGGTGACGGCATCGATCCGGCGGTCCTCGACCGCCTGGCCGAGATCCTTGGCATGTCCCGCGCCGACCTCGATCAGCTGATCGCCGAACGGCAGGGCCGCGCCTTCGAGCCGATCCGCATCGCCAGCGACATCACACCGGAGATGCACACCAGGATCGAAGAGGCCCGCTACGAGCTGCCCGGCGTCGTGGTCGACGTCCAGCCGGTCCGCAACTACATCTACGGTGAGGCCGCGGCGCAGATCCTCGGCTATGTCCGCCAGATCAGCGATTCGCAGCTCAAATCGCTCGAGGCCAAGGGCATCACTGACTACAAGATGGGCGACCTGTACGGGCAGATGGGCATCGAGAACAAGCTCGACGCATACCTGCGCGGTATCGACGGCGGCCGTCAGGTCGAGGTCGACTCGATGGGCCGTCCGATCAGGATCGTCGGCGAGCAGATCCCGGTCGCCGGCAATGACGTGACGCTGACACTCGATATGGACCTGCAGAAAGTGGCCGAGCAATCGCTCCGCGATTCGCTGGCCAATCTGCAGCGCCAGGGCTACAAGGCATACGCCGGTGCTGTCGTCGTCGAGGATGTCCGGACCGGCGAGATCCTCGCCATCACAAGCCTGCCGAGCTTTGACCCGAACATCTTCAACGGCATTCTCACCACAGACATGTACAACCAGTTGTTCAAGAATCCACTGAACCCGTTCAACAACCGGATTCTGACCGGTACGTTCGCGCCTGGGTCGACATTCAAGATGGCGGTCGCGGCGGCCGCTCTCGAGGAAGGCGTGGTCACGCCGACCGAGACCCTGTTCTGCAGCGGCAGCTACAAGGGCAAGGGTTGCTGGGTCCGAAGCGGCCACGGGCGGCAGAACATCGTTCAGGCCCTGCAGAACTCCTGCAACGTGTTCTTCTATCAGATGGGCGAGCGTCTCGGCCCGGACCGGATGGCCAAGTACGCCAAGGAGTTCGGCTTCGGTCAGTTGAGCGGCATCGATGTCCCCGGCGAGCGGGCCGGCGTCCTGCCAAGCACCGCGTGGAAGCTCCAGGCCAAGCAGTCCGGTCTGCTCTCAGAGGGCCAGTGGTGGCCCGGGGAGACGCTGGACATGGCGATCGGCCAGGGCTATGACGCATTCACGCCGCTGCAACTGGTCAACTACGTCGCGACGCTGGCAAACGGCGGCACCCGGCGCCAGCCGTACCTCATCAGCCAGATCCGCGATCCCGATGGCAAGGTCATCCAGCAGACGATGCCGAAGGTCCTGAACCAGGTGAGCGTCTCGCAGGAGACTCTGAACATCGTCCGTCAGGGCATGGCGGCTGTTGCTTCCGAAGGCACGGCAGCTTGGGTCTTCAAGAACTACCCGATCAAGGTGGCCGGCAAGACCGGCACCGCCGAGACCGGGCGCGCCGACAAGAACAACGGCTGGTTCGTCGCCTATGCGCCCTATGACAACCCGGAAATCGCCGTCACGGTAGTCGTCGAGGGTGGCGGCCACGGCAGCACCTCCGGCGCGCCGGTGACCAAGGCGATCTTCGACCAGTACTTCCACCTGCCGACGACCCCCAAGGCGCCGGCGAGCACGGTGACGACACCTTCGACTGGCGGCCAGACGAATTCCGGCACGCCCGCCAATTCGGGCACGCCGACCGATCCGGGCACGCCGACCGATTCCGGTGCGCCGACCACCGGCGACAGCGGGTCACCGCCTGACCAAGGCACGTCCGGCAGCGAGGGCTCCACTGACAGCGGCGAGCCGCCGGCCGGGCCCGGCTTCTCGCTCTGAGCTACGGCCGCACAAGTCGATGCAACATCTGGAAAACACCAGATAGCCCCTGCTGTTTGTCGCAATTGGGGGAAAAAACGGGGCCGAAAGTTGGCCCCGTTCGCCATTGGGTGGCAGGATTACCCTCCGGGCGAAGTGAAATTGCACGGCGAGACCGCCACAGCCGTCCTGCATGGACTGCGGCGGTCACTCTGAACGCTCACGCAGTCAGGCCCCGGCCTGTCGCCGCGTGCGGGAGGACAGCGACATGTCCGTGCCGGAGTCAGCTCTCCTGGTCAGGCGCACACTCCGCGCCGGGCAACAGATCCGTCATGCCGGCTCGGTTGTCATCCTCGGTGATGTCAACCCCGGCGCGAGCGTGATCGCTGGGAGTGACATCGTCGTCGTCGGCCAGTTGCGCGGGTTCGCGCACGCCGGCGCGACCGGCGACGAACGGGCGACGGTTGTCGCATTTCGGCTCCGGCCGTCGCAGATTCGCATCGCTGACCACATCGCCCGCTCTCCCGACGCCGGTCAGAGCGCGCCCGACCTGCCAGAGGTGGCCTCGGTGGTCGATGGCGCCGTGGTCATCGGGCCGTACAGGTCGTCGCCAATCGGTCACCAGTTGCGAGGAGGGTCCGCTGAATGGGGCAGGTCATCGTCATAACATCAGGTAAGGGCGGCGTTGGCAAGACGACGACTGTCGCCAATATCGGCGCTGCACTGGCCATGATCGGCAAGCGCGTCGCTCTGGTCGACGCGGATATCGGTCTGCGCAACCTCGATGTCGTCATGGGCCTCGAGAACCGCATCGTCTACGACATCGTCGATGTCGTAGAAGGTTTCTGCCGGCTCAAGCAGGCCCTGATCAAGGACAAGCGGTTCGGCGACAACCTCAGTCTGCTGCCGGCGGCTCAGACCAAGGAGAAGACGGCCGTCAGTCCCGACGCGATGCGGACCATCTGCAGCGAACTCAAGGCCGACTGCGACTTCGTCCTGATCGACTGCCCGGCAGGCATCGAGCAAGGCTTCCGCAATGCCGTCGCCCCCGCGGAACAGGCGATCATCGTCACCACGCCGGACGTGTCCGCGGTGCGAGATGCGGACCGCGTCATCGGCCTGCTCGAGGCGCAGGGTCTGCGCGAACCGATGCTGATCGTCAACCGCATCAGGCCGAGCATGGTGCGGCGCGGTGATATGATGACCGTCGACGACATCACTGAGATCCTTGCCGTCCCGCTGCTCGGGGTCATCCCAGAAGATGAAGGCATCATCGTCTCGACCAACCGCGGCGATCCCGCCGCCACCGCCCAGGCGTCCCTGGCCGGCACCGGCTATCGCAACATCGCCAGGCGGCTGAACGGTCAGGAAGTCCCGCTGATGTCGCTCGAACCGCGCAACGGCCTGCTGTCCCGGTTCCGGCGCATGGTCGGCGGACGATGACACCCGGGGGGTGCAGACATGGGTGGGTTGAAGCGTCTGCGTGACTTCCTCGCCAGCCGCGACATCGCCCGCGAACGGTTGCGGCTCCTGCTGGTCAGTGACCGTGCCGGCATCTCGCCGCGGATGCTCGAGTGCCTGAAAGAGGACCTGCTCCGCGTCATCAGCGAGTACGTCGACATCGCTGACCAGGGTCCGGAGTTCACCATCGCCACCGCCGACGGGTCAGCCGCGCTGGTCGCCAGCATTCCCATCAAGCGGCTCCGGCGCAACTGGCAACCGCCGGAACGGTTGGCGCAGTAGGGAACGAGCCTGCCTGGCATGGCTCTTGGTGCGTATACATGAGGCTGCCGCCGTGCTATAATAGGGGCGGCGCCTTATGTTAATTTAATGGAAGGAGGGTCGCCGTGCTCGACAGACGCCATCTGCGAAACCTCGACTGGGGACTCTTCATCGCCGTGCTGATGCTCATGGCCATCAGCGTCACGATGGTCAGCAGTGCCACGCGTCAGACTCCCGTGGGCGGCGATCCGTTCTATTACACCAAGAAGCAGGTTGTCTGGGTCATCATCGGCCTGGCGGTAATGGTGGTTGCGGTCATGACCGATTACCTCTCGTTGGCCAGGCTGAGCAATCTCATCTACTTCGGCTGCGTCGGCTTGCTGCTTGCCGTCATGGTGCCTGGCCTCGGTCACAAGGCATTGGGGGCACAGCGCTGGATTCCGCTAGGCTTCATGCAGCTGCAGCCGTCAGAAGTGGCAAAAATCGGCATCATCATCACCTTTGCCAACTACCTGCGCAGCCGCGAGCGCAAAATCGAGCGCCTGCGGGACTACATCGGCCCGTTTCTTCACATCGGCATCCCGCTCGGGCTGATCATGATGCAGCCGGATCTCGGCACGTCGCTCGTCTTCATCGCCGTCACCTTCGGCATGCTGTACATCAGCGGCGCGCCCGGCATCCATATCGCGTCGATGGGCCTCGGCGGCCTGTCGCTGGCATCGCTGGCCGTCTACCTGCACGAAAGCATCGGTCTGCCGATCTTCCTGAAGGACTACCAGATCGCCCGCCTGACTTCGTTCATCAACCCGAAGGCCGATCCGCTCGGCACGGGCTACCACCTCATCCAGTCGATCATCGCCATCGGCTCCGGCGGGTTCATCGGCAAAGGGCTGTTCGAGGGGACCCAGAACCTGCTCAAGTTCCTGCCGATCCGGCATACGGACTTCATCTTCTCAGTTATCGGCGAGGAACTCGGGTTCCTCGGCACCGCGTTCGTCCTCGCGCTCTACTTCTTCATCGTCTACCGCAGCATCCGCATCGCCGCGTCGGCCCGTGACCTGTTCGGCAGCCTCATCGCCACCGGCATCGTCGCCATGTTCATCTTCCACATCCTGACCAACATCGGCATGACGACGGGCATCATGCCGGTGACCGGGATTCCGCTGCCGCTGATGAGCTATGGCGGCACCTCGATGCTGATCAACTGTCTGGCGATCGGCATGCTCGAGGGGATTCACATGCGCCGGCAGAAGATTCTCTTCTAGGGACGCGCGCCGTCCAGCGACAGACAAACGACAGACCGCCTTCGTGGCGGTCTGTTTTTGTTCATACGGCGCCCGGCGGCGCGTATCGTATGGCGTGTCGCTTCGTGAGACGCACCCACAGTCCTCGGTGAGGTGAGCTTATGGCGCGCCTGTTACGCATCCTCAGGCTGGCCCTGCTGCTCGTTGCCGCCCCGCTCGTCGGTTGGGGGCCGATCGCCCACCCCGAGATCAACCGGCGCGCTCTCCGCCGGGCCGTCGACGAACTGGCGCATGGCAACCCGCGTATCAACCGTGACCTCGTCGAGCGCCTGGGCCGCCACCAGGCGGAGTTCATCTTCGCAGGCAACAGCGCCGACGCCATCTCGCTGCAGCACGTGACGCGCGGTGTCACAGTCTATGACTACGCGCACAACGCCATTCCCGACAACGCCAGCGGCGAGCCCCTGTTCGGGCAGCGGTTGATCGATTGCTGGCAGCACAGCCAGGCCGGCGCCGGGCCGTTCCGCTACCCCGACCGCGAGCTGGCGATTGCCGCCGGCTGGCTGGCCCATCAGATCGCCGACTGGTACCCGCACTACGCGGCGATCGACCGCGACGGCAAGCTCCTGCCCGACCCGACGCAGATCGCTGATGAGAAGACCTGCTTCTCCGGCTTCGCCGACGCGCACACCTGCTTCGGCAGCGATTTCCCGCCGGAGATTTTCCGCGACTACACCGTCATCGACCACGGCGCGATCGAGTTGCTGTACGACATCGGCCTCGCCGCCAGCGACGCCGAGGGCTTCTACGACGACATCAGGCTCGAGTTCTTCGACATCTTCCCCAAGGCCGGTCAGGAATACTGCCTGCTGACCGACGCCTCCGAGTTGTTCGGCGCCAGCAACTGCCGCATCCCGATCGCCCTCGTGCGCAAGCTGGAGGAGGATTTCGACATGACCGTGCGGGGCATGCGGGTCATCGTCGAGTTCCTGCTCCAACTCAAGCCGTCGCTCGGGGCCCAGTTGAACCGGTGGCTGAACCGGCACGTCGAGCCATGGCTCGACCTGTCCGTCGGCAGGGTCGTCGAGCAGTTGTTCATGCGGTCATATGAAGACTTCTGCGAGGACCATGCCGCCCTTGACCGGTCGGCGGTGTCCGCTCTCATCGGCCGCGGCTTCAGCAAAGTCGGCGGCTCGTCACTCTACCCGGTCGCCTACAGCGCCGGGCAATTCCCGCTGTCGAACCTGCTCGAGTTGCTCCGCAACGACATCCTGACGCTGCCGCTGGGGATTTCGCTTCATACGCTGCTCATCAGGCGGCTGGCCGGCAACATGACCGTCACCACCCTGCGCCGGCTCGGCCGGGGCGATTCGGCGCTGAGCGCCATCATGGCGTTCGCCGGCGATCTGATCACGCCAAAGGGGGGCAGCGTCCGCTCGGCCCGGGCCGCGTTTCGGCGGCGCATGCAGCCGGTGATCGTCGATCCCGACGGCAACCCGCTGACGCCCGCCACTGCCGCGGCGATGGTCCAGTCCGGGTTCATCCGCCTGCGCCTCGTCCCGGCGCTGCCGACAGAGCATGGGAAAGGTGCGGAGAAGCAGCTCGATCCCCGCACCTTCCTGTTCCGCATCAATGGCTATGAAGTTACCGACGACGCTGTCCTCAGCCCCGCCGATGACGACGGGTGCATTCGCGTCACCTACCGGGTCGACGGCAAGCACGGCCAGGTCAGGCACATCTTTGCCGATATCTACGATCGCTCCGGGGTCCATTCGAAGTATGTCGACGTCGAGACCGGTCTCTGAGTCAGCGTTGCGCCTTGAGGCGGCGGTTACTGGACGCGGAACCGGCCCACCGACTCCCGCAGTCTGGCAGCGACTGAGCGCAGGTGGTCGGCAGACGCGGCCACCTCCTCCGCGGAGGCGCTCATCTCCTCTACTGAAGCTGCCACTTCTTCGGCCGATGCCGCATTGTCCTGAGCCACCCGGGCCACACCGTTGACAATGCTGCCGACCTGCTCCGAACTTGCCGTCATCTCCTCCGTGGCGGCCGTGTTCTCCTCGATGATCGCCGCCACCGCGGCGACCGATTGCGCGGAATTCTGCGCTTGGCGCTCGTTCTGATCGGTGATACGGGTCGCTTCGTCGAGCATCGCTACCGTCCGTTCGGCGACGGCGACGACGTCCTCGAGCACCCGGCCGCTCTGGCTGGCCAGCTTGGTGCCGTTCTCGACCTCGCTGGTGCTGCGGTCCATGGCCTTGGCCAAGCTGTCTGTGCCTGACTGGATGCTGCTGATCAGCGAGGTGATCTCGCGCGTCGAGTTGGCCGAACGCTCGGCCAGCTTGCGGACTTCTTCGGCGACGACGGCGAACCCCTTGCCGTGCTCGCCCGCGCGGGCGGCCTCGATGGCGGCGTTGAGCGCGAGCAGATTGGTCTGGTCGGCGATGTCGGTGATCACCTGGGTGATCTGGCCGATCTGGAGCGAGGCCTGGTACAGTTCCTGCAGCCGCGACGAGGCCTCGTTGACAGCGCCCTGAATGCGCTCCATGCCGCCGACCGTCTGGTTGACGGTCTCGAGGCCGGTGTTGGCCGAGCGACCGTTGTGCCCTGCCAGATCCTTGAGCTGGACCATCAACTGCGTGAGTTCGTGCAGATCGCGCGACAGACGGTCCGCCGCCTCGGCCGTGTTCTGGATGTGACGGCTCTGTTCCTGAGCGCCGGCAGCAACCTGCCCAACGGCGGTCTTCAGCTCCTCGGTGATCTGGGCCACCTGAGCGGCCGACCGGCTCTGCTCGGTCGCGCCCGCCGCCACGCCGTTGATCGCCTGAGCCATCTGCTGGGCAATCGCAGCGGTCTGACCGGTGTTGGTGCTCAGTTCCTCGGCCGATGAGGCCACCGCGTCGGCTGCCGCCGTTACTTCGGCGATGACGGCGCGGATGCTGCCGGCCATCTGATTGAACGCAGCGGCCAGGTCCTCCAGTTCATCGCCGGTCTTGACTCTCAGATCCTGCGTCCGCAGGTCGCCCGCCGCTATCTGCTGGGCTGCCGCCGTGACTTGCATCAGCGGTCTGGCAAGACGACGCGCCATCGCCCCGCCCATCACGATCGCCAGTACGATCGCGACCAGACCGGCGGCCGCGATTTCCATCAGACTGACTTCTTTCTCCCGCAGGGCGTCGGCCCGGGCCGTCGCCTCATCCTGATCGACCAGGGCCGTCAGTTCGGCGATGTACTGAGCCAGCGCCGCGCGCGGCGTCGCGCCGGTCTTGGCATACTCGACGGCGGTGCTTGCCGGGACAAACCCCTGCCGGGCGACGATGCCCGCGAAGATCTGGATGTTGTTGGCTGTATTGCCCCAGTATTCGGCGCTCGGCTGCTTGAGCTGGGCGAGGATTGCCTTGCCCTCCGGCGTCAGGATGTTCGCATCGAGGATGGCGAGATCGTTCTCAGCAGCCTTCTGTGCTGCCGCAATGCCGTCATAATATGATTGCTTGCCGGTCAGCGCGTACCAGCCGAGGTCTCGCCCCGAGGCGTCGACCTGGCGGGCGAGATCTCGCGCGGCAGCCGAAGTCACGGTCATCCGTTCGGTGATGTCCCGATAGTCGGTCTCGACGCGGACTACCGCCCGGTAGCCACCGAAACCGACAGCGATCAGCAGGAGAACCTGGATACCGAGCAAGAACAGCAATCTCATTTGGATTCCAATCCGACGATTCATACTTCATCCCCTCCGCCGATTTAGAATTCTGCCGATCTGGAGTGTCAAGCCAAAGCAAGCTGGAACAGGCGGCGTTAGGCCGGTCTCCTCCTCTGGGGTCTGTAAGCTGTGGTTGATACTAACATCGGCGGCAGCGACGTCCGCCTGAAGCGCGGCGGATGGCGTTCTCGCGCGATAGGCGGGGATTGGCGCAAAACAGGGCGATTTTTCTCGATTGTGCAACCCAATAGTTGATGTCTGAACGAAACCATCTCCTTCGCCTGAGGAGGCGTGCGCGATGCCGTTCCTTCCCGATTACCTGCGCCCGGGATTGGCCGTTGTGTTCGTCGGCTACAACCCCGGCGACGGTTCGTTCGCACTCGGTCAACACTTCGCCGGCCGCGGCAATCGGTTCTGGAAACTACTGCGCGATGCCGGACTGACGCCGCGCCTCTACACGCCGGCCGAATGCGCAGCGCTGCCGGAGATTGGCATTGGCCTGACAAACATCGTCTCCAGGCCATCGCCGAGTTCTGCCGATCTGATGTGGGACGAGCTGTGCGCCGGCGCGCCCGGTTTGCGGCGAAAGATGCGCCTCTACCGGCCCCGCGTCGTCTGCCTGCTGGGCAAGGACGTCTACCGCGCCTATGCCGGGAAAAAGCGAAGCGCCGGGGTCGCGTGGGGAGTCCAGACTGACCCCACTGTCCCCGGCACCATTGATTTCGTGGCGCCCAACCCGAGCGGTCGGAGCACGCTGCCGTATGCGCAGAGGCTGCAAGTCTACGAGCGACTGGCTGAGACCATCGGCTTGCTGCGGCCTCGTTAGCTCTCGAAGGGAGACGAGATCGCCGTCTCGGCTACGGCCAGCCGGGTGTCGGCAGCCGCTCGCTTGTTCCGGTACATCGCCAGGTCGGCTGCGTGCATCAGCTCTTCGATCGAGGTGCCGCACCCGGCATGGGCCACGGCGCAGCCGGTCGAGAACGGCAAGAGGCACGGCAGGACCTGCGGGGCCGGGCGGTAGGTCTCGCGCGCGAGGGTCGTGGCGAATGACGCGGCGATATCGGCCGGCGCCTCACCCGGGACAATGACCACGAACTCGTCGCCGCCGAGACGCCCGACCACGCTGCGGGGGCTGATCTGTGCGGCAGCCGCCGACAGGCGGCTGCTGAACTCCGTCAGGACGCGGTTGCCTGCCAGGTGGCCGTAGGTGTCGTTGATCGCCTTGAACCCGTCGAGGTCGATGATGGCCAGACTGATGCACTCGCCATCCTCGAGGAACGCCTGGCCGAGCTCGAGCGCCTTGCCGAGAGTCAGCAGGCCGGTCATTGAATCGGTGATGCTCAGCCGGTAGTACCTGTCCCGCTCCGTCTCCACGCGGAGGAGCAGGCGGAAAATCATCATCCAGAGGATTGTCGTCGTGACTACGCCGAAGACGTAGCTGACCGTCTGCGGCAGCCCGACTTCGCCCATGTAGGAGAAGCAGAGCCAGGTCAGCGTGCTGCCGACGACGGCGACCTCGGCCAGCTCCGGCATCGCGTAGCCGAGCAGGGCCGGGATGAAGTAGATGAACGAAGACAGATCATCGAACGGCACGCGGAACAGTGCCAGGATGGCGAACAGAGCACCGTAGCCGGTGAGCGACAACAACGATCTGGTCAGATTGTGCCGGTGCCGGTAGGCGAAGCGGGCCATGTAGAGGCAGGCTGTCCAGATCGCGACCAGTGCGATCACCAGCGGCTGCCAGTTGGTTTCGATGAGGAGATTGAGACCGATGGCCAGGACGCCCACGGCGAAGAACGGGTCCGGCCAGCGGCCGCGACTGTGACGACGGTCGATTTTCGGCATGGCAGCTGATGCCTCCATCAACGACGGCGAATCCGGGACGCGGTGTCAAGTCTGTTATCGGACGGCGAGCCTTTCGCGTTAGGGCGGGAGTGGATTTCCCGCGCTGTGATGATCAGCATCAGTCCGGCCTCGGCGCTGATCCGCACCGGCCGGCCGGTGAACTCGTTGGACACGGACAGCGACTTGCCGAACCGCAGCGTCGCGTTGGTGAGCGGGTATTTCACGCCGCTGACGGTGACTCCGGTGACCTCGCGGGAGAGAGGAATTAGGGACAGGTAGGCGCCCGCGGCGGCAGTCAGTTCGAGCGAACCGCCCGCCATTGCCCGCACCTCGTGCCGGCAGTCGACCATCGTTGCCGGGATGCCTGCCGTGGCGAGCGAGGCAAGCAGCATCGCATTGGCCAGCGTGTGGTCAAGCCTGCCACCGGTGGCGCCGAACAGCAAGAGCTCCGTGGCGCCGCGGCTGAGCGCCCAGCTTACGGCCAGTTCGGTGTCTGTCTCATCCTTCTCGCGCGGAACGCGCATCAGTGACCAGCCCAGCCGCTCCGCTGCGGCAACGTCCCCCGCGGTCGCCGAGTCGAAGTCTCCGAGCACGGCCCCGGGACGCAGCCCGAGCGACACGGCATGGGCCAGACCGCCATCGGCGACCACGACCAGGTCATCCGCGCGCACTGTCTCCCTGAGCTGTCGCTCGTCGACATCCGGACCGCCCGCCAGGATGATCGCTCGCATCGCCGTACCCCCCTTGTTCCAGGAGACTGCCGTACTCGTCACTCGCGGTTCGCGGCGCTGCCGGATGCTTCGCTGTCAGGCAGTGCGCCGCCGGTCGCTTCGAGCAGGCGGAAGTTGAGCCACTGACGGTAAACGAGCCCGACCGTATTGGCAGCCACCAGCGCGAGCAAGTAGAGCTGGATCCGTCCGCTGCTGAGGAGCGCGATCGCCGCTAGCATCAGGGCGACGCGCCAGTGCCCCGTAATCCGCCGCTGGTTGGCCTCAAGGCAACCGCTCACCGAATCCGGGTCCCCCCGCCAGCGCGGTCCCCGGTCCTGATCAGCCGATCCAGGCGTGGAGCCGATCCTGGCTGCCTGCGCCTCGTCGGCGGCGAACAGCCCGACCAGTTCATAGCGGTCGATCAGCGTGATGCCCACTCGCTCGGCTCGCTGGTAGGCGGCGGGCGTGAACTCGCCGGTGGTGGCGAAGAAGTGGCGCGCGCAGTCGATCCGCGCCAGCTCAGAAGCGGCGATGATGACTGCGTCCGAATCCAGGACGGCGCTGCCGTCGACGATATGATAGATGGCGATTCGCCGGTCGCCGTTGCTCGCAATCACCATTCCCTCGCCGTCCGACCCGAAGCCCGGTTGGAGTTGCGGACACTCGTAGCCGAGGCGGCCCAGGCAGCGCGTCAGTGACGCGAGGAAGTCGTCCGGGCCGGCGACCTCGACTCTCCGCGCCGTCTCGCGGAGGAGGCGCTGGACGCGTCGCCGCTCTGCCCGCCGACCGCGGTCGCTCGCCGCTGCCCACTCGACCGCCCCGCGCGTCAGACCGGTGGCGACGATTGCCGCGGTCAGGGCCCACGCCAGACTGGTCAGCCAGGCGAAGAAGACGGCAAAGACGCTGACGAAAATCAGGGTCGCCAGCAGGACCTGACTGACCAACCGCGCCAGGGGACCGGCGCTCCGCTCTGCCGGCGCTTCGCTCCGGGCAGCGTCGATGATCCGCTTCCGCTGACCGATCCGGCGCAACCTGCCGGTGTCGCGAGAATCCCAACGGGCCTGCTTCATTGAGCCAGCCTCCCGAGGAAACAGATGGTGCTGGCTCTATTGTTCCCCATCTGTCAGGGGATAGACGAATCCCGTCCGGAGCGGCTCAGTCGTCCGGCTCCTCGTCCCGATCCGGGAAGAGCGATCGCATGATGACGATGATCGCCCAGAGGGCGCCCATGACCGCAAAGATGACCGGCATACTGATCGCCGCCACTCGTGCTGCCTCAGCGAATGGACTCATGGCCAGGCCTCCTTAGTGGACGAGCGCCAGGACCAGGCCGCCGGCGACGATCGAGGCGATCTGTCCGGCGACATTGGCGCCGATTGCAGGCATGATCAGGAAGTTGTTCGGGTCCTCTTTCAACCCGAGTTTGTGCACCACGCGGGCTGACATCGGAAAGGCGGAGATGCCGCAGGCGCCGATCATCGGGTTGATCTTGCGCTTGAGGAACAGGTTGAGGAACTTGGCGAATAGGACGCCACCCGCCGTATCGATCACGAACGCGACCAGACCCATGGCCAGGATGGCGATGGTCGAGGCGGTCAGGAAGCGCTCGGCGACCATCGTCGCGCCGATGGTGATGCCGAGCAGCAGCGTCACCAGATCGGCCAGCTCGTTCTGGGCGGACTTGGCCAGACGCTCGGTGACACCGCACTCGCGCAGGAGGTTGCCGAACATCAGCGAACCGACCAGACCGACGCTGATCGGCGCGACAATGCCCGCCAGCACCGTGAGGATGATCGGGAACAGGATGCGGACGGTCTTCGACACCGGGGCGCCCTCGGCGATGTCCATCCGCACGCGCCGTTCGGCGCTTGTCGTCAGCGCGCGGATGACCGGCGGCTGGATGATCGGCACGAGCGCCATGTACGAGTACGCGGCAACCGAGATCGGGCCGAGGAAGTGCCTCGCGAACCGGGCCGCGACGAAGATCGACGTTGGCCCATCGGCAGCGCCGATGATGCCGATCGAAGCGGCTTCCTTCAGGCTGAAGCCGAACCGGGCCGCCACCATCATCGTCAGGAAGATCCCCAACTGCGCCGCCGCGCCGAACAGCAGCATCACCGGTTGCCTGAGGAGCGGCGTGAAATCGATCATCGCGCCGACCGCCACGAAGATCAGGATCGGAAACAGCTCGGTGATGATGCCGGCGTTGTACAGCAGCGACAGGAACCCGTGCTCGTCGACGTTGATCACCGCCGAGAAGGGGATGTTTGCCAGGATGGCGCCGAAGCCCATCGGCAGCAGCAGCATCGGCTCATAATCCTTGCGGATCGCCAGCCAGATCAGCAGGCCGCCGATGGCGAACATGACGAAGTTCGGCCAGAAGCGTATCAGGTCCAACCCCGAGAGCAGGCCTTCGTTCATGGGGATCCCTCCGGTTGTGGGAAATCTGCCCAGACAGAGAGTGCATATCAAGTCCAATCCTATCGCGTTTCGCAAGGAATAGCAAGCAAGGGGGCCGGGACGTTGACAACACCCGTCATCACAGCGCTCGTCTGCAGCGCGCGCCGCCGCGGCAACGCTTACGCACTCGCCGACCACTGCCTGGCGCAGCTCAGGCAGGGTGAGTACCGCCGCACAAGGCTGCTCAACTTCTTCGAATATGATGTCCAGGCATGCCAGCACTGCGATTACCAGTGTCTCGGCGATCCTCCCGATTGCCCGCTGAAGGACGACGTTGCCTGGCTCTGGGATTATACCTGGCGCTCCGACGCGGTCATCTGGGCCGTTCCGACCTACGGGGGAGCCCCACCCGCCATCTGGATGGCCTTCATGCAGCGGCTCCAATCTCTCTGGCCGAACGCCCCAGCGCGGCGAATCCCGCTCGCTGTGATCTGCATCGCCAACCCCGACGGGGCGACGGGCGGCGAGGCTACCGCCGAGACGCTGCGCCGGCAAGCGAGCGAGCGCTGGTGGCAACTGGTCGACTTCGCTGTCATCAGCGCGCATGAGCATGGCCGCGACTCAAAAGCCGGCGATCTGGCCGAGGTCCCTGCCGTCCGGCAGCGCCTCGACGAAGTGTGCACGGCGATACTGGAGGCTGTCGCCACAGACCGCCGGTGAGGCGATATTTGTCGCCCCAGGCAGGAATTTGCCGCCAAACGCGCGAAAAAGATCTGTTGCCGCTTACACAGGGTCGAAGGAAGGTCATCGAATGGGTCAGGTGTTGGCGCCGGCCGAGGATCGTTACGACGATCTGACCGGTCTGCACATGCGGCGGCACTTCTACAAGCGCCTCGACCGCGAGTTGCTCGCCGAAGATGGCATGGTCGCCATGCTGATGATCGACGTCGATCACTACAAGCAGGTCAATGACACATACGGTCACTTGACCGGCGATATCCTGCTGGCGCAACTGGCTGAGGTCTTGCGCGCCAATGTCCGCGAGCAGGATCTTGTCGCGCGCTACGCCGGCGACGAGTTCGCCGTCGTGCTCCCGGGCGCGTCGCGAGATGATGCCCGGCAGGCTGGCAAGCGCCTGCTCGAGGCTGTCGCCGGGCACGTCTTCCAGGCCGACGGCGGTCGTCAGGATGTGTTCATCACTATCAGCGTCGGCATCGCCGCCTATCCCGACGATGCCAAGACGACCCATGACCTGGTGCGCGCCGCCGATCATGCCCTGTACCAGGCCAAGCACGCCGGCCGCAACCGCGTCTGCGGTCCGGACGATATCATCCGCCCCAACGACGAAGCTGACCCGTATGACATCTCCTTCACTTCCAAGGAGCTGATCGGTCGCCAGGAGCAACTCGCTCAACTGCACAAGGCGTACATGGCCGCCATCGAAGGCCGCGGCGGCATAGCGCTGATCGGCGGCGAAGCCGGCATCGGCAAGACGCGTCTGGTCACCCATTTCCTGCGCAGCATGGAGCCGTCCTGTCAACTGGTGGTCCGCGGAACCTGCTATGAAGCATCGCAGGCCCTTCCCTACGGGCCGATCATCGATCTGCTCCGCGACCTCTGGCGGTGCGCAGCCGCAGATCCGCAGCTCTCCGCGACGGTCACCCCGCTGCTCGCCAGCAGCCCCGGCGTCAGCTCGTTGCTCCCCGAACTGGGCGACACCGCGCGGTCACAGCCGATTCCCCTCAACCCCGCCATGGAGCAGTTCCGGCTGTATGAGGAGATCTGCCGCATCCTGATTGCAGCCGCCTGCCGCCCGCTGGTCGTCTTCCTTGATGACCTGCAGTGGGCGGACGTCGGCTCCCTCAGCTTCATCGAGTACCTGGTGCGGAGCAGCAAGCGCCACCCGATCGCCGTCATCGGCACCTATCGCTCGGAGGAGATCGACAGCAAGGACCAGCGGCACGCTTTCCTCGAGTTTCGCTCCCGGCTCGGCCGCGAGGAGCTCTATACGAGCATCGTCCTCAAGCGCCTGACTATCGCTGAGACGGCACTGCTGGTCAAGTCGATCTTCAACACCGCCTACCTGACGGACGAGTTCGCCAACCTGATCTACTCGCAGAGCGACGGCAATCCGTTCTTTGTCGAACAAGTGCTGAAGATGCTGGTCGATGAAGGCGCGATCTACCCGGCGTCGTTCGGCTGGCACCGCAAGGACATCAAGGAGCTGTCGATTCCCAACTCGATCAACGATGTTCTCACGCGCCGGTTGAACCGCCTGCGCGATGACGCGCGTCAGGCGCTGGCGCTGGCCGCGGTGATCGGCGAGGAATTCGATTTCGACGTCCTGCATGCGCTGAGCGGACTCAACGAGGGGCATCTGCTCGACATCGTCGACCAAGCGATTGCCGCCCATGTCATCCGCGAGGGCGATGATGGCGATCACTTCACGTTCGCCCATCCGCAGTTGCGCAGCATTCTCTATCGCGATTTCTCGGCTCGCCGGCGCAGGCAGTATCACCTCAGGGTGGCGGAAATCCTTCAGTCCGGCGCCGGCACGCCGCCAGGGGAATTGGCTGATCACTACCTGGCCGGCGGCAACCGCGAGCTGGCGCTGAAGTATCTGCTCGCCGCTGCGGCGCAGGCCAGCGAAGTCTACGCACACCACACGGCCATCCGTCGCTACAACCAGGTCCTTGACCTGATCGCCGAGGGCATCGGCACAGAGCGTGACCTCGAGGTCAGGGAGGCGCTCGGTGACGCGTATATCACCGTCGGCGACGAACGGTCACTGGCGATGTTCGAGTCGGCGCTCGCCTTGGCCGGCGACGACCGGCTGGCGCGCGGTCGCATCCAGCGCAAGGCCGGCAATGCCTGCATGCGCCGTGGCAACCTTGATGAAGCCCTGAACCGACTTCAGTCATCGCTCGCCGATCTCGAGGCGGTCGGCGACCCAATCGAGCTGATGACCGCCCTCGGGATCGCCTGCAGCATCCTTGTCCAGCAGGGCCACTCCGAGCAGGCCGAGGCAATGGCCCGGCGGCGTCTCGCGCTGGCCGAGCGGATCGGCGGCCTGCAGCTCGGCATTGCCCACGCCGATCTGGCGCACGTGTTCTTCTACCGTCGCGACTACAACGGCGCTGAACAGCATCTCCAGCAGTGCCTCGAGCACCTCAATGAAGACTCGGGCCTCAACTACGCCGCCCGCGCGTACAACAACCTTGGCGCGGTGGCCGGCGAGCGCGGCGATACGACCCAGGCGATCGAGTACTTCCAGAAGGCCCTGGCCGCCGCCGAGAAAGTGGGCAACTCCCACATCATCGCGCTGATCAGCTGCAATCTCGCCGAGCAGTATGTCCGGCGCGGCCGGCTCGAGGAGGGACAAGACTTCCTCAATCGGGCGCTCTCGACCTACCAGCGGACGGGCAGCCCGCTCGGCATCGCCGAATCGCTGCTGCTGCAGGTCTACATCGATCGCGTCCAGGACCGCATGACCGATGCTCGCGAAGCGGCGCGGAAGGCGCTGCAGGTAGCGACTGACGGCGGCATCGAGGAGTGGATCATCCGCGCCCAGTGCGCCCTGGCTGAAGTGCTGATGGCCGGCGGGCTGACCAAGGAGGCCTGCGAGTACATCGATCTTGCTGAAAAGCGCGCCCGCGACGCCAAGATGGAGTTTCTGCTGCCGCATGCGCTCCGGGTCCGCGCCTGGGCACTCTATGGCGAGGGGCGGATCGATCAGGCCGAGAAGCTGATCCGCGAGGTAATCGCACTCTTCACCCGGTTCGAGAACAAGTTCGAACTGGCCTCGGCCTACCGTGACCTCGGGCGCCTGCTCATCCGCCGTGACGGCGCGCTCAGCGAGCCGGCGCAGCAGGCGTTCTCACAGGCAATCGCGCTGTTCGAGGCGATGCAGGCCCGCCGCGAGTTTGACAGGACCTTGGCGGTGTGCCAAGATGACACCAGAGAGGTCGCGGCCGCTAAGGAATAGCCGACGCGGTCCGGCGATGACAATTAACCTGTACCGGCAAAGGAGCTGTCCCAAGTGGCGAAACCAATCCCAATCGGCGTCTCGGCCCGTCATCTTCACGTCTCGCGCGAGGACCTCGAGACACTGTTCGGCCCTGGTGCCGAACTGACGGTTTATAAGGAAGTCGGCCAGCCTGGCCAGTATGCGGCCAATGAGAAGGTCACGCTTGTCGGACCGAAGCGCCAGATGGAGAACGTCCGCATTCTCGGACCGGTCCGCAAGTCGAGCCAGATCGAGATCTCGATCACCGATTCGGTGGCGCTCGGCATCACCGCGCCGGTTCTCTACTCCGGCAACCTTGCCGGTTCCGGCACCCTTACCGTCATCGGCCCGAAGGGCACCGTCGAGATGAAGGAAAAGGTCATTGTCGCCGGCCGGCACATGCACGCCAGCCCGGCTGACGCCGAGGAACTCGGTCTCAAAGACGGCGATCTGATCTCCGTCCGTTGCGGCGACATCCGCTCCGTCATCTTCGAGAAGGTGCTCGTCCGCGTCCATCCCGAGTTCGCGCTCGAACTCCACATCGACACCGATGAAGCCAACGCGGCCGGCGTGCGCGGCGGTACGTGCGAGATCGTCCGCTAACCGGCCGGCGCAGAGGGCTTCACTCCATGGGATTTTCGCCCCGACCCTTTCTTCGGTATCGCTCCAGGCCTGTGGGAATTCGCAAGGAAGTCGGGGCGAAAATCCAATTTCGTTCCGCCCTGCTGCGCCGGCCTGACAAAGTGCGAGAGCCCGCCTGACGGCGGGCTCTCAGACTGTTGACAAAGTGAGTGACCGCGATGCCACAAACTCTTGTGACGTCGCGGTTTCGCCTTGTTCTATGGTATAATGGAAGTATCAGGAGCGGGGCGGTGACAGCATGGTGGATCAGTCTGTTGAGCAGGAAAAGCAGTACGAGGTGACGTGCGTCGACGAGCTGGTCCGCAAAGACCATCTCTTGCGGAAAATCGCCAAGTACGTGGACTTTCGGTTCATCCGCGAGAAGACCCGCCCTCTGTATGCTGAGAACATCGGCCGGCCGGCGATCGACCCGGTCGTGCTGTTTAAGATGCTGTTCATCGGCTATCTCTACGGCATCCGCTCCGAAAGGCGACTGGTCCAAGAGATCAACGACAACATCGCCTACCGGTGGTTCCTCGGCTTCGGGTTCCGCGACCGGATACCCGACCATTCGACGCTCAGCCAGAACCGGCGCCGCCGCTTCAATGGGACGCCGATTTTCCAGGAGATTTTCGACGAGATAGTCCGACAGGCCATCAGCAAGGGACTCATCGACGGAAAGGTAATCTACACTGACTCGACTCACGTCAAGGCCAACGCCAACAAGAAGAAGTTCCTGCTCCAGAGGTACCGGTCAGTGTCAAGGCCTATGAAGCCGACCTGGACAAGGCGGTTGAAGAAGACCGGCGGGACCACGGCCGAAAGCCGCTGAAGGCGAAAAGGGACGTGACGCCGGAGACGAGGCAGATCAAGGTCAGCACGACGGATCCTGAAAGTGGCTACATGATGCGGGAAGGCAAGCCGGAGGGCTTCTTCTACCTGAACCACCGCTCTGTCGATGGCAAGTACAACTTCGTCACCGATGTCCATGTCACTCCCGCCAACCAGACCGACGCCGAGTGCTATCTGGAACGTCTCGACCGCCAGAAGGCAGCGTTCGACTTCGCGATCCAGGCCGTTGGTCTGGATGCTGGCTACATGACGACCCCGATCTGCAAAGGACTCGAAGACCGGCGCATTCTCGGAGTGATCGGTCACCGCCGCTTCCACCCGGTGAAGGGCTTGTTCCAGAAGTGGAAGTTCCGCTACGATGCGGAGAGCGATACCTACACCTGCCCCAACGGGAAGATCCTGACGTACGGGACGACCAACCGGGAAGGGATGCGGATTTACAACTCGCGGCGTCAGGACTGTAGCCAGTGCCCGCTGCGCGAGCAGTGCACGCGTTCGAAGAGCATGCGTAAGCAGATAACGCGGCATGTCTGGGAGGACGCGCGGGAAAACGTCAGGGAGTATCGCCTGAGCGACTTCGGCAAGGAGGTATACGCGAGGCGGAAAGAGACGATTGAACGCAGCTTCGCGGATGGCAAGGAGTTGCACGGCCTAAGATATGCGCGGATGAGAGGCCTGCTCAAAGTGCTTGAGCAGTGCCTCGTTTCGGCTGCGGTGCAGAACATGAAGAAGATGGCGCTGATTCTCGCGAGGCGAGAGTTGGCCGTCTGGGCCGTGTAGAAGAAGCCCAATCCCCTTACAGACTGGGACCAGACCAACGGGCCTGGCCCTTCTTGGTCTCGTCAGACGAAAACCGCGGTGCCACTGACGACGAAATGGACATTGCCCAACGGCAATGTCCATTTCGTCAACAACCAGAAGCGACCCGCCG
>JBLNDB010000052.1:0-5865 GCA_050261235.1 Chloroflexota bacterium
GGCGGGTCGGGGCGCGCGAATCGCGCTCGGTTCGGCGGCGGCGCTGGCCGCACTGGCAGCCGGGGTGAACTGGGCGGCGCGGCGGATCGAGCGTTCGCATCCCCCGGTGGGCGACTTCATCGAGGTGGATGGCGTCCGCTTGCACTATGTCGACATCGGCGACGGGGAGCCGGTGGTATTGCTGCACGGCAACGCCAGCATGCTGCAAGATCCGTATCTGGGCCTCCTCGACGGGCTCGCCGGCAGGCATCGGGTGATCGCCTTCGACCGGCCGGGCTTCGGCTATAGCGAGCGGCCGAAGAACGTTACCTGGACGCCGGAAGCGCAGATGAAGCTGTTGCGCGGGGCCTTCACCCAGCTCGGAATAGAGCGACCGGTTCTGTACGGCCACTCCTGGGGCGCGCCGCTGGTCGTCACCTACGCTCTACATCATCCCGAGGACATTCGCGGCGTCGTCGCCGCATCGGGCTACTACTATCCGAACCGCCGGTTGGATGCCGCGATGGCCGTTTTGAACGGCGCGCCGGTCATCGGACCGATCTTTCGCAACACGATCTCACCGGTGATGAACGCCATCATGGGACCCCTGGCGCTGCGCCTTTTGTTCAGTCCCAATCCCGTTCCGCCCACGTACGCCGAGTTCCCGGCCAGCATGACGCTGCGGCCCGTGGCCATTCGAGCCGCTGGCGAGGACGGCATGACGTTGCGCGACTGGGCGGCGCGAACGAGCCTGCGCTACGGCGAGATCCGCGCGCCCGTGGTGATCGTCGCTGGGACCGACGACAAGGCAGTCGACTACCGCGGCCATTCCGTGCGTCTCCATCGGGACATTCCGGGCTCAAGGCTGCACATCTGGCCGAATACCGGCCACATGGTACATCACAGCCGCACCGAAGAGGTCATCCAGTCGATCGAGGAGGTTTTCGAGATGGCAGGCGACCGCTCGGCGGCGAGCGCAGGTTCCGCTGTCGCCGAGTAGGCCAGTACGCCCGAGGAGGCTGTCGCCACCGCCTTGTGAGCCGTGCATCGCGACCCTGTCCGGGTGGCCTTTCTCGTCAGCCGGCGCGGCGCAACACTGTCGCGGCGAACACGACCCGCAACTACTCCGGCACGTCGCTGCGTAGATCTTCACTCGCGGAAAGGCGTCAGCGATGAGACATCAGGGATGCCTGCTTTACTACCCTGTGCCGCTTTAACCAGCCCGTTGACCCGAGGAAGAAGCCGGGGCTGGCGCCGGAGCCACGGTCGTTTGCCTCAAATTGAGGCCACCCGCCGGGTCCAACCAAAACGAGCTCGTTATCCGTGATCGCGGGCTGGAAGGGTCCTGAATGACTCTCCGCCCTGCCATTGCGGATGGGAACGGCGGAAATTAACCAACGTTCTGCCTGCGGCAATGAGGGTTCGGCGATGTCACAAGCTACAGCCGGCGCTCGCGGCGAGGAAGCGAGCCACCCAGGGGAGATACCGAAGCGCGGCTGGAAGGAGGTCTTGCTGCGCGTCAAAGATCAAGTGAGTTCCGACAACTTGTCAATAGTATCGGCTGGTGTTGCATTCTTTGCGCTACTGACCATCTTTCCCGGAATTAGCGCACTTGTCACAGTTTATGGCTTGGTTACCGACCCTGCACAGGTTGAGCAGCAGTTGTCCCCTTTGCGCGAACTGCTGCCGAGCAATGCCTTCGACATCATCGCGCAGCAGACACGCCAAGTCGCGTCGAAGGCCAGTGGCTCGCTCAGTGTTGGACTAGTGCTGAGTCTGGTGCTGGCGATCTGGAGCGCTAACGCAGGAACAAAATCAATCATCACGGCGCTGAACATCGCCTATGGGGAAAACGAGAAACGCGGATTTTTCAGTTTAAACCTTTGGTCGCTGACCTTTACGGTGGTCGGCATCCTGTTCATGATCGTGGCGCTGATGGTCGTCGCTGCCGTTCCGGTGGCGCAGGCCGTCGCTGGTTCCGACGGCGGGCCCTTCCAGTCAGTGCTCCTGGCCCTTCGCTGGTTGATGATGGCTGCGCTGATGATGTTGGCGCTCGCCATGCTGTACCGTTACGCGCCGAGCCGAACATCGGCGAGGGTGCAATGGGTGAGCGCGGGCGCCGTCGCCGCGACGGTTTTCTGGTTGCTGGCGTCCATCGGTTTCTCGCTCTACGTCCGCTATTTCGGCAGCTACGACAAGACGTTTGGATCACTGGGCGCAGTCGTCATCCTCCTCATGTGGTTCTACATCTCGACCTATGTGGTCTGCATTGGCGCCGAGTTGAACGGTGAGCTCGAGCGCCAGACTCGCAAGGATTCGACGGTCGGCCCGGACAAACCGATCGGGAAGCGCGGCGCCGTCGTCGCAGACAAGAAGCCGACCTGATTTTTTATGACGGAGTGATGGTCAAACACCCGCCTGCAGCGGCATCATCGCAATCATCGCGTCTGGAGCACGAGAACGCGGCGGTTGCTGCGACGTTCAATAGCCGGAGAGGTCGGACTGGGTGCTAGCGCTGCGGTCCTGTGTGACGCCTCCGCTGTCGATCCCAGGCCGAGCACGCCAGCATGCGACGCGAGGATGCCGGCGTTGGCGAGTGCCGCGGTTGAGTGAAGGGCGATATGGTCATGCCGAGGGCAATCGTCGTGGCGGGCGCCGTCATTCTCGCCGTGGTCGCTGTGATCATCGGCTTGATCGTCGCGACGGTCGCGACGATCCTGGCGGTCTACGACGCAAACGATCGGAAGCAGCTGGCGGCGAGTGCCGCGAGTACCGCCCTCGGCCGCAAGGTGTCGATCAACGGCGACGCCGACCTCGATCTCGGGTGGGTGACCAGGATCAGGCTGGGCGACGTCTCGATCGCCAATGCCGACTGGGCCAAGGCCAACGAGCCGAACATGGTGCAGGTTGGACAGCTCGATTTCGCGATCGATGTCTGGCAGCTACTCCACGGCCGCTTTCTGGTTTCCGAAGTCGATATTACGCGTCCGCGCGTACTACTCGAGAAGAACGCAAAGGGAGAGGCGAATTGGCAGTTCTCGACCGCTGCGAAGGCGGCTGCCCACACCGCCGCCCCGACGCAGCGGAAGGAAGTACCGGTCGTTCAGCATCTTCAGCTGGACCAAGGCCGCTTCGTCTACAACGACGCGAAGATAAACAGAGACGCCACCCTCGACGTGAGTCGACTGCGGGTCACGGATGATCGCGCCGACCGGAAAGTCCAGGTGACCGGCGATGGACAGTACAAGATACAGGTCAAAGGCGAGGCACAGGGCCAGGGCGGACCCTTCGCGATCCGCTTCTTCGGCGACCCCTGGGAGCAACTTCAGGCTTCCGACAAGCCCTATCCGGTCGATGTCGACCTGAGGCTCGGCGACCTGCAAGTGAAGACGTCCGGAACGGTGACCGATCCGGTACAACTCGAGGGACTCGACCTGAAACTCGACGTCCGCGGCGACAACACCGCAAATCTGTTCGCGATCTCCGGTATCGCACTGCCACCGAGCCCGCCTTACCGCTTTTCCGGCAACGTCGATCATCGAGGCACAGAGTGGCGGCTGACCGACGGGTCGGGCCGGATGGGCGGAAGCGACATGCGCGGCACAGTTGGCGTGGACACCGGCAGAGAACGTCTGATGCTGAAGGCGGACCTCGTTTCCGACAACCTGCTGGCAAAGGATCTGGGGCCGTTCATCGGGGCGAGGCCGGGCGGAAAGGAAGGAGAACAGGCGGCGGCAAACAAGTCAGAAGCCGCAGGGCGCGCCGATGGCAAGGTTCTCCCCGACAAGGAGATCGATCTCGGCCGCCTGAAAGCCATGGATGCCGACCTCGCCTTCAAGGCCAATCACATCGACATACCGATCCTGCCGTTCGACCGGCTGGAGACGAAGATGACGCTCGATGCCGGTACGCTCAAGCTGCAGCCGGCGGTGATCCGCATCGGTGACGGGACGGTGCGCACGAACCTCTCGCTCTACGGATCGGGAAAGCCGGTCCGGGTCGACATCGACACGCAAATCGAACGGGTGGATCTTAAGCAATTCCTGCGCGGTAGCCGGCTCGCGGAACAGACCGCCGGCATCCTCGGAGGCCGCGTGCAGTTGCGCGCCACCGGCAGATCCGTGGCGCAGATCCTCGGCACGGCTAACGGTCAAGTGTTCGTCGTTTCGTCCGGCGGGGAATTCAGCCACCTGCTCATCGAATTGGCCGGGCTCGACATTGCCCACTCGCTACAAGTTGCAATCGAGGGGGATGAGCCCATCCCTATCCGCTGCATCGTCGCCGACCTGCCGGCGAAGGATGGCGTATTCAGCGCACGCACCCTTATCTTCGATACCACGAAGACGATCGTCCAGGGGAGGGGGACGATCAACATGCGCGATGAGACGGCGGACCTCACGATAACGCCGGTGCCGAAGGACTTCAGCCCGCTGAGTTTGCGCAGCCCCATCAGCCTCCAAGGGACCTTCGCAAACCCGTCGGTGTTTACCGATCCAGTCGGGCTGGGGGTAAACACGACGATGAAGAAGATCGTCGACGCCGTGCTGACGGCGGTCGTGGGGCTGGCGCCGCCCATCGACGAGGGTGTCGGCAGGGACAGCGACTGCAACGCGCTCATCCAGCAGGCGAGAGCGCAGTCGCCGAGCCGGTGAGCCGCGCTAATCATTGTCGGCCGATCTAAGCATCCTTTTCTGCAATTTCTTGGCGACATCGTTTCCTCTGGGTTTGATGTTGACAAGTTGGACTACTTCTTGCGGGACGCCAAAGCTGCAGGCCTCTCACTCAGGTATGATACGATACGTATTTGTATGATGTTCGCGTAGAGAAAGAGATTTTGCCAGATGACAAAGGCGGTCTAGAGTAGCTTTATGAGCGCGTGAACGACGTCGCCTTACGCGACATACTGGTCATGTTTATCGTGAAATATCCGGCGGGACCAGTTTGTGGATCACGGTCTCCTGTCGTAAATGGCGCCTGTTAGCGTAAGGGGATGGCCAGGAGCCTACCTCCTGGGCAAGATCCAGCGGAAAATTGTGTAAGACCTATTTAAAAACGGAGATAAGGAACGCTAAGGGGGTAACGCCGGGATAACGGCGCCTCCACGCCGTTTCCATAACGCCGCTTCTGCGGCTGCCGGCATCATCTGCGCTGCCGGATCGATAACCGCGCGGCCTTGATTGAGCAACCTGAAGTCTGGACTTTCGGGGTTGAGGTGGTCAGGCATCCCGGCTGTGCCAGTTGATGTAGATGCGGTCCGAGGTTGCCCAGTCCTCGTCGATTTCGACGAGGACGGCAGTGGCGAGGCGGAGCAGGGCATCGCGGTTAGGGAAGACACGGACCTTGCTGGTGCGGCGTTTGATCTCCTGCTGGATGGCCCGCTCGATGGGGTTGGCGGTACGCATGCGTCGCCAGTGCGGCTCCGGCAGGGTGAAGACGGCGAGGCCTTCGGGGACGTTGTGCTCGAGCCAGTCGGCGAGGCGGTCGGCCGTGCCCCGGTAGGCGGCGACCAGGCGGTCGAGTTCCTCCTGCGCGGTCTGCAGCGAGGAGGCGTTCCAGATCCGCCGCAGCTCGGCGCCGATGCGCTGGCGGATGGCGGCGTTGGGGGCGTGGTGAATGGCGTTCTGCGCGAGGTGGAACTGACAGCGCTGCCAGATGGCGCCGGGCAAGACGGCGCGGCGGGCGGCCTTCAGCCCAGCATGGTCGTCACTGACGATGAAGCGCACGCCGCGCATGCCCCGGTCGATCAGGTTGTCGAGAAAGGTTCGCCAGTGGATTTCGGCTTCCGAGGGATTGCAGGAGACGCCAAACACGCACCTTCGCCCGTCCGGCCCGGTGCCGATGGCGGAGAACAGGGCGGCATCGCGGACCACGCCGCCCTCGCGCAGC
>JBLNDB010000053.1:0-23167 GCA_050261235.1 Chloroflexota bacterium
CCCGGACCTGACAGTTTCAATCCGCGCGCCCGCGTGGGGCGCGACGGGGCTATCGCAGACGCCTACACGGGTCGCTCGACGTTTCAATCCGCGCGCCCGCGTGGGGCGCGACCGCTGAGCCCCCACACTTCCGGAGCGTACGCCATGTTTCAATCCGCGCGCCCGCGTGGGGCGCGACCCTTGATCTGCCGACCTGTCTCCGGTGACGGGACGTTTCAATCCGCGCGCCCGCGTGGGGCGCGACATCGCGACTCCGATGTCGGCGCCGACGGCCTTCGTTTCAATCCGCGCGCCCGCGTGGGGCGCGACTTGGCGCCGAGGTCGCCTGGCTGCGAGTCCGGGATGGTTTCAAACCGCGCGCCCGCGTGGGGCGCGACGATCGCCGCCGGCGTCGGCGGCCCGATCACCGGCGTTTCAATCCGCGCGCCCGCGTGGGGCGCGACCACGTGTGAGTCAGCTTCGGTCCAACGGCGTAGGCGTTTCAATCCGCGCGCCCGCGTGGGGCGCGACGTGACGGTGCGCCTCATGACAGAGCAGGAGCATGCCGTTTCAATCCGCGCGCCCGCGTGGGGCGCGACGTCTACCGGGCGCCCGAGGTGGCCGCCGATGCCTGTTTCAATCCGCGCGCCCGCGTGGGGCGCGACCGATCTCGCAGTACATCAATGGGGACCGGATGCCGTTTCAATCCGCGCGCCCGCGTGGGGCGCGACATCACCTACAACTTTGGCCCGGGCCCGGTACTGGAGTTTCAATCCGCGCGCCCGCGTGGGGCGCGACACCGCGGCGCGCTGGGCAATGGCGTCCAGGTCCGCGTTTCAATCCGCGCGCCCGCGTGGGGCGCGACTGAACGGGGCGCGCAAAGACGCCGTACCGTAGATGTTTCAATCCGCGCGCCCGCGTGGGGCGCGACTTCGTCTCACCTCCTGGCTGGTATTCTTGGTGTGTTTCAATCCGCGCGCCCGCGTGGGGCGCGACGAGCCCGAGTGTCTTGATGACCTCGGCCTGGGTGTTTCAATCCGCGCGCCCGCGTGGGGCGCGACTGGAGCGCTGGTCGGCGTCCAGGCCCTCAAGGCCGTTTCAATCCGCGCGCCCGCGTGGGGCGCGACACGGGACCAGGTAACTCACTGTCGGCAGTGAATCGGGGCATGGGTTTCCGCGAACCGATCGGCAAGCGCTATTGGCGTCCCAGATATTGGGGCCAGCCAATCAGCAAGCCCAGCTATCTGCGGCGCGCGAACCTCCGTGGAGCCGACTCACCACTCACGGTTCGCGACAACGACGTCGATCAGGTTATCAGGATTCCCTCTGGATCGAGGCTCGGCTTGGCGCCAACGTGCTCGACACGCCGCTGCCAGTTGTTGCCGAGAAAGTAGAACCGCAAGCTGTCCTTCTCTTCGTCGATGATCCTGCACAAGCGTTGTTTGAACTCGACGAACTGAGCGGCGTCCACAACGCATTCAAATACTGATTTCTGAACTCGCTGGCCGACGCTATCGCACACCTTCGCCACCCGGTGCAGGCGTCGCCGCCCCGCTTGGTCGGTAGTGTCAACGTCGTACGTGACTAACACCATCACGGGTCTCGCCTCTGCCTACTTCCAGAAGAATGGAGGATATCCGTCCAGGTCACCCCTCAGGTGCCTGGCGAGCAAGACGGCCTGGACATAAGGAATCAGCCCCACCTCGATCTTCTCGCTGAGGTAGGGATGGACGATCTCCTCTCGTTTGCGCGCCTGCCAGGCTGCGATGACGGTTCTGCGCGTCTCATCGTCCATGAGAACGCCGCCCGATTCCGTACGTCTGAACCCACCCGGCGTGACCTGCTTCCGATTGACTAGCGATAGCGCCAATCGATCGGCCAGCACTGGGCGCAGTTCCTCCATCAGGTCCAGCGCCAAGCTGGGCCTCCCAGGGCGATCTCGGTGGAGGAAACCAACCTGTGGATCCAGACCGACGGTCTCGAGTGCAGCCTGTACGTCGTGGGTCAGCAACGCGTACAGGAACGAGAGAATGGCGTTCATGTTGTCTCGTGGCGGTCGCCGATTGCGGTCTCGAAAGTAGAAGTCGTCCTTGTTGGCGAGAATGAGATGATCGAAAACATCGAAGTATGCCCGCGCAGCATCGCCCTCGAGGCCCCGTAGGTCATCGAGTGACTGAACGATCTCAACCGATTGCAGCCGGGCTGCAAGTTCTGTTGCAGCCCTCCTGACGGCCTCGGATTCGATAGTCGATTCATGATCGCGCACTGCCCTCAGGAGGACTGTCCGGCAGTTGGCAACCTTACCAATGATGAAGCTCGCCGCGATGCGTGACGACTCAGCATCTGAATCGGCATACCGGTATTGTGTGCGTCTCAATAGCACGTTGCCGGACGTCGCGCCTGTGACTCTAGCCATGAAGCGACCGTTCTCGCTCATAAAAGTCAGCGCCACGCCAGACTCAGCACAAAGCGCCATCAATGCCGGACTCGCACTGCAATGGCCGAAGGCGACGATGCCCTCGAGGTTATGAACCGGAATCCGCACCTTGACTTCGTTCTCCACACGAACGGCCACATTCTGGTTGTCACACGCAAGATACGCGTCTGGACTAGTGATGTACAGCACATTCAGCAGCTTGCGCAAAGCTGGCCCTCCAGTGTAGCCGAACGGGATGCCCGATGACTACTTCGAGTCATTGAGTTCGGCCTGAATGTACTTCGTGACGGACCGTGACCTGATGGTCAGATTAGGATGACACAGGTCAGCCATCGAACATAGCTGGCAGTGTTTCCCCTTCTCAGCGCGCGGCGTCCGTCCCTCAGCGAAGAGGGCATGCATCTGCTCAGCAAGCTCCCCGACCCGTTGCCTCAGGTCCGAATCCAGAGTCACGCGCTCGCGTCGTCGCGTTGCCCCGTAGTACAGATCGCCAGAGGGTATTGCGACACCGAGCATTTCTTCAAGGCAGATCGCCTGCGCACATAGCTGGACAGCATCGCGATCGTCCGGCTTGGGCCGCCCGCGCTTGTACTCCACCGGTCGCGGCTGCCACAGCCCCGTGCGCCCGGGCAGGGAGATGCCGGAGGCATCCCCCTGCGCAGGCAGGAACTCAACCACATCGGCTTGCCCACTAAGTCCCAGCGTGTGCGAGACCAACGCCACCGCCCGGGCGACCAGGCGGCTGTCGTCGTCGTCAACGATCAACGGATTGTGTGCCCGCTCGTGCAGATGATGTCCCTCGACTGTGCGGGCACTCTCAGCCCATTGGCGCTCGATGTGGATCAGTGCCCACTGGCGTCGGCAGAACGCGAAGTGCTGGATACCGGACAGCGGAAGCAGATCCTCTTCGGCATAGGCCGAGCGCCCACTCACAGACGCTCAGTCAGCTTGACCCCTGCTGGCAAGGCGGCTCGGTCTGCTGTCACGGCGTAGTCGGAAAACGCGCGGGCCGGCGTGGTCGCGTCCCGGCGCGCTGCCTTGATAGCGTCAAACAGGACATGCGCCGGGGCGTTGCCGAGGCGGCTCTCGTGCTCGAAGATGTACAGCTTGCGGGCTGCCATCTTGCCGCGCGCAGCCGACCGGTCGTGATCCCACATGTTAAGCAGTGCATCCCAGAGCAACTCTAGATCAGCTTCACTGAAGCCTGTCTTCTCGGCCAGCGGAGCGGAGACGTAGCCTTCGACGCGGTACAGCGCGTACGGCACGATGTGCTTGCGGCCCATCTCGTGCTCCTTCTTCTCCGCGTCCTTCTCGTTGGTCACCGCTACGCGGGTGATGGTGACTTCCTGCTGCACAATCGGGTCAATGCTGCGCGCAAAGTTGAGTTGTACCGGACCGCGCACTTGACCGCAGTTGACCTCTGTCGCCATTACCGCGCCGAAGGTGCGAACATCGTAGAAGTGAGCGCACATCCACCGCGTGACTGCTTCATCTGTGAGTTTCTTTGCCTCGACCTTGACACCGGTGGCGTCATACGCCCTTCGATGCTGAGTGTTCAGCACAGCCCCTTCTCTGACGTAGATGTCAAAGCCGTCCTCTCCGCCCTTTGCCAGTTCAACGTAGTTGCGTACCTTACGCTTGAGGCAGACGTCGGTCACCACTCCGAAGCTCGTCTCAGGGTCAATGCGCGGCATATTCCCAGCGTCTGGATCGCCGTTCGGGTTACCGTTCTCAACGTCAAAGAACAGCACGAACTCATACCGCTTGTCAATCGCCTTCGTCATCTGTCAATCCCCTCCGTTACTCGGCTTACGCCGTCTTTTTCTGATAGAACGCCTGACGCTGGTGGTAGTACCCCAGCACAAACATGCCCTGTTGCTCGAGGTTGAGATGGGCCGGGAATGCGTTGATCGCGGCAACAACCCCTTCTATGCGCTTGTCCAGCAGCCCCCCATACTCGGCCTTGGCGATGTGGTGCTGCGCCAGTCGCAACAAGACCGGAAACACGGCCTGCGGTGTTGCCGACGCGGCACCGAAGTAGCGGTCGCGTATCGTGGCGTTGAGTCCCGGTGTCGCGTCTTGCTGTGCCTTCTCCAGGAGTGCGAACAGCCGGCCAAGCAGATAGGCTGTATCCGCACACTGCTCATTGAGGCTCACTGTAATCATCCCTTCCCTCTCAGAATCACCGTGGATGCGTGCCCGACGAATCAACCGAGCCTTGATCATCCCAGCCCTGATCGCGTTCACTTCCTGGTCAGCGCGGATCCTCGACAGCATCGCCGTGTACAGGCCTTCGGGGTAGTCGGTGCCCTGCAGGACTGCGCGGGTCAGCGCGCCAGCGAGCAGGGGAGACGCTCGTCGGCTATCCCTGAGTGGGGCAGTCTCGCGGATGAGCTGCCAGACTGGGAAGAAGCCGTTCGCCTCCCATGCCGGCAAGTCGACGGCCATGTCTGCGTAATGCTGGGCGATGCGGTCGATCAGACCGCCGAAGGTGTCAACGTGCATGAAGCGCACAGACAGGCGAGAGATGTTGGGCGCCAGCCCCAGGATGTAGAACCGAACATCAGGATCGACTTGCGCCATATCAACACGTGCCGGCTGACCCTGACTCACTCGCAGCAGAACGTCGTGCGCCAAACGAGTCGCCTGCGGGTCGCGACGATACGTGCTCGCAGTCTCCCTCGCCTCGGACTCGCCCGCAATGCCACGGCCCGTGTCCGCACCAATCGGATCCATCAGCTCGGCGAGCATGTCCTCTTCGAGCTTGGCCGAGCGTTCTGCCCAGAACACGGTAGTTGCATCGCCGATTCGAAGCCGGTGACGGTCGCTGCGGAGCAGGAAGTTGAGTGCCGTCACATAGCTGAAGGCAGCCGTTTCACTGACTGGTGCGTTCAGACCCTGCGTCTTGCCATAGGACTCGAAAGCCGGAAGGTTGAAGGAGACGATGGCAGCACCGGTAGGCTGCGCGCCGACAACCCCCTTGACGTTGTCGTGCAGGCCGGCAATCGGGCCAAACTCACCGGTAACCAAGCACTGACCTATCACGTCCGACTGCTTGTCTCTGCTCCGCTGCTCCCATGCAGCCCGGATTGCGGGCCGGTCGTGGACAAACCCGGACGTACCGTCGAGCCGGAAGACGATGTCGCCTCCTGCCAAGAGATCGTTCCAGAGCGGCTTCAGCACCTCACAGTCAGCAGCCAGATCGGGATTCCAGCGCTCCAGGAACGTCAGAACGGCGGTGGCACCGGGATCATCGAGCGCTCCCAGTACCTCTTGATGGATCGCCCGAAATGCGCGAAACGTCTCGCGCGTCCTGTCCGGCTTGCCCTTCGCGTCGACGCCGAGGACGTAGCCGCTATTGTCACACAGGAAGTTCGCACTGACGCCACTGCTCCTTTTGACCTTGCGCGGCACAACCATATCACGCGCCAACGGCTTGCCCTCTTTCCCGGCCTTGTCCGCCACGCGCAGATCGATCAGATCGAGCAACTCACCGGTCTTCGACAGATTCAGTGCGAACGAAACGCGGGCCGTACTGTAGCCGGGTGGAGAAATCCCGGATTCGGGCTCGTCGAGGAGCCGCTGGTAAAGATGGTACAGGGCCTGAAGGATCATCCCCGCCCACCGTCCTTTGGAAGCGGCGGCACCGTGACGATGCCGTCGTTCATGGCAGCCCGGAAGAATCGTGGCGTCATCCCATCAGCGAAGTCGATGTCGTGGAGCATCCAGCCCAGGTCACGCTGCCCCTTCAGGCGAGACGACGGTATCGCGCCATCAATGAGTTCGAAGTGGGCCGGAAACTCACGGCATCCGAGGTAAGGCCGGTGGAAGCATTGCCCCTGCTTTGCGCGGCGAACGATGATGCTATAGTGCTTTTCTGGCGTGTCATCTGGCCCGGCTTGGTCAGTCAACTCGAAGTGAGCTTCGATGACGTACGCTACATCGCGCAGGACCAGCGATGCCCTTTGCTGACGGTCAGCAGCAGCCTCTTGGTACAGCGCAATAGTCCCGCCTCGCATGGCCGTTCGAACGCTGTCAGCCGAGAGCTTGTGACCGACCTCGTTTCTCCGGATGTTGTCGAATCGGACTTCGTTCAGGACGTGAATCCGGTCGACTACCCAGCGGATGGCGGGCTTCCAGTGGATCGCTTCGAGGATCCCGCGTGCCGCCGACGGCGTCATCACGTCGTAGCTCACGCGCTCGGTCTTCATCTCCGGCCGGGTGAAGCAGGCGTAATCGCCCCAGACCTTGATTGCGACTCCGTATCCCATTTGCTCCTCCTTTCTTGCCGCCCAAAGCGGCGATGATCAATAGATGAGCGCTTCGCCGGCGGTGCCAACGCCTGACGGCGGCTGCAGGCCCACCTCCTTGTCGTAGCAGGACAGATCGGTCAGAACAGGCATGATGCCGCCCTTGACTTCGACCAGCCGACTCTTCTGAAGCGCGAGGAACTCGAACGGGTAAACCTGAACCGTGTAGGGTTGAAGTTTGCGCAAGAGGCTGTATGAAGGCGCATAGTGAGCTGCCTGAACAAGGTCGGCAGCCTGCTGATCCCACGGTACTACGACTGGCATCATGTCACTGTCAATCAGACGGAAGCGATGCCCGATATCGGCGAACGGGAAATGCAACAGCCTGCCATCTTCCGCTATCGCGCCCAAGATGCCCTGTTTGTCCAGTCCGCCTCCCTCAAGGTCATACAGGTCAACGAAGTAGCGCTCAATCGTCTCCGGCGCCAGTGGGTCACCGCCTTCGCGCAGAACCATCTGCGCCACGGTAGCCGTTCTCTGAAACCAACCGCGCAACGGACGGCCAACCGGTTCGAACAGGAATACTTGACCGCAGCTCAGCAGTCCCTCGCGATTGCAGCGACCGGCAGCCTGAGCAAGCGAATCGAGCCCGGTTGCGGCACGGAAGACAACCGGAAAATCGACGTCAACGCCTGCTTCGATCAGCTGTGTTGACACCACCCGGCAAGGCGAATCGTTCTTGAGTGCCTGCCGCACCGTCGAAAGGACCTCTGCCCGATGGCGCGGGCACATGCGCGCGCTGAGGTGGATGGCCTCGCACTTGTCACGCAGGAGGCTGTAAAGATCGCGGGCATGTGCGCGAGTATTGACGATGCAGAGTGCCTGCCGTTCATCAGCAATCCTGGCTGCCAAAGTGTCATCGTCATAGGCACCGAGTCGCGCAACTCTGGTGCGGCGGAGCACTTCGAACAGGCGCGGCGGATCTGGCGCAATCTCCCGCACCTGACTGCCTGGCGGCAGCAGGCCCTTCAGGGCTGGCTGAGTGGCCGTGCATAGAACGACCGTTGCGCCATAGTTCTGAACCAACTCCCACAGCGCCGCCAGACACGGCCTCAGAAGGTCGGTCGGTATCATCTGCGCCTCGTCCAGGATGATCACGCTGCGAACCAGGTTGTGAAGCTTACGGCATCGTGAACTGCGATTGGCGAACAGTGATTCAAAGAACTGCACATTGGTGGTAACGATCAGCGGCGCGTCCCAGTTCTCGGTGGCGAGGCTGAGGCGTGCGCTCTCTTCGTTCCAGTCCTCATCCCCCTCGCGCGGGTGCTGGAAGTTACTGTGATGCTCAACTACGGCCTCATCGCCGAGGGCAGCGCGGAAGACGTCTGCATTCTGTTCGATGATGCTGGTAAACGGGATTGCGTAGATGACCCGTCGGAGGCCGTGTCTGGCCGCATGGTGCAGAGCGAAGGCCAGCGAGGAGAGGGTCTTGCCGCCCCCGGTAGGTACCGTCAGCGAGAAGAGACCAGGCTCATCCGCGGCCCGCTCGCGACTCGCCCGCAAGATGGCGGCCCGCTCCCGGTTGACGGCCGTATCCGGGGCCCCCGCGAATTTGCTGTCGAGATACAACTCAAGTCTGTCGCGCAGCGTCTCGATCTCAGGGTAGCCACTGCGTTTGGCATGCTTCCCGGCGTCGAGAGCGCGCTCTGTGTCCAGGAAGTCCGCATCAACCAAGCACGAATAAAGCATGCGAGCGAAGAACTGCACGCTGAAGTACGGCTGTGATTGCAGAGGACGTACCGGTAGCGCCAACTCGGCCCTGGACGGGAATGGCAGCTGATCTTGCCCATAGGCGTGATAGTCCGGGAGATCGCCGCGGGCGAGGCGAGCCGCCAGAGAGGCCTCGTCTGCCACGGTTCCGTAGTCAGGCAGGCCAGCGTGGTGCCCGGCAACCACGTAGCTGATCAGAGTCCCGATTGCCTCACCGTAGAGCCGCTGCGCTTCCTGAGCCCCGGCAGTCGAGTGGTCCACACGTAGCGGGGCGCCGTCGAGCCGTCTCTGGAACTCCGCCGAGTACTTGCCCAGATCGTGCAGGAAGCCCGCTGCACGGCCATACGTCGTACCCCCAAATGGAGCCGCGAAGTCGCCACTCAGCCGTGCTACCTCGCTCAGGTGATCCCGCAGCGTCTGCCAATCTCGCTTATCAGTCCCGACTGAGTGCGCGTAGTAGTCCACCATGTCTCACCTCTCCCCGGTCCAGCGTCTACTTCCACCATACCACCTCACTCCGCCAAGGAGTGTCGGTCTCGTTCACGTGGCTGGCAACCAGCGGATCTCGCTGACGCCTGTCCGCCACCGGCCGCCTCATAGCTCGCCGCCATCCTCCCCGCTTCCCGTCGAATCGCTTCAACCAGTTCCTCCGGTTCCAGCGCCCGCGCGTGGCTCCCGAAGCTGAGAATCCATCGCTTGATCGATTCCAGCCCGCTCACCCGCACCTCAAGGATGACGCCACCATCGCCGGTCTCCGTCAGCCGTTGCCCCTCAAGCCAGACTCGCTCTCTGATCCAGCGCGCCTGTTCGGCATCGAAGGCGACCTTCACAGTCCTCTCATCCCCGTGTTCAATTCCCCAGCTCAGGCTCAGGTATCGCTCGGTGTCGAAGTCCGCCGGTCGCTCGAAGTGCCGGTCGGTAATCGCGAGTTCGACGATCCGATCGACTGCGAACACGCGGATTTCCTTGCGCAGATGGCAATGGGCGATCAAGTACCACGCACCGTCATTCAGGCGGAGATGATACGGGTCGACGTCGCGCTCGCTGATCGCATCGCGCGTCGCGGCGTAGTACCGCAGTCTCACCGTCCGGCGGTGCGCGATGGCGTCCGCCAACTGGTCGAAATGCCGGGCCAGGCGTCCTTCGTCTCCGCGCACAGCGGGCACTCCAAACGAAATGCCCTCAGTTGGCAGATGTGACGGATCAACGCCGACCTGGTCGCGCAGCAACGCCGGGAGCTTGGCCATGACCGTCTTCGCAGCCTCAGCGAATGGGGTGCCGGCCATCTCGGCCAGCAGCCGCTGCCCGATCAGCAGCACTGTCAGCTCGCCGGCGCTGATGTTTAATGGCGGCAGTCTGAACGAGCCCTCGTAGCGATAGCCCCGCCGCTGGCGATCATAGACCACGATCCCGCAGAGATCGCGCAGTTGCTGGAGATCCCGCTCGACAGTCCGCTCCGATACCTCGAGCTTCTCAGCGAGATCGGAGAGCGACGGGCATTGGCCACCAGCCAGCGCATTGTGCAGGCGATAGACTCTCGCAAGCACCTGCCGCGTCTCGCGAATCCGGCTCGTCTTGGTCACGCTACCATCTCCTACAAAGGTCTGCCCTGCCACGTGATACTCCATGGTTCGACCATTTTTGGCACAAACCTCCCAAAATCCGACCAGAATGCCCGCATGCAGGCGCGGCATCGCCCGCGTTCCCGTCGTCCGCGGCGGCCCGCGACATGCATGGAAAAGCCCCGAAACCGCGTGGGGTTCGGGGCGTCTGCTTCTCAGCCCGTCTGAGCAGCGACCTACAGCCTGAACAGCCGCTCGGCGTTGCCATGGAAGATCATCTCCTTGACATCGTCGGGTGCGGCGAGGTGCCTGATCACAGCCGTGCAGGCATCGATGTCGCCGACCTGGTGCGGGTAGTCACTGCCGGCGAGCAGTTGCCCGGCGCCCATCACGTCGGCAGCGAAACGTACCGCCCGCGGATCGAACGCCACACAGTCGATGAAGATCTGGCGCAGCAGTTCGGACGGTTCGCGCGACGGCCGCCGGCACTCGGAGTACGCCCGGTAGCCGTGGTCGAACCGCTCGATCATGTATGGCAGCGTGCCGCCGAGGTGCGAGGCGATCAGCCTGAGGCCCGGAATGTCATCGAGCAGCCCGCTGAACATGAAGCACGCGAAAGTGAGCGTGGTATCGGTGGCGAAACCGACCAAGGCCGCCAGGCGGTAGTCGAGGAAGGCGTCAGCCGGGCAGGGCGACGTCGGGTGGACGAACAGCGGCACGTCGAGCGTCCGCGCTTCCTCGAAGACGCAGCGGAACTCCGGCGCGTCGAGCGTCTTGCCGTTGATGTTGGTGAACAGCGTCCCGCCCTTGAACCCAAGCTCGGTGACCGCCCGCCGCAATTCGCGCGCGGCCGCCTGCGGATCCTGCAGCGGCAGGGCCGCCAGAGCGAAGAAACGCCCCGGAAAGCGAGCGCAGATGTCGGCGAAGTCGTCGTTGGTCATCTGCGCCAGCGCGATCCCCCGCTCCCGCTCCTCGATGTGGACGCCGGGCGTCGTCAGGCTGAGGATCTGAGTGCTGATGCCGGCCCGGTCGAGCTCCCGGACGCGCACCTCGATGTCCCGGTGCCCCGGGACAAGGACGTTGTAGTCACCCTCATAGGAGAGGATGTAGTCGCCGTTCGCAGCGGCGGTGACGCGGGCGACGCCGTCGCCCTTCTTCAGTTCCTCGAGATACCGTGGCGGATAGAAGTGGTTGTGGACATCGATGACCCGGGGCGTGTCAGACGGGACTCGCGTGACTTCACTCATCTGCGGTTCCTCCCTGTTGTTCCGTTTGGCTGGGCCCGCTCCGGGACTACATCCCCAATCCGCGGCTGCTGCTCTTCACCTCCCTCCTGACCGCCGCTGCCGCCGGCGACCATGGCCCGGAAATACAAAAACACCCGCCCCGACAAGGGGCGGGAGTTCGTTCCCGCGGTACCACCCTAATGAGCCAGAACCTGACCCACTCGCTGCGCCCGTCGGCCCTGCGGCTTAACGGGGCTCCCTGCTAACGCCGGGACTGCGGCGGAGCCTGCTCGTTGCCTTTCGGTCCGCGGCTCGGAAGCGTATTTCGCTCCGGCAGGGGCGGTCCCTGCCCAGGCCTGCGGTCCCGGTTTGCACAACCACCGGGTCTCTGCGACTCGCCCAGCCCGCTACTCCTCTTCCTCATCGCCATGTTCGGTTTGGGGTTGTTGGCTGTGATTATGCGCTCAGCTGGCCGTGCCGTCAATCATCTGGCAGTCGTTTGCCACTCAAAGCATAGATGTCATCGGGCTGGCCGGGGAGGCGCAGACCAACGGCCAGTATGTACAGGGTCTGACCACCGTCGTCGATGCGGAAGATCAACCGCGCATCCGCATTGACTCCCTGTGCCGGCGATCTGCGGCTGTGGAACCGCTTGCGCTGCCAACCAGTGAGCGGTGGTCTGAGCGGTGACGCCGGGACGCCCCGGCCGTTGGCGATGTCAATGATCGCCCGGTTCAGCTGCAGCACGAACTCCCGCAGCCGCGTTGTCGAGCCCAGCCGCTCGAGAACCCGCGGCATGTCCTGCGTCGCGACAGCCCTGTGGTACCGGACCTTGGTGATAAGGCTCATGCTTTCTCGTGCCCGGTCACGTCGGTCTCGAGAATCAGCTTCTTGACGCTCTCTGCCAGCTCCTCTTGGCTCAGCCACTGGCTGTCAGCCGGGCTCTCGCGTAGGCGGTTCTCGGCCAGGCGCGTCGCTTCCAGATCCTCAACGTATTCCTCGAGTTCACGCAAACGCGCAATCAGACCTTGAAACGTCTCCATGTCAAGCAGCACGCCCACCGGACGGTTGTAGTGGGTGAGCAGCAACTTATGCTGCCTGGCTATTCTCTCTTGCAGCTTCGCTGTCGCCGTGTCTTGCAGTTCGGTGGCCGCCATTATCTCGTCGGTGGCAAAGCGATTATCAATGGTCGCAATCGGCACAGACACAATGATCCCCCCTCTTTCCCATTATATCATCCTCCTTTGGGAAGGTAACTTCCTATCCCTCTTGATCCCGAGATTTCCTGCCATATTCGTTCGACAACGTCCTCCGCCTGTCTGCCGACGCGCGCCGACCGCAGCATCAGACCAGCAAAACGAGCTGTCGAAACGGCAGGACATACCGCGGCAATTGGCGAAACATTTCACAAACCGGCCCGTATAGCTGGAAGAATGCCCTTGCAGTGCAAGCTGAGGTGAGACTGATGCCTGCATTCAGCCTGGTCGATGAGCCTTGGCTGCCGTGTCTGACCAAAGATGGCAGGCCGACGGACGTCAGCCTGCGCGATGCCATCCTGAACTCGCATGACCTCCGTGAGCTGTTCGACCCGTCACCGCTGGTGACGGTTGCCCTCCATCGCCTGTTGCTCGCGCTCGTCAGGCGCATCTATGGCCTCCATTCGGACGGCGATTGGCTCTCCGTCTGGAGCGGCGGTCGCTTCGATCCCGGGCCTGCCAATCGATATTTCGCCGAGCATGCCGGGGACTTCGATTTGTTCCATGCGACGCGCCCGTTCATGCAGGTCCCGCCTGCCCGGGACGTCAAATCCCACCCGGTCTCGTGGCTGATGCATGAAGCGTCGTCCGGCAACAACCCGACGCTGTTCGACCACTCTGTCGACGCGGCGCCGCGGGCGCTCACGCCGGCTCAGACAGCGCGCTATCTGCTGGCACTCCACGCTGCGGCGCTGGGCGGCGGCGTGAGCGAGCCGTTCAACTTCTGTGACGCGCCGCTGGCCCGTGACTGCGCAGCTCTGGTCTACGGCGAGACGCTGTTTTCGACACTGCTCCTGAACTCGCCGCCGCTGCCGCCGGCGGCCGCCGGCGAGCCGGTCTGGGAGTGGGACCGCGTCCCCGCGCCGGAACGCGGCGGTACGCCCGTCAGCGGCGAACTGGCGCTGCTCACATGGCCGGCGCGCCGGATCAGTCTCATGCGCGACCCGCTGTCGGGCCTTGTCGCGGCGTGCCAGATCCGCCAGGGCCTGGTTGCGCCAGCGGACTGCGTTGACCCGCACAAGGCCTACCGCCCTGACCAGCACGGCAGCCTGACGCCATTGCGACTGGCTCTGCAGCGCGCCGTCTGGCGCGACGTGCCGGTCTGGCTGGGAGCGCCGTCGGGAACGCACCCGCCGCGCGCGTTGCGCTGGCTCACCAGCGGTTCGGCACTTGATCTGGCTGGCGGCGCGATCGAGTCGCCGCTGCGGCTGGTCGTCTTCGGTCTCGTCACCGCCCCGGGGCGGGCCTCCATCTATCTCTGGCGGCAAGACCGCTGTCCTCTGCCGCTTAGTTGTCTCCGCGATAGTGAAACAGTTCACGAATTCGCGGCTGCGGTCGCGCGCGCAGAGGCCTGTGGCAGCGCGCTCACAGCCGCTCTCTCGTTCCTCAACAGGCTGCTCGGCGTGCCGGCTGAGGCAGCGAGCAGCACAGTGAACGACTGCCTGCTGACCTACTGGTCGGAACTGGACAGCGCGGCCAGCAGGCTCCTGCTTTTGGGCATACCGCCGCGCGGCGACTGGAACGCGCGCCTCGCCGGCGCTGCGCGTCGCGCCTATGATATGGCCCTTGAGCGAGTCGGCCGGACGGCCGGTCGCGCCCGACTCGTCGCAGCAGCCAGGCGCTTCTTCGAACAGCGCTTGGCGACAGCGTCGGCAGTGCCTCCTGATATGGTCCGAGCAGAGGGTGTGAACGCCCATGTTGGCTGAACTGCACATGATCCAGAACTTCGCCCCGTCGAATCTCAACCGGGACGACGCCAGCGCGCCCAAGGACTGCATGTTCGGGGGCTGTCGCCGCGCCAGGATCTCGAGCCAATGCCAGAAGCGCTCGATCCGGGCCGCTTTCCGCCAGGAGCTGATCGATCGGCACGACCTCGCGATCCGGACGCGTCGCGTGGCAACGGCGCTGACTGACCGGCTCGTCGCCGCCGGACACGAGCGTCCGCGCGCCGAGTCAGTCGTCAGGCTGGCGTTGCGCGACACCTGCCTCGAGCCGGGCGCCGACAACCGCGGCAAGTGCCTGATGTTCGTCGGCGAACGCGAGCTTGACGCCATGGCAGCAGCCATCGACGAGCACTGGCAGTCGCTGCTCGACGCCCTTGATGACGCTGCGACCGAGCATGGGCGGGCGCGGCGCGGCCGGTCAGCCGGCGACGCCGGGCGTGGCGGGGCGTCGTCGCGCTTGCGGGCCGCCCTCGAGCAGAGTCTCGATGGCGGCAAGGCCATCGATCTGGCCTTGTTCGGGCGTTTGGTCACCGACCTCCCGACCAGCACGATAACCGGGGCCTGTCAGGTCGCGCACGCCCTGTCGACGCATCAGGTCAAGCCGGAACTGGACTTCTTCACCGCGGTCGACGACCTTCGGCCGCGGGGCGCCTCGCGCGCCGAGATGGTCGGCGCGCTTCAGTTCAATTCGGCCTGTTTCTACCGCTATGCCAACATCGACCTGGAACAGCTGACGAGCAACCTCCATGGCGATCAGGTGAAGGCCCTGCAGGCTGCGGAGTTGTTCCTGCGCGCGGCGGTGCGAGCGATACCGATGGGGAAGCAGACCAGTTGGGCGGCGCATAACCCGCCATCACTGGTGTTCCTGGTCGTCCGCGACGGAGGCTTCTGGTCGCTGGCCAACGCCTTCGTCGATCCCGTCCGGCCGTCCGCCGACGGAGACCTGGTCGGCCGGTCGGCGGTGGCGTTGCTCGACTACTGGCAGCGGCTGACCCGCATGTACGGCAGCAACGACGTGAGGTTCGCCGGTCTCGCCTCGCTGCATGACCTGCCCGGCGCGGATGGGTCGTGCGCCGGCAGCGCCCCGATCCAGACCGCGGCTGGGCTTGAGGATCTGATCGCCCGCACGATGGCCGCTCTCGCCGCATCGCCGGAGGGGGCGACGACAGCATGACGACGCTGCTCCTGCGACTGGCCGGGCCGATGCAGTCTTGGGGGACGCAGTCGCGGTTCAGCGAACGCGACTGCGGACACGAGCCCTCCAAGTCCGGGGTCATCGGCCTGATCTGCGCCGCACTCGGCAAACCCCGCCGGGAGGACCCGTCCGATCGCTCCCACCCCAAGTTGGCCGACCTGGCGGCCCTGGACATGGGCGTGCGGGTCGACCGCGAAGGCGTGGTTCAGAGAGACTTTCAGACTGCCGGCGGTGGGACGCTGACCGGCGACCGCTACGGCGTCGCCCGGGCGCGCGGCGTCGTCGGCGACACGGTCACCAGCTCCCGCTACTTCATCGCCGACGCGCAGTATCTGGTCGGCCTCGAGGGCGACGACGCGCTGCTGCGTCGCATCGACAGGGCCCTGCGGCATCCGGTCTGGCCCCTCGGTCTGGGGCGCCGGAGCTACCTCCCCGACCCACCCGTCTGGCTGCCGGATGGACTGAGCCGCAAGCCGCTCCGGCTCGCCCTGCGGGAGTACCCGTGGCTGGCCCGGACCGCGGCTGAGGCGGCGCAGATGCGCGCCGCCAGCGCGGAACGGCCCCTGACTCTGCGGCTCGTCCTCGAATCGGCCGACGACGCGTCAGCCGATATCCGCTGCGATGTGCCGCTCTGCTTCGCTGAACGGCGGTTCGCGCCGCGTTTCGTCACTACGGAGACGATGACCCTGACGTCGGACCTGATCCGGGAGGACACATATGTATCTCACACGCCTGGTCATTGACCAGCAGGACCCGTGGGTGCGCCGCGACCTGGCCGATTGTCAGCGGATGCACCGGACTGTCATGCGGGCTTTCCCGCCGGCCGACGGCGCGCACGGGGCCCGTGCCTGTTTCGGCACGCTCTACCGGATCGATCGCGGCATCAGTCCCGGCACGCTGACGCTGTATGTCCAGTCGCGGACTGAGCCGTGCTGGTCCCACCTGCCGGCCGGCTATCTGGCCGAAGTCCCCGACAACCCGGCCTGTCGGCCGCTGGCGGGCTTCTATGACTCGATCGCCGCCGGCGACATCATGGAATTCCGGTTGCGGGCCAACGTCACGCGCAAGATCGACAGCAAGACCGGCCCCGACGGCACGCGCCGCAACGGGCGCCGGGTCGAGTTGCGCCGCACCGACGACCAACTGGCCTGGCTGGCCCGACACGCGGAGAAGTCCGGCTTTGCGGTCATCGAGGCGACGGCGCGGCCGGGCCGGGTGACCGGCGTTCATCCCTGCGGCTCGCTGGCGTTCGGGTCGGTCTACTTCCTCGGCCGCCTGCGGGTCGTCGACAGCGAGCGGTTCCGTCAAGCCCTGATCGCCGGCATCGGCCCGGCAAAGGCGTACGGCTTCGGGCTGCTCTCGGTCGCTCCGGCATAGGCAGCGCGTCCCCACGCTGTGGGGGTGGCCCATAGTAGCATATCATCGCTGCCCTGGTGGCAGAGTCCCCACGCGCGTGGGGGTGGATCCGGACTCAGGAATCAGAACGGGAACAGCTCGACGTTGTTCTCCAGCACCTCGACGGTCCGGCCGTCCTCCAGCGTCACCGCCAACACCGGCATGCTGGCGCCGGTCGGCAGCGGCACGGGAGCGCCGGGCAAGCGGCTGACGCGACCCCAAAGGCCGAAGTAGGGCTTGCGGATGATCCTGACCAATGACCCGACCTTCAGCTGGGCCGCGCCGCTTCGCGGTTGATCAGATGCCGCGGCGCCATCGGCGAGCGGGATGATGATCTCAGGTCTGATCACGCCGGCGCGGATCTGGCTGCTGCCGCTGAGGCTGCAGGCGTCGCCGGCATGGGCACGGAGCAGGTTGAACGTCCGGTCGGCCATCCGCAGTGAACCGAAGCCCTCGGTGAGCACGACCGACAGGCCGATGTCCTCGCTGCCGGTGACGCCCACGCCGATGTTGCGCCCGGCGACCCGGCTCAGGTCGGCCGCGCGGGCGCCGCCGACGATCAGCCCGACGGCGCCGACGCGCATCGCCTTGGCGATGGCGTCGTAACTCGCGAACGCGCCGCCCACCACCACCTTCCCCTTGGCCTCGGCAGTGATCAGATTCGGCGTCAGTTCGTCAGCCGGACCGGCCACGGCGATCTTGATCTCGCCGTGCTGTTCGCCGCCGATGCCGAAGATGCCCTGCACGAACGCGGCCAGGGTCTCGATGGTGACGCTCTCTCCCGGATCGACAGCGACGACGCGGCCGGGGATATAGGCCTCGACGACGGCTGGCTTGTAGGCCTTGCGGATCCTCACGACGCCGCCGTCGATGCCGGTCACGGTGCCGGTGACCGGCGCCGTGATCCAGCCGCCGCCACCCTCGACATAGGCAATCGGCCGGCCGAGCTGGACCTCATCGCCCACCCGGACCCGGAAGTCGATCGACTGGAACAGGCCGGCCACGCCGAGTTGCGCCTTGAGGTCGACGGTCACCTCGGCGTTGACCGGGTCGCCGGCCTCGCGGATCAGAACCTGTCCGTAGGCCTCCGAGATGTGCTCGACGACGCCCTCGCACGGGGAGTAGACCACCGCATCGCCGCCCTCGATGGCCGGGCGCCGCCGGCGGGCGATTTCCTGATTGCGCTTGACCGAGTCGCCGACCGCGACCAGAACGTAGTCGCGGATCTCGGCCGGCTCCACCTTGAGTTGCTTGCCGACATCGACGACACTCGGCTCGCCGGGCAGGAGCTCGGTGCGGGCGACTTCCTGCCTGGCCGTGACGGCGTCGCCGACCTGCACGTGGATATTGCCTGGCAACGGCAGGCGGCGGACCTTGCGGACGACGGCCGCCTCCTGGATCTTCAGCTCCGATAGGTACGGCAAGTTGTCACCTCCCGTCGCGATTCCGACTGAGTTCGTCCAGCTGCCGGTCGTCGTAGACGGACAGCGCCTTGAGCCAACTGCGAAGCGCGGTGATCCGCTGCGCCGGGTCAGCGGGCATGGCCAGCGGCCGCCGGCCGCGGCCGTCGAGCACCAACCCGAACAGCCCGGCCTCGACGACCGTCTCGACGGGCCGACCCGGCCCGGCGCCGCAATCGTAGCCGCGCCGCGGGTAGATGGTAACCTCATAGGGCGCACCGGGCTTCAGCGGCAGACAGACGATCTGGCCGGAGACAATGCGGGCCGAGTGATGCTCACGGCCGGAGCGGTAGGTGAGATGGGCCAGCAGGCGTCCGTTCCGCGCCGGACGGCCGACCGGCGCGATGCAGGTGGCCAGCAGGCAGAGGCCGTCGCGCTCGAGGATCTCCGTCGCCAGCTGCGGCCGGATGGTCGACAGGAGACCGAGCTGAGGCGACATGAAGATGCTGTCGACGAACATCTCGGTCACGCCTTCCGGCAACAGTGAATCGACCAGCATCATCAGCGCCTGTTCGCGGCGCGGCGCGTGCGACAGGACGCCGCCGCTGCCGATCAGGGCGTCCATCGCCAGCAAGTCGATCGCCGACTGAGCCCCGACTTGATCGAGAACCTCGGACATGTCGCGCCGGCGCTGCACGCCCTTGAGGCCGTCGATCGCCGAGCAGTGATGGCTGAACGCCAGCCGCAGCGCTTCGCGGGCCAGCGCCTGCTCGATGATGAGGTCCTCGAGGGTCTGCGGCAGGCTGGTCGGACGAATCATCTTGTTGGCCGCCCAGTCCTCGATTTCAGCGGCCGTGCACGGGAAGGGCAGCCAGCGGAGGACGGCGTCGGTCGTCGCCTCGGCCAGCACATTCGTGGCGCTGTAGCTCATGCCGAGATTGGCGCTGACCGTGCGGTGGAACCGCTGACCGACGAGCGAGAAGACGTCGGTGGTGGCGCCGCCGATGTCGAACGCGGCGACGTTGATGCCGTACTTCGTGCCGAACGCCTGGATGGCGCGCCCGACGGCGCCGGGTGTCGGCAGGAGGGCGTTGCGCGACCACTCGAGCAGCCGCGGGTAGCCCGGCGCCTGCGACATGACGTGCTCCATGAACAGCAGGTGGATCATCTGCCTCGCCGGCTCGATGTTCTCCCGCTCGAGCACAGGTCTGATGTTGTCGACCACGTGCAGGCTGACCTTATCTTCGAGCAGCCGCAACATGTGCGGGCGGGCGGCGGCGTTGCCGGCGTAGACGAGCGGCGTCCGCAGGTTGCCGAGGCGCGTCCGCGGCTCAGCGATGGCGACCTGTTCGGCGAGGTTGACGACGTGCGAAATGTCGCCGCCGTCGACGCCGCCGGAGAGCAGGATGATGTCCGGTCGCAGCTCGCGCAGCCGTTGGATGCGCTCGATCAGCAGCCGGCCGTCGTCGATCGACAGGATGTCGGTAACGATGCCGCCGGCCGCCTGAGCGGCACGATCGGCACTGTCAGCCGTCATCCGTTTCATGACGCCGGCGACCACCATCTGCAGGCCGCCGCCGGCGCTGCTGGTCGAGATGTAGAGATCGACGCCGACGCCGTCGCGCGGCGGGGTGATGATCTCGCCGCCGCTCAGGATGCGGAGACCGGTCGCCGCCTCCAGCTTCTCGACAGCGCTGGTCAGGCCGAGGGTAACGTCCTCCCACGGCGCCTCGACGGTAGTCGGCGCCTCGGCCCGTCCCCTGAGGCGGAACTCGCCGTCCGCGTCCTTGGCCCAGAGCAGGGCCTAGGTCGTGGTGCTGCCGACATCGGTCGCGAGCACAGTGGCGATGCCGTCGTGCCACAGCTCGGGGCGTTCGATCGCCACCCGCTCGGCCCCCGGCAGGAGCGAATAGTCGATGTCCGGGATGACCTTGTCCGGGTCGAAGTCGATGCCGTGCTGGGTGATATAGGTGTTCATCTCGTCCATGTCGAGCGCGTCGCGGAACGAGCGCCGGACGCGCGCCCAGCCGACGCGGCGGCCGTAGTTGTAGAAAGCCGTGCCAAGGCCGAACAGGACCAGGGCGACAGCGAGCCCGATCAGTCCGGCGCGGATCGGCGAGCCGCGGTCAAACGGCCCGACGCCGGCGATGTTGTTCGCCTCGTTGGCGTCGAGCAGCCAGTGCTGCGGGTCGAGGATGACGCGCCGGGGCGCGGCCTTCGAGAGCACCGAGACCGTGGTCGCCTTGCCCTTCAGCTCGACGCGCATCGTCAGCGGCTCGCCAAGGCCGTCGAGGGCGATGTCGACGAACGGCACGGTGGCTGTGCCGCGATTGACGATGGTCAAGGTGGTCAGGTAACCGTCGGCATTGAACGTCGTCTGGTAGTGCTCGACCGACAGGTCGAGCCGCTGCGTCGTGTTCAGCCACTGGAAGAAGAAGCCGGACAGGTCCTGGCCGGACACTTCCTCGGCCACCCGCTCGAAGTCCCAGGGTGTCGTCTGCTGCCCGGCGAACTCCTCGGCGAAGACGCGCATCGTCTTCCAGAAGGCCTCGTCACCAATTTGGTAGCGGAGCATATGGAGGACCAGCGCGCCTTTGTCATAGACGATCTCGAAGTAGGCGCGATTCTCATAGCGGTTGCGGGCACGCAGGATCGGCACCTCACCGAGGCGCGTCGCCTTCAGATAGGCGGCCCGGTGTTGCCTGATGAACTCCTGGAAGCGGGCGTCGCCTTCCGTCGCCTGAATGAACGCATCCGCGGCGTAGCTGGCGAAGGCTTCCCAGCCCCAGGGGTGAATGCTGCCGATGTCGGTGCCCCACCACTGGTGCGCGATCTCATGGGCGACAAGTTCCGGCCAATAGCGCGAATGCGACAGGCCGGGCGTCACCCGCGGCACCAGCATGATCGCCTGATCGACGGTTACGCCGCCGCCCATCTTGGCCGGAATCTCGCTGATCGTCAGGCGCGGGAAGGGGAACGGGCCGAATTTGCCGCTGAAGAACGCCAGGGCTTGGCGCGTCACCGCGAGCGCCATCGCGCCCTGTCCGGCATGCTCGGGCAGTAGATCCCAGTGCACGGCGATGCCGTCGATGATTTCATCGGCTGCCGTGTATTCATTCACCGCCAGGGCCGCTGCCGGCTCGTCCTGGCGGAAGTGGAACGTCGTGCCACCGCTCGCCGCATTGGTCGTCTCGATCAGTTCACCGCCGGCTGCGGCAGTCAGGCCCGGCGGCACAGTGATGTAAAGGTCGGCCGTCTCCGCTCCCGACCAGCCGAGCGATGTCGCGAGATAAGTGCCATCGCCGCTGATGTCGTTCCAGATGCGGGCCGTGTAGCGATCCTTGTCGTGAATCGCCCCGCTGTACGCGAACGTCACCTCGGTCGTCTCGCCCCGCTTCAACTGCGGCAGTGGCACGTGAAGCAGCCGACTGTCCTTCGGGCGCTCGAACGACGTCGGCGCGCCGTCGCGGGTCACGCCGGCGACCTTGAGCGTCGGGAACAGGTAGACCAACAGGTCGGACAGGTCATCCATGTCGGAGCGGACCCGCAGGGTCACCGTCGCCGCGATCTGCCGCCCCGCCGGGTCGACAGTGAGGTCGGCCCGCGCGTGTTCGATGACAGCTGGCATGACATCGCGATACCGCGCGATGTACCAGCTGTCCTGCTGCCGGACCAGCTCGAACCGGTAGGAGTAACTCCACTCAGGCAGGTACGCCAAGACGGTCGACCGGTCGCCGTCCCTCTCGCTGCGGTAGATGACATGCGTGAGCTGCGATTTCTCGTCGTTGATGATTGACGCGAACTCGACTGCGGTCACGCCTTCGATGTTGGCCCCCGGCAGGCCAGCCCAGGCGGCGCGATATGATGAGTGCTGGTTGAGGCCGGCGAAGAACGCATCGACGGCAGCCTCCGGGCTGGCGTAGACGTCCGCCGGGGCAGCTCCGGCGACCGGGGCGACGGTCAGGCAGAGGCTAAGGACGGCCAGCAGCAGGGCGAGCGGGCGCGCCACCCGGCGGAGGGCGGGATGTCTTGACATCATCGCGGTTCCCCCTTCTCGGGCAGGCCGTACTTGATCCGCACGCGGCGGCCGAGCTGGTGCGTCTGCGCCAGTTCATACTCCTTCTTGCGTCTGAGGATGGCCCAGACCGCTACTGCCAGCGCGGCCGTGGCCGACAGGCGCCACGGCAACGAGTCGGTCGGGAAGTAGGCCACCGCGATCGCTTGGGCGAACGACAGCGGCAGGACATAGAAGGTATAACCAAAGACCAGCTCATTGATGATGTAGTCGTCGAGATAGCCCCACTCGTGGACGCTGCGCCTCGTCAGCCAACAGAGCCCGTCGCCCAGCACCTTGACGACGACGTAGACGACGGCGATGGCGGCGATCGCCGGCATCGCCGGAAAACGCCTGTGCAGCAACGAAAATGTCGCCTCGCCGGCGACCAGCTGGAGCAGCGAGATAAAGATCAGACTCCGTCGTGGCAATCTGTTGCCCTCCCCGGCATTCCCGAATGCACTCTCATTTCCGCTTGGCGGCCTTGCGGGCCCGCAGCCGCGCCAGCCGCTCGCCGATCTGACCCTCATAGCCGAGTTCGCCCGGCTCGTAGTAGCGCGCATCGGCCAACTCGGCCGGAAGATAATCCTGCACGACGTAGTGCTCGGGATAGTCGTGCGCATACTGGTACCCCTTGCCGTGGCCAAGCCGCTCAGCGCCCTTGTAGCTGGCATCGCGCAGGTGAATGGGCACGCCGCTGACCTTCTTGGCCTCGACGTCGGCCAGGGCGCGGTTGATCCCGAGGTAGGCCGCGTTGCTCTTGGGCGCGGTGGCCACGTAGACAACGGCCTCGGCGAGCGGGATCCGCCCTTCCGGCAGGCCAATCGCGTGGACGGCCTGGTAGGCGGCGTTCGCCACCAGCAGCGCCTGCGGGTCAGCCAGACCGACATCCTCGGCCGCGCAGATGACGATCCGTCTG
>JBLNDB010000054.1:0-6553 GCA_050261235.1 Chloroflexota bacterium
CATCATGCCGAACATGCGGTCAATCAGGCTCTTCTTGACCGGCACCGGCTCCGGCCGGCGCAGCACGTTGAGGCCCCAGAAGGTGAAGAACATCGTCACCTTGCGCCCGAGCGCCGCGGCGCCGGTGGCGATGACGAACGACGCGAGCGCGCGGTCGAGGTCGCCGCTGAAGACGACGATCGTCTTGTCCTGCCCGTCACCGGTCGTCGGCAGGCCGACGCCGCGGGGCGCCGTTGCGGCTGCTTCGGCGGCGGCTCCGCCCTTGCGGATGCGGGCGATGATCGTCCGATCCTCCTCGGTCAGCGACACCAGTTCGTTGCCGGTGCGACCGCACCAGGCAGCGATGTCCCGCTTGAAGCCGGGATCGGTGGCCGTGGCGCGCAGGATCTGGCCCGGTGACAGAGCCGTCATTGCCTGAAAGACGGCCATGATCGGACCGGGGCAAGAGAGACCGGAAGCGTCGAGCTCAGCCTCAGGGCTACCGGATGACGCTGCGGCCGATGTGCCATCGTCGGCGACCGCGCTGCTGATGGCGGGGCCACCCTTGCGGTTGACGCCGGCGCCCGGATCCGCGGCTGCCTTGAGGTCGTCGGCGACGGCGCGGTAGGTACGGTAGCCGCCGCTCAGGTTGACGACGTTGTCATAGCCGTTCTGCATCAGCATGCGGAGCGCGACATAGGCGCGCAGGCCGACCTGGCAGTAGACGACGACCGGCCGGTCGTGCGGAACCTCGTTGATGCGAGCGCGCAGCTGGCCGAGTGGGATGCTGACGGCCCCGTCGGCGTGCCCAAGCTCGTACTCGGACGGTTCGCGGACGTCGAGGAGGAGCGCGCCGCTGCTTATCAGGTCCGGCACGTCGCGCCAAGTGCAGACCGGCATCGACCCGTCAAGGATGTTGCCGGCTGTGAACCCTGCCATGTTGACCGGGTCCTTGGCCGAACCGAACGGCGGCGCGTAGGCCAGCTCAAGGTGCTGCAGGTCGCGGACGTTGGCGCCGAACGCAATCGCCGTAGCCAGAACGTCAATTCGCTTGTCGACGCCGTCGCGACCGACGGCCTGCGCCCCGAGCAGCCTGCCATCAGGCGCGAAGAGGATCTTCAGGGTCATCGTGTCGGCGCCGGGGTAGTAACCGGCGTGAGAACCCGGGTGGATGACGCAGCTCTGATACGCCTGCCCGGCCTTGGCCAGCATCGCCTCGTTCTTGCCCGTCGCGGCGACGGCGAGGTCGAACACCTTGGCAATCACGGTACCGATGGTGCCGCGGTACGATTCCTGCTGCCCGGCTATCGTCCCGGCAGCCAGGCGGCCCATCCGGTTGGCCGGTCCGGCCATCGGCACCAAGGCCTTGGCGCCAGTCACGAAGTCAGTCGTCTCGACCGCATCGCCGACGGCCAAGATGTGCGGGTCAGACGTCCGCATCTGCGCGTCGACCAGGATGCCGCCGGTCACGCCGAGCTCAAGGCCGGCCGCCTTGGCGAGCGCGACCTCGGGGCGAACTCCGATCGATACGACGACAAAATCCGACTCAAGCCTGGTGCCGCTCTTCAGGACAGCGACGGTGCGCCCGTCAGCCAGCGGCTCGACGGCCATCAGGGCATCGCCGAGGTATAGGCGCACGCCCTTGTCGCGCAGGTGCTCGTGGACGAGCGCTGCCATCTCGCGGTCGATCGGCGGGAAGACCTGTTCCATCGCCTCGACGATGTTCACCGCGACGCCCCGCTCGATCAGGTTCTCAGCCGTCTCAAGGCCGATCATGCCGCCGCCGACGATCGTCGCCGCGCGCGCCTTGTTGACGACGACGCGCTCATAGAGGGCGTCCGCGTCCGGCACGTTGCGCAGAGTGTGGACGTTGGGCAAAGCGAGCCCCGGAATCGAGCGCGGCTTGACCGGCGCTGCGCCCGGCGAGAGAATCAGGTAATCGTAATGCTCACGATAGGTCCGGCCGGTCGTCAGGTCATGCAGTTCAAGCTCCTGCGCCTCGCGATCGATGGCGACCGCTTCGGTCCGGGTCCGCACCTCAATGGCGAATCGCTCGTTGAACAGCTGCGGGGTCGCCACAAACAGGCGCGATCGCTCGCGGATGGTGCCGCCGACGTAGTACGGCAGACCGCAGTTGGCATAGGAGATGTGCTCGCCACGCTCGATCAGGATGATCTCAGCCTGTTCGTCGAGCCGGCGCAGTCGCGCGGCGGCGCTGGCGCCACCCGCCACGCCGCCGATGATAAGTACACGTTTGGCCATGAGAGGAACCTCCCTTTGCTCTGTCCGGTTGGTCAGGGTTGTGCGGACCGCAGGGCGGCCCTGATGATCTCTTCCACGATCGGGCTCTTGATCCGGTAGATGACTTCAGTGCCCTGACGCTCACCGGCGATCAGCCCGGCGGTGCGAAGCTTCGCCAAGTGCTGCGAGACCGTGGATTGCGGCATGCCAAGGCAGGACTGCATCTTGGTTACGTTGCAGGCTCCCTGCTGCATCAGTCCGCGCAGGATGCAGAGGCGCACCGGGTGGGCCATCGCCTTCAGTGTCTCGGCCGCCAGTGTCAGCGCTTCGGCATCGCGCTGGTAATTGTCCATTCACAACCCCTCCATCTCCACTAACCAATATATTACGATATTGCGATAAGGGCAACTGATAAAATGAGGAGGTCAGCATCACCATCATTGATAATCAGGCCGGTGCCAGGAGCGAAAGCGGCAAGGCGCTGTTCGACAAGGTCATCAACAAGCAGTCGCTGGACATCGACGGCATCTCCGGCGCCACTGCCACCAACAAGTCATATCTCAAGGCGATTGAGAACGCGCTGCTCGGCGCCGGCACCCGCTAGTAACCGCGGTTCCGGGCCTCGCCACCGCCAACGCTACCGCCAGCGCCAACGCATCGCCGATGCTGCCTGAGCACATGGACCGATGCTGCCTGAGCACATGGTATGACACGCACGCATAGTGTAGCAAAAACAGGGCTATAGCCCTGTTTTTGCTACAGTCTGAGAACCAATGTAGAGGGCTACCGGGCGACGGTCAGGCCCTGAATGTCCCTCCACATCGACTCCGCCGTGTCGACGGCCCTGCTCCCCAGGTTGTCCGGAGTGGTGCAGTTGTCGACGACGTACTTGCCGACCACCTGGCAGCCGAGGTACCGCATCTCGCGGTAGAAAATGGCGGCGGCGTCATCGCGCCGGACGCACCCCGGCGCCAGACAACAGAGAAAGCGTTGAGCGGCAAATCAGCCGGCTCAACGCTTTTCGCTTGGCGCCCGACGGTCATCCGCCCGCTACCTGACATCCTGCTCCGACGGAATCACGAACAGCGCGATGATGTAGGCGAGAACGCCAGCGCCACACAGACCGAAGACGACGAACCCAAGGCGGAACAGACCGGATCGATGTCGAAGTATCGGCCAAGACCGGCGCAAACGCCGCCGACAACGCGACCCTCAGTGGGACGGAAAAGCTTTGCAGGCCACCCCCGTGTTTCTCTGTTACTTGGCGGGTCATCGGTGCATATACAGCCGATCGGCCGGGTTTGTTTCCCAGATTGATTCGGCTTCTGCAGGTTCGCCGACCCTGCCTTGCGAACCATCCACCAGAGAGTACTACGCTGCAATTCTATTCAGGTCTGATACATTGACGAAAGAACCTCAGCAGAGATCCCGAGAAATCCCTGGGAGGGACGTCAGTGAAACTCGACCGTCGCAGGCGCTGGATCCTGGGAGGAGTGTTGATCATCGTGGTGGCCGCGGCCGGTGTCATCTTCGGTGTCCTGCCGCAATTGCGGCGCGACAGAATCAGTTTCGTGCGCTGGTCGCTGCCAGCCGAGCTCGAGACCGGTACGTTCGAGCATGTCAAGCTGGTCGACGGCGCCGTCGTGCTGGCTGACGCCATCGAGGGCGCGGTGCCGGTCACGGCGTTCAGCGGCAAGTACTATGCCGGCAGCTACACATCGCCGGTCAAGGAGACCGCTTCCCGGTTCAACTGGGCGGTCGCCTCCTGGGAGGCCGACACCCCGCCGGGCACCTGGATCCGCGTCGAGGTCCGGGCGACGGTCGGCGACCGGCAGACAGACTGGTACACGATGGGCGTTTGGGCCTCGGGGAGCGAGATGATCAAGCGCCAGAGCGTCGACCGGCAGGGGACTGCGGATGGCAAGGTCTCGACCGATACGCTGATCCTCGGCGCCGATGCCAACGCCAGCGCGCTGCAGTACCGCGTTACCCTGTACACCACCGATCCGGCGGTGACGCCGCGGGTGCGGGCGGTGTCAGCGGTGGTCTGCGACCTGCTGGGCAAGAATCGCAAGCTGGCTGCTGACAGGTCTGTCTGGGGGACGGAACTGCCGGTGCCCGAGCGGTCGCAGATGGACTACCTCGAACTCGGCGGCTCAGGCTGGTGAAGCCCGACCTCGACATCGATGGTGATGGCCTACTGGGCCGAGAAGCTCGGCCGGCCGGAGCTGAACCAGACCGTGCCCGACGTCGCCGCCGCCTGCTATGACAACGTCTACCAGCGGGACCGGCAACTGGCCGTTCAACACCGCCGCCGCGGCGAGCTACGGTCTCAGGGGCGTCGTGTCGCGGTTCGAGTCGCTGGCTCAGGTCGAGCAGTGGATCAAGGTCGGCGTGCCGGTGGTGATCGGCATCGAGTTCGGCCCCGGCAAGCTGACCGGCGCGCCGATCGCGTCGACGGACGGCCACCTGATCCTGATTCGCGGCTTTGACGCCGATGGCAACGTCATCTGCAACGATCCGGCGGCCACCCTCAGCCAGGGCGAGTCGGTCCGCGTCGTCTATGACCGGCAGGAGCTGAGCGATGCGTGGCTCGGAGCCAACGGCATCGTCTACCTGATCTACCCCGACGGCCAGACGATCCCCACCGGCGCGCACGGCGCCTGGGAGGAACCCGCCGGCCAGGCGAAGTAGAGGGCCGTCGCTAGAGCCGTTCCGCGCCCTCAGCGGCCAGCGGCGAGCGGACGCACTCGTCCGGCTCGAACGTCACCTGCCAGCAGAGGCGGCTGCCGCGCATGCGGTCCGAGGCGTAGCAGAGGCCGTTGGTGCGGGAATCGAGGTAGGGGTGGTCGATCTGGTCCGGGTCGCCGATCAGGATGATCTTCGTGCCCTCGCCGGCGCGGGTGATGATGCCCTTGACCTGCTTCGGCGTCAGATTCTGGGCTTCGTCGACGATCAGCCAGTGGCGGGCGATCGACCGCCCGCGCAGGAAGCCGACCGCCTGGGTGATGATCAGGCCACGGTCGAACAACTCGCGGACCTTGTCTGCCAATTCGCGCTCGTCTTCGTAGCGGCCCTTGTCGTCGCTGTCGACGAGCACCTCCAGGTTGTCATAGACCGGCCGCATCAGCGGGTCGATCTTCTCCTGCTCGGTGCCTGGCAGGTAGCCGAGGTCCTCATCCATCGACGTGTTCGGCCGGCAGACGAGGATGCGCCGGAACTCGCGCCGCTCCCGCCCGCGCAGGTCGACCTTCTCGAGGCCGGCGGCCAGGCTGAGGAACGTCTTGGCCGTGCCGGCGCTGCCCTTGGCGATAACCAAAGGAGCCTCGGCCACAGGCGCCAGCAGCGCTTCCTGGAAGAAGAGCTGTCCGGCGTTCCTGGCCGAGACTCCATAGGGTTGCTTCTTGGCGTAACGCAGCGGCACGACCTGTCCGCCGCGGTGGAAAGCGAGGGCTGACTGGCTGCTGCCGTGAGCCGAGCGGACAACCAAGAATTCGTTCTCACATAGGTCGGTGACTGTCTCGCCGGCCTCGCCGACGAGCCCGAGACCCTGCACCGGCACGCCTTGCTCGTTCGCGTACAGGGTGTCGATCGCGTCGCGGCCGGCGTAGACGACGCGGCGGCCGCGATACTGCTCGCTTGGCAGCGGGGCCATTTCGTTCTCGAAGTCCTCGGCGGTGAGGCCGAGCATTTCGGCCTTGACCCGCTCAAGGACGTCCTTGGTGATCAGATAGACCTGTTCGCCTCTCTGCTTGAGCGCGGCGCAGACCTGGAGGATGCGGTTGTCGGCCTTCGTCCTGTCCCAGTTGGGCGGAATCTCCTCGACATAGTGGTTCATCTCGACGCGCAGGATGCCGCCGTTGTCCATCGGCACGCCAGCGCCGATCAGATTGCCGGTTGCCCGGAGCCCCTCGATGGTCCGAATCGCCGCGCGGGCGCAGTATCCCAGCTCGCCCGTATCTTTCTTGAATGAATCGAGTTCTTCAAGGACCGCTTCGGGGATCACCACGATGTTTGCCCCGAACGACGACAATGCCGTGGGGGATTGCAGAAGGACGTTGGTGTCGAGCACGAAGGTCTTCATGCTCATCCAGTCGACTCCTCCTTAGCATATTGACTTGTCTGCTGCTTCGGCGCCGGCCCTCCTCACTGCTCGCATTCGATTACGGACTATGGATGATAGTTCGCGCTCGCGGCCGTCTATGCCTGCCGCCCAGCCTGCATTCGCGGGCAAGTCGCGCCGGGGTAATCCCGGGGCGCGACTCGTGGTTTAATTTATCCACAAACACCCACGCGCAGAAAAGGGGGGCTAGCCGTTTTGTTTGCTAAAAAC
>JBLNDB010000055.1:0-27847 GCA_050261235.1 Chloroflexota bacterium
GCCACGAGATCTCACCGACTCCCTTCGGCCTTGTGTCGAAGTGGTTGCCAGCCACGACAACCGGTGAGGTCTCTTTTCGTTACCTGCCTCGCCGCCACCTACCGATATGTTACACGGTCGCCCTTGTCGATGCGGTAAAAACCGCCGACGTCGCTATTTCAGTTTGACGACGTACAGCTTTACGCCGCCCTGCGGCGAGCGGACGGTCAGTGCCAGCCGGCGCTCAGGCAACCACTGCACCTGCTCGTAACGCCCCGGTCCAACGTCGACCAGTTGCGGCGCGCCATCCGGCCAGCGCCTGACCCAGAGCCGGCGCGCCGGTGCAATGCCGGCGCCGTCCGCCATCAGCGTCGCGGGCAGCTCCGGGTCGTCGGCAGTGTAGGCGAGCCAGGTCCCCTCGTGCGACCAGGCAGCGTCTCTGATCAGCCGCGACATGCCGGCGATCTCCGACACAGCGCCGGACTCGCTGATGACGACCGGCGGTCCGGCGGGCAACGCCCAGTTGTCAGGATCGGCGAGCAGCCAGCGGCCATTGGCAGCCCAGCGCGGGCGGCTGAGTTCGAGCGGGCTGGCGAAGCCGGCCGGCCGGCCAGTCGGCGTCACCGCCGCGACGCCGCCCGTCCCTTCGACAAGGCTGATCGCGTAGGCGATCCGGTCTCGCACGGGCGCCCAGGCAGGAAACGCCGGTGTCATACTGTCGTCGTCACCGCTCGTGCCGCTCGGTGCTACGACCACCCGGCGGTCGCTGCCATCGCTGTTCGCCACCTCGAGGCCGGCGGCGGTGGTGAAGGCCAACTGCCGCTCATCCGGCGACCACGATGCCTGATCGCCGCCGGTCGGACCGCGCGCAATCAGTTTTGCCTCGCTGCCGTCCGCCAGCGCCACGAACAACTCGGACCCGTCGCGGCCGCTCAGGAAATAGGCGAGCCGCGTGCCGCTTGGCGAGAGGGCGAAGCCGGTGACGCCGCCGGCGGGTGTCCGGAAGCGACCCGCTGCCAGGTCGTAGATGCGCAGGCCGGAGTAATAGAGCTGCGTCGCGTCACGGTTGGCGGTGAACTCGCCGTCGGGAATGCTCTCGCTGGCCAGCGTCTCGACATCGGCCCGGGCGGCCACGCCCAACTGGGCCATCACTGCCAGCACATCCTGCCTAAGCGGCGCGGCGGCGTGAGCCTCGCGAATGAACGCCTCGGCCAGGTCGCGTTGCGCACCCACCAGCGCGCGCTGCGCCTGGAACAGGCGCCGCGTTGCCAGGTCGTCGCCCGCGACCGGCAGCAGCGATTCCGCAAGGCTGTCGTTGCCGGCCACGACCGCCATCTGGGCGACCACGCGGCGCACGCTCTCGTTCCTCTGCAGCGCCGGGTGAGCGCGCTTGGCAGCTTCCCATGCCTTGACGATCTTCGCTGCCGTGTCGGTCGGTGTGAGCAACAGCTCGTCAAGCGACGCGTAGCGACCGAGATCGAGGAAGATCGACTCATCTGTAGGGTCGCACGCTGCGGCCTCGGCCAGCCAGCGAATCGCATCGGCGTCTGCCCGGCGGCTGAGCGCCCGCAGCGACTGGGCCAGCAGCGACGGCACGGCGGCGTTTCCCGGGTCCAAAGAAAGGGCGCGGCGATATGCTGTCGCCGCGTCCTGATAACGTCCTGTCTGTTGGTAGATCCCGCCGAGCACGACGAAGAACTCGCCCGACTTGCTCTCGCGCGAGAGATAGCGCTCGCCAAGGGCGATCGCCTGGTCGTAGCGGCCCTCATCGCTGAGACTGCGAAGCCTGGCCAGCAGGCGGTCGTGCCGCGGCCAGGCCAGCATGGCCACAGTGGCGAGCAACAAGGCGATGAACACCAACGCCGCAATGATCTGTTTCCGCGACAGCTGCATCGGTTCGCCTCCGCAGGCTACGGGTTGACGATCGAGACGGACAGCTGGACTAGATGCGCCGCCCGACCGCTTCGGCCACTGCCCTGAGGTCACGCCCGAGCACCTGGAGTCGGGCCGGCGTGAGCGACTGGCACCCGTCGGACAGCGCCTGCCCGGGGTCAGGATGGACCTCGATCATCACGCCGTCGGCGCCGGCGGCCACCGCCGCCAGGGCGAGCGGCCTGACGTAATGGTAGTCGCCGCTGGCGTGACTGGGGTCGACGATCACCGGGAAGCGGCTCCGGCGCTGCGCCACGGCCACGGCGGCAAGATCGAGGGTGCTGCGGGTGGACGGTTCGAAGGTGCGGATACCGCGCTCACAGAGGACGATCCGCTCGTTGCCCGCATCAGCGATGTACTCGGCCGACATCAGCCATTCGTCGACGGTGTTGCCGATGCCCCGCTTCAGCATGACGGGTTTGCCGCAGCCGCCCAGTTCCCTGAGCAACGAGAAATTCTGCATGTTGCGCGCGCCGACCTGCAGCATGTCGGCGTAATCGGCTACCAGACCGATGTCGCGCGGGTCGACCACCTCGGTGACGATGCCGAGCCCGGTCGCCGCCCGGGCCTCGGCCAGCAGCCGCAGCCCTTCCTCTTCGAGGCTCTGGAAGCTGTAGGGCGACGTCCGCGGTTTGAAGGCCCCGCCGCGCAGCAACGTGGCGCCGGCGGCACGGGCCGCCGCAGCGGCAGCGGTCAGCTGCTCGGGACTCTCGACGGCGCACGGGCCGGCGATCAACACCACCGCCGTGCCGCCGAACACCACCTGCCCATCTGGCAGGTCGACGCTGACCGGCGTTCCGGCCGGCGCGAATTCACGGCTGACGAGAACATACGGAGCAGGCGGTCGCAGGATCTCGGCGACCGCCGGCTGCCTGGTCAGCTCGCCTGCCAGCGTGTCAGCGGCAGCGCCGGTCACGCCGCGCACGGCAATCCGCACCCCGGCCACCGACACCGATGTCCGCGACACGGCGCCGGCGGCTTCGATCAGCCGCACGAGCCCGGCGATGTCCTGTTCGCTCGCTCCCTCCCGGATTGCCAGGATCATCTGTCTCGCCTACCCCTTCAGCTCGCTGATGACTTCGCTCAGGGCAGCGATGAACCGCTCATTCTGCCCGCGGGTACCGATCGTCACACGCTGCCAGCCGGGATAGCCGAAGATGTCACCCGGCCGGACGATCACGCCGCGCCGCTGCAGGCGCTGGAACACCTCGCGCGAGTCGAGGCCGACATTGACGAAGATGAAGTTGGCCTCGGTCGGGATGTAGCCGATGCCAAGCCGGTCGAACTCGCCGTAAAGATACCGCTTGCCCTCGCTGTTGCTGCGGCGGGAGGCGAGGATGTGCTCGCTGTCCGACAGGGCCGCGATCGCTGCTGCCTGCGCCAGCGCATTGCAGTTGAAGGCCAGCCGCGGCCGGTTCATCAGGTCGATGATGTCGGCAGTCGAGATGCCGTAGCCGACGCGCAGGCCGGCAAGGCCGTAAGCCTTGGAGAACGTCCGCAGGACGATGATGTTCCGCCCTTCGCGCAGCAACGCGAATGAATCGGGGTAATCCGGACTCTCGACATACTCGGCGTAGGCCTCGTCGATGACGACGATGACGTGCTCCGGGAGCGACCGGACGACGCTCTCGACCTGAGCCCGGGTGAGCAGCGTGCCGCTCGGGTTGTTCGGGTTGCAGATGAAGACCAGCTTCGTCCGCGGGGTGACGCGCCGTGCCATCTCCGCGATATCGACGCGGCCGTCGACGAGCGGCACTCTGACGGTGACGCCGCCCATCAGGTCGACGGGCAGCGGGTACGTCTGGAAGCTCGGCCAGGGCATCACGGCCTCGTCGCCGGGGTTGATGAACGTCTGCCCGATCAGCGACACCAGCTCATCCGAGCCGTCGCCGATGATGACCTGCTCGAGTGTGAATCCGTATTTGGCCCCAATCGCCGTCCTGAGGCGGAAGGCGTTCGAGTCGGGGTAGATATTGCCTTCACGGGCGGCCGCGAGTATCGCCTCAAGGGCCTTCGGTGACGGACCGAGCGGGTTCTCGTTCGACGCCAGCTTGATGACATCCGTCAGCCCGAGCTCGCGTTTGACCTCATCGATCGGCTTGCCGGCCACGTAGGGAACCAACTTCGCGACCTCGCGGCGAGCCAACTCCCTGATGCTCTTCAACCGAATCTCCCCCATTTCCGCTGTCGCCGCAGCCGGCGACCGGCATCGGAACCGGAAGTGATCAGGAACGGTAGTAGACGTCTTGGTCGCTGTATATCCGCTCGATCTGGCGCAGCCGCTCGACCAGGCGATCGCGGTCGCGGAGTGAGACCGCGGCGAGAATGGCGTTGACGAGCGACATCGGCGCCACATACGAGTTGACGTAGAAGAGCGACTCAGCCGGGACCCCGAACGCCAGATCGGCCCATTGGGCCAGCGGCGACGTCGGGCCGTCGGTGATCGCGATCGTGGCCGCGCCGCGTCCCTGGGCGTACTTGAGGGCATAGACCGTCTCGCGGCAGTAGCGCGGGAAGCCGATGCAGATGGCGCAGTCGCCCTGCTTGATGGTGGCGAGCTGCTCCGGCAGGTCACCGCTGCCCGACATCAGGATGGTGACCTTCTCGAGCATCGAGTTGAGGCCGAGTCCGAGGAAGAACGCCAGCGGCGACGAGTTCTTGAGGCCGATGACGTAGATCCGCTCGGCCCTCAGGATCATGTCCACCGCCCGCTGGAGGTCCGCCTCGCCGACCGAGCTGATGATGCGCCGCAGGTTCTCGCGATCCAGCTCGACCACCCGGGCGAGGACGCTCTCGCCCTTGGCGATGCTGGCGGCGGACTGCTCGAGCTTGAGCAGCGGAGCTTCGCCGCGCAGTGCGTGCTGGGCCACTTCCTGCAGACCGACGTAGCCGTCGTAGCCAAGCGCGGAGGCGAGGCGAATCACGGTCGATTCGCTGACGCCGGCCATCTCACCGACCTTGGCTGCCGGTAGGAACGCGATCTTCTGGTAGTTGTCGCGGATGAACTGGGCGACTTTGCGCTGCCCGCGACTCAACTCCGGCAGATGCTGATCGATCCGTCCGAGCAATTCCTGAAGCGACATGCCAATCCCCCTACTCCCGGTTTCTTGCCAGCCAGTCGTCGACGATCCGCTCGGCTGCCTCAAAGGGCGTCGTCTCGCGCCGGACCGTCGCCTCGACCAGGCGCTCGTACCGTCCGTCTTCGCGTGCGAGCCCGATCGCCCCGTCGGCCAGCGTCCGCGTGACGATGCCGGTGATCTCCCGCTCGACCAGCGTCCGCTGGCGTGCCGCCAGACGTCCCGATTGCCTCAGGTAGCCATAATGATCATCGATTCTCTGTCGCAATTCATCAATCCCCGTCGCGTCGCGCGCGATGGTCGAGACCAGCGGTGGGCGCCACTCGCGCTCGGCCTGCCCGAGGTCGAGCATCATCTGGATCTCCGCCACCGTCCGCTGGTGCCCCGGCAGGTCGGCCTTGTTGATCGCGAACACGTCGGCGATCTCAAGGATGCCGGCCTTGATCGCCTGGATGTCATCGCCCAACCCCGGCACGACAACGACCACGGTCGTCTGCGCCAGTTCGATGATATCGACCTCGGCCTGACCGGTGCCGACCGTCTCGACGATGATGACATCGAAGTTGCAGGCGTCGAGCAACTTGATGACATCACCCGTCGCGCGCGACAGGCCGCCAAGGCTGCCGCGGGTCGCCAGACTGCGGATGAACACCCCTGGGTCGAGCGTCCGGTCGGCCATCCGGACGCGATCGCCGAGGATCGCGCCGCCCGTGAACGGGCTGCTCGGGTCGACGGCGATGATGCCGACAGTGCGGCCGGTGTCGCGGAACGACTTGGCCAGACGGTCGGTGAGCGTGCTCTTGCCGACTCCAGGCGAGCCGGTGATGCCGACGACCTGGGCGCGGCCGGTATGCGCGTAGATCTGCTGCAGGGCCGGGCGTGCCGCGCGCTGATCCGATTCGACCAGCGTGATCAGGCGGGACAGGCTGCGCCGGTCACCGCCGAGGGCGCGTTCGACCAGTTCCATTCGACATGCCTCATTTCGGTGCGATTTGCCCGTCGCCGGCGAATCACAGATAGTACGCCAGTTGCTGCAGGTCGAGCGTCACGTCGGCGCTCTGCAGGCGGACTCCCTTGGGTACCGTCACCTTGGCCGGCGCGAAGTTGAGGATGCCCTTGACGCCGCCTTCGACGCAGCGATCGACGGCATCCTGAGCTGCCGAGGCGGGAACCGTGATGACCGCCACCGAGACGTTCAGATCGCGCAGCAGGTCGGTGATCTTGTCGAACGGGTAGATTTCGACCATGCGCTCGATCTTGCGGCCGATCTTCTGCGGGTCGATGTCGAACGCGGCGACGAGGTGGAATGGGTAGTCCGGCTGCCGCTGGGCGTTCCTCAGGCTGTAGCGGGCGAGAGCGAGGCCGAGTTCGCCGACGCCGATCTGGGCCGTGTTGATGATCCGGTTGACGTTGAGGATGCGGCGGATCTCGTCCTTCAAGTTGCAGACATCGTAGCCGACGCCCTGCTTGCCGAACTCGCCGAACATCGCCAGGTCCTTGCGGACCTGCGCCGACGTGACGCCGGCCCGGTCGCCCAGCTCCTTGGATGCGATGTACGGCTCCTGTTCATCCTCGCACTGGCCGAGGACCCGCAGATAAATGGCCAGCCGTCTGATAACCACTTCCGGTGCTCTGAATTCGCGCATCGCGTCTACCTCTCTTTATGGTCGAATGCGGTGCTCAGACCTGCGCCGCGAGATCGGCGGCGACAGCGGTACGCAGCGCCTCGGGGTCGACCGCGACGCGGGCGGCGCCGCTGGCCATCGCCGAGGCAGCGACGGCCGCTGCGACAGCGGGGCCGACGCGCGGATCGAAGGCCTCGGGGATGATGTAGTCGGCCGCCAGCCGGTCCGGGGTCACCAGCGACGAAATCGCTTCAGCGGCCGCGATCTTCATCTCCTCGTTGATCACCCGGGCCCGCGTGGCGAGCGCGCCGCGCATGATGCCCGGGAAAGCCAGCACATTGTTGACCTGGTTGGGGTAGTCCGAGCGCCCGGTGCCGATGACGCGGGCACCGCCGGCCCGGGCCTCATCGGGCATGATCTCGGGAATCGGATTGGCCATGGCAATCACGATCGGGTCAATGGCCATCCTCCTGACCATCGCTGGCGTGACAAGGTTGCCCGCCGACACGCCGATGAACGCGTCGGCGCCGTCGAGCGCGTCGGCCAGCGTCCCGTGGATGCGACGGATGTTGGTGCGCTGCGCCAACTCCGCCTGATAGGCGTTCATGCCGGGAGTGACGCCCGGGCAGAGCGGGCCGTTGCGGTCGGACATGATGACGTCGCCGACACCGCGTGCGAGCAACAGGTTGGCGGTGGCGGTGCCGGCCGAGCCGGCGCCGCTGATGACGACGGTCAGGTCGTCGAACCGCTTGTTGACGACCTTGGCCGCGTTGACGAGCGCTGCCAGGACTACGACCGCCGTGCCGTGCTGGTCGTCGTGGAAAATCGGAATCTCGGTCTCGGCCCGCAGCCGCTGCTCGACCTCGAAACAGCGGGGCGCGGCGATGTCTTCAAGATTGATACCGCCGAAGGTCGGCTCGAGCGCCTTGACGACGCTGACGATCTCGTCGACCGATTTGGTCCGGATGCAGATCGGCACCGCATCGACGCCGGCGAACTTCTTGAACAGCAAGGCCTTGCCTTCCATGACCGGCATCGCCGCCGCCGGGCCGATGTCGCCGAGGCCGAGCACCGCCGTGCCATCGGAGACTACCGCGACGAGGTTGCCCTTGATCGTGTACTCGTAGGCGAGTTGCTCATCGCCGGCGATCGCCCGGCAGGCCGCTGCGACCCCGGGCGTGTAGGCCAGCGACAGGTCCTGCTGGCTGCGCAGCGGCACTTTGCTGGTGACGCTGATCTTGCCACGGTGCTTGCGATGCAGCGATAATGCTTCTTCATTGAGTGTCATTCCAGCCACATCCTATCTTCGATACTGGCTCCGCCCGATTGTGTAGAAGTCCTGTCCGGTCGCGTCGATCGCCACGATGGCGGGAAAACCGTGCACTGTGAGCTTGAACACCGCCTCTGCGCCAAGCTCGGGAAACGCCACGACCTCCGCCGCCTCCACGCAGCGCGCCAGCAGCGCCCCAGCGCCGCCGGCGGCAGCCAGGTAGATCGCGCCATGGCGCACCATAGCTTCGATGACGGCCGGCGACCGCTCGCCTTTGCCGATCATCGCCGCCAGCCCGTGGGCGAGCAGTGTCGGTGTGTATGGATCCATGCGGGCCGATGTCGTCGGGCCGCAGGAACCGATCGGCCGCCCGGGCCGCGCCGGCGCCGGACCGCAGTAGTAGATCACCGCGCCGGCGAGCGGAAACGGCAGCTCCCGGCCGTTCGTCAGCAGGTCGACGAGCCGCGCGTGTGCCGCATCACGGGCAGTATAGATGACGCCGTCGAGGCAGACGCTCTGCCCGGCACGGAGCGATGCCGTGACTTCGCGGCGCAGGGGGGGCGTCAGGCGGATCGTCTCGGTCATGGTCTCAGCTCCACAGCATGCGGCGCCTGCCTGCGCCGGCGTCTAGATCGTTGCTGTCGCGTGCCTGGCTGCGTGGCAGTTGAGGTTCACCGCCACCGGCAGCGAGGCGATGTGACACGGCGCGGTCTCGCAGGCGACGGCCAGCGCCGTGCAGCGCCCGCCGAATCCCTGCGGCCCGATGCCGGTATCGTTGATCCGACGCAGCAGTTCCGCCTCCAGCTCGGCAGTCACGGGGTCAGCGTGGGTCTCACCGAGCGGTCGCAGCAGCGCCCGCTTGGCCAGCAGCGCCGCCAGTTCCATCGTGCCGCCGATGCCGACGCCGACGACGAGCGGCGGGCAGGCCTTGGCCCCGGCCCGCTCGACGACGCCGACCACGAACTCGATCACGCCGGCGCGGCCATCGGCAGGCCGGAGCATCGCCAGCGCGGACATGTTCTCGCTGCCTGCGCCCTTCGGCGCCACGGTGAGAGTCAGCGCCTCACCCGGGACCAGGCGCACGTGGATCATTGCCGGCGTGTTGTCACCGGTGTTGACGCGCCGGAGCGGGTGCCCGACGACCGACGCCCGGAGGCAGGCGTCACGGTAGCCGCGGCGGACACCTTCATCGATTGCCTCGCAGAGACCGCCACCGCGGATGTGGACATCCTGCCCGAGGTCGACCCAGACGACGGCAAGGCCGGTGTCCTGGCAGATCGGATCGGCATCGCACGCCGCCAGTCGGGCGTTTTCGACCAGCTGGCGGAGCACCTCACGACCCGCCGGCGATTCCTCGGCGGCGGCCGCCCGCGCGAGCGCGGCTGTGACATCCGCCGAGAGCGCGGTGTTGGCCTCGGCGCAGAGGCGCGCGACGGTCTCGGTAATCAGCACTGCGTCAAGTTCACGCATCGGCGACCTCCGGCTGGCGGGACTCGGCTTGATTGCCGTAATCTATTATTCCACAGTCCTGCATCCCGGCCCTGCAAGAAAGAACCGTTTCCGCCAAATTAGCATGGTCATCTGCATCTTTCTGCCACATCGACCCCACAAAACGTGGAAAAGCCCGTGACCACCGGAGGCCACGGGCTAGCCCAACTGATATCAGCTTTTCTTCCAGTACTGAACGATCTTCGCCTTCGCCTTGAGGCCGGCCACCCAGTCGGGATAGCGTTCGCTGATCTTGCTGGTGAGCACGTCCTGCCGGACGCGGTCCTTGACCTCCTCCAGCGCGTACTCGCGCGCCTGTTTGTGGTCGGTCACCTTGATGATGTGATAGCCGAACTGGGACTTGACCGGCTGCGACAGCTCGCCAACTGCGAGCTCAAAGGCGGCCTCCTCGAACGCGGGGTCCATCTGGTCGCGGCCGAAGTAGCCGAGGTCGCCGCCCTGGGCGCCGGAGGCGGTGTCGAGCGACTTCTCCTTGGCGAGCGCCGCGAAGTCGGCGCCGCCGGCCAGCTGCGCCCGGATGGCATCGGCCTCTTCCTTGGTCCCGACGAGAATATGGGATGCCCGGACCTGCTCGTCTTCGGCGTAGTTGTCTCGGTTCTGCTCGAAGTAGGTCGTGATGTCTTCATCGGTGACGGTGATGTCCTTGCCGATGATCTCTTCTGCGATCATGTCACGCCGGATCGTCTCGCGGAGGCTCCGTTCGGTCATGCCGTACTGCGCCAGGACAGCCTGCCAGGTCGCGTCGTCGCCGCCAGCTATGGATCGCTTGTATTCTGCCAACCGCTCGTCGATCTTCGCCTGGTCGATCACGACGTGGTTCTTGGCGCCCTCCTGCTCGATCAGCCGGTTGCTGATCAGCTCATCGAGGACCTCCTCACCCGACCGGTCGAGGGCAACCCGGTAGAACTCGCCGCGCCAGATGCGCTGGCCGTTGACGATGGCGGCCACGCCGACGCCGCTGAGCAAGGCGACGACGACGATAGCGATCACCACTGCGACGGCCGCGACCGAACCGAGGATGACGCGGGAGCGGGGACTCAGCTTGCTGATTTTCTCTGCCATGGGGGACTCCTTTCGACCGGCCCTGTCCGGTGAGGTTATTGTTCCCGGATCAAATCGAGAACTTCCGGAGCACGTCCATCAGTTCCTCGATGGCGGCATCACCGTGGCCTTCCCGGATGGCCCGAGCGACGCAGCCGCGCGTGTGACCCTCGAGGATCTGCATGGCGACCTTGCTGAGCGCCGACTGGATGGCGCTGATCTGAACCAGGATGTCCGGGCAGTAGCGGTCCTCATCGATCATCTTCTGGACGCCGCGGACCTGTCCCTCGATCTTCTTGAGTCGCGTCAGCGCGTTGCCCTTCTCGCGGTTCGGCGCCTGCATGACATGATTGTGCTCCAACGCCCTGCCTCCTCGGATGTACCCCCGCTGGGTATAGCCTGTCCCAATTCTAGCATGGCAGGGTGGGACTGTCAAAGCGCGCCAGCGTGCTCACAGACGCTGTCAGTCGGTGTTGACGGTCGCGAACACCTCGACCTCCTGTTCGGCGACGTAGGTATTGACGACAGTGATGACCCGCTCGGGGAATTCGTAGCGCAGGTGGACCGTGGCCGCGGCGCGGACCGTGAACATGCCGGGTTTGTCCCAGACCACCGTGAACTCGCGCCCCGGGTCGACCAGGACGGAACCGCGGTTGCAATGCGGTGGGTCGGCGAATTCGACACTGACGGTGAAGTCGGCCGGACGCCCGACGACCCACGTCTGCGGTCCAGCGATGATCACCTTGACGTCCGGCTCGCGGATCGTCTCGGCGCTGAACACCTGGATCAGCGGCACTGGCGGCACGCCGGGCAGGGGTGGCGGGACGACCACCGGCCAGCTGAGCTCGCGCAGGAGCGTCCCCTTGTTGCTGACGGAGCGCGCGGTGACAGTATACAGTCCCGGTGTTACGAAAGGATGAACCTGCGTCGACACGACGTTGGCGGCGCCGGCGACCGGGTAGGCGGTGCCGTCGCCGAACGACCAGAGCCAGAGCGCGTGATGGGTGCGGTCCTCCTGGCGACTCGACGTCTGCCGCGTGATGCGCCTCACCCGGATCTGCGGCGGCGGGGGCGCCGGCGACAGCGCCGGCTGGCTGGCGAGCGGATGGAGCGTAGCTGCTTGCGGCTGGTCAGTCGCATCCGGGGGCGGCTGTGCCGTGTCTGGCTGAGGCGCGGCTGCCTGCGTTGCGCCGGGTGCGCCCGGCGCGAAGCGGACAGCGATCAGGCAACGTGCCGCCCCGTCTGCGGCGGCACCCTCACCTGCCCGGGCGAGCGCCGCGGTGGCGACCACGCGCTTGACCTGCCCGCCGAAGTCCGGCACGAGCAGCGTGCCGGAGTGGTCCCGTCCCGCGACGGCGAGCGGCAGATCCTGTTCGCGGACCGCGCCGTCGGCATGCGTCAGCATCAGCGTGACACGCGGGGTCGCGCCGGCGGGGAGATTGGCGATGGTCACCGTGACGGTCAGCGCACCGGGGCCGGGCCGCGAGCGGGTATTCGTCACTTCGAGCGCCCGCGGCCGGTCGGCAGTGAGCGTCCAGACCGCCTCCTCGTGCCAGTTCCAGATGCGCCAGAGACCGTAGCCAGGCGGCGAGCAACTGCGATCGGGGCGCGCTGTCGGCGGGGCTGCCACGACGGACGGGGCCGTGGCGCAAGACGCGGCGGCCGGCGGCATCAGCAGCAGCATCAGCATCAGCAGCGTAGTCAGCAGCAACGCGGTGAGTTGCGGGACAGAAACGGAAGCGCCCGCACCGCGCGTGCAGCGCGGGCGGGCGGAACGATCGGGCATCGTTCACACCACCTCCAGTGGGTGGCTTCGGGAATGAGCGGTTGTCTTCCTGTTTTTTCCACTCAGATTCGCTCGACATTTCCCGCGCCCTAGCGCGGGGCGTGGATGAGGTAGCCGGTGAGCGTGCCGGTGGTCTGGGTGGTCGTCGTGACGTTGCTCGTCTCGACAATCAGGTCGGGCAACGCCTCGGTCCGCGCGACGAAGTCGACGCAGGCAGCCGGGCTGCCGAGGACTCTGATCGTAAGGCCGATGGTCCCGGCTCCGGCCGACGCGGTCGCGGCCTCGCCCGCGTTGGCCTGGCTGCCGTCGAAGACGACGCCCTCGACGCGCACGCCGACGCTCCGCGCCAGATCATCGAGCCGCCGCAACAGGGAGGCCTGATGGTCGCCGAGCGGCAGGCTGAGAGAATCCAACGCTTCGCTGAGGTCGGCGATCCGGCGGGCAATGCCGGCGGTATTGGCGTCAGCCTGCCGGGCGAGGTCAAGGTTGGCCCGAGCGACAGCCAGTCGGTTCCGCTGCTCTGCGATGGCGGACTTTAGCGGCACGATCGCGAACAAGACGAACGTCGCCAGGGCGAGAACAATCGCAACGCCGATCAGAAGCTGACGCTCGCGCGTTGTCAGATTGAGTCGCATCACTGTCCGCCTCCCTTGGCGCGGCAGCGAATCTCGAAGTGCAGCCGGCCGGACAAGGCGTCGCGGCTGATGGACGCCAGCACCGGCGCGTCGATGATGCCGGACTGACCAAGTCGCTCGAGGTAAGCAGCCACCGGCACGAGCCCGCTCGCCTCGCCGCCGATGACCGTGGCGCCGTCGGCGGACACGTCGACGGCCGCGACCTGCACGCCGTCAGCCAGGCGCAGGGTCTCGCCCATCACCACCGACCGCTGCACGGCAGGTCGACCGGCGCTCTTGACGGCGGCGCCGAGGCGGGCCTCCAGTTCCTTCAGAGTGTTGTAGCTTTCGAGTGCGGTCGCGTATTGGGCCGTGACCAGACCGACGTCAGCGATATCCCGCTTCAGCGATGCGAGGTTGCCCGCAAGAATGCCCGTCCAGACGCCGAGGACGGCGACCGCAAGACCGATCGCAGCACCGATCAGCAACCGGAGCCGGCGCTTGTCCCGCCGGTAATCGGGCGGCAGCAGGTTGACCGACGGAGTCATGAGCGTCCCTCCCAGAGCGTCAGCCCGTACGCCAGTGTATACTCCGGGCCGTCGCCGGCGACCAGCGGCGTGACCGTGAGGCGCTCGCCAGCGGCGAGGCGGCCGCTGAAGGCAGCGTTGAGCAGTGTCTCGGCGGCAGGCGCCAGTTCCGGGATGGCGGCGCCACCGCCGCCAAGCAGACAGACGTGGCTGAGCGGACGCTTACCGCGGAGCATGACGAACTCGACCGAGCGGCGCAACTCACCGACCAGGTCCTGACAGGCCGGCTCGAAGTCAGCGATGAGATGGTCGGCCCCGACGGTGATGACGCGGCTGACCTGCAGCAGCCCGGCAGTGTACATCCAGAGGCGCGACGCCGCGCCGCCGACATCCAGCAACGCGAGCGAGTTCTGAAGCGCGATTCCCGGCTCGAGGGCGGCCAGCGCGCGGTAGGCGGCCAGCGCATCGGCATCGAGCGCGACCGGTGTCAGCCCGGCCTGGGCGAGCGTCGCCGCCAGCGCCGTGGCCGCTCGGCGCTGCCCGCCGGCGATCATCACCTGCACCATACCCGGCTGGTCGACGCTGTCGCCGCAGACGACGCAGTCGATGATCAACTCCTCGAGCGGCAACGGGATGTGGCGCTGGGCCTCCCAGCGTGCCGCCTGGACCAACTCGGAGCCCTTCATCCGAGGCATGGTGGCCGGGCGAACGACCACCGCGCTGCCTGAGAGAGCCGACACCACGTGGCGCTCAGTCACCCCCGCCGTCGACAGCAGCGCGCTCAATGCGGCAGCCAACTCCGCCGGGCGGGCGACGAAACCATCGGCGATTGCGCCGTCCGGGACGGGCACGCTGGCGCAGACCGGCGCACCCGCTTCACCTGTGGCCGGCCGGAACAGCTTGATGGAGCGCGATCCGATGTCGATGCCTATTATCGGGCAGTGCTTCTTGTTGTCAGTCACGGCGGCGTGACCTCCTCCCAGGTGAGCAGGGTGACCTGCAAGGCGATGGGCAAGGCCGGCATGGCCAGTGGTTCCTCATTCACCGACAGGTCGTAGCGGCCGGCGATGACCGTGTCGGCGGCCACTGAGCCGCCGACGTCGAGGTCGCCCGCGAGAAGCAGGCGTCCGTTGGCGATCAGCGCGGTCCGACTGAGGCTGCAGTTAGTGCCGACAGTGATGTCCCCGCCGGCGATGATGACCGCCGGCACGTCCTTCGGCGGCTTGAAGTTGCCAGCGAGCGTCAGCGACCCGTCGGCGACGACCAGCATCAACTGGATGTCGCCCGGCAGCTTGTTGCTGGCTGAGATGTTCTCCAGCCGTCCATCGCCTTCGATGTGGGCCACGTATAAGACTGAAGACGGATACGGTGCGCCGCCTTTGAGCGTATGGTTGTCCAAGGTCGAGCCGTCGGGGTAGTCGATGTCGATCAGGTCCCAGGGCTGGCTGTGGAAGATGCCTGTGTCGATATCCGGCGCCGACATGACCGTGCCATGCTCGGTGATCGGCGAGGTCGCGCTGACCCTGCTGCCGGGATCGGACATCTCGCCGGCGAGGGTCACCTGCCCGTAGAGGCGGACTCGGCCACCGGTGACGCTCAAGTCGCCGGCGATCTGCGTCGTGCCGTGGACAGTGAGATTGCTGAGCGTCCAAGCGAGATCGTCCCGGATCATGAGCCCCTGGTCGGCGGCGAACGCGTTGAGGACGAAGATCGTGCCGCGAACCGTGCGGCGAGCCCGGCCGGCGACGCCGGTGGAGGTGGCGATGACCTGCAGCGGCGAGTGCGGGTCGCGGGCGATTGTGACGCTGTATGCGCCTTCGGCGCCCTCGACCGCGGCATCGCTGTCGCCGGTCCAGCCGGGGTTCATCCACAGCTCCGCGACTGCCCGATTGAGCCCGGCCTCGGCCAGGTCAAGGGCCTGAATCGACTGGCGCTCGCGGTAGACCAGCAGCAGGTGAGCCTGACCAAGTTCGGCGAGCGCCAGCCCGATCACGGTCAGCACGGCAATCATCAGGAGGACTAGCAGCATGGCGGCGCCGTCTTCGCGGCGGAGTCTGCGAAGCATCGCTCCACCCCCTTACGGACGCCGAACCGTCACGCGGGCGGTGAGCGTCTGGCCGGTGAGCGACCTCGTGTTGATGCTGACGAGCTGCCAGTTGCCACCGCCGGGCTTGGGGCGCAACTCGACGACGAAAGCGACGCTGCCGACGCCGCGTACGACGGTCGCCTCCGCGCCGGCCTGGCTGCGGACAAGGTCACCGGCAGCATTTGTGCTGTAGGTCACTGACCCGTCGGAGAGAGTGATGCGAAGTGACGCGCCGCCGTCCTGGGCTGTCACGGAACTGGCGCTGCGCGCATCGGCGCAGATGCGGTCGATCGCCGACCGCTGCGCGGCCAGACCGAGCAGGTCGCCCTGGTCGCGGGTGGACGCGCGCAGGCCGAAGTTCATCAGTTGCCAGGCAAGGATGGCGACGATGGCGAGCAATGCTCCGCTGACGAGGACTTCGACGAGAGTCATCCCCCGCTCGTCCCTCATGGCGTCTGCCCCTCGATCAGGGTCGCCAGCTGAACGCTGCGCCTGCCGCTATCCCAAGTGACGGTGACGACGATCCGCTTCATGCGTCCGGGCAGTCCGAGCAGAGCCTCCGACGCTGTCTGCTCGCTCTCGACCAGGACAGCGCGGGTGAACATTTCGGCGCCAGCGACAACGGCTGAGGGTTCGCTGTCGATATCGGTGAAAGGCGATGCGCGCAACTCCTCGATCCGCGCCTGCGCCAGATAGCTGGCGCGCAGATAGGTGCGTGCGAGGTCGGCGCTGCGGGCGTTCGCGACGGCGATGCCGGCGATCGGCACGACGACGATGATAATCAAAAGCAGCGCCGCCAGCACTTCCACCAGCGTATAGCCGCGCTCGTCGGCCACTGACACCTTCAGTCCGATCAGCACCGTCTCACCCCCTTCGCGACAATGCCGAAATCCGACAGACTTCGATAGCAATCGTAAGGAAAAAGCCCGCCACGGCTGTGGCGGGTCGTCAGATTGAGCGACTGCGCTACTTCTTGCTGACGTCCAGCGTATAGGTGGTACCGTTTGAAGCATAGTCGACATTGAACTTCGCAACCATGGTCGCAGCGTTCTCGATTTCCAGCACGTCTTCAAGCAAGTCAAGCAGCTGTGCTGCGGTAGCGTCATCAGCCAGAACGGGATAGGCGCCATCATGCATGATGTAATACTGCTCGATCGCTGCCTCGAGAATGCCCTTGTTTGCCTCAGCCGCCTTGGTCTTGGCATGGTCCTGCGCCGCCATGATTCTGGGGATGGCGACGGCTCCGAGCAAGGCAAGGATGGCTACGACAACCAGCAGCTCGATGAGCGTGAAGCCTGACTGGTCCTTGCGGACCCACTTCGCCAACTCTTGCACCTGATCCACCTCCGGAAATATCTCCTCCTGCACGAAAATTATAGAATCCGCGGACAAGTGCTGTCAACTATGGTTATTCAGAACACCGGGGCAAATCGTGGCAATTCTCTAGAGTCGCTGCAGAATGTCGAACATCGGCCAGACGACTGAGAGCACCACCGCGCCGACGATCACGCCCAGCAGGACGATCAGCGCCGGCTCGATCATGCCCGTCAGGCGGGACAGCGTGGCATCGACCTCGGCGTCGTAGTAATCCGCGACCTTCGTCAGCATCGAGTCGATGGCGCCGGCCTCTTCGCCTGTCGCCACCATCTCGGCGACCATTGGCGGGAACAGCCCCGACTCGCGCAGCGGCACCGACAGCGCGCCGCCGGCGCTGACCGCCGTCTGACAGGCCGCAATCGCAGCCGCGACTGCACGGTTGCCGGCCACTTGCCGCGCCGACTCGAGCGCCGCCAGCATCGGCAGGCCGCCGGCGAGCAGCGTCGCGAGCGTGCGCGCAGTTCGCCCGACGATGCGCTTCAGGATCAGTTGGCCGAAGTATGGCAGGCTGATTACGCGGCGGTCCCACGCCAGCGCGCCGCGGTCGGTGGCGAGGTAGCGCCGGAGCGGGATCAGCGCCGCCAGGACGAGCAGCGCGAACAGCCACAGCCAGCGCCGGATGAACTGGCTCAGCCGGAGGATGGCCAGTGTCGACCACGGCAGCGAGGCGCCGAAGCCGCTGAAGAAGTTGGCGAAGTTTGGGATGACGAACGTCATCAAGAAGATGACGATGAAGACGGCCACGACCAGCACTACGGTCGGATAGGTGACCGCCGACCGGACTTTGCGCGCGACGCTGTCCTCCCGTTCGAAATGGGTGGCCAGCCGGTCGCTGACATCGTCAAGGGCGCCGCTCAGTTCGCCCGCCCTGACCATGCTCGCGACCATATCGGGAAAGGCGTTGCCGCGCCGCTCGCAGGCCTCGCTCAGACTGACGCCGCCCCGCAGGTCGGCAGCCATCTGCTGCAGCGTCTGCCGGAGAAAGGCGTTGTCGGCTTGGCGCGCGATGGTTGTCAGGGCGTCAAGAATCGGAATGCCGGCCCGGAGGACGGTCACGAACTGCCGGAAGAACAGCGCCAGATCGCGTGCCTGCAGGCGGCGACCGGCCCTGCGGTGATGCTGCGCGGCGCGGACAAGAGTGCCGAGTGAGCGGTGGGCTTCCAGCGAAATGACATAGAGGCCTTGGCCGCGCAGGTTCTCGGCCGCCTCACGGGCGTCGCCGGCGCTGATCACACCACTCCGCCTGGCGCCGTCAGTGCCGCGCGCCTGATAGGCGAACTCGCCCAACCGCTATCACTCCCTTCGGTGCTGATTGGTCTCAATCGCCTATCGCCCGCCCGGTCCGGCGGCGCCGAGCATCGCCCTGACGCCGGGGATTTCCTCGGCGGCGATGGTCCCCGCCGCCAGCAGCTCGCGCAGCGAGGCATCCATCTGACGCATGCCGTAGCGCCCGCCGGTCTGGATCAGCGACGGGAGTTGATGTGTCTTCGCCTCGCGGATGAGATTGCGGACGGCCGGGGTGGCGATCAGAATCTCGCACGCCGCGACGCGCCCGGGACGGGCGGCCAGCGGCAGGAGCTGCTGGGCGACGATGCCCTGGAGGCATGACGCCAGCTGAACGCGGGCTTGCTGCTGCTGGTACGGCGGGAAGTAGTCGATGATCCGGTCGATGGTGCTGACCGCATCGGAGGTGTGCATGCTGGCGAGCACGAGGTGGCCGGTCTCAGCGGCGCGCAGCGCGGTCGCCATCGAGTCGATATCGCGCAACTCACCGATCATGATCACGTCCGGATCCTCGCGCAGAATCGAGCGCAGCCCATCGCCGAACGTGGCCACGTCTGATCCCACTTCGCGCTGGTGGACGATGCTGCGCCGGTGATGGTGGAGATACTCGATCGGGTCCTCGAGCGAAATGACATGCGAAGCGGTCTCACTGTTGATCAGGTCGACCATCGCCGCCAGCGTCGTCGATTTGCCGCTGCCGGTCGGGCCGGTGACGACGACCAGACCGCTGCCCCGTCTGGCCAAATCGGCCACCGCGTCGGGCAGGCCGAGCTCGCCCAGGGCCTTGACGCGCGGCGGGATAATGCGAATCGCCAGGGCAGCGCTGCCGCGCTGCCGGTAGGCATTGACCCGGAAGCGCCCGAAACCGGCGGAGCTGTACGAGAAATCGGCGTCGCCGCACTCGGCGAAGCGCTTCAGGGCAGCCGGGGTCGCCAGTTCCGCCAGCGCGGCCTCAGTGTCTTTGGGCGTCAGGTTCTGATCGCCAAGCCGGATCAACTGCCCGTCGACCCGCACCACCGGCGGCGATTCGACGGTGAGATGGATATCCGATGCCTGACAGGCCATCGCTTCTCGCAGCCACTCGATCACTGACAAAGCGGTCGCCTCCTGTCATCGCGCCAACTCGCCCCGATTCGCTGCCCACGGGCGAAATCAGAGCGGGCCTTCGTCGCCATAGGTCACGCGGCGCACCTCGGCGAGCGAGGTGATGCCGGCAGCTGCCTTCTCGATGCCGTCCGCAGCCAGCGAGCGCATCCCGGCCCGCCGGGCGGCGGCGCGGATCTGGCTCGTGTCTGCACCGGCGGCGATCAGCCGGCGAATCTCCGCAGTCACAGTCAGCACTTCGACGATCGCAACACGCCCACGATAGCCTGTGTTGCCGCATTCCGGGCAGCCGACTGTCCGCCAGGCCCGCAGCGGCTGATCGCCAAGCCCAAGCGCGTCGCGCTCCGGCGCATCGGCGGGCAGGTCGGCCAGCGTGCGGCAGGCGGGACAGAGCCGTCTTGCCAGTCGCTGTGCGACAACGCCAGCCAACGAGGAACTGAGCAGGAACGGCTGGACGCCCATATCCCGGAGGCGACCGACGGTCGAGGCCGCGTCGTTGGTGTGGACGCTGGACAGCACGAGATGGCCGGTCAGGGCCGAGCGGACTGCGACCTCGGCTGTCTCGCCGTCGCGCACCTCGCCAACCATGATGATATCCGGATCCTGACGCAAGATGGACCGCAGGCCGGTGGCGAACGTAAGGCCGGCCCGGTCGTTGACCTGGACCTGATTGACCCCGGCCAACTCGTATTCGACCGGGTCCTCGACGGTGACGATGTTCAGCTCGGCCGAACTGAGCCGCCGCAGGGCGGCCATCAGTGTCGTCGTCTTGCCGCTGCCGGTCGGCCCGGTGACGAGAACGAGCCCGTACGGGCGCCTGATGAGATCGGTGATGCGGCGGAGCGCCTCGTCGCCGAATCCGAGATCCTCGAGCCGCGACAGCGTCTGGGTGCGGTCGAAAACACGCATGGCGACCTTCTCACCGTAGATCGTCGGCAGCGTCGACACGCGCAGGTCGACGTTGCGCCGTCCGTCCTTGATGAATGCCCGCCCGTCCTGCGGCACGCGCCGCTCGGAGATGTCGAGCGAGGCCATGATCTTGACGCGCGAGACAATCGCCGGGTGCAGGGCCAGCGGTGGTCGCAGGGCCTCGCGCAGGATGCCGTCGACGCGCAGCCGCACCAGCACTTCATTGGCGGTCGGCTCGATGTGGATGTCGCTGGCGCCCAGTTCGAGCGCCTGATCGATCAGCGAATCGACGATCCTGACCGCCGGCGCGTCCTCGCTGTTGTCCGGCTGCAGCTGCTGCCGCGGCAGCGACTGGCGGGCCGACGCCGCCGGGCTGACCGTCACCGGCTGAGCCCGGTAGGCCATCGCCAGGGCCTGTTCGAGGCCGCGGTTGGTAGTGACCGCCGGCTTGATCTCGCAGTTGGTGATCAACGCCAGATCGTCGAGGGCTACCATGTCGAGCGGATCGCTCATCGCCACGAGCAGCGCGTTCCCCTGCCTGGCGAACGGAACCGCGCGATGGCGCTGCGCCACCTGCGGACTGATGAGCGCTGCGGCGGCATTATCGATGCGCAGTTTCTCCGGTTCGACGAGCTCGAGTCCCAGCTGCGAGGCCAGTGCGCGCGCCAAGTTGGCCTCGCTGATGTAGCCGAGGCCAATCAGGATCTCGCCCAGCCGCTCGCCGGTCTGGCTCTTGACCGCCAAAGCCTCGTCCAGTTGAGCACGGGTAATCAGCCGGGAGTCGATGAGAATGTCCCCGAGTCGTCGGTTTCTGTGGTCGGCCACTCCCGGCACCCTCTCGCGCATTCGTCTTGATGTGACACATTTCGTGCAGGTGCGGCGCTTTTCCTCCCGATTGCGGCATCCGTCCGCACTTGTCCGTCCCGGCCAGTCCCCTGCCGCCAGCGCCTGTCGCAGCGAAACATTCCCGCCCGACGGGCTGTAGCTTCTTTTTGGAGGGGAAGTGCCTGCACAAGCATAAGAGATAATGCACAAGGGAGGTGCTGTCGTGGTAGCCTGGCAAATCTGGTTAGTGGTCGCGCTCATCTTCACGCTGATCGAGACCGCAACGCCGACGTTCTTCATCTTCTGGTTCGGCGTCGGCGCGGCCGGCGGTGCGCTCACTGCCTATCTGGGCGGCCATTTCGTGCTTCAGATGCTGGTCTTCCTTGGCGTCTCGGCGTTGTTGGTGACGATCACGCGGCCGTTCGCCCGCGGCGTGCTGCGGAAGAGCCGCGTCAAGACGAACGTCGATGCCGTCACCGGTCGGACCGGCACGGTGCTCGGCCGCATCGAAGGCCGCAACCGTCCCGGCCTTGTCAGGGTCGAGGGCGAGACCTGGACCGCCGTCCCGGCCGACGATGCCGTCATCGAGCAGGGTGAGCGCGTCACAGTCCTCCGCATCGAGGGTGTCAAGGCCATTGTCGAGCCGCTGCAGACTGATCACGGCCCTCAGGGCCAAGGAGGTTAGAGCCAATGCCTGCTGAAATCGCTTCCATCGGTACGACGGTCCTGCTGGTGATCCTCGGGATTTTCCTGCTGTCCATCGTCGCCTCGACGGTGCGCGTCATCCAGCAAGCGCGCGTCGGCATCGTCGAGCGGCTGGGCAAGTTCCACGGCAAGGCCGAGACCGGCATCAACATTCTGATTCCGATCATCGACCACATGCGGGCCCTGATCGACCTGCGGGAACAAGTCATGGACTATCCGCCGCAACCGGTCATCACCAAAGACAACGTGACGATCCAGATCGACACGGTCATCTACTATCAGGTCACCGACCCGGTGCTCTACACGTACGAAGTCGCCAACCCGCGCCAGGCCATCGAATACCTGACCGCCACGACCTTGCGCAACATCATCGGCGAGATGGACCTCGACCAGACGCTCACATCGCGCGACAACGTCAATGCCAAGCTGCGGACAATCCTCGATGAAGCCACGGACAAGTGGGGCATCAAGGTCACTCGCGTCGAGCTGAAGAACATCATGCCGCCGCGCGACATCCAAGACGCGATGGAGAAGCAGATGCGCGCCGAGCGCGAACGCCGTCAGGCGATCCTGCTCGCCGAAGGCGAAAAGCGGGCGGCCATCCTCAAGGCCGAGGGCGAGCGCGAGTCCGCCATCCAGCGCGCCGAAGGCGCGAAGCAAGCCCGCATTCTCGCCGCGCAGGGCGAGGCGGAGGCGATCCTCGCCGTCCAGCGGGCCAGAGCCGAAGGTCTCAAGGCCGTCTACGGCGCGATCAAGGAAGCCGATCCGACCAAGGAAGTCGTCGCCATCCGCTCGCTCGAGGCGATGGAGAAGGTGGCCGATGGTCAGGCGACCAAGATTCTCATTCCGACCGAAGCGGTCGGCGTTCTCGGCGCCCTCGCCGGCGCCAAGGAACTGCTCGCCGGCGGCATGACCGGTGCGCCGGGCGCCGGCAAGGACTAACGCGGGAGCGCCGGAACGGCGCGTTCAGTTCCCGCAACCGGCAGATGATCGGCCCCGGGACCGCCACTTTCGCGGTCGCGGGGCCTTGCCATACAGGAAGTCGGCCCGCGGCAACGAACACTCCGCGCAGGAGGCGGTAACGATGCGCATCGCGATAGCCGGATTCGCCGACGAGACATGCACATTCTGCAAGGAACCGACTACTGTCGAGCTGTTCGAACCTGCGACAAAGCGCGGTCAGGCGGTCATCGACGCCAACCGCGGCATCCCGACCTACATCAACGGTTACATCAGAGCGCTGGAGGCGGCCGGCGCGGAGATCGTTCCCCTGGTTGAGGCGGACCGGGTGGCCGGCGGGTTCACGAGCTGGCTGACCACCGATTGCTTCGACCGGTACGCGAACGAGATCGCCGAGCGCTTGCGGACGGCGGGGCCGCTCGATGGCGTGCTGCTGGCGCTCCACGGCGCCCTGGCAGTCACCGGCGTGCCGCGCCCGGAGGCGGAGATCGTCCGTCGGGCCCGCGCGGCTGTCGGCAACACGCCGATCATGGTGACGCTCGATCTGCACGCGAATGAAGACGAGGCGCTCTGCGAGGTCGCCGATGCCGTCTTCGTCCTCAAGACCTACCCGCACGTCGACGCGGTCGAGACCGGCGAGGCGGCAGCGCGGTGCATGGTCGCGACTGTGCGCGGACAGCTCCGGCCGACGATGGCCTGCCGCAAGCCGGGCATCCTGTCGGCGAGCATCTATCAGGCGTCGGCCTACCACCCGATGAAGGATATCTATGACCGTTGCCGCGACTGGGAGCGGCGCCCCGGCGTCATCTGCGTCTCGGTCGCCCCTGGATACGCCTATGCCGATGTCGTCGACGCCGGCATGACTGTGTTCGCCGTCACCGACAACAACCAGGCGCTGGCTGAGCAGATTGCCCAGGAAATCTCGGACTTCGCCTGGAGCCTGCGCGATTCGTTCGCCGCGCCCCTGCCCGACGCCCGCGAGGCGACGGCCCTGGCGATGCGGCTGGTGGCCGAGGGCAAGGGTCCGGTGGTGATCGCCGACGGCGCCGACCGGATCGGCGACAGTACGCACATGCTGCGTGAACTGCTGGCGCAGGGCGCGCGCAACTGGGGCATCCCGGGCATCACCGACCCGCAGGCGGCGGCCAGGCTGGAGGCCGACCACAAGGTCGGCGACACGGTCACGCTGAAGATTGGCGGCTGGTACGACGAGCATTCCGGCGAGCCGGTCGAGGTGACCGGCCGGATCGAGTTCATCGGCCGCCCGGTGTACAAGCTCATCGGCCCGATGGGGCGCGGCGCCACGGTGCATGACAAGCTGGTCGTCAGCCTCGATCTCGGCGACAACCGCCACGTCGTCGTCTCGGAGCGGATGCGCGGCGCCAACGACGCGGCCGGCTTCACGGCCGTCGGCATCGACTACACCAAGCTCGACATCATCATCCTGAAGGATCGCGTCCATCACCGGGCGTTCTGGGACAGTGTCGCGCAGTCCGATATCCGCACCAGCGTACCGGGGCAGGGGCCGTCGGACCTGCGTTTGCTGCACTATGACAACGTCCCGGATGACGTCTTCCCGATCGGGAAGAAGTGGCGCAGCTAGTGCCTGACACCCCCAGACGCCACCCATCGCCACCCATGGATGTGGGTTCCCAGAGTATAGCGAAAACAGGGCTGAGACCCTGTTTTCGCTACACTCGTGCCGGTCATGTGATAGGGGCTGGCAGCTCACTGGCACGTCTGGAGCGACTTGACTGGCCCCACCTTGACTGGCCCCACTCCGTTAGGTAGAATATGTCTGGTTCGACAACCCGGCCTGAGCCGAAGGAGGTGGCGAGAAGTGAATACGAGCAGAGCTCCTCGGACGTCACTTGGCGTCGCCACCCAGCGGGGGTCAGACCGTCGGACATGAACATCCCGGCCAGAGCGGCCGGATGATCCATGCCATGTCTACGGTACGTCCGGCCACGGGTGGCATCACCCGTGGCCTGTTTGCATCCTTACGGGTCGGAGGGCGCGCCTGCGCGCCACCCGGTCGCGATGGCGATGCACTGTCGACGATGACCGTCGCCGACATCAGGGGCCACGGCAGACGCCGTGGCCCCTTCATTTCACATTGGAGGCAACGAAGTGACAACCCAAGACAAGTATAACGGCATCATCACCCGGACCGACGGGCAGCGGATCTGGGTCGAGGCCGGCGGAGTCGAGACGCCCTGCATCCTCCGCGGCCGCCTGAAGCAGGAGCGCCGCTTCATTTCGACACTGGCCGTGATCGGCGACCGCGTCGTCATGCGGACCGCCGGCGACGGCAGCGGCACCATCGAGGAGATCGCGCCGCGCCGGAGCGAGCTGGCCCGCCGCGTCTACTTCGACCAGAAATGGGGGCGGGACCACATCATGGCCGCCAACCTCGACCTGCTGGTCAACGTCCAGTCGGCGCGGGAACCGAAGTTCGAGCCCGAATTGGCGCAGCGGTTCCTGGCGCTCGCCCACCACGGGCGCATGGCCGGCGCCATCGTCATCAACAAGTGCGACCTGGCGGACGAAGCGGAGCTGCTGCAAGCCGCCGAGGCGGTCCGCCCGTTCGGCGTCCCGGTCATCATGACCAGCGCGGTCGGCGGTCGCGGTCTAGCGGAACTCCGGGCCCTGATCAGCGGTCGTCTGGTCGCCCTCGTCGGCCGGTCCGGCGCTGGCAAGAGCAGCCTGATCAACGCGCTGTTCCCCGGCTTCGCCATCCGCACGCAGGAGGTCGGCCAGCGGACGGAGAAGGGCCGCCACACGACCACCGGCAGCCGCCTCTATCCGCTGCCGGACGGGGGCTACATTGCCGATACGCCCGGCCTCAAGGACCTGCTGCTGTTCGATGCCGCCGATGAGGTTGCCGGCGCTTTCCCGGACATCGCCGAGTTGGCCCGCGGCTGTCGCTTCGCCGACTGCCGCCACCTCGCCGAGCCGGACTGTGCCGTCAAGGCGGCCGTCGCGGCCGGCGACCTCCCGGAAGCGCGCTATCGGGCCTACCTGAAAGCCGCAAGACTCAGAAGATAATCGGGGTGACTGCCGTGCTGAGTCTGAACTACCTCGACTCGCGGCCGCTGTTCGTTCTCTTCTCGGCCCTCAACCGCAACGGCTACGACCTTGAGGGCAACCCGGAGATGCACCCGATTCGGCTCTGGCTGCGCGAGCAGGTCGCCGCCCTGCCGGCCGACCCCTACTTCGCGCGCGCCCTGCCGGGCTGGCCGCGGGCCGGCTGGCTCGGCTGCGCCCTGTTCTGCCTCGACGACAGGTACGACTGGCGCGTCGACCCGGAACCACTCTGGGACGAAATCGCCTGGGAGTCGCCGGAGCCCATAGACGCTGACGCCCGCGCCTGGTTGCGCGAGTTGCCGGCGAGACTGCGCTGGTGGGAGACACAGCTTGCCACCCTGGCGAGCGGCTCTCAGCCGGGCCTCTGGGAGCAGTATCAGGCGCTGATCCGGCAGCGGGAGCCAGCCGGCATCCGCGACGCGATCGCGGCAGGCGTCCGCGAGCGGCTGAGCGGCTCGCCGTTCAGCGTCAGTCGCGAGCCGGTGATCGTGCCGAACTATCTCCAGAGCGATTGGAGCACTGACCCGGTGCACATCGGCGAGCGCGTCTACATCATCACCGGACCGCTGTCGCTGCGCACCGTCGGCGGCATTGTCCACGAGGCGCTCCACGAGACGTTCGGGCCGCTCCTGCGACCGATCCGGGAGCAGCTTGGGGAGTATGTGGCCGCGTTCAGCGACGATCGGGCGCTGCTGACCCGGTGGGGCTACTGGAACGCCGACCCGGCGAAGACGGTGTTCAAGGTGTTCGAGGAATGCTGCGTGCGGGCCGCCGGCCAGTGGCTGCAGGGCGCCGGCCCGGATGACGGCTGGGACCGCTACGGTCTCGGTCTGGCGCGGGCGGTCCTCGCCCACTTCGAGCAGCACGGCCTGTTCCGCGACAGCGAGGCCGTCAAGGCCTTCCTGGCAGCCCGAGCTGCGGCTCCGGAACCGCCGGCCTCTTCCCTCTAGCCGCGGCGACAACCTGGGGAATACAGTTGACTCGTTAACCAACATGCCGTATGCTTTGGTTGACGAGTCAACTTTTGTGTCTGAGGGGGAACGCGGGTGGTTATGGTCACGGGTGCGACCGGGCACGTCGGCAACACGTTGGTGCGCAGGCTCAGGGAGCGCGGCGAGACGGTTAGGTGCCTGGCCCTGCCGGGTGAGGATGTCGCACATCTCAGCGCTCTGGACGTAGAGATCGTCCGCGGCGACGTCCGCCGCGAGGCCGATCTGGACGCCGCATTCGCAGGCGCCGACACGGTCTACCACCTGGCGTCGGTCATCTCGCTCCGGCCGGGCCAGACCGAACTGCTGCGGAGCGTCAACGTCGAGGGCACGCGCAACGTCATCGCGGCGTGCCGCCGCTGCAACATCCGCCGTCTCGTCTATGCCAGCTCGGTCCATGCCTTCGTCGAGCCGCCCCGTGGCACGGCGATCGATGAGTCGACACCGGTGGATCCGGAAGCGATTCCTGCCGCCTACGGCAAGTCCAAGGCCGCCGCGACGCGCATCGTCCAGGCAGCAGCGGCCGAGGGGCTCGATGCGGTGATCGTCTGTCCGACCGGCGTCATCGGCCCGTTCGATTTCCTCGGCTCGGAGATGGGCGCGCTGTTTCGTCTCTACATGCGCCGCAGGCTGGCGGCATACGTCGACGGGGCCTATGACTTCGTCGACGTGCGCGATGTCGCCGACGGCCTGATCGCCGCCGCGGAACGGGGCCGGCGGGGCGAGCTGTACATCCTCAGCGGCGAGCTGATCACGGTCCGGGAGCTGCTGGAGGCGTTGGCCGCCAGCACCGGCATCCGACCGCCGCGCCTGAAAGCGCCGGCCTGGCTGGCCGACATCGCTGCCGCCGTGACGACGGCGGCCAGTCGCCTTGGCCGCGGCCGCCCCCTGTTCACCAGCGACAGTCTGGCGATTCTGCGCAGCAACTCGCTGGTCGCGACGGACAAGGCAGCCCGGGAATTGGACTGGCGGCCGCGACCGATCCGCGACAGCATCGCCGACACCGTCCGCTGGCTGAGTGAGCCGCCAGGCCTTGGGCGACAGGCTGTCAAGGGACAGTGAATATGTCACCCCAAAACATGCTTATTTGGACTGAGAAAATGTCACCCCTGGGGTGGTTGGGGGCAGAGACTCAGGAGTCTGCGGGTTGAGTGCTGGCCG
>JBLNDB010000056.1:0-30334 GCA_050261235.1 Chloroflexota bacterium
CGTCAGCACTTGCAGAAGGGCCTGCTGGATCAGGCGGTCCAAAACGGTCGGGATTCCGAGAAGCCGCACGCCTCCGTCCGGTTTCGGGATTTCGAAGCGGCGCACGGGCATGGGCTTGTAGTCCCCCGTAAGCAGCGCTTCACGGACGCTTAACCAGTGGTGTTTGAGATGGTCCCTAAGGGATTCAGTTGTCATCCCGTCGACACCCGGTGCTCCTCCGTTGTGCTCGACCCGTCTTAGGGCGGCCTTCATGTTCTCTTTGGCCACCACCTGTTCCAGCAGGCCATTGCTGCCTGCTCCGCGGGATGTGTTCTCGGTCCGTGCCGGTGGCGCACTCAGCCCTTCCGCGGTACCACGCGGCTTCACCGCTCTCTCCTGCGGGCAGGCCCCTTTCGGGGTATTCTGCTGTCTCCGTGCGTCACGCGAACTCGCCAAGTCCATCCCTCACTCGATGTTCGGCCCTTCCCGGCTTTCACCGGTACTATGGCCTCTGCTGACCCCTGCCGGCTCAACCCCGCCTTTCGACGCGGTTTGTCCGTCCCCGGACCCCCGGCAGGTCTCCCCGGATAAGAACGTTTTCTTTCGTCCCACGCCCGCCGCGTTTACCCCCGCACCCCTTGGCAGTATTGGGCTTCGTCTTGTGTCGCAGACTCGCCCGGATACGCTGGCCTGACGCGGTTCGTGTTCCTCAGGCCGGGACTTTGCCTCCGGCTTCCTTCAGATTCCGCCTCGCGGCGGACACCCTTGCCTTTGGCTAGCGGTTGGCACTGCCAGCCTCCGCAGAGGACTTTCACCTCCAAGAAAACGCCCATGCCGGGCGTACGACAGAAAGCGGCCGGGGCGCATAGCCCCGGCCGCTCTGCAATGCTCGCTCTACTGTTGCACCGGTGGTGTGTGCTGCTCCAGCGCCAGCGGGTCGACCGGCATGTGATGCCCCTCGACCAGCGGAAACTCCAACAGCGCCGTCTCGAGCACTTGGTCCATGTGGTCGACCAGGATGATGTGCAGCTTCTTGCGGATCGATGCGGGGACCTCTTCGAGGTCCTTCTTGTTGTCGGCCGGCAGGATGATGTTCGTGATGCCGGCGCGGTGGGCGCCGAGCACCTTCTCCTTCGTGCCGCCGATCGGCAGCACCCGCCCGCGCAGGGTGATCTCGCCGGTCATCGCCACGTCGCGGCGCACCGGCCTGCGGGAGAGGGCCGAGATGATCGCCAGTGTCATCGCGATGCCCGCCGACGGGCCCTCCTTGGGGATGGCGCCCTCGGGAATGTGTACGTGGAGGTCGTACTTCTCGTGGAAGTCCTCGGGGATGCCGAGCTCCGCCGCCTTCGAGCGGATGTAGCTGAAACCGGCCTGGGCCGACTCGCGCATCACTTCGCCGAGCTTGCCGGTGAGGAGCAGGTTGCCCTTGCCCTTCAGCACCGACACCTCGATCGGCATGACGTCGCCGCCGAAATCCGTCACCGCCAGCCCGGTCGCGACGCCGACTTCGTCCTGCTTCTCGGCCTCGCCGAAGCGATAGCGCGGGATGCCGAGGTAGGACTGGAGGTTCTGGGTGTTGACGCGGACCGTCCCCTCGCGCCCCTCGACGACCTCGCGCGCCACCTTGCGGCAGATGCCGGCCAGCTCGCGCTGCAGGTTGCGGACGCCGGCCTCGCGCGTGTACTCGCGGATCACGCCGCGGATGGCGTTCTCGCTGATCTCGAGCTGATCGGCCCTGAGGCCGTGCTCCTTCAGGATCTTCGGCATGATGTGGCGGTTGGCGATCTCGACCTTCTCCTCCTCGGTGTAGCCGGGGATCGAGATCAGCTCCATGCGGTCGAGGAGCGGCCGCGGGATATTGTGCTGGTTGTTGGCCGTGGTGATGAACAGCACATGCGACAGGTCGTAGGGGACCTCGATGTAGTGGTCGCTGAACGTGCTGTTCTGCTCGGGGTCGAGCACCTCGAGCAGGGCCGCGGCGGGGTCGCCGCGGTAGTCGGCAGCCAGCTTGTCGATTTCGTCCATCAGGAAGACCGGGTTCTTGCTGCCGGCAGTGCGCATGCCCTGGGCGATGCGGCCCGGCATGGCGCCGACGTATGTCCGGCGGTGACCGCGGATCTCGGCCTCATCGCGCACGCCGCCGAGCGAGATGCGGACGAACTTGCGGCCGATCGCCCGCGCGATCGACTTGGCGAGCGACGTCTTACCGACGCCGGGGGGCCCGACCAGGCAGAGGATCGGACCACGCATCGTCTGCGCCAGCTTGCGGATCGCCAGATACTCGAGGATGCGCTCCTTGACCTTCTCCAGCGCGTAGTGGTCCTCATCGAGAATGCGCTGCGACTCCTTGATGTCGATCCGGTCCTCGGTCTCGACGCTCCAGGGCAGGGCGAGCAGCCACTCGATGTAGTTGCGCAGGACGACCGCTTCGGCCACGGCCGCCGGCATCTTCTCGAGCCGGTCGATCTCGCGGTTGGCCTTCTCCTCGACTTCTTTGGGCAGGTTCAGCTTCTTGACCTTGTCGCGGAACTCCTCGACCTCGGCCTGACGGTCATCGCGGTCGCCGAGTTCCTTCGAGATCGCCTTCATCTGCTCACGCAGGTAGTACTCGCGCTGAGTCTTCTCCATCTGCTTGCGGACGCGGACATTGATCTTCCGCTCGAGTTCGAGGATTTCGATCTCGCGGCCGATGATCTCGACCAGCGTCTCGAGGCGCAGCTCGACCGGGAATGCCTCTAGCACGGCCTGCTTGTCGTCCAGCTTGAGGTTCATCTGGCCGGCAACGGTGTCGGCCAGGCGCCCCGGCTCGTCGATCGCCGTCACCGACGTGATCGTCTCGAGGGGCACGCGCTTGCTCATGCGGGCGTAGTTCTCGAACTGCTGGACGAGCGTCCGCGTCAGGGCCTCGATCTCCGGCGTCTTGCGCTCCGCCTGGCTGATCTCCTCGGCCATGACCGAAAACGACGGGTCGGTCTCGGTGAATCCGGTGATGCGCATGCGGACTGTCCCCTCGACGAGGACGCGCACCGCCCCGCCGGGGAGCCTCATCAGCTGCTTGACTTCGGTCAGGCAGCCCACTTCATGGATGTCATCGGGCGACGGGTCGTCGATTTTGAAGTCCTTCTGCGCAGCGACCATGAGCAGCCGGTCGGCGCGGTTCATCGCCTGTTCAACGGCGCGGACGGACTTCTCACGGCCGACGTCGAGGTGGATCAGCATGTGCGGGAAGACCAGCATGCCTCGCAGCGGCAGAAGGGGCAGCTCCTGGCTCTTGCTGCGTCTGGAACGGTCCATCCGGCTACCTCCTAGGTCAGCTTGTGACGATGGCTACGATGTGAAGAGCAGCCTGCTAGTATTGTATGACGGTATTCTTGCCCACGCCCCCAATTCCTGCCCTAGCTGTGGACAGGCGGCGAGGCGGTGAGGAGGTCTGCCTCACGCGGTACCAGCACCGGCGCGGGCCGCCGAACGACGGCGATATCGAGCACTTCCTCGAGCGTCTCGACCGGCATGACCTGGCCGTGGGTGCAGGCAGCGAAGCTCTCCTGCCAGTTCTCCTTGGGGATCAGCACCCGTTTCGCGCCGGCCTGGAAGGCCGCCTCGACCTTGGCGACGATGCCGCCGACAGGCTTCACCAGGCCGCGGATCGAGACTTCGCCGGTCATCGCCGTCAGGTTGTCGACCGGCGCTTCCGTGAGTGACGAGTAAATGGCCGTAGCCACGGCGACCCCGGCCGACGGGCCGTCGACCGGCACACCGCCCGGGAAGTTGACGTGGATGTCGTAGTCGCGCGGATCGATGCCGACATATCGCCGCAGCACCGTCAGCACGTTCTCGATCGAGCCCTTGGCCTGCGACTTGCGGCGGACGACATGGCCGCCACCGCCCATCTCCTCTTCTTCGATGACGCCGGTGACGCAGATTTTGCCCTCGCCCTTGACCGCCGGAATCGTCGCGACCTCGATTTCCATCAGCATCCCCATGTTCGGCCCGTAGACAGCGAGGCCGTTGACCAGACCGACCTGGGGCCGGTCGGGAATCCGCCGTTCCGGGCGCGGCGAGGTCTGCGAGCTGTTGACGACCCACTCGACATCGCCGCGGGTGATCGTCTGGCGGCCTTCGGTCTGGGCGAGGCCGGCGCTGATCTGGATCATGTTGACCGCCTCGCGGCCGTTGGTGGCGTACTTCTTGATCACCTCGAGGCCGGCCGGTTCGATCTGGAAGCCGATCTTGCGCACCGCGTTCTGGGCGATCACCCGGACCTCATCAGGCAGGAGCGGCCGGAAGAAGATTTCGAGGCAACGCGAGCGGATGGCCGGCGGGATGTCCTGCGCCAGCCGCGTCGTCGCGCCGACGAGCCGGAAGTCCGCCGGCAGGCCGTTATCGAAGATGTCGCGGATGTGAGTCGGGATATTCGTGTCCTCGGGGCTGTAGTACGCGCTCTCGAGGAACACCTTGCGATCCTCGAGCACCTTCAGGAGTTTATTCATCTGCACCGGGTGGAGTTCACCGATTTCGTCGATGAACAGCATGCCGCCGTGAGCCTTGGTGACGGCGCCGGGCTTGGGCTGCGGGATGCCCGCCATGCCGAGCGGCCCGGCCCCCTGGTAGATCGGGTCGTGAACTGAGCCGATGAGCGGGTCGGCGATGCCGCGCTCGTCGAAGCGGGCCGTGGTGGCGTCGATCTCGACGAACTTGGCGGTTTCCTTGAACGGCGACGCCGGGTTGCGCTTCGCCTCCTCGAGGACGAGCCGAGCCGCGGCCGTCTTGCCGATCCCTGGCGGGCCGTAGATGATCACATGCTGTGGGTTGGGCCCGCAGAGCGCGGCCCGCAGCGCTTTGAGACCCTCTCTCTGACCGATGATCTCATCGAACGTCGTCGGACGGGTCTTCTCGGAGAGCGGCTCGCTGAGCCGGATCTCGCGCATCCGGCGCAGCTTGTCCATCTCTTTCTTCGATTCCTTTTCGACGGCTGTCTTGCTGCCCTGCTGGTTCTTCAGCAGGTTGAGAAAATAGAGGCCGATGACGATGGCGAAGAACACCTGGATGATCGTGAACGCATTGGCCGCAAAGTTCATAGACTCCCTCCGCCGGGACTGGCTGCGCCAAGTTAGTATCTGTCGCCGGCGCAGGCGGTATGCCGCCCGACAGGGGATTTGGCTGGACCTGGCTGGCCTGACGAAAGCAGGGTGGCATGGATGTGCCACCCTGCTCGTACGGCTCCGGTCGCCGGTTTGCGGCGCATGCGTCTAGTCGTTGCTGTCGCCGGTCGCCAGCGGCGTGTCGACGCGGCGGCGGCTGAACAGGCCGTCGATCCAGAGGTAGACAATCGGCAGCACATACAGCGTCAGCAGCGTCGAGGCCAAGAGACCGGCCATCAGGACCATGCCGAGCGGCCGCGTCAACTCAGTGCCCTCGCCGCGGACGAAAGCCATCGGCAGGAGGCCGAGAATGGTCGTCAGACTGGTCATGAGAATCGGCCGCAGACGCAGGACGGATGCGCTCACGACCGCTGCCTGCCGCTCCAGACCCTCACGCCGGCGCTGGTTGATGAAGTCGATCATGACGATGCCGTTGTTGACGACGACGCCGGCCAGGGTGATGACGCCGATGACGGACGGGATCGAGAGCGTCAGGCGGCCGAAGTAGAGGGCCGCGACGATGCCGATGACGGCCATCGGCATGGTGAACATGATGATGAACGGGTGAAGCAGGTTCTCGAACTGCGACGCCATCACGGCGTAGACGAGCGCCACGGCCAGCCAGAGGGCCATGGTCAGGCCGCTGAAAGCATCCTGCATCTCCTTGTTCTCGCCGCCGTACGCGACCGAGACGCCGGCCGGGAGGCCGCGGGCGTCGATTCTCGCCTGGATGTCGGCGATCGCGGTGTTGAGGCTGACGTCCTCTAGCCCGGCGGTGATCGACACCGTGCGCTCGCCGCCCTGGCGGCGCAGCGTCTCCGGTCCGGCCCCGACCGTAATCGAGGCCACGTCCTTAAGCTTCAAAGTCTTGCCGGTCGGGGTGACGAGCGCGAGTTCGCCGAGGTCGGCGACCTGATCGCGCCGGTCGGCGGGGAACTCGAGGCGGATGTCGAGGCGCTCGCCATCGACCAGAAGCGATCCGGCACTCTCGCCGGAGAAAGCGGCCTTGACGGTCTGCGCCGCCTGGAGCGCCGCCAGTCCGTTCTCTGTCAGCTTCCGGCGGTCGAAGATGATCTGCAGTTCGGGCCGGCCGTCGCGGAAATCGGTCTGGACGTTGGTCAGACCGGGGATCGTCTTCATATCCTCGGCCAGGTCCAGTGCGACTCCACGGAGCTGCTCGAGGTCGGCCCCCTTCAGGATGACCTCGACCGGATTGAGCATGCCGCCGACGATGAAACCGGACTGCTCAAACGTCGCCGTCGCCCCGGCGGCAGCCAGGGCCGGCGCCGTCTCGGCGCGCAGGTCCGCCATGACCGCGCCGATCGTCCGCCGGCGGTCGCGCTGCGGGGCGATCTTGACGGTGATCGTGCCGCTGTCGGCCGAGCCGCCGAACAGCCCGCCGCCGGCTGACATGACGCTGCCGCCCGAGCCGACGGTGGCAGTGACGTAACGGATCTCCGGCAGCTTGCGCGCTGCCGCCTCGACTTGGCGGACCAGGGCGTCAGTCTCGGCCAGCGAGGTGCCGACCGGCATGTCGATGCTGATGGTGAACTCGCCGCGGTCCATGTCGGGGATGAACTCCCGGCCGATGCCGGGAAGGGCCGCCAGCGACAGTCCGAACAGGACGAGCGTTGCGCCAGCGACGACGACCCGGTGCCGAAGGACCCAGACGAGCGACCGGCGATAGCCCGCGAGCAGCGTACCCTGCTCGACCTTGAGCTTCGGCGGACGGTTGCGGTAGAACGTCACCGCCAGGGCCGGCACCAGCGTCATGGCGACAATCAACGACGCCAGAAGGGAGTAGGTGACGGTGAGCGCCAGATCGCCGAACAACTGGCCGGAGATGCCGCCAACGAACACCACCGGCAGGAACACGGCGACCGTGGTCAGCGTCGAGGCGGTGATCGCCATCGCGACTTCCTTGGTACCGCTGACTGCCGCTGAGATGCCGGGTTCTCCGTCCTCCATCCGCCGGAAGATGTTCTCGAGGACGACGATCGAGTTGTCGACCAGCATGCCGATGCCGAGCGCGAGGCCGGCGAGGGTCATCATGTTGAGCGTCAGTTTGCTGAAGAACATCAGCGTCAGGGCGAAGACGATCGATACGGGAATCGACAGGCCGATGATCAGCGTGCTCGGGATGCTGCGCAGGAAGGCGAACAGGATCAGCACCGCCAGCGCCCCGCCCTGGACGGCGTTGGACTGGACCATGCCGATCGCCTCGCCGATGAACGTCGCCTGGTTCATCGTCGTCACGATCTGGGTGCTCGCCGGGAGTTGCTTCTTGGCGTCAGCAAGGGCCGCGCCGACGAGGTTGGCCACCTTGACGGTGTTGGCTTGCGACGACTTCTGGATGATCAGCGACACGCTGTCCTCGCCGTTGAGGCGCGAGACGCCGCTCGCCTGGCCGATCACCCGCTCGACGGTGGCGATATCCTTGAGATAGACCGGCTTCGCGGTCAGCGTCGGCACGCCGGCGGCTGTCCCGCTGGTCAGCGCGCCCGCGCCGGCGCTGGTCGGCAGTGCAGCGCTGTCTGTCGCCTCCGGGGGCAGCGCGCCCGGCAGCCCTGTGCCGGGAATCGTCTCGCCCTGACCGGCCGGCTGCCCAGTCAAGCCTGCCGGCAGTCCGCCGGCGCCGCCGAGCCCACTGAGCCCGCTGATGCCGCTCAGACCGCTCAGGCCGCTGATTCCACTCAGCCCGGACAGGCCGCCGCCGGTCGCCGGCATGTCGGCGCCAACGATGACATCGCGGAGCTGGGCGAGCCCATCGACGCCACCCTGCGAGCGGATGAGGAAGTCCTTGCCGTCCTCGCTGATCTTGCCGCCGGGCAGGTTGAGCGACGCCGTCTGGATGGCCAGAGCGACCTGCTGCCAGGCGAGATTGTGCTTGTTCAGCTTGTCCGGGTCGACGGTGACGCGCACTTGCGCCTCTTGGCCGCCGACGACCTGCACCGAGGCGACCCCGTCGACCCGCTCGAGGGCCTTCTTGACGACGTCTTCGGCAGTGCGCCGGAGCTCGACCTGATCGCTGCCGCCGGTCATGCTGACGACCATGACAGGCATCAGCGACGGGTCGAACTTCATGACCATCGGCGTTGCGACATCGGTCGGGAACAGGCGCTTCACAAGGTCGACCTTCTCACGGATGTCAAGGGCGGCAAAGTCCATGTCGGTGCCCCAGTTGAATTGGGCGATGACCAGCGAGTTCTCCTCAGTCGAGACCGACTGGACGTCCTTGACGTTGGCAACCGTGCCGATGACCTCTTCCAAGGGACGCGAGATGAGCGACTCCACCTCTTGCGGGGCGGCGCCGGGATACGACGTGATGATTGCCACGACCGGGAAGTTCAGGTCGGGCAGGAGGTCGATCGGAATCCGTCCATACGATACCATGCCGAGCAAGACAACTATCACGACGCACATCGCGACCGTGACGCGATGCCTTACTGCCAACTCCGCCAAGCTCAACGGTCTCTCCCCCTGTGCGCGCCGCTGCGTCGATGAGCGGGCGCGATATCCGGTCTGTCAGCTCGCCAGCCTCAGGCTCGTGCGGGCGTGGACCAAAGACTAGCTTGTGCAGTTTCGTCGCCAGGCCATCACGGCCCTGCCGCCGCGGCCCATTCTCAGTCAGGGGGTTGACAGATAGAGGAAACTCACCTACAATGGCTGTGGGTTCCAGACTACGAAAGGAGGTGGCGAAGTTGACCATCACGACCGGCCTCACACATGTCGTTCTGCCTTCCGTGTCCCTCGCCACCGTGGCCCTGCAGTAGGCGGAGTCCTTTACTGTCAGGTCGCAACCTGGCAGTGATCGATGTGACCGCATGCACAGCCACGGGCGGCCTCGACCCGTGGCTCTTGTCATGCCTGTCCGGCCAGGCGTCCCGGTGGACGTCACGGCGCGGGGCGCGTCTGCGCACTGGTGACGGGTGAGCAAAGCCGCGGGATCAACCCGCGGCTTTTCCATATCTCGGAATGGTCCGTAACCCCGGAGGCGCCCATGAAGATCCCCTTGCGTGCCTATCTCAGACTGCTCAAGCGCTATCTTGCGGCGCAGCGATCAGCCGTGGCCGGCCTGGTCGTGCTCGTCATGACCGGCATCGGCCTGCAAGTCTACAGTCCGCAGATCCTGCGCCGCTTCATCGATCTGGCGATGGCCGGCGAGGCGCGGCCGCTGCCGGGCCTGGCGGCGCTGTTCATCGTTCTGGCCGTCATCCAGCAGGGGCTGGCGGTCCTCTCCCGCTATGTCAGCGAGACCATCGGCTGGACGGCGACGAACGGTCTGCGGGCCGACCTGGCCATGCACTGCCTGCGTCTCGACATGACGTTCCACAAGACCCACGCCCCCGGCGAACTGGTCGAACGCATCGACGGCGACGTCAACCAGTTGGCCAATTTCTTCTCGCGGCTGGTCGTCGATCTGTTCGGCAGTCTGGTGCTCGTCAGCGGCGTGTTGGTGATGCTCCTCCGCGAGGACTGGCGCGCCGGCGGGGCGACGGCAGTGTTCACGCTGCTCGCCCTGGCGCTCCTGCTCGCCCTGCGGAACATCGCCGTCCCCTATCACGTCGGCGTCAGGCAGCTGACGGCGGAGTTCTTCGGCTTCCTCGGCGAGCGGCTGTCCGGTCGCGAGGACATCAAAGCCAACGGCGCCGCCGGCCACACCTTGGTTCGCTTCCAGCAGCAACTCGGCCCGTGGTTCCGCAAGCAGCGGATGGCCTACGTGACCCACGTCACCGGCTGGGCGGGATCGCTGGTCGCGTTCAACGGTGCCGATGCGATGGCGTTCGTCATCGGCGCCTACCTCTGGAGCCGCGGCATGGCCAGCATCGGCGGCATCTATCTGATTTTCAGCTACATCGAGCTGGTCGGTCAGCCGATTATGCGCATCAGGACTCAGTTGCAGGACCTGCAGAAGGCCAGCGCGGCCATCGTCCGCATCAGCGGGCTGTTCGCGCTCGAGTCCGCGCTCGCGCCCGGACGCGGCAAGCGACTGCCTGACGGCCCGCTCGCGGTGGAGTTCCGCGCTGTCAGCTTCCACTATGAGGACGATGAGAGCATCTTCCGCGACCTCAGTTTCAAGCTTGAGCCCGGCCGGACGCTTGGCCTGCTCGGCCGGACCGGCAGCGGCAAGAGCTCGCTGACGAGGCTGCTGCTCCGCCTGTATGACCCGCAGAGCGGCGACATCCTGCTCGGCGGCGTGCCGCTGCGCGAGGCGGCAGAGGCCGACCTGCGGCGCCGCGTCGCGGTGGTGACGCAGGACGTCCAGCTGTTCCGGGCCAGCCTGCGCGACAACCTGAGTCTGTTCGACCCAAGCATCGGCGATGAGAAGATCATTGCCGCGCTCCATGATGTCGGCCTTGGCGATTGGCTGGCCGGGCTCGAGCGCGGTCTCGACACGGAACTCCAGGGCGGGCACGGCCTCTCGGCCGGCCAGGCGCAACTGCTGGCATTCGCCCGTGTCTTTTTGGCCGACCCCGGTCTGGTCATCCTGGACGAGGCCTCATCACGCGTCGATCCGGCCACCGAAACCCTGATCGAGCGAGCCGTGGCGCGACTCCTCGCCGGCCGCACGGCGATCATCATCGCCCACCATCTGGCCACGGTCCAGCGCGCCGATGAGATCCTCATCCTCGATGACGGCGACATCGCCGAGCACGGCGAGCGCCTGCGGCTGGCCATGGATCCCGATTCGCGCTTCAGCCGGCTGCTGCGTACCGGCCTTACGGAGGTGCTGGTATGACAGCGCGCACCCACATCTTCCGCCTGATGGCCTACCGTCTGGGGCTGTACCTCATGAACGGCATCGCCTGGACGGTCATCCACATGATGCCGCTGCTCCCGGGCCTTGTCATCAAGGCCTACTTCGACCGTCTGGAGAGCGGTGCCAACGCGGCTGGCTGGGCCTCGGCAGCGATCATGGCGGTGACGGCGCTCCACGTCGTGGCCATCTACTGCGGCGCACTGGTCGACTCGCTGCATCGCTTCACGATGAGCGCCCTCCTGCGTCACAATCTTCTGCAGGGCATCCTCGAGCAGCCTGGCGCGCAGGCGCTGAGCGAGCCGCACGGCGATGTCCTGAGCCGCTTCCGCGAGGACGCCGAGAAGGTCGAGGACGTGATCAGCTTCACCGTCGACCTGATCGGCACTGCCAGCTTCGCCATCGTCGCTCTGGTGGTCCTGTTCCGGATCGATGCCCGGCTGGCGCTGCTCGTCTTCCTGCCGCTGGCGGGAATCGTCGCCATCGGCCAGTCGCTCGGCGATCGCCTCGAGACCTACCGCCGGGCGGCGCGCGAGGCGACGGGGCGGGTCACCGACGCGGTCAGCGAGATGTTCGCCGGCGCGCTGGCGATCAAGGTCAGCGGCGCTGAAGAACGGGTCATCGCACGTTTCCGCGGCTTCAACGACGAGCGCAAGCGAGCGATGGTCAATGATCGTGTCTTGATCGAAGGCTTCGACGCCGTGGCCCTGAACAGCGCCAGCATCGGCACCGGCCTCATCCTGCTCCTGGCCGCGCGGTCGATGCAGGCCGGCGCGTTCAGCGTCGGCGATTTCGCGCTGTTCGTTTCCTACCTGCGCTTTGTCACCGATTTCGGCGTCTTCTGGGGCGACCTGATCGCCCACTACCGCCAGGCTGGCGTGTCGATCGAGCGGATGGTGGCCTTGCTGGGCCGCAGGGACCGTGGCGAACTGAGCGCGCCGGCGCGGCTCCATCTCGGTGCCGTGCCGGCGACGCTCGAACAGGAACTGGCGGACGGGCAGGCCACTGGCGTCGCGCGCGGATCGTTGATCCGGCTCGAGGCCAGGGGACTGACGTCGGTCTACCCCGACAGCGGCCGCGGCATCACCGATGTCGATCTGGCAATCGACCGCGGCACCGTCACGGTCATCACCGGGCGCGTCGGCGCGGGCAAGACCACGCTGCTGCGGGCACTGCTCGGGCTGTTGCCGGCGCAGTCCGGCACAGTCACCTGGAACGGCGCCGTCGTGACCGATCCGGCGACGTTCATGATCCCGCCGCGTTGCGCCTACACGCCCCAGATTCCGACCCTGTTCAGCGACTCGCTCGGTGAGAACATACTGATGGGACTGCCGGCCGAGTCCGTCGACCTGGAGCAGGCGATGCACCTGGCAGTGCTCGAAGATGATCTGGCCGGGATGTCCGCTGGCCTGGAGACGCTGCTCGGGCCGCGCGGCGTCCGCCTCTCGGGCGGGCAGGTCCAGCGGGTCGCGGCGGCCCGCATGTTCGCGCGTCAGCCCGACCTGTTGGTGTTCGATGACCTGTCGAGCGCCCTCGATGTCGAGACCGAGCAGAGACTCTGGGAGCGCGTGTTCGCCCGGGGAGACTGCACCTGCCTCGCGGTCTCGCACCGGCATGCCGCGCTGCGACGCGCCGACCAGATCATCGTCATGCGGGACGGTCGGGTCGCCGATCGGGGCACGCTCGCCGAACTGCTCGAACGGTGCGAGGAAATGCGGGAACTGTGGCAGGGGAATGAGGCCGCCCGCGCGGAGGTGGCGGCGGCTGAAGCCGGCCAGTGAATATGGAGGCGAAAGCATGGTAGGACGGCGTATCGTCGTTGGCCTATTGGCTGCGGCAGTGCTGGCAGTTGCCCTCGGATGCACCAGAGCACCCGCCCAGCAGCCACCACGCGAAGGGCCCGTCGGGGACGAATCAAAGTACTCGCTGGATTTCAGCAAGGTGCCCACCAGAGTGATTACCCGCGACTTCGCAACTGATGACCCCGCTCCCGCCGAGTCGCCGGCATTCAGGGCCGAGATTGTCTGGCCACGACTGGCATCGCTCCTGACGCTGGGTGTCTGGAGCACTGACTGGCAAAGGATTCGGAGACTCGAGCAATTGCCCGCAGAAGTAGACACTCTGATCCATGGTACCGCCTACCTGGACCCCAATGCCAGCAAGACGATCGCCGCTCAGTGGGTTGACATTCTGTTCGCTCGAGATAAGTTCCAGGTTCCCAGCGGACTCGCTGGCCGGGAACTGCTTCTGGATGAAATCGCCCTATATTGCCCGGCGAGGATAGCAGAGTCGACCTCTATGTCAGGTCTGGATCGTCATGGTTGCACAGCGTGACAACTGCGGAATATGGCGACTTGGAGAGGTACGTGCAGGAAGTCGAGCGTGCCAATGCCCCTGATTAGTATCGCCGTTACCTGTTACCAGCCGAATCCCTGTGCTCAGTCAGCGCAGTGTGAGCTTCCTTCAGCTTCGCAATGATGTCCAGCTTCTGCGGACAGGCGGCTTCGCACTGGCCGCAGGCGGCGCATTTGCTCGGGTCGCCGCCGGCATGGATCAGACTGTCGTAGGTGAAGAACGCCCCGTCCGTGGTCCCGTAGATCGACTGCTCGTTGTACAGCTCGAACACCAGCGGGATGTTGACGCGCTGCGGACACGGCATGCAATACCGGCAGCCGGTGCACGCGACCGCCGTCCGCTGCCGGAACAGGTCGCGCGCTTCACCGATCAGGGACAGTTCGCCCGGCGTCAGCGAACCTGGGCTGGCCGAGTCGAAGATGCACAGGTTCTCCAGCAGCTGCTCACGGCTGTTCATGCCGCTCAGGACAACCGCGACCTCGGGGAAGTTGCTGACCCAGCGGAACGCCCACTCGGCGGGCGACCGCTTGACCTCAGCCCGGTTCCAGACCGCTGCCACGTCCGGCGGCGGTGTCTTGGCGAGCTTGCCGCCCAGCAGCGGCTCCATTATCACGACCGGTATCCCCCGCTCGCCGGCGAGGCGCAGCCCGGCAACGCCGGCCTGGGCGTTCTCGTCCATGTAATTCAGCTGGATCTGGCACATCGACCAGTCGTAGTCGCCAAGGATGCCCTTGAACACCGGGAAGTCGTCGTGGAAGGAGAACGACGGGAAACGGATTCGCCCATCGCTGACCGCGCGGTCAAGGAACTCGCGCGCGCCCAGCGCCTTGACCCTGTCCCACGCTGCCCCATTGAGAGCGTGCATCAGGTAGAAGTCAATGTGGTCAGTCTCGAGCTTCGCAAGCTGTGTGTCGAGCAACCGGTCGAAGTCGGACTTCTCGCGCACCAGCCAGACCGGCAGCTTGGTGGCGAGCTGCGTCCGCTGCCGGTACCCGTCGCGGAGCGCCTTTGCGACCACGAGTTCGCTGCGCTCGAGGTGATAGTTGTGGGCTGTGTCGACGTAGTTGACGCCGCGGTCGATGGCCTCACGGATCAGCGATACGGCCGCTGTCTCATCGATTGCCGGCTGCTCGATGACGTTTCCGTGAGCGTCGGCGTTGGGTGCGGCGAGGGGTAGCCGCATCGTGCCGAAGCCGAGTGTCGACAGGCGCAGGCCAAGCTTGTCAAGCGTGCGATACTGCACAGTGGCCCTCCATCCTGATTCGCATTGTGGCTGTAGCCGGCATAGGCGCAGGTGCCGCAGCCGATGGCCTCACAGGCAAGGTAGAGATTCTGCGCGATGTGCCCGGCGTCGAGCAGCATCATCTTGTGGGCGGTAGCGCCGTAGGCCCACTCGCCCCGCTCGGCCACGCAGCTCCAGAGAAACACGGCGGCAGCGGCGGCAGGCCATTCCTCGCCAGCGGAGACGGTGCGCATCTGATCGCCAATCGCCGCTGGCGTCGGGAGTTCCTGCAGCTGATGCGAAATGGGAAGGTAGCGATAGAGCCCTGGCCGGACGCCGTCGACCCGGTTGATGACGAGGTACGTCTCGAACGGGTGTCTGGCGCCCGCCGAAGGAACGGGCCTGAGCGTCACGATGCCATTGCCGATGACCCGCTTGACGCCCTGTGTCGCCCAGAGCAGGAACGATAGCTCGGCGGCGCTGAGCGCGCCGTCGCCAAACTCGCGACGGCTCTCACGGTCACGCAGGCAATCGTGCAGATTCGCAGGTGGCGCTTGGAGTCCGCCCGTTGATACGTCGGTCGCCGCCCAGCGGTTTCCCCCCGCAGACGGCTTCAGTCGCGATACCGTTCCGCCATCTCGCTGACCGTCATGTCAGAGGCCAGCATCTCACTGCTGGCCGTACCGTCAAACCAGTCGCCAAAGAACCGCGTCAGGTCGCGCCCTGTGACAGAGCGCGCAGCGCTGACGAAATCGGCGAGTATCGCGCCACCGGCCAAGTGTGCCTGCGTGAACTCCCTCATGAGTTCCGCGAGCCGCTCATCACCGATCAGCTCGCGCAAGACTGCGAGCACCCAGGGCCCCTTCCCCCGAGCGATGGCGTCCTGGAACAGGTGCGCACCGCATTCCGACAGCGGCACTGCCGCCACGTGTTCATACCCCCGCATGAACCGCTGTCGGTATGCCGCCATGCGCTCACGGTAGGCGGCGGGGCCAAACGCGTCCTCCAGCAGCAACGCCTCCATGAAGTGGGTCATGCCTTCATCAAGCCAGCGCGTGCTCTGCGCCTCAAGGCTGACGACGCTCCAGAGGTGCGCGACCTCATGCCCAAGTTGCGAGTACAGGCGCTTTTGGCCTTCCGGGCTGGTCGCCGCTGCGAGGCTGTCCGCGGTCTGGAGAATCAGCAGCGGGCTTGCCTGCGACCCCCAGCCGGCAGGGACCTCAGCCACGACGAGGCGACCCTGAGCGAGGGGCCCCAGCCAGCGACGGCAGAGCGCCATCGTCCGCTCGACGACTGCCATCGCGGCTGCCGCAGTCCCGTCATCTTCGGGGAAGCAATAGAGACTCACACGTCCGTCGGCGGAATCGTGCCGGTGGTAGTCACCGCAACTGATGCCCATGAACGAGGAGACGTCGGCGTGCCAGTCGTAGCGCCGCCAACTGGCCGCAGGCAGGTCGGACCCAGCCGGAGCCGGCACGGGCTCGGCACTGGCCAGCGTCCCGCCGGTGACGGCAGTGAGTGTGTCAGGGCAGGTGACGCGAATGGCATAGGTGGGCGCGTCGGCGCTCTTGCCCCGCCAGGACGCGGCCAGGTCGCCGCGGTAGAGAATCGGGAACCAGATCACTTCCTCGCGGAGGAGCGTGTACTTCTCGCTGACATGGTCGTGAACGTACGGCATTGCCTCGCGGGCGCCGCAGATCGGGCCTTCGTACTCGAAGCACAGGGACAGCGAGCGGCCGGGCGCCACACGTCTGATCGCGTCCCAGTCCGGGCGGATCAGCCGCACCTGATATGTCGCTATGTCCGCGGAGGTCTCGACTGAAGTCGCGTATGGTATGTCGACTGGGTCTACCGGCGAACCGGCCGGCGCGACTGACAGGCGCGAGAGCTGAAGCAGCCTGTAGATGGCGAAGGCCGGCGCGTTGTCAGGGTCCAGTTCCAGATCGACGCGGGCGGTTGCCCTGATGCCGCCTCCCCAGAGCACGAACACCGCTGGAACACGCTGTGGCAGAATCGTCAAATCGATGTCATAGTGAACCGTGCGCATCGCAGTCCCCCTCAGCGGACCCGGCTGGTGCGGGTCCCGGGGACGGATTCCGGCCACTGGTCGCATTTCCCTGCCGGCTGACGCCGCGCATATGAAAAACACCCTCGTTCACTGAACGAGGGTGTCTTGATCCGCTTATGCCGTCTCTTCCTTCTTGCTGCGCGTCTTGCGGTCGGCGGTGACGAGGATCGGCTCCTCGTGATTCAGCACCGTGTCCTTGGTGACGATGCACTTGGTCACATCGCCGCGCGACGGCACTTCATACATGATGCCGAGCATGATGTCCTCGACGATCGCACGCAGGCCGCGGGCGCCCGTCTTGCGCTTCATCGCCTCCTGGGCGATCTGGCGCAGCGCGTCTTCCTTGAACTCGAGGTCGATGTTGTCGAGTTGGAACAGCTTCTGGTACTGCTTGCTGAGCGCGTTCTTCGGCTCGGTCAGGATCTTCAGCAGCGCTTCCTCATCGAGGGCGTCGAGGGTGGCGATGACCGGCAAGCGGCCGACGAACTCGGGGATGAGGCCGAACTTGAGCAGATCCTCAGGCAGGATCTGGGCCAGCGTCTCGCCGATGTTGTCCTTTTCCTTCTTGCTCTTGAGTTCGGCGCCGAAGCCGTACTGCTTCTTGCCGATGCGGCTGAGGATGACCTTGTCGATCGTCTCGAACGCGCCGCCGCAGATGAACAGGATGTTCGTCGTATCGATCTGGATGAACTCCTGATGCGGGTGCTTGCGGCCGCCCTGCGGTGGAACGCTGGCGACGGTGCCTTCGAGGATCTTGAGCAGCGCCTGCTGGACGCCTTCGCCGGAGACATCGCGGGTGATCGACGGGTTCTCGGACTTGCGAGCGATCTTGTCGATCTCGTCGATGTAGACGATGCCTTTCTCGGCCTTCTCGATGTCATAGTCGGCCGCCTGGATCAGCTTGAGGAGTATGTTCTCGACATCTTCACCGACGTAGCCGGCCTCGGTGAGCGAGGTCGCGTCGGAGATGGCGAACGGCACATTGAGGATCTTCGCCAGCGTCTGGGCGAGGTAGGTCTTGCCGACGCCGGTCGGCCCGAGCATGAGGATGTTGCTCTTCTGCAACTCGACGTCGTCGATCTTGCCGCCAAGGTTGATGCGCTTGTAGTGGTTGTAGACAGCGACTGAGAGGATCCGCTTGGCGCGCTCCTGCCCGATGACGTACTGGTCGAGCTGCGCCTTGATCTCCTTGGGCTTGGGAATGTCCTTCAGTTCGATGTCCGTCTCTTCGTTGAACTCGTCCTCGATGATCTCGTTGCAGAGCTCGATGCACTCATCGCAGATGTACACGCCGGGGCCTGCCACCAGGCGCTTGACCTGCTCCTGGGCCTTCCCGCAGAACGAGCATTTCAGCTGCCCCTTCTCGTCCTTGAACAAGGCCTCACCCCTCTCTCAGTCATTCTAGGGTCGGGCTCATTTCGGAAGGTAGACTTCGTCGACCAGTCCGTACTCCTTGGCTTCCGTTGGGGACATCCAGAAGTTGCGGTCGGTGTCGCGCTGGATGCGGTCGAGCGGCTGGCCGGTGTGCCGGGCGAGCAGCTCGTTGATAGTCTGACGCAAGCGGAGAATCTCCTTGGCCTCGATCTCGATATCGACAGCCTGGCCCTGGACGCCGCCGATCGGCTGGTGAATCATGATCCGCGAGTTCGGCAGCGCATAGCGATGACCCTTGCGGCCGCCGGCGAGGATCACGGCCGCCATGCTGGCGGCCATGCCGACGCAGACAGTGGCGACGGGCGCCTTGGTCAGCTGCATCGTGTCGTAGATGGCGAGCCCGGATGAGACCTGCCCGCCGGGCGAGTTGACGTAGAGGCGGATTTCCTTGTCAGGATCCTCGCTGTCGAGGAACAGCAACTGAGCTACGATCAGGTTGGCGACCGAGTCGTCGATGGCTGTCCCAAGGAAGATGATGCGCTCCTTCAGCAGCCGGGAGTAGATGTCGTAGGCCCGCTCGCCGCGGCCCGTCTGCTCAACCACCATTGGCACGAGATAGCTCAACGCTTACGCCTCCTCCGGGTGATGAATGCTCATTCTATATCGCGAGGCCGGCCTAGACGTGCTCGACGATGAAGTCAATGGCCTTCTGGATGCGGATCGAATCCTTCAGCGCGCCGATGTTGCCCTGCTCGGTGAGGATCTTGCGAATGTCGGCGGGCTGCTGGTTGTACGCCTCGGCCATGCGGGCGATCTCCTGGTCGACATCGATGTCCTCGGCCTTGAGATTCTCCTTCTTGGCGACGGCCTCAAGGACGAGGTCGCGCTTTACGGCCTTGGTCGCCTGCTCGCGGAACTCGCCGCGCAGGTCGTCCATCGTCTTGTTGGTCGTCTGCAGGTACTGCTCCATCTTGAGACCCTGCGCTTCCATGCGGTGGGCGATGTCATCGAGCATGGCGTCGATCCGGGCCTCGATCATGATGTCGGGGATCTCGACCTGCGACGCATCGACGACCTTGCCCACTGCCTCTGCCGTCTGCTTCGCCCGGGCTTCGTCCTCGGCGATGTGAACAAGGTTATTCCGTACGGTCTGGCGCAATTCCTCCACGGTCTGGAAGCTGCCGAGTCCCTTGGCGAACTCGTCGTCGAGCGCCGGGAGCTCCTTCACCTTGATTTCCTTGACGGTGACGGCGAAGCGGGCGGCCTTGCCGGCCAGGTCCTTGGCGCGATAGTCCTCCGGGAAGGTGACGTGGACGTCGCGCGACTCACCGGCCTTAGCCCCCACCAGCTGATCCTCGAAGCCGGGGATAAAGGTGCCGGAGCCGATCTCCAGCGTGTAGTTCTCACCCTTGCCGCCGGGGAAGGCGACATCGTCGATGAACCCTTCGAAGTCGACGACCGCGAACTGGCCCTTGGCCAGTTCCGTCCCTTCGGCTGCCGGGACGAGCTGGGCGGAACGCTCGCGGAGAGCGTCGATCTGCTTGTTCACGTCCTCATCGGTCACTTCGCGGACCTCGCGTGCGACACCGAGGCCGGTGTACTGGCCGAGTTCGACCTCAGGCTTGACGGTGACGACTGCCGTATAGCGGAGCGGCTTGCCGGCCTCGAACTCGACGATGTCGATGTCGGGCTGAGCGATCGGGTCGATATCCTGCTGATCAAGCGCTTCGCGGTAGGACGGGGTGAGCAGTGCGTCCAGCGCGCCTTCCATGATGGCGCCCTTGCCGACATAGCGCTCAACAGTGGCGCGGGGCGCCTTGCCACGACGGAAGCCGGGGATGTTCACCCGCCGCGCGACCTGTTGGAACGATTTTTCCATAGCAGCGTCCACAGCTGCAGCATCGACTTCGATGGTCAGACGGATTTGATTCTTGTCTAGCTTCTCCAGATCAACCTTAGCCAATGTGCCACCTGCTCCCGATGAAGTATATGTCCCTGCGCCAGACAGAGTGCCCCACCCTGAATGACCTTTAGATTATATCACAAGCGCGGAGGGGCAACAACAAGCTCTTCTGCGCCAAGACTTTTCGCCCGATTGGAAGGTGATTGGCAGGCGGTCATTGAAATCCCTTCCATCTTCGTGATACCCCATGTTTTCGCCGCATAGACATTCCTGTGCGGCAGATGCGGTTTCCCGACTCTTGGTGAAAGGAGGGAAATCCATGGAGGCTGTCATCGCACTCTTCAAGAGATCGTTCGAGACGCTGAAGCGATTCCCGCAGTTGTTCGTGTTCCCGGCCCTCTGCTGGATCGTCGGTCTGGTGTTCCAGAGCGTGCTCGGCGGGTTCATGTTGCGGGCGATGTTGCGCGGCTCCGGTTTCTCCCTGGCGACCATCGGCATCGCATCGGTATCGGGTATCATTGTTCAGCTAGTCGTCCAGTTGGTCGCTGCGTACTTCTCGGCCGGCCAGGTGCGGGGGCTGCTCCTCGCCGCGGAAGGCGCCGCGCTGACGCCGGCGCTGTTCGGCGAGGCCTGCAAGAAATACGGCAATCGCGTTCTCATGGCGAAGCTGCTGCGGGTCGGCCTGCTCCTCGGCGTCGGCATCATCGGCGGCCTGCTGGCCCTGTTGCTGCCCGGGCTCGGCACGCTCCTGGCGCTGCTCGCCGCCGGCGCCGTGGCGCTGCTGACGGTGTTCTGGGAGATGGTCATCGTCCGGGACGGCGCCGAGGTCCAGCCGGCGCTCGCGACATCGTACGAGCTGGTGACCAGGAATCTTGTCTTGGTCTGCCTGCCGCTGATCGCGATCGGCATCGGCCAGTCGATCATCACCGCCGTTGTCGGCTCGCTGCCGGCCCTGTCGTCATTGATCACCCAGGTGCTGGTCGCGCCGTTCGCAGGTCTGGTCGCAGTCGATCTGCTGCAGCAGATCAAGACCGGGCAGACGACGATTGCGAGTTGAGGGGCAGATGGAGCAGACATCAGAAACGGCGTCTCCCAACTGCGGGAGACGCCGTCTGCACTTCTGCGCCGGCCCCTAGATGGTCCACTCGTCGTGCACGATGCCGACCAGGTACCAGACGCCGCCCTTGTTCTCGAAGATCAAGCGCAGGCTGCGCCAGTCCATGCCGCCGTACTGCGGATCGGTGCCCGGGAAGTGGTACTCGACGAACACGGCATCGGGGTAGACCTGATCGATGTTGATGAGCGTGTTGCCCTTGCCGATGACCTCGTCGTAACCTATCTTCGGGGCGGTGGCAAAGTCGCGGTCATAGACGAATCTGACGAAGTAGCGCTCGAAGGTCAGATCGATCGGATCGCCGCTGCCGTCATAGGATCCCCAACGGTAGACGGTCGGGTCGGCGTAGAGACCGCTGAGTTGGTTGGCGGTGAAGACGAGGTCGCCCTTGTCGTCGCCGTGGATGTACCCATATGGGGAGAAGCGGACGCCCTTGTCGGGGTGGACGAGATCGGCGAGGGACTTCATGTCCTTATCACGCAGGTACTTGACGGCGAGGTTCGCCTTGTCGAGCACGGCCTGTCTGGACTCAGTCGCAGACGGCTCGGTGGGCGGGTTCTGAGTCGTCGGCGGCTGCTGCGTCGCCGGCGGTTGCTGGGTCACCGGCGGCTGCTGGCTGAGCTGCGGCCGCAAGGCGCAGCCGGCCATAAATGCGCCCAGAAAAGCCACAGCCAGCACCAGTGTCACGACTCTCATGTGACGGCGCGTCATCTTGAGGTTCCTCCTCCGATAATGTCATGCAGTCCTAGTGGGCCGCCGGCGCGCCACCGAGGCGGTCGCCGAGCAACTCGAGCACGGTCACGAGCGTGAAGCCTTTCGCGCGCAGGGCGGTGATGATCTGCGGCAGAGCGTCGATTGTCTGCTGTGAGCCGACATGCATGAGTACGATGCTGCCGTCGTCGGCACCCGCTGCCTTTTTGACGATGGCGTCGACGCCGGGTTCCTTCCAGTCGATCGTGTCGACGGCCCACATGATCGCGCCCTTGTAGCCGAATTCGGCGAGCATCTCCAGGGTGTGCTTGTTGTAGGCGCCGTATGGCGGCCGGAACAGGGTCGGCGTGATCCCGAGGACGTCGCGGAAGGCAGCCTGAGCCTGGCTTAAGTCGGCGCGGATCTGTTCATCGGTCATCTTGGTGAAGTCGGGGTGGGCGAACGAGTGGCTCTGGACGTCATGGCCCTGAGCGACGATCGCCTTGGCGAGGTCCGGATGATCCTTGACCCAGGCGGCCCTGAGGAAGAACGTCGACTTGACTTGGTAGTCGGCGAGGACCTTGAGCAGGCCCGGTGCGGTCTCGTAGATCCAGCCGGCATCGAACGTCAGCGCGACTCGCTTGGTGCCGGCGCCGATGCCACTAACGACGGGGATCTTGCCGGTGCGGATGATCCGTCCGCTGTCATTCGTGACCGGCAGCGGTGGCGGCGGTGACGGTTGCGGCGGCGCCGGCGGTGTGGGCGGTGTTGCTGGCGCAGTTGGACTCGGTTGCGGGTCGGCACCTGGCACCGGATTCGGCGCTGTGGCGGGGTCGGGGTTCGACGCGACCGGCGGCGTGCGGCTGATCGGTGGATCAGCGGTCGGGCGTCGCAGGATCGCGCACCCCGAGGCTGAGACGACGGACGCAACGAGAATGACAACCATGATCAGTGCAGCGATACGCCTGTGCATCTCCTGTTCCTCCCCCGGCGGTTCTGCGGCTCTGCTCGTATAACGGGGCAGATTGCTGTCCGTGACGCATGCTGCGGCTGGAAAGTGGCGGGGGTGCTGGCAGAATGCGGGGCTACCGGTGGAAACACCGATTGGTGAGCTTCTCACCTGTTGCGTATGTTGTGTACACAACGTACATAGTGTATGATCCAGGCGGAGGTGGGGGTGATGCCGTTGGCAGCCAACATGGCCCTGTCCGTAACCGATGTCCGGAGCAACCTCCGCCAGTTCATCGACGATGTCATCCGCAGAGGCCCGCGGTCCCTGAAGCGCCATCGCGACGTGGTGTTCGCCATTTCCGCCGAGCATTTGCAGATTGCTCTGGACTTCGTAAGGCTGAAGATGACCTGCGAACAGGAGCCAGATGGCTCATTCACGGGAGGACTGGAGCAGGTCGGGTTGGTCGCCAATGCTCCCTCGCCGGCGGAATTGAAACGGCGACTTGCTGATGACCTTGCCGTGTACGCAGAGGAGTACCTTCAGAACTTCGACATGTACTACCACGCGCCAAATCGGCGACAGCACCTGCCGATTGTCCTGAGAGCGCTGGCGACCGAAGCGGATGATCTGCCGGGGTTGATCGATGCCGAGTGATCACGAAGGTTTCCCTCGGGCGTGGTGAGATACCGGTCCGGTTGTGGCATCGCATCCTGAACGAGCAGCTCAGGACGACTATAGAGGAATTCAACCGTCACTGCTAGCGCGACAGCGCCTTCCGAACCGGAGGGCGCTGTCGCTGTGTGCATGTGTGCGAAGGAGGGGACTTGAACCCCTACGCCTTGCGGCACAAGATCCTAAGTCTTGCGCGTCTGCCAGTTCCGCCACCCTCGCAGGTAGAATGGGTTTTGGGCGCTCAGTAAGTCCCGCGTCAATTGTAACCCATGAGCGACGATGCCGCAATGGCATGGCTGATTCATTGCACCGGGGCCGGCCTGGATTCCAGGCCGGCCCTGATCACGTCTCGCTCACACGGGCAACTCACTCGCCAGCAGTGGCGTCTTGCCGTTGAACAGACCCGGATCGCCGATGCGCGATGCGATCGCCGCCGTCACGACGCCGTAGGTGACCTGCGAAGCCAGGTTCCCGAGCGCTGACGTTGGCGCCGTGTTCCTGACGCGGGTGACGCCGAGCGTCGCCAGCCCGCCGTTCAGCCCGGCCCACATCATGCCCCCCATGATGGCTCCCTTGGCCAGGGCGTGATCACCGCCGGTCAGCGACAGGGCGTAGGTCGTCGCGATGCCAAGCATCGAGCTGACTGCCGTATCGGCGAGATGTCCGCCGATCCGCGCCCGCAGACTGCGGGGGTGCCGCGTCCTGAACATCATCCCGGCCGCGCGGCGAGTGGAGTTGACCTTGAGCACGCCGGCGCGCCCGAGCCCGTACTCGACCAGGTCCTTGGCGATGTTGCCGCCAAGACCGGCGACCGCGCCGACGATGAACCTGTCCTTGATCTTGTTCATAATTGCCGCTCCTCTCATGGCCACAAAATGCGACTCACGCTGCTCTTTTAGTATGAGCAAGGCGGCGCCATGAATCGTCGTGCAGCGAGCAAGCATGTTCTGCCACGCGCGGCGAAAACAAGACAAAACCCCAGCGCGGGCTGGGGTCGCTTGTGGGCCATGATGGGGTCGAACCATCCACACCCCGCTTAAAAGGCGGGTGCTCTAGCCGCTGAGCTAATGGCCCTGATGCAAATCGTGCTGGGGCGGCTGGATTCGAACCAACGAATAGCGGCTCCAAAGGCCGCTGCCTTACCGCTTGGCGACGCCCCAATCGATCATGCGCGCCCGGCAGGATTCGAACCTGCGACCCCTTGATCCGAAGTCAAGTGCTCTATCCGGGCTGAGCTACGGGCGCAGATGTGAACGCGCTGTTCCGAACGCAGCTATCATGATAGCATGTGCGGACAAAACCGGTCAAGAAGACGACGGAGCCGGGCTACTGCCCGGCTCGCCTGGGTGGGTGAATGATGGGGCTCGAACCCACGGCCTCCAGGGCCACAACCTGGCGCTCTAACCAGCTGAGCTACATCCACCGTGTGCAGTTGGCGCCATGAATCCGCAGCAGTGCTGAATTCAAGGCACATTAAATCATAGCATGGCTGTGGTGGTCGGTCAAGTGGACGTTTTCGCCTGCCGCGCAGGCAGAGCAGTGCGCGCCCGGCAGGAATCGAACCTGCGGCCAGCGGATTAGAAGTCCGCTGCTCTATCCCCTGAGCTACGGGCGCGTGAGATTATTATACCACCAAGCGTCCGGCCACTCAAACGGCAACCGCGTCGCCAACGCAGACGGCCGGGTCGTCGCCCGGCCGCCGGCTGCGTGAGCGGGTGATGGGAATCGAACCCACGTGTCAAGCTTGGAAGGCTCGCGCTCTACCATTGAGCTACACCCGCGTCTATTGTCATGGTCGGGGCGAGAGGATTTGAACCTCCGGCCTCCTGCTCCCAAGGCAGGCGCGCTAAACCAAGCTGCGCTACGCCCCGTTGTCTGTGCGAAGTCATTATAGCATAACCTGCGCGCAAGGCAAAGTCAATGGCACGGCCTGCTTGCCATTATTGTATGCACGCAGCCGCGCGCGACTGCAATGGCATATTCAGAGACCGATCACGCAAGCTCGCTGATCGCTGCGCGACACTTGCCGCCGGCGATTTCGATCACGGCGAATGTCCGCCGTCCGTCGCGGCTGCGCGTGAACGACAGGCAGCCGGGGTTGACGAACAGGATGCCCTCCTCGCTGAAGTCTTCAGCGGTGTGCGTGTGGCCGAAGACGACGGCGCTCACGCCCAGTTCGCGCGCGCGGTAAGCCAGCGTGTCGAGCCGGTGCTTGACGCGATAGTTGTGGCCGTGGGTGAGCAGGATGCGCGCCCCCTCGGCCTCGATGACCAGCTCTGCCGGCCCCGGCACCTGCAGGTCACAGTTGCCGACCACCATCCGCACCGGCACGCTGACCCGGCGCGCCAGTTCGCGACCGTCGCGGTAGTGGTCGCCGGCGTGCAGGACCATCGCCACGTCGCCCATCTGCCGGACGGCGGCCACTGCCGCCGAAACGTCGCCGTGGGTGTCACTGACGGCGCCGATTCTCATCATGTCAGACCCTCTTCCCGACTGCCTCAAGCAGGATCCCGCGCGCCAGGCGGAACGCCCGGCCGCGGTGGCTGATCTGGTTCTTGGTCGCGAGGTCGAGTTCAGCGAACGTCTGGTTGTGCTCAGGCACGATGAACAGCGGGTCGTAGCCGAAGCCGCCGCTGCCGCGCGGCTCGAAGCCGACGACGCCCTCGCAGGTGCCACGGACCGTCTCGACCTTGCCGTCCGGCGTTGCGACGGCGATCGCTGACACGAACCGGGCAGTGCGTGCCTCAGGCCGGACATCGGCCAGCAGCCGCAGCAGTTTGTCGTTGTTCTCGGCATCGCTGGCCTGCTCGCCGGCGAAGCGGGCCGAGCGGACGCCAGGCGCGCCGTTCAGGGCGTCGACCTCGAGTCCGGAGTCGTCGGCCACCGCAACCAGACCGCTCCAGACGGCTATCTCGACGGCCTTCTTGGCCGCGTTGGCCTCGAATGTGTCGCCATCCTCGACGACTTCCGGCGCCCCCGGCAGGTCGGCCAGCGACAGCAACTCGATGCCGGTGTCGGCGATCAGGTCCGCCAGTTCCTTGACCTTGCCGCGGTTACGAGTGGCGAAGACGACGCGGGCGGGCGGCGGTTGCGGATGACCTACATCATCAGCGTATTCGCCGAGGGCGGCGCGCTGCGCGGCGATCAGTTGCCTGATGCCGTCAGCCGCCAGTCCGAGCAACTGGTCCATGGCGTCGCGCGAGAACGGTTCGCCCTCGGCGGTGCCCTGCACCTCGACGAACCTGCCGTCGCCGGTCATGACGACGTTCATGTCGACTTCCGCCCTGGAGTCCTCTTCATAGCAGAGGTCGAGTCTGGGCTCGCCCTCGATGATACCTACGCTGGTGGCCGCGAGATAGTCCCGCACCGGATAGCCGCTGATCACGCCGTTCTGCCGGGCTCGCGCGAGGGCGGTAACAAGCGCCACGAAGGCGCCGGTGATCGAGGCCGTGCGGGTACCGCCGTCGGCCTGGATGACATCGCAGTCGATCCAGACCGTGCGCTCGCCGAGCAGCGGCAAGTCGACCACGGAGCGCAGGGCGCGGCCGATCAGCCGCTGAATCTCGTGCGTCCGGCCGCCGACCTTGCCTTGCGACGACTCGCGCGGGTGCCGCTCCTGGGTCGACCGGGGGATCATCGCGTATTCCGCGGTCACCCAGCCGCGGCCGGTCCCCTTGAGGAACGGCGGCACGCGGTCCTCGAGCGAGGCGCTGCAGATGACGCGCGTGTTGCCGACCGAAACGAGCACCGACCCTTCCGCATATTTGAGGAAATCCCGCTCGATGACGAGCGGTCTGAGTTCGTTCGCCTGCCTGCCGTCACAACGCGTCACATGCAGTCCCCCTTGGCTGCGGTCTCCCGCTATTACTTCCCCATCTTGGCCGCAAACACGCCGCCGACCCGGTGGCGCGTGTCGAGCACGGTCACGAAGGCGTCCGGATCGCTGCCGTCGATGTCCCGCAGCAGTCCCGGCAGGGCCTTGCGGGCGAGCGAGATGTGGAGGATCTTCTTCGGGCCCTCGCGCCCCTGCCCGTCGACCGTCGTCACGCCAAAGCCGCGTTGGCGCAGCGTTTGCGCCAATCGATCAGCGGTCTCGAGGCTGGTCGGGATCGCCTGGACACTGAGGTAGCCAAGGGCCATCCACTCCTCGATCAGGCTGCCGACGAAGTTGCCGGTGGCGTAACCGGCCGCGTAAGCGGCCAGCTGCAGCGGATTGCTGAGATTGCTCATGACGCGGGACAGGGCCATGACATAGACCGAGACTTCGAACAGCCCGAGCAGAGCGGCCCAGGCGCGCCGGCCGCGCACGAGCATCAGCATGCGCATCGTGCCCAGCGAGACATCGGTGACACGGGCCAGAAACACCAGCAGGTAGCCAACGACAGCGGTCACAGGGTTCACCTCACGAGCTTGGCGTGCCAGGAGTACGGATAGCGTTCCCCAACGAAAAAGCAGCCTCAGCGGATGAGGCTGCTCACTGATCCTGGCCGGTCACTGCTTCGCCGGATCTTGAGTCATGAGCGAGTAAAGCTGGTTGAGTGAGCAGACGATGTGTTCTTTCTCCTGCGGGCTGACGGGTTCGAGGATGCCGTTCAGATACTGATGACGGGCCTCGATGACCTTGCTGATGATTTCCTGGCCGCGTTCGGTGATCCTCAGCCGGATCACCCGGCGGTCGTTCTGGTCACGTTGGCGTTCGATCAGGCCGTTGCGCTCCATCCGGTCAATCAGATCGGTGGCGGTGCTGCAGGCCAGATAGAGATGATCACAGAGCTCACCCATGGTCAGGCTGCCGTGATCAGACAGCGTCAGTAGTGCGTTGAACTGCGGTGGGGTGATGTCGAAGTTCCCCAGGATGTCGCGACCGCGCTTTCGGACGATTACGGAGACGAGCCGAATTAGGCGGTCGATTTCGGTGACGTCCTGCGGGAATGCGGGCGTCTCGGGCAATCGAGTCACCTCCACAAAAGTAACATTTCGAAGTACTAAGCTTCTTTCCCACTAAGCATAGCAAGTAATGGTACGGTTGTCAACGCAGAGCGGTGCTGGAGCGGTATTATTATCCAGTCAGATGTCGCCTACTGGGCCGCAGCGCCGGCGAAGTACGCGAGAATCCCTTGGTAGACACCAACTGCGACCCGCTGCCGGAACTCCGGCGTGGCGAGCAGGCGGTCCTCGTTGGCGTTCGACAGGAACGCCGACTCGACCAGGATTGAGGGCATCTGGGCGACCCGGATGACGGCGAAGCGTTCCGTCTGGACTCCCCTGTCCCTCAGGCCGAGCTGGCCGATCAGCGCATCATGGACGGCCGACGCCAGTCGCGCGCTGTCGGGATTTGTGAAGTAGTAGTAGACTTCTGTCCCGTTGGCGCTGGCTGATGTGTACCAGTTGCTATGCAATGAGACGTAAATGTCGGCTTGGTCGGCGTTGGCGAGCGCCGGCCGGGTGTAGAGCTCGACGTAGTAGTCGCCGTCACGGGTGAGGACCGCGTTCGCGCCGGCGTTGCGCAGCAGCTCCTGCAGGCGCCTGGCGGTATCGAGGTTGACATCGGCCTCGCGCGTGCCGCTGACGCCGAGGGCGCCGGGATCGGTGCCGCCGTGACCGGGGTCGATGTAGATCGTCCGGCCGGCGAGCGGCGCCGAGTACTTCTCTGATACGGTCAACTCGAGACCCGACGACGTGCGGACGATGCCGACAGGCACGGCGTCAGCGCGGAAGTCGATGACGACCCGGGCGATCGCCGGATCCGCGGAGTACTGCCCGACCCTGACCGAGTCGATGTACTTGCCGTCGGCGTCCAGTTCGAGCGGCTCGCTGATCGCCGACAGGTCGAAGTCGATCGCCAATCGGTCGGGATTGGTCAGGCGGGTTAGCCGGTAGGCCGCCGGCCCGACAGTCTTGATGAGGATTTTCTCGTCTTCGCCGGTGGCGTCATAGGTGACACCGGTCACGCGGTAGCCGATCTCGACATCGACACCGGCGTCGCCCTGGACCAGCCTGAATCCTGTCGGGCCGGTCAGGCCGAGCGTGACGTGGACGCCGCTGTCGTCAGCGGTGGCGCTGATGTGGGTGATGCTCCTGTCAGGCTTGACGCCGCTGACGTCGGTCGTCGCCAGCGTCGAACCGGGAAGGTCGATGACGATGCGCTCGGGATCAGTCTCACGGCGCGCCGTTGCCGCGACCGCGCCGGTCGACGCGATGTGCAGGGTACCATGACCGGTGCCGGGCATCCAGGAGAAGGCCGTGATGCTCGGCGCGATGTCGACGGTGGCGGTGCGCGGCGTCTGGATCCAGCCGACGCGGGCGCCGATCGATTCAGCTATGAACCGCAACGGCACCAGCGTCCGGTCGCCGACAATCACCGGCGCGACATCGAGTTGGACGCTCCGGCCATCGACCGTGGCGGTCCTGACGCCGATGCGGACGGACACGGCATGGTCAAGGTAATCTACGGTGACGGTGCGGCTGGCGTCGATCCAGCCGACCTTGGCGCCGAGCGTCTCGAATACGGCTCTTGCCGGCACCATCGTCCGCTCACCGATCAACTGAGCGGGGACGTCGGTAGTAATGGGCTTACCATTGATCACGAGATTCACGGTCGGGTTAGTGACGGTCGGGTTGGTGGCAGCGCGCGCGGGGGCAGCAAGAGCAGCGATTGAGACGAGCAGAGAGATTGCGATGATCAATGCGGACGCGCGGCGAGCCATGATGGCCTCCTTTCACTCAGCGCGGACAAGCGCGGACAATTGTACCGAAGGTATCTGGGCGCAGATTCCTCCAGCGGTCGGCACTAGTTATGTAGACGTATAGTGCTGTTTCTTGTTCCGTAATATCACCTCCTGTCGCACCGGTACTGGGAGTTTAGACCAAGAAACGGGTGCGGACCGGACCGGCCGGGTGGGCCAAGGTGACGCCCGGCAATATGTAGCGAAAACAGGGCTCAGGCCCTGTTTTCGCCAGAGTCTGCCGAGTCATGGCTGAGCGCGGAAACCCGCCTCACGGCGGGTTTCCGGCGATGCACGCAATGTCAGAGAAGTCGGCGCAGTGAGGGCGAATAAACAGAAACCCGCCTCGCGGCGGGTTTCTGCTGTTGATCCTGCGCG
>JBLNDB010000057.1:0-5884 GCA_050261235.1 Chloroflexota bacterium
CGGAGCGTTGAGGTTGGCCGGCGCAACGACGCCCTTCACCGAGGCCTCGGCGCAGACCTTGCGGACCGCCTCCTCAGCGAGACCGAGGATCGCCGCCATGGCGCCGACGCCCTCGGGCACGGCCTCCTGCATGAACCGCCCGCGCAGCCGCACCAGGCGAACGGCATCCGCGAACGCCAGCGCGCCGCAGGCGATCAGGGCCGGATACTCGCCGAGCGACAGCCCGGCCGCGTACACTGGTCGGAGGTCGGGCAACTGCCCGAGCAAGGCCGCCCGGCAGGCCTCTGACACCGTCAGGATGGCCGGTTGCGTGATCTCCGTCCGCTGCAGCTCAGCGTCCGGGCCGTTCCAGCAGAGGCCGGAGAGATCCATCCCAAGGGCCTCGTCCGCGGCCCGGAAGACGGCTGCTGCCGCCGCAGACTGGCTGGCCAGTTCCCTGCCCATGCCGGTGGCCTGAGCGCCCTGACCGGGAAAGACAAACGCTATCTTCACCGCCGGCATCACCCCTTCGCCGCGCCCGGCGTGACGTTCAGCCGTCCCGGCAGCGCGGCCAGCACCGCCTCGGCGCCGGACATCAGGTCGGCAAGGATGTCGGCGGCGGTCTCTTCCTTCTTGACCAGACCGGAAATCTGGCCGGCGAGCACCGTGCCATGCTCGATGTCACCGCTGTAGACTGCTGCCGGGTAGCGGCCGACGCCCAGCTGCTCGTACTCCTCGATAGCGGCGGCGCGCTCCTCGAGCTTCAGGAACTCGCGGGCGAGCTTGTTGCGCAGGCAGCGGACCGGGTGGCCGGTGGCGCGACCGGTGACGACCGTGTCGCGGTCGCCGGCCTTGATGATGGCCTGCTTGTAGCTCTCGTGGGCGATGCATTCCTTCGCGACGACGAACCGGGTGCCCAGCTGGACGCCTTGGGCGCCGAGGCAGAACGCCGCCGCCACGCCCCGTCCGTCGGCGATACCACCGGCGGCGATGACCGGCACGTCGACGGCATCGACGACCTGCGGCACGAGCGCCATTGTCGTCATCTCACCGACGTGCCCGCCGGATTCCATGCCCTCGGCAATGACAGCGTCAGCGCCGCTGCGGACGAGCCGCTGCGCCAGCGCCACGGCCGAGACGACCGGGATGACGCGGCTGCCCGCTCCCTTCAGGGCCTCCATGTAGGGACCGGGGTTGCCGGCGCCGGTCGTGACGACCGGCACCCGCTCGCTGACAAGCAGCTCGATGACTTCCCGGGCATGGGGCGACTGGAGCATGACGTTGACGCCGAACGGCTTCCCGGTGCGGGCGCGGACGTAGTCGATCTGTTCCTTGACCCATGACGCCGGAGCGTTGCCGGCGCCGATGATGCCGAGCCCGCCGGCCTCGCTGACGGCCGCGGCGAGCGAACCTGTCGCGAGGTGGGCCATGCCGCCCTGAAAGACAGGGTACTCTAGCTGGAGCAAATCACAGATTGGTGTTCGCAACATTCGTCAGGGCTCCTTCCGCAGCGCGGGCTCGGTTCCAGCGGATCATCGCGCCGCCCCAGGTCAGGCCGCCGCCGAAGCCGACCAGCATCACCAGATCGCCTTCATCGAGGCGACCGGCGCGGTAGGCTTCCTCAAGAGCGACGGGGATCGAGGCGGACGACATGTTGCCGTAGCGGTCGATGTTCACCCAGGCGCGTTCCGGCGCGATACCGAACCGCTTGATGGCGGCCTCGACGATGCGCAGGTTGGCCTGATGGGGGACCAACAGGGCCAGATCCTCCGGCCGCACGCCGCAATCGGCCATCAGGGTCTCAGCGACATCGTTCATGGCGCGGACGGCGAACTTGAACACCTCGCTGCCGGCCATCTGCAGGTAGTGCAGGCCCTGGGCGACCGTCTCCGCCGATGCCGGCAGGCGCGAGCCGCCGGCGGGCAGCTTGAGCAAGTGGCCGCCGGTGCCGTCCGAGCCGAGGTGCAGACCGAGGATGCCGCCTTCATTGACCGGCTGCAGGATCGCTGCGCCGGCGCCGTCGCCGAACAGGATGCAGGTCGACCGATCCGCGTAGTTGGTGATGCGGGAGAGGATCTCGGCGCCGATGACGATCGCTGTGCGATATGTACCGGCTGCGATCATGTGCGAGGCGATCGACAGGGCATAAATGAAGCCCGTGCAGGCTGCCTCGATGTCGAAGCAGACGGCGCGGGTGGCGCCGATGTTGGACTGGACGATGCAGGCGGTCGAGGGAAAGCTGTGGTCCGGCGTGACTGTGGCGACGATGATCAGATCGACATCGGTCGCCTCGAGGTGGGCATCCGCCAGCGCCTTGCGCGCGGCCTCGGTGGCGAGGTCCGACGTGGCCGTCGTCTGGGCCGCGATGCGCCGCTGGATGATGCCGGTCCGGGTCCGGATCCACTCGTCGGACGTGTCGAGCCGCTGTTCGAGATCCTGATTCGTGAGGACGCTGGCCGGCAGGGCCGAGCCCAGACCGGTGATGCCGACGGGAGAGGCTAGCGGCACCACATGCACCTCCAAGAGGAAGAACTACCGTCAGCGGGTCGTTTAGTAGCACCTGCTAACATGTCACTAATTATACGCTCCCCACAACATGAGAGCAATATAGGCAAGGGCTGACGCACGGTCGTAGGAGTGTCCCGGGGTGGCACGTATCAACATGCATTGTTCCCAAGCGGCAGGATTGTCCACTCGCTGGCCCGAAGAGCAAGCACAGCGTGAGAGTCAGGAGGGGGAGATCCGCCCGTGAGACAGGCTTACATCTACACGATTCGGCCGCGACGTGCGGGCTTTGGTGACAGCATGACCGAGCGCGAGGAGGCAATCATGGATGAGCACTTCAGGCGCCTCAAGGGCATGCTGCAGGAGGGCACGCTGCTGATCGCCGGCCCGTGCGAGGACGCGGCGTTCGGCATCGTTGTCTTCTACGCCGAGTCGGATCAGGAGGCAGAGGCCGTCATGGCCGCGGATCCGGCGGTGCGGGAAGGGCTCATGGATGCCGAGGTCCATCGCTTCGTAGTGTCGCTGCTGGCACGGTCCACCCCTCAGGAGTGAGTCCGAGGGGACACATGGGCGTCAGATAACAGGAAGAACCCGTCACCGACGGGTTCTTCGCTTCTCCAGGGCCCTCTGCAGGGCTACAAGTGCTTCTCCAACAACACCGCCTCATCGACCAGCCCGTGCTGGCGGTAGAAGCGCTGCGCGCCCTCGTTGTCCGGCATCGTCGAGACCGAGATCTCCTCGCAACCCAGCGCTTCGGCGAGCGCGATCATCTCGCGCACCAGCGCGCTGCCGATCCCCTTGCCCCGCGAGCGGCCGCTGACGACCAGTTCCTCGATCAGGGCCGTGTCGCCGGCGTGGTAGAGGTTCGGCCGGACGGAGTAGCTCAGCAGGCCGACGATTTCGCCCTCCTCCTCTGCCACCAGCGCGCCGCAGCCGGGGAACGACAGGTACTCCTCGACGTAAGCCTCGGTGATGCGGCTCGTCTCATCATTGGTCGCAGCCAGTTCGCGGATCAGATCCATGATCTGCGGCGCATCGCCGCTTTCGGCTTCGCGCACCGTAACCTCTCTCAACGACTGTCACACCGCCTTCTCATAGGTGCGGAACTTCTTGTATAGCTTGCCTCCGGCACCGACGGCATCGCGGTTCATCGGCTCGTTCTGCTCGACGATGGTCGAGCCCTCGACCCAGACGTAGCGCTTCCGCTTGCAGGCGTTGAACGCGTCGAGGAACATCGCGTGGCTGACGGCCTTCTTCTGATACGCCGGCACCACGAACAGGACGAAAATCCGCAGGACGTTGATCTTCCGCTTGTACCAGAGGTACTTCAGCCAGCCGAACGGGAACAGACGGCCGCCGAGATGCTTCAGCACCTGGTTGTAGTCGGGCAGGCCGATCAAAAAGCCGATCGGCTCGTTCGTCTCCTCGGCCCGGGCGATCAGCAGGAAGTCCGGATCAGCCACTGGCACGATCTTCTTCGCCATCTGCCTCAGTTCGTCGAGCGTCGGCGGAACCATGTCGGGCCACTCCGGCATCGACATGTCGATGACATGCTTGAGGGCAGCGAATTCGCGCTCCAAGTTCTTCAGGTCGGCTCTGTCGACGCGGAAGCGATAACGCTTGCGGGCATACTCGATCACCCGCTCCGTCTGGGGCTGAGTGGCCTCGGCGATCTCGAACCGGTAGGCGAGCCGGTCATTGCCATCGCCTGCATAGCCGCAGGCCTCGATCAAATCGGCATAGTAGGGCGGATTGTACGAGTCCATCAGCACCGGCGGCGTGTCGTGGCCGAGGATCAGCAGCCCGCGGTAGTCGTCGCCGTTGTCTGGCGAGACCGGACCGCGGCAGACCTCGCAACCGTTGACGCGACACCAGTGCTCGGCCTTGTGGAGCAGCGCCGCTGCGACCTCGGGGTCGTTGACCGTTTCGAACAGCGCGAAGTAGCCCCATTTCTGATGGCGGGCGTGGTTCAACTCATTGTCGATGGCCGTCATGATGCGGCCGACGACCTTGCCCCGCTCGTCCTCGGCCAGGAACAGCGCGTGCGGCCCGAGGCCGAACAACGGGTTGTTCTTGCCGGTGATGATCGCCCACGTGTCTGAGCGCAGCGGTGGCACCCAGTTCGGGTCATTGCGGTAGAGCTCATATTGGAATTCGACGAACCGGCGCAAGTCGTTCCTGGCTGTAATCTCGCGGACCGTGACGGCCATGCGGGCACCCCTTCGCTCGTCGATGTGAAACGCCTGACAGATGGGTATTCCCTGCTAGCCGCCGGGATTCCTCTGTCCGACGAGCCGCCGGCCCAGCAATGACGCGGGTTGGTTAACGCATCAACCGTTCTAGGCAGCGCCACCGTTCGCCTGCCAGAGGTGGAAGGTGACGAAACTGCGATAGGGCGCGAACGGCGCCATCAGGGAGCGCGTCTCGTCCGGGCCCGGGCGATGGTCGAGGCCGAACAGCCGCATCAGCCCGGTCGTCAGGCCGGTATCGCCAACCGGCACGCAGTCGGCGAAGGCGCAGCCGCGCATGGCGACGTAGTTGACCGTCCATGGGCCGATGCCGCGCACCGCAAGCAGGCGCTGCTCCAGCTCCGGGAACGGCATTTCGGGCAGCCGCTCCGCCGGCAGGTCGCCGCCCGCGATCAGCCGCGCCGTATCGATCAGGTACTCCGCCTTGCGGCGCGAGTACTTGACGGCCTGCAGATCGCCGTAATCGAGCGCCGCCACGCATGCCGGCGTCGGGAAGGCGTAGAACCCGTCGCCGAGCGGGCGCCCGGCCAGGCGCACCAGCTCGCGCCGCAGTTGAAACGCAAACGGCAGGTTGATCTGCTGACCGATGATCGCCCACGCGAGCGCTTCCCAGACGGTCGGTGTCTGCGGGATCCGCAGCCCCGGGCGAACCGCCACCAGCGGCCGGAGGGGCGCGAACCGCGGGTTGCGGGCGACCTCGGCCTCGAACGGCAGCGGATCGGGGGCGAAGCCGAGCAGGCGGCGAACCATCGAGCCAGCTTGCGATGCAAGGGCCGCGGCGGCGGGCCCCCCGTCGCGGCCGGTCAAGACGCGACACGTGACGGCGCGGCCACCCGCAGTTTGCAGTTCGAGCAGCACCGGACGCTCGTCGATGATGATGCCCTTGCGGAGCGTCGTCTGGTCGCCGCGCTCGCAGTTGCTTTGCGGGTCGCGGGCCTGGAACGGGAACGCGAACGCTGTCGTGACGCCCGGTGGAAGAGTAATGGTGAACGTTGTTGTGCTCATGGGTCAAGCATAGCATCTCGGCGAGCGTCAGGGAAGGTGCGGGAGCAAGAGGGCGCCAGCCCCGGGGCCGGCGCCCGGCTCAGCAGTCGAGCGGCGCCAGGGCCTTGGCGCCTTTGCGGGCGAAGACGATCGGCGGCTCGACCGAC
>JBLNDB010000058.1:0-17854 GCA_050261235.1 Chloroflexota bacterium
GGTGGGATCGGCGACGTACCGCACGGCAGCCTCGATCGCCCGCGGGCGCGCCTCATCGCGTGCCATCAGTTCCTTATCATCGGTGACGACGACGATCTCGTACCGGTCCTTGGGATACTGCATCGTCGCCAGGTGGTCGATCGTCCGCTCGATGACGTCGGCCTCGTTGCGGGCCGGGACGAGGATCGAGACGAACGGGATGCTGGCCGCCTTGGCCAGCGCGAGATCCTTGATCGTCTGAACACTCAGGTCTGGGCGGCGCTTCCAGAAGTTGTTCTCGGAGTACCGCTTCCACCAGAAATAGCGCATAAACAGGACGAAGAACAGGACATAAATACCTATCGCTACCAGATAAGTGACCTGTGCGGATGTCAACAGGACAACCCCCTCAGTCATCGCAGGCAACAAAAAGCCGTCTTCTTAATGTGCCGCTGAGAACCAAGCTTGTATTCTAGCACAAGGGTGTGGCAAAACCAATCAAAGGGCAACTGATGAGAATAATCGGAAAATTCCCGCCACGGAGGTGCCCCGCTTGCTGCCGACGCCCACCAAGTACACGCTGATTACCGGCTCGGGCCGCGGACGGACCCGCCTCAACGCCTTTGACCGCGCTCTCATGGCCGCTGGCATCGGCAACCTGAACCTGATCAAAGTCAGCAGCATTCTCCCTCCTGGGACAGAGTTCGCAGACCGGCTCGCGATTCCGCCCGGTTCGCTGACGCCGATCGCCTATGGGGCGATGATCAGCGACCAGGCCGAGGAGCTCATCGCCGCGTCGGTCGGTGTCGGCGTAGGTGAGCACTACGGCATGATCATGGAATACTCGAGCAAGTGCAGCCGCGAAGAGGCCGAGGCGACTGTGCGGAGCATGGTCGAAGAGGCGTTCCGCGACCGCGGTCTGGAACTCAGGTTGATCAGATCGGCGGCCGTGGAGAGACGGGTCGAGGATACGAGCTGCGTGTTCGCCGGCGCTGTGCTCTGGTACTGAATCACCACACCAACTTCGGCCGGTGCACTGGCACCGGCCTTGCTCATGGTGTAGAATGTCGCTGGCAAGTGCGTCGGACATTCGCTACAATGGGTGGAGATACGCAGCATCTTCGCTCCACGGAGGGATACCTATGAATCTCATGCGCCGCCTGCAGCGTGTTCCGGTGGCGGTCTGGGCAGCGGCACTGCTGATCGTCCTGACCGGCATCGTGGCGCAGCGAACCGGGGCGATCTACAGCATCATCCCGCCAGGCTCGGGTGCGGCCGCCGGATGGAAGGCCGGCCCTTCTTACGTATATCCTGCGGCAGAGGTTCCAACTGGCGCGCACCTCACCTATGATGCCGACGGCAACGCCCACATTCTGCGCAGCGCGCCGTCGCCGACCTACCGCTGGTTCGCCGGCGGCGAGTGGCATGAAGTGGCGGCCCCCGGCTACGGGCCAATCGCCGTTGCCGCCGACGGGACGGTCAACCTCGTCTTCGCAGACGATGGCGACATCAAGTTCAGTCGCTTCGAAAACGGGCTCTGGTCGCCCGTGATGAGCGTCGCCCGGACGTCCGGCGACTCGGTCAATCCGGCCATCGCCCTCGATGACCGGGGCCGCCCGCAGGTCGTCTGGGAGGACTACAGCCTCGGCCGCCGCGAGATACTGTTCAGCGCATACAGCGGCGGCGCTTGGACTCGCCCGTACAACCTGTCGGCCAGCCCGGCCCGCAGCTCCACCGACCCGGCAATAGCCGTCGGTGACGATGCCCGCATCCACGTCACCTGGCAGGAGGAGGACACCGGCGGTTCCGGTTACTACGACATCTGCTACGCCGGCAATGACGGCTCATGGTCGAAGCCGGAGACGGTCATCGCCTGGCCCGGCGACCAGGAGCAGCCGTCGCTGACCGTCGACCCGGCCGGCCGCCCGGTGATCGCGTTCAGCGACTACGCCGGCGGCGGCATCTACGTCACTCAGCGCGAAGGCTCGTCATGGCTGGCGCCGAGGCTGATCGACTACGACCGTGGCGGCGGACAGGCCCCAAGCGTCGCGGCGGCAGCCGACGGCACGCTCCACTTCGCGTGGGCGAAGCTGGTCCGGGTCAGCGCCCTGTCGACATCTCGCGTCAAGCTGCAGGTCTTCTACCGGACGCTGGCCGGCGACCGCCTCAGCCCGCCGTTCAGCCTCGGCACCCGTGAAGGCTTCCGCGGCGAGTCCCCGTACCTCGTCGCCCCCGAACTGGCCCTGACGCCAAGCGGGCAACCCGGCGTCGTGTTCGACGACCTGGTCGACGGCAAGTGGAGCAACTGCTACGTCCAGTTGCCGACACCGCTGGCCGGGACCGCCGGATCACGACTCGGCGGCTGGCTGCCGGTCATCCTGGCGGTGTTGCTCGCGGCCGCTCTCATCTGGTCGATCAACGACCGCATCCGCAACCGTGTCGAGCGCAGCGCGCGCGCCTGGTACCGCTCGCCAGTCGCTCTCGCCGCCGGCATCACGCTGATCGTCGCCATGCTCTGGGGCGCTGGCGCGGGTATCGTCAGCCGCGTCGCGGCGATGCCGGTCAGCACCCGCCCAGCTGGTTGGTCGGCGCCGGTCGCCGTCTCCCGCGGCCCGGGCGACGCCAGTTCGCCGCGCCTCGCAGTCGACGGCGACGGGCAGGTCCACCTCGTCTGGGCGCAGACGCTCGGCAGCAGCAAGCGCATCTACTACCGCAATCTGGCCGCGGACGCGATCCAGACCATTGACGGTGAGAGTGTCGGCGGCTCCGACTGGCCGGCGATCGCTGCCGCCAATGGTCGCATCTACGCCGCTTGGCAGACCTGGACGCCGACGCCTGAAGTCATGGTGACGGAGCTTAGCGGCGGCTCCTGGAGCGCACCGCAGGTCGTCTTCTCGTCCCAGAGCCTGTCCGCCATGCCGACCCTGCAGGCGGCCGGCAACCCACTCGCTGGCGGCTCGGAACGCCCGGCCCTGACCGTGAGTACCGGCGCCGGTGAGCAGCCGGTCTACCTCAGTTGGACGTTCGGCAGCCGCATCAGCGGCGACATTCTCGTAGCGTCCCGTCAGGACGGCAACTGGACCGTCCCCGCGAACATCTCGCTCAACTCCGGCGCGTCGGACCGCGCCGACATCGTGGCCGGCTCCGATGGGCGGCTGCACGTCGTCTGGTCAGACACGACGCTTGACCGGGCTGTCGGCGAGAACCGCGGCGATATCCTCTATCGTGCTTTTGACGGTCTTGCCTGGGGCGAGGTTCGCAACATCTCGCAAAACGGCAGCCAGTCAACGGATCCGGTCGTGGCCCCCGGCGCTGATGGGCGCGTCAACTTCGTCTGGGTCGACGCCGGCTTCGGCTCGCCCCTCGATCGCACGCTGACAGCGCTGCTGGGCCGCACGCGGCCGGACAGCGATCCGCCGACAGTGGTCTACCGGCGCATGGAAAACGGCCGCTTGATGCGCGGCCGCTCGATCGATGTCCCCGTTCCGCACGACTATCCACAGATGCCGGGTGCCGTGTCAGTCGCCGCGGCCGTCGACCTGGAGGGCAGATTGAACGTCGTCTGGTCGCGGTTCACCGGCAGCGACTATCGCCTCTATTATCGGCAGTTGAACGGTCTGCGCTGGTCGCGCGTCTACGTGCTGGCCGTGTCGGACAAGGTCAGCGAGCCGTTCGAATTCCAGCCGGCGCAGCCCGACATCGCCGTCGATAAGGCGGGCACGCTGCATGTGGTCTGGCCGATGTACCACAACGGACGATTCGACATCTTCCAACTTGAGCGGATCGAGACGGGCAAACGCTAAACGGGAACAAGCGTCTGAGCCAGAGAAGAACAGCGCAAACCAGAGAAAACCCGATAAACTCTTGACAGGGAGGGACACTGGCGCCCTTCCTTCGCTTTTGCCGTTTCCTATCCGGATTGTTTCTGCTATAATTGGCGCGTGCGTGTTTCCAGAGAAGCCACGGAGCGCGCAGTCACAACAGGGGAGGGGGATACCGCGGTGCTTGAGACGCCCAAGAAATTCACTCTGGTCGGCGCCACATCCGAAGGCGGCACTGAGCTGACAGCATTCGACAAATGCCTCCTTGGTTCCGGGATCGGCAATCTCAACCTGATGCGCGTAAGCAGCATCCTGCCGCCCAATACTAAGCATGTCGAGAAACTCGAGATTCCGCCCGGATCGTTGACGCCCACCGCGTATGGATATATCACCAGCCGCGTTCCCGGCGAAATCATCGCCGCCGCTGTCGCCATCGGCATCAACACCGAGGATACGTACGGCGTGATCATGGAATATTCGGGCAAGTGCACCGCCGCTGAAGCTGAGGCCACGATCCGGGGCATGGTCAGCGAAGCGTTCGCAGTCCGCGGCATTCCGCTCAACAAGGTCATGGTCAAGGTCGTCGAGCACAAGGTCGAGAAGTGCGGTTGCGCGTTCGCGGCCGTTCCGCTCTGGTACTAGGATACAGAGACGGCGCCGCGTATCAAGGTCGCCACGCCGGTGACCGCAGCGAGGTGAGCGCCTCCCATGCCGGTTGAGAACAAGCAGAAGACGGAACTCTGGTTCACCGAGAAGCAGACGCCCGATGTCGGCATCACTTGCCGGATCAGCGAGACACTGCGGTTCGAGAAGACCAAGTATCAGGAACTGGCGGTTCATCAGACCAATCAGTTCGGTCGCCTGCTGGTCCTCGACGGCACGGTGCAGACCACCGAGCTTGACGAGTTCTTCTACCATGAGATGATCGCCCACCCTGCCCTGTTTACGCATGCCGACCCGCGCCGCGTGCTGATCGTCGGTGGCGGCGACGGCGGCGTCGTGCGTGAAGTCATCAAGCACAAGAGCGTCGAATCAGTCGAGCTGGTCGAGATCGACGAGCGCGTCGTCGCGGCCGGGCGCGACTTCTTCCCGACAATCAGCAGCGGGCTCTCCGACCCGCGCGTCAAGGTGATCATTGGCGACGGCATCGAGCATGTCCGGAGAGCCACTGATTCCTACGACATAATCATCGTGGACTCCACTGACCCGGTCGGCCCTGCGGTCGGCCTGTTCGCAGTGGAGTTCTACCGTTCCGTCAGCAAGGCGTTGCGCAGTGACGGCATTCTCGTCGCGCAGACCGAGTCACCGCTGCTCAACCAGGATGTCCTGAGCCACGCGTTCAAGTCCATCAGTCAGGCATTTCCCAACACGCGGCTGTATCTGGGCCCGGTGCCGACCTACCCGAGCGGGTACTGGAGCTACACCATGGGTCTCAAGGACAGCACCGATCCAGCGCGGGTCATCGGCGACAAGCCGTGCCGGTTCGAGACGAAGTACTATACGCCGGAGGTCGGACGGGCAGCGTTCGCACTGCCGCCGTTCGTCCGCGACCTGATAGTGTAGGAGGAGCGATTGTGGCCAAAGACGACATCGGTCGGGCGCGCGGCTTTCTGATGAGCCAGCCTGATTACGAATCAGCCAAAGCAGTCATTTTCGGGATTCCGATGGACTGGACGACCAGCTTCCGCCCGGGCACCCGCCTCGGTCCGACGCGCATCCGCGAAGCCTCCTGGGGCCTGGAAGACTACAGCTACGCCGTCGACCGCTCGCTTCAGGACGTCAAGTTCTACGACTGGGGCGACCTCGAGTTGCCGTACGGCAACGTCGCCGCCGGTCTTCGCATCGCCGGCGAGGCGACGCGTCGATTCCTCAACGACGGCAAGATGCCGCTGATGCTCGGCGGCGAGCACCTGGTCTCGTTCCCGGTCATCCGCGAGGTCGCCGCCAACTACAGCGACCTTTGCGTGCTGCACTTCGACGCCCACGGCGATCTCCGCCACCAGTTCTTCGGTGAGGAGCTGTCGCACGCCACGGTCATGCGCCGCGTCGTCGAGGTCATCGGCAAGGGGAATCTGTATCAGATTGGCATCCGCTCCGGCCCGAAGGAGGAATATGACTTCGCGGCGGAGAATACCAACCTCCTCAGAGGGGATTTCCTTACGGCCGTAGACAGGGCTATCGCGAGCATCGGTTCAAGGCCGCTTTACATCTCCCTCGATATTGACGCCATCGATCCGGCCTTCGCACCCGGTACCGGTACGCCGGAGCCCGGCGGCTGCACGTCCGCCGAGATGCTCGAGGCGATCTACCGTCTTGGCAGGGCCAATATCGTTGGCTTCGACCTGGTGGAGGTGTCGCCGGCTTACGACCACTCAGAGAGAACGACCGTGCTGGCCGCGAAGATCCTGCGCGAAGCCATCCTGTCGTACTGCTGAGAACACAAAGCCAACGAGGGCGTGCCCACCGGCACGCCCTTTTATTGTGCCCGCTTCTAGACGCCACTGCGCCGGGGTATGCTGCGCTCAGCGCCAGAAGTGGCAATGCGAGATGAGGAGTGACTTCCATGCCCGGTCCCGAAGAGAAGATCCGCGACCGAATCGCAACCGCTCTCGGTGCGGCGCTTGCGGGCGCGATGGCGGCCGGCGAACTGCCGCCGCTCAGCCCCGAGCAGCGCCCGCCTATCATCATCGAAACGCCGAAGGACAAGTCGCACGGCGACCTGGCGACCAATCTGGCGATGGTTCTCGCCCGCCCGGCGCGGATGAACCCGCGTCAGGTGGCCGAGACGCTCGTCAAGCGGTTCGACTGCAACGGCACATATGTCGACCGCATCGACATCGCCGGCCCGGGGTTCATCAACTTCGCTCTCGATCCTGCCTGGCTGCGGCCGGTCCTCGCGGACATCGACAGCCTTGGCGCGGACTACGGCCGCAGCAACGTCGGCGGCGGCAAGCGAGTGCAGATCGAGTACGTCAGCGCCAACCCGACCGGCCCGCTGCTGGTGGTGAACTGCCGTGCGGCGGCGCTTGGCGACGCGCTCGCCAGCGTCATGCAGGCCGCTGGCTACGTGGTCGAGCGCGAGTACTACTACGACAACATGGGCGTCCAGGTGGCGACCCTCGGCCGGTCGATGGACATCCGTGTCCGCGAACTGAACGGCGAGACGGTCGAGTTTCCCGAGGACTGCTACCCCGGTCAGTATGTCGTCGAGCTGGCTAAGCAGGCCCTTCATGATCCCGCGCTGCAGGCGCGTCTGGCCGCGGCTGCCGGCGACCCGGCGGCGCGGCAGAAGGCGCTCGCCGACTTCGCCGTCGAGAAGCTGTTCGCCGAGCAGCAAGTCGACCTCGAGCGATTCGGCACCAGGCATGATACGTACTTCAACCAGGCGTCGCTGGTCACCGACGGCGAGACCGACAGGACGCTGGCGTTCCTCACCGAGCGCGGCCACGTCTACGAGGCCGACGGCGCCAAGTGGCTGCGGACCACAGACTTCGGCGACGACAAGGATCGCGTGCTGGTCAAGAGCGACGGCGAGCCGACCTACTTCCTGCTCGACATCGCCTACCACTGGAACAAGCACAACCGCGGCTTCACGCAGGCCATCGACATCTGGGGCCAGGACCATCACGGTCATGTCCGGCGCATGCAGGCGGCCATGGCCGCCCTCGGGCTCGACCGCGATTGGCTACAGGTCCTGCTGACACAGATGGTGCGCATCTTCAAGGGTGGCGAGCTGGTCAAGCTGTCCAAGCGGGCCGGCAACCTGTTCACGATGGCCGAACTGCTCGATGAAGTCTCCGTCGACGCGGCCCGCTTCTTCTTCCTGATGCGGGCGCCCGACACGCACATGGACTTCGACATGGACCTGGCCAAACTCGAGGCGAGCGACAACCCGGTGTTCTACGTCCAGTACGCGCACGCGCGGCTGAGCGGCATTCTCCGTCAGGCGACGGAGCTGGGCGCGCCGGCGCCACAGGCCGCGCGGGCGAGGCTCGAGTTGCTCGCCCACCCGTCTGAGATCTCGTTGATGAAGAAGCTGGCCGCCTTCCCCGGCGAGGTCGCCGCCGCGGCCGAGGCCCGCGAACCGCATCGGCTGACTGTCTACCTGCGTGAGTTGGCGACAGCGTTCCACGCCTTCTATGACAACTGCCGCGTCCTCGGTGAGGATGACGCAGTGCGCGACGCGCGCCTTGTCCTCTGCAACGCCACGCGCATCGTTTTCCGCAACGGGCTGGGGCTCCTCGGCGTCACGGCACCGGAGCGGATGTAGTATTCAAGCGGGCCGGAGAAGCCCGCGCAAGATAACGACCCAGCGGGGAGAGAGGCCCACCAAGATAAAGGAGGAAGAGCAGATGAGGAAGGGTTGCCCGTTCGGATCCCACCGTGTGATCGAGCCCAAGGGTGTGCTGCCCCAACCGGCGCTGCGCATTGACAACAATATGGAGATCTATGACAACGAAATCCTCGTCAATGTCCGTACGCTGAACGTCGACTCTGCCAGCTTCACCCAGATAAAGAGCCAGGCCGGCGGCGACGAGGCAAAGATCCCTGAGATCATGCTCGGCATCGTCGCCCAGCGCGGCAAGCACCACAACCCGGTCACCGGCTCCGGCGGCATGTTCATCGGCACCGTGGCCGAGATCGGCCCGGCGCTGGCAGGCAAGCGCGACCTCAAGGTCGGCGACAAGATCGCCAGCCTCGTCTCGCTGTCGCTGACCCCGCTCCGCATCGACAAGATCCTTGCCGTCCATCAGGACACTGATCAGGTCGACATCGAAGGCCAGGCAATCCTGTTCGAGAGCGGCATCTACGCCAAGCTTCCGGCCGACCTCGACGAGAAGCTCGCCCTCGCGGTGCTCGACGTCGCGGGCGCCCCGGCCCAGACCGCCAAGCTCGTCAAGCCCGGCGACACCGTCTTCATCATCGGCGCCGGCGGCAAGTCCGGCCTGCTCTGCGGTTACGAGGCGAAGAAGCGCGCCGGCGTCACCGGCAAGGTGATCGGCCTCTGCCCGAGCGAGCGCAGCATGCCGCGCGCTCTCGAGTCCGGCTTCTACGATGTCGTCGTCAAGGGCGACGCGACCAAGCCGCTAGAGGTCCTGAATCTCGTCAGCGAGGCGACGAACGGCGCGATGGCCGACCTGACCATCAACTGCGTCAACGTCCCCGGCACCGAGATGGCCTCGATCCTGGCCACCAAGGACGACGGCACGATCTACTTCTTCAGCATGGCCACCAGCTTCACGGCTGCCGCCCTCGGCGCCGAAGGCATCGGCCGCGACACGACGATGATCATCGGCAACGGCTACACCAAGGGCCACGCCGAGATCGCCCTCCAGGAACTGCGCGAGAGCCCGAAGCTGCGCGAGATGTTCGAGCGGCTGTACGTCAAGTAGCACCAGGCTCGCGACTCCTTCGGCGCAGGCGGCTTCCGCGCGACCAAACCAACAAAGGAGGGCGGCGAAGTGCGCTCTTACAAGGAGATCCCGCTCTGGCGCGACGTTACCCAAGTCCAGTGGAACGACTGGCGGTGGCAACTCGCCAACCGCATCACGACCGTCGAGCAGATGAAGCAGGTCATCAACCTGACCGAGGAAGAGGAGCAGGGCGTGCACGACTGCCTGAAGGCCCTGCGGATGGCGATCACGCCGTACTATGCCTCGTTGATGGACCCCGATGACCCGCACCATCCGGTTCGTATGCAGGCTGTGCCGACGGCGCGCGAACTGCACCGCAGCCCATCCGACATGGTCGATCCACTGCATGAGGATGTCGACTCGCCGGTGCCGGGACTGACGCATCGCTATCCGGATCGCGTCCTGTTCCTGGTCACCGACCAGTGCTCGATGTACTGCCGTCACTGCACCCGCCGGCGGTTCGCCGGCCAGTACGACCGCGCTCGCTCGCGCGAGGACCTTGAGGCTGCGTTCGAGTATATCCGCAAGACGCCGCAGGTCCGCGATGTGCTGATCTCCGGCGGCGACCCGCTGACGCTCGGCGAGGAGCAGCTCGAGTACATCATCAGCAACCTGCGGGCGATCGAGCATGTCGAAATCATCCGCATCGGCAGTCGCGTGCCGGTGGTTCTGCCGCAGCGAATCACGCCGGCGCTCGTGAACATGCTCAAGAAGCACCACCCGCTCTGGCTCAATACGCACTTCAACCACCCGGCCGAAATCACCCCCGAGTCGGCGGAGGCCTGCGCCAGACTGGCCGATGCCGGCATCCCGCTCGGCAACCAGACTGTCCTGCTGCGCGGCGTCAACGACTGCCCGGTGGTGATGAAGAAGCTGGTCCAGGGTCTGCTGAAGATCCGCGTCCGGCCGTACTACATCTACCAGTGCGACCTGTCGCTCGGCATCGAGCATTTCCGCACCACCGTCAGCAAGGGCATCGAGATCATCGAAGCCCTGCGCGGTCACACCACCGGCCTCGCCGTGCCGACGTTCGTCGTCGACGCACCGGGGGGCGGCGGCAAGATCCCGGTCATGCCGAACTACCTCATCTCATCCGGCGACGGGCGAGTGGTGCTGCGCAACTATGAGGGCGTCATCACGTCCTATACCGAGCCGTCGGTCGAACCGAGGCCGGAACTCTGTCCGCTCTGCCACACCCGGCACGAGTCCACCGGTGTTGCCGGCGTCATGGCCGGCGCGACGGCCAGCCTCGAGCCGAAGGATCTCGAGCGGCGCAAGAGGGGGCACTGACCGTTGTCCCTGATTGACCTGATTCGTCACGGCAAGTACCGGACCGTATCCGTGGTCGGCATCGCCAAGAACACCGGCAAGACGACCACGCTCAATCACATCATCAAGGAAGCTGCGGCCAAGGACATCGACCTTGGCCTCACTTCCATCGGGCGTGACGGCGAGAAGACCGACACCGTGACACGCCTGCCGAAGCCGCCGATCTTCGCCCCGCGGGGTACGGTCGTAGCGACGGTGGAGGATGCGATCAGAGAGAGCCAGGCGAAGCTGGAGATCCTCGAGCCGACCGGGTTTACGACCCAGCTTGGACGGATCATGGTAGCGCGCGTGCGCGAGGCCGGCAACGTCGTGCTCGTCGGGCCGAACCATGCGCGCGAGATGGTGGCCGCCATCGAGCAGCTCAAGTACCACGGCGCCGACCTGATCCTCGCCGACGGCGCGTTCGATCGCGTCGCGGCGGCGGCGCCAAGCGTCACCGAAGCGACCATCCTCGCCACCGGGGCGTTCCTCGATCCCTCGCTCGACCTGACCGTCGACCGGACCGCGACCACGATCTGGCAGTTCAGCCTGCAACGCCCGCGCGATCAAAAGCTGCTCGAGGTTGCGAGGGCCGCCATCGCTGACCGCGACGTCGGCCTCATCGACGAGCAGGGCGTGTTCCACGACCTCGGCATGAAGACGGCGCTCGAGCGCGGCGACGACATCCGCGAGGCGGCCGATGCCGGCACGCGGGCGATCGTCATTTCCGGCTCGCTCGTCGGCAGCGTCCTCGAGGACCTGATGCAGTCGCCGGCCCTGATCAAGAAGGCGCGCATCATCGTCCGCGACGGTACGCGCATCTTCATCACGCCGGCCGTCTGGCGGCGCTTCACCAACATGGGCGGGCAGATGCGCGTCATCGAGCCGATCCATCTGCTGGCCCTGACTGTCAACCCGTATTCCCCGGCCGGGCCTTCGTACGATCCGCAGGTGTTCCTCGAGCGGATCGGCAAGGTCGCGGCGCCGTTACCTACTTTCGACCTCGTCCTCGGCCGCTCAGTCAACACGAAATAACCCAGGACCGGAGAAAGTGGGAGAGATATGCGTACCGGAGTTCTGCAAGTCGACCAGAAAAAGGTCGCCCGCGCCCGTCAGGCGGCCCACAACATCACCGGCGAAATCCAGAAGTTCATCGATGGTCACACGACGACCACCACCGAGCGGACGGTCCTGCGTCTGTTCGGCATCGATGGCGTCAACGAGGACAACGCGCCGCTGCCGAACATCGTCGTCGACAACATCGTCGCTGGCGGCGGCCTGAACCGCGGCGCCGCTTATTGGCTCGCCAACGCGATGCTCTACCACGGCCTGACGGCGCAGGAAGTGGCCGAGGCCGTCGCCCGCGGCTCGATCGACCTCTGCAAGGTGCCGAAGAAGGACGACGCCGGCGTCAGGAGCCTCATCGACCGGCTGGCGGCCGACGCCTGCAACCGCATCACCGACAACCGCGTCGACCGCGCCGAGCGCATCGCCCGGCTCGGCCAGGGACAGCATCCGTGGCTGTATGTGATCGTCGCCAGTGGCAACATCTACGAGGACACGATTCAGGCGAAAGCGGCCGTCAAGGCCGGCGCCGACATCATCGCCGTCATCCGCACGACCGGCCAGAGCTTGCTCGACTTCGTGCCCTACGGCGTCGAGGAAGGGTTCGGCGGCACCCCGGCGACCCAGGAGAACTTCCGCATCATGCGGCGGGCACTCGATGAGGTCGGCGAGGAAGTCGGCCGCTACATCCGCCAGGTCAACTATTGCTCCGGCCTCTGCATGCCGGAGATTGCCGCCATGGGCGCCATCGAGCGCCTCGATATGATGCTCAACGACTCGATGTACGGCATACTGTTCCGCGACATCAACCCGGAGCGGACGTTCGTCGACCAGTACTTCTCCCGGATCATCAACGGCTACGCCGGCATCATCATCAACACCGGCGAGGACAACTACATGACCACCGACGATCCGATCAAGGCCGGTCACACCGTCCTCGCGTCGCAGTTCATAAATGAGCAGTTCGCCTTCCGCTCCGGCCTCAGAGAGGACCAGATGGGCCTTGGCCACGTGTTCCAGATCAACCCGGACTATGGCGACGGGTTCCTCTACGAACTGGCGCAGGCGCAGCTGTCCCGGGAAGTGTTCCCGAACGCGCCGCTCAAGTACATGCCGCCGACCAAGTACATGACCGGCAACATCTTCAAGGGTCACATCTACAACGGACTGCACAATCTGGCCGGCGTCCTGACCGGGCAGAGCATCATCCTCGTCGGCATGCTCGCCGAGGCGGTCCACACGCCGTACATGCACGAGCGCTACCTGTCGATCGAGAACGCCCGCTATGTCCTGAACAACGCCCGCCACCTCGCGGACGAGGTCACGTTCCGCCCCGACGGCAAGATTGCCAAGCGCGCCGCGGAAATCCTGACGGCAGCTCACGACATGTTGCTCGAAGTCGAGAAGATCGGCTTGTTCGAGGCCATTTCCCGGGGAATGTTCGCCGGCGTCAAGCGTCCGCGCCAGGGCGGCAAAGGCGGCAACGGCGTCGTCGCCAAGGCAAGCGACTACTACAACCCGTTCATCGGCTTGATGCTCGGCAGCCAGGAAGGGGGCGACGGGGAATGACGGAGGTGCGCGATGAGGTGCGCAAGGTCGATCTGACCCGCGTCCGGCCCTACGGCGATATTCTCGACGACGGCGCGGTGCAGCTGTCGTTCACCCTGCCGGTGCCGGCCGGCCCGGAGGCGCAGGAAGCAGCCAAGCAGTTGGCCCGCAAGATGGGGCTCGACGACCCGGGCGTCAGCTACATGCACGACCTCGGCGTCGGGTATACCTTCTTCGTCGTCTTCGGCAAGTGCACGCACACCGTCGACTACACGGCAATCGAGGTGCCGCGGGCCGAGGTCAGCGTGATGAGCTTCGAGGAAGTCAACCGCACGATCCGCGAGAAGTTCGAGCGCAAGGTGACCGTCGTCGGCGCCGCCACGGGCACCGATGCGCACACCGTGGGCCTTGACGCGATCATGAACATGAAGGGCTACAACGGCGCCTACGGGCTTGAGCGCTATCCCGAGCTGGTCGCCATCAACATGGGCAGCCAGGTGCCGAACGAGCGGCTCCTCGCCAGGGCGATCGAGACCAACGCCGACGTCATTCTCGTGTCGCAGGTGGTGACCCAGCGCAACGTCCACATCCCGAACCTGACCCAACTCGTCGAGTTGGTCGAGGCCGAGGGACTGCGCGACAAGGTGCTGCTGATCTGCGGCGGCCCGCGCATCACCCACGAACTGGCGGTCGAGCTGGGCTATGACGCGGGCTTCGGCTCGGGCACGCTGCCATCGGAAGTGGCGTCGTTCATAGTGCAGGAGATGCTGCGGCGAGGTGTGAAGTAGTCTCGACAGCGCGATAAGCCGGGATGCCGCATTGGCGACATCCCGGCTCGTTTTCGGGCAGGCGGACGGAGGCGTCAGGTCACCGGTCGTGGACCGGAATGGCACTGCGAATCAGGATATAGGCGCTATAGGGGAGTCCTGAGCCAGATGGCGCCAGCGCCAGCAGATACGGTCGGCCAAGCTTCATCAGTGCGCGGGCGAGGGCCGGTGAAATCCCCATCTGGCCGGGGGATGCATCTTGGACCGTGCCGTCGTTCTCTCGATATTGCCCCGAGAGAGGTATGCCGGCTATTGTCGCTACCTTCCCCTTAGTCGGTTCATACTTCTCACTCAGGATCCGTCCGACGGTGTTTTGGGTGACATCGCCGTGACGCGCGCCCATGTAAACGAACACCTTACCCGTCCGTGGCGCATCCGCCCACCGCCAATAGCCATCGAAGGCTGCAGCCATCGCAAGGTCGCGGATGTCCGCTCGGCTGGGGTAATCGGCAGCGACGTTCTCGTCTTGGCGAGAGGCATCTGAGGCATAGGCATCCTTCAAAGAGCGAACCTGAAGCCGCAGCTCTTCGATCTCCCGGCCGCTCAGCCCCGACAGTTCGCGTTCGAGGTCCCCCTCGAAGGACTTCACGCCGCTGTATGAGTCGCTCTTACTGAGGAACAGCTCAAGCAGGCGTGGGACCACCCTCGGACGCGGGATCCGGCTTATCTGCTCGCTGATGCGCTGCTTGGCCTGCTCGTACTGCATGGATACATCCGCGCTCCAGATCGCTATGCGCTCGTCTTCCGGCAGGCTCTGGTTCCAGTTGCGCAGTTCCCGGAAGAATTGGAGGCCTTCGACGCTGTTCGTCTCGAACTTGGTCCTTTTCCATTTGTCCAGGCCGGTCAGCAGGCCTTCGTCGCCAGTGGCGAGATACTGATTATAGCGGTCGGCGTCGGTGAAGTCCTCCTCGAGCACCAGGTAGCGATAGCCGAGACTGTGGAGATACTTCATGAGCTTGAGTACTATCGAGTAGTTGTCCGCGATGCCGTGGGATTCGCCGTAAAATACCACGTTGCTCGTTTCGGCCAGATTCCTGAGCGGCGCCAATGCTGAGTAATCGCCGTCATCCGCGAAGGACTCGATTGCGGAATGATTCGCATCCAAATACTGCAGGAAGCCCCTCTCATACTGTGACAGTCCGCAGCCAGAGACAAGAAGCGCGAACACTGCGAGTGCAACTACCGGAGCAATTGCCCGCTTCGCGCGCGATGGGCTGCGGCGCGCGCAGCTCGGGTGACTGAGCACATTCACACCCCCTATCGCCAGTTCATATCGGGTAGAGGATACTTCCACATCGTGGAAGGGAATCCTCTCGGGGCGCCGTGTCATCGCCCACTGACGGTGGGCGGCGTCGCCTGGAACTGAGGAGAGTAGGCGGGTCAGGCCGGTGCAGAATATGCAGCAGAGTGAGAAGCGAACGTGACTGGGGCATGATTGCCCTGCGCAACGCCGAGGATTGTCGTCCCCGGGCAGCGAAGAACAGGGAGTCTGCAGAGTGGCTGCTGGAACATATCAACCATCGGGAGGAATGGAAAATGGCCGAGAACATCAGCAAGATCACTGCCAGGGCGGACGGTGCAGCCATCGTCTGCACCGACGGTGAGGGCGGCGAAGCCCGCATCAGCGGCGGCGGACCGCACGCGCCGGAAATGCTGCTCATGGCTGCCGCCGGCTGCAACATGTCGATCGTCAAGGCTCTCGCCAAGCGCGACGGCCTGATTCTGACCAAGCTCGCCGCCGCGGTCGAGGGGACCCGCAGCGAGACCGCGCCGAAGCGGTTCACTGACATCCACATCAGTCTCGAGGTCGAGGGCCCGGGCCTGACGGAAGAGAAGATGAACAAGTACGTCAAGATCGCCGAATCGACCTGCCCGGTCACTCAGTCGCTCAACTCGAAGGTCACAGTGGACTACAAGATCATTGGGTAGAGCGCGAGACCCGTTGGCACGTCGATGAGAGCCAGCCGTCAGGCGGGCTCTCACGCTATTCATGAAGAAGGCGGCGCCACGCGGCGGGCCGTCTGGTCCATTGTTTCTGCGAGCACAGAGTGGATTCTGTCCTCAGTTCGAAATCGGTCACCCCACGCCTCTGTCACATGTACAAAAAGTAACCGAGGCGGGACCGAGTCGACAGAACATCGGCTCCGGGTCGACATAAAGCTCGCATAAGGCGCACCTAAGGCTCAACATGACCACGCTCGGTGCGAAATCGGTCACCTCAGGCCCCTGTCAGATGTACAAAAAGTAACCGAGGCACCCGGAGTCACCGCGGCCTCGGACCGCGGCTGCTCCGACGCGTTCCACAACAGCACCGCAGCAGGCCCGCGGATCCCCGCGGGCCTTGCCGTCCTCCGCACGCATTGGCGACCTGCGGCAGATGCTGTAGAATGGAGACGCGGGCATCGCAGCCCAGCATTGCAGTATTGGAGACATGACGTTGGACTCATCACAGCCACGGCAAGAGCAGACCGACCGGGCGACCGCGGGCCACACGTTGCGCGGCACAGTGCTTGTGATAGCGGCAGCGACGCTCTGGGGCTTCAACGGCACGGTCGCCAAGGCCATCTTCAACCGTGCGATCGACCCGCTAATCCTGGTCGAGGCGCGCCTGATCCTCGCCAGTCTGGTCATGCTTGTCTTCCTTCTGATCAGCAATCGCCGGGGGTTGCTCATCCGGCGGGCCGACATCGGCTACTTCGCCATCCTTGGCGCGGGCCTGGCAGCCGTCCAGGCATCGTACTTCTTCGCCATCGCCGAGACGAACGTGTCAGTCGCCGTGTTCCTCCAGTACCTGTCGCCGGTCTTGATCGCTGCCTATGCGGGCATCACCGGCCGCGACCGGGTGACCGTCAGGCTGTGTCTGGCGATCGCCGTGGCCACGGTCGGCGGGCTGCTGATGGTGATCGGCGGTGGCGGGCTGGCCCACTTCAGCGCCAGGGGCGTCGCCTCCGGCTTGCTCGCCGCGTTCTGCCTGGCGTTCTACACCGTCTACGGTCGACGGGGCACGCAGCGGTACGGCGCGCCGACGGCATTGTTCTACGCAATGGCCTTCGGTGCGGCGTTCTGGTCGCTGGTCATCCATCCCGGTCGGGCCTTGCACGCCGGCCTGGCGACGGACACCCTGCTGTTCTACCTCTACATCGCCATCTTCGGCACGGCCATGCCGTTCACGCTCTATTTCGCCGGTCTGCGTTACCTGCCAGCCACGCGCACCGGCACCATCGCGACGCTCGAGCCGGTCATGGCGGCAGTCACGGCCTGGGTCTTCCTGGGCGAGAGCCTGCGGCTGGTGCAGATTATCGGCGCCGCCATGGTCGCTGCCGCGGTCGTGGCCGCGTCTGAACGGTTGCCGGGGAGGGGGCCGAGCGGCCGCGTACGATCGGCTGCTGAATAGGCCTGCGTCGCCTGCAGATACCGGGGGTGTGCAGCCATGCGGGCGAGCAGGCCCCGCGGTTTCGCCCCGCGACACATCGCCAACGACTGCAAGCGGGGCCCTGCGTATGCACTGTACGCAGGGCCCCGCTTGTCTGTCCTGAGCTCAAGGCCGGTGCAGGAAGGCTGAACGGAACTGGATTTGTGGTCCGACATCCCTGGGTCGTCAGTGGAGTCGGACCGCAAATCCCGTGGAGTGAAGCCTCTGCATCGGCAACCTATTCCCAATCCTCGATCAACCACGGCTCGTCGCTGTCCGCGCGCACGAGCAAGAAGACATACCGCCCGTGCCCGTCGACCACCCCGTTGCCCGCCAGGAACTCCCGCCCGTAGTCAGTCAACTCGGCCTGCCACTCGACCGACACGACCAGCACGTTGCCCAGCATGTCAGGGCTGACCTGCCAGCGCGAGTACTCCTCCTGGCTGACCGACAGGACAGCGTGCGACGTGTGGAGTGGCT
>JBLNDB010000059.1:0-13997 GCA_050261235.1 Chloroflexota bacterium
CACTCAACCCGCAGACTCCTGAGTCTCTGCCCCCAACCACCCCAGGGGTGACATTTTCTCAGTCCAAATAAGCATGTTTTGGGGTGACATATTCACTGTCCCTTGACAGGCAAGGACGGGCGCTGCGGCCTGCCCTGGAGCGGGACTTGCGAAGCAGTTCGGCGAACTCTAGAGTGAGATCAGAGATCGCTTGGGGGGAGGCCGAACTAACGTGAAACGCGCACCGCAACGTCGACGCATGATCGTCGTCATTACGCTCGCGGTGGCGTTTGCCGCCGCAGGCTGCGTGGCCGGGAGACCCGATTCGTCGGACTCGCTTCCCCCCGCCTCACCTGAAGTGCCCGCTCTCTGGAGCGGGCCACTGGCACAACCGGATCAAACCCAGCTCCCGGGCAGCGAGCGCAGCATCGGCGGGCTGACCTCGTTCGGCCCGCTTGAGGACTGCTGGCAGGCCAGACCATCTCCGGCTGGGAAGCGTGTTGCGCTTGTCGCCAATGATCGTCGGTCGCTGGCGGTCTACTCGCTGAGCGGCGATGAACCGCAGGGCGACATCGTCTTGACTTGGCGTGGGCCTGGTGCGGTCGACCCATATGCCGATCCGTGGACAGCGTCCGGTCAGATCGGCCTCCTGGGGCGGCGAGATGACTCGACGTTGGTCTTCGTTGCGGGCGAGCCAGACCCCAGCGGAACGGGGACAGGTAACGGTGTCGGCGTCTGGATTGTCGATGTCGGCACGCGCAAGTCAGAGCGACTGACCTGGCTTGCTGTCCAGGGCTATCGCGATCAGCCGCAGAGTCGCTGGCTGACAGCAGATGGGAAGACCGCGGTGGTGATCCACTGGCGCGCGGATCTACCCGGCAGCCCACTAGTGACACTGGTCACCGCCGTCGACCTCGAGACCGGCGCGGCTCGTACGGTAGCAACTTCAGTCCCGATATACGAGCCCGGCGGAATGTCCCTCTTTCAGCGAACCGCCGATGGCTGGGCGATTGCCTGGCAAACCCCGGATCAACGGGGCGCACCGGCCGCAACCGATGTGCATGTTCTCAACCTGCGTGATGGTCGCGACAGAATCGTCTACCGCACTGGTGAGGACGGCGCCGCAGCGGGGCTCGTCTGGTCGCCGGACGGAACGCGCCTTGCCGTGTTCGCTGCCGAACCAGGCGACAAGTTCGCAGTCGTCAAGAATCGTGATGATTGGACGGACTGGGTCGCGCCGAAGTGCATCATCGTGGCGGCGGATGGGCGGACAGCTGTCAAAGTCATCGCTCCTGGAGACGGGTTCGCTCCGGAGGCCAGCTGGTCTCCGGACGGCCGCCGGGTGACGCTTCACGGGACCGAGATTGTACCTCTGCCAACGCCGAACGACTACGGCCTGAAATGCACCGCAAGGGTCGGCCCGATGTATGTAGCCGACCTGTCGGGAAGCGTGACGCAAGTCGCCTCACCGCCCCCTGAACAGGCGGCCGACCTCACAGTGCAGGCCGCGTATTCTGCTGACGGCAGTCTGTCCGTCACCTACGCCTGGAACACCGGGTGCCGTACGACGCTCTTCGATGCGGCGCTCAACCGGGTCGGCGAGTGGTCTGAACTGCGCCCGGTCCTCGCCGAGCTGCGCATCATCGCCACGACTGGCGGCTGGGTGGCCTCTGACCGTAACATGCTGGGCCTGTACGTGGTCAGCGACACCGGCGAGCGCAACGAACTGCTGCCCGGCACATGGCGAGTTACGCAGTTCTACGCTCGCTCCGCAGGCGGGCTGGTGCTGCTCCCGGCCAGCAGCACCAGCGAACTCGACAGCTTCGCCCAGCGGCTGTTCGTGCTGCCCGCACAACGCTGACCACGTCAGGCAAAGGAAAAAGCCCTGGGCTTGTCCCAAGGCTTTAGTCCTACAAAAGCATATGGAGTCGACTTACTTGCCGACAGCTTCCTTGAGGCTCTTGCCAGCCTTGAAGGCCGGGACCTTGCGGGCGGAAATCTTGATGGCCTTGCCGGTCTGCGGGTTGCGGCCCATGCGGGCAGCCCGCTTGCGGACGTCGAACGTGCCAAAGCCAACGAGAGAAACCTTCTCACCCTTGCCAAGGGCCTTAGTGATCGCCTCGAGGACGGCGTCAACCGACTTGCCTGAATCCTTCTTGGTCATGCCGGTCTTCTCAGCAACCTTCTCGATCAGTTCGGACTTGGTCAACTGCAGCCACCTCCTTGAAGTTTGTATCCGGTAACCTAGTTACCAAACCCTAACGGGGCGCGGCCTCTAGCGGGCCTGTTGTTGTAAACCCCCGTCACTTCACGGTTATTCTATGGTACCACGGAAAATCCTTCTTTTTGTCGAAGAAAATTGGAAACGGGCAAAAAAAAGTCGGTCTGCTGACCGACTTTTCGCTCTATATGATGATGCAAATCAAGCCACCGCTGCCTTCGTTGATGATCCTCTGGAGAGTCTCTTGTAGTTTCACCCTCGCGTTCTCCGGCAGGTCCGTTAGCTTATTCTGGATGCCTTCGCGGACCAGATCGTGCAGCGACTTGCCGAAGATATCGGACTCCCAGAGCTTTTTCGGGTCTTCCTCGAACCGGTCCATCAGGTACTTGACGAGTTCCTCGCACTGCTTCTCGGTGCCGATGATCGGCGTGATCTCCGTCTCTATGTCGGCCCGGATCATGTGCAGTGACGGCGCACTCGCCTTCAGCCTGACGCCGAATCGGTTGCCCTGCTTCATCAGTTCGGGATCGGCGAACATCATGTCCGCAAGGCGCGGCGGCACCATGCCGTATCCTGTCTCGCGCACCTGCTTGACCGCGTCGGCGACCACGTCCCATTCGCGCTTCGCCCCCGCCAGTTCCCTCATCAGCGCCAGCAAGCCGTGCTTGCCGTCGATGGTCAGGCCGCTGACTTCTTCGAGGATCTGGTAGTAGAGCGCCTCCTTCGCGCTCATATCGATCGCCGCTACGCCGGTTCCCATGTCCATGCTGCGCAGGGTGACATCGTCGACGAAGTCGTAGCCGCCAAGCTTGCCGATGGCGGTCTCGATGTCGCGCAAGCGACGGATGCCCTCGGCCGTCTCGCGAACGGCATCCTCGAACTTCTTGCGCAGCCAATGCCGGCCTTCCAGGACCTCGACCCACTGCGGCAGGTTGATGTTGACCTCGCGCACCGGGAACTCGTACAAGACCTGCTCCATGATGACGTAGATGTCATCCTGGCTGAGCTGGGCACAGTCGACCGGCAGCACCGGCACGTCGTACTGGGCCTGAAGCTGGTCGGCCAGTTCGCGGGTCTCCTTGGCGAACGGATGGGTGCTGTTGAGGATCACCACGAACGGCTTCCCGAGGTCGCGCAGTTCGTGGACGACGCGGCCCTCGGCCTCGACGTATGCTTCGCGAGGGATCTCGGTGATCGAGCCGTCAGTGGTCACGACCAGGCCGATCGTGGAGTGGTCCGAGATGACCTTCCGCGTGCCGATCTCAGCGGCCTCTTGGAAGGGGATCTCATACTCGAACCACGGGGTCTGGACCATGCGCGGACCGTCTTCCTCCTCATACCCCAGCGCGCCGGCCACGGCGTAACCGACGCAGTCCACCAGCCGTACCCGCAGCTTCAGATTGTCCCGGATGGCGATCTCGATTCCATCGTCGGGAACGAATTTCGGCTCGGTCGTCATGATCGTCCGACCGCCAGCCCCCTGCGGCATGGCATCCTTGGCGCGTTCCCGCTCGTTGACATCCTTGATGTTCGGCAAGACGAGCGTCTCGAGGAAGCGCCTGATGAACGTTGATTTGCCGGTCCGCACCGGGCCAACCACGCCAACGTAGATGTCCCCGCCGGTGCGCTCGGCGATGTCCTGGAAGATGTCGAACTTCTCCACTACACTCTCCCTCCTTTGGCGTGGAACTCTCCCCCAGCCTGTAGCACCCTCGCCGACCACCTCCACCTCTGCGGCAAAGCCAAGCCATTTGGCCTGTATCAGTGTTATGAGCGGTGGTGGCGATATATGCCAAGCCGCGGCAGGTTCCTGGCGGACCTGGAAAACCACGCCCGATAAGGGATATGCCTTCTCGCATCAACGCAGAAGTGATTGCCGGCGTTTCTCGCCGCCGGCGTCCCTGCATACAATCTTCCGTCAGCACCCGCCAAGGCGCGGAGTTGACGAAACAAGCCGGCCCGGGCCGGCGGTTGCGGAGGAGACCATGCTCGACATCATCTGGCTGGCGCTGTTCGCCGGCGGACTCGGGGTGATGATCGCCAGCGGGCGGCCCGAGGCCGCAACGCAGGCCATCTTTGGCGAGGCCGGGCGTGCCCTGCAGTCCACCCTCGCTCTGGTCGGCACCGTGTCGGTCTGGTTCGGCATCAGCCGAGTGGCTGAGAAGACCGGTCTGATCGACGGTCTCGCGCGCTGGGTCAGCCCCCTGCTCCGTCCCCTCTTTCCCAGTGTCCCGAGCGGCCACCCGGCCATCTCGTCGATTGCGATGAACATCGCCGCCAACATTCTTGGGCTGGGCAACGCAGCGACGCCGTTCGGCCTTCAGGCAATGCGCGAACTGCAGGAACTCAATCCGACACCCGGGACGCTGACACCGGCGATGGTCACCTTTCTCGTCCTCAACAGCACGACGCTATCGATTCTGCCCACCGGAGCCATCGCGCTGCGAACCATTTCCGGCTCAGCGTCGCCGGCCGACATCGTCTTCCCCGCAGCGCTGGCCTCAGCGGTGGCGATGGTGGTCGCGCTGGTCGCCGATGCCGCGGTGCGGAGGCGACAGGCATGAGCGAAGTCGCGCGCTTCATCGTTCCGGGTGTCATCGTCCTGACGCTGGTTATCGCCCGGATCAAGCGAGTGGCGGTCTACGAAGCGTTCGTCGAGGGCGCCGCTGACGGGATCAAGCTCGTGATCAGCATCTTCCCGTATCTGCTGGCGATGTACGTCGCGGTCGGCGTCTTCGAGGCCGCCGGTGCGCTCGAGTTCCTGCGCCGGCTGCTCGGCCCGCTGTTCGTGCCGCTGGCACTGCCAGTGGAACTGGGCATGCTGATGCTCATCCGGCCAGTGTCTGGCGGCGCGGCCTACGGCATGGTCAGCCGCATCCTCTCGTCCTGCGGCGCCGACTCGCTGGCCGGGAAAACCGCATCGGTGCTGCAAGGCAGCTCTGATACGACGTTTTACGTCGTCAGCCTGTACAGCGGCTCGGTTGGGGCGCGCAAGACGGGCCACGCCATCCCGCTCTGCCTCTTGGGCGACGTCACCGGCTTCGTCGCTGGAGTGCTCCTGTCACGGTTGTTCTTCAACTGACCCGACAGCAAAGAAGCGACCGGCCGCGGCAGGCCGGTCGCTTGCTGGTTGCGCTGTTGCTGTTCGTGGCTCACGTCCACCGCATGCCCTCGTCACGCCTGTCTCTCGCCATGAGGTCGACCACCGCGTGCTCTGGGCGCTTGCCGCCGTACAGGACATTGTAGACCTCCTGCGCCATCGGCAGGTCGACGCCGGTCCGTGCGGCCAAGTCGAGCGCCGCCTTCGTCGTTCGCACGCCCTCGAACACCTGGCGTGTCGACGCCTGGATCTCGGTCAGCGTCCGGCCTCTGCCGAGCTCGACGCCGGCGCGGTGGTTGCGGCTGAGTTCGCCGGTGCAAGTCAGAACCAGGTCGCCGAGCCCGGAGAGACCGAAGAACGTCTCCCGGCGGCCGCCGAGCGCTTGCCCAAGGCGGGACAGTTCAAACAGCCCGCGGGTGATGACGGCAGCCCGGGCGTTGTTCCCGAGCCCCAGCCCGTCACAGATGCCGGCAGCAATAGCGTAGATGTTCTTGAGCGCACCACCGGTCTCGACACCGATGAGGTCGGTGTTCGTGTAGACGCGGAAGTCGGCTGTCATGAAGAGATCCTGCGCCCGCGCGGCAACCGACTCCGATGTCGCCGCCGCGACTGTGGTCGCCGTCTGGCCACGCGCCACTTCCTGAGCGAAGTTCGGGCCGGAGATGACTGCGATGGACGCACCGGGCAGCTCTTCGGCGAGCACCTCGCTGCCGCGCCGCAGTGTCTCGGCCTCGAAGCCCTTGCTGGTGCCCACGACCAGCGTGTCCGGCGCGACCTGTCCGCCCAGTTGGCGGGCGACGTCGCGCAGCCCGTGCGACGGCGTGCTGAACACGACCGCCCGGGCGCCGCCGACCGCCTCGCCGATGTCGGCGGTAACAGCCAGCATCCGGGGCAGCTCGACGCCGGGGAGATAATCCGGATTCTGCCGCTGTTCGCGGAGTTGAGCGACCAGCTCGGCACGGCGGGCCCAGAGATAGACCGGCAGGCCCTTGCGGGCGAGCAAAACGGCGAGGGCGGTGCCCCAGCCACCAGCCCCCAAAACGGCGACTTTGCCTCTCATATTGCCCTCCTACCGCTTGGCGCGACTGCCGAACCGGTTCTCGGTGCCGGCGAGCAGGCGCTCGATGTTGGCGCGGTGGCGGTAGATGATGATTGTCCCACAGACGACCACGAACGCCTTCACTTCGGGCGGCGTCGGCAGCGCCAGGGCGGCGATGACCACTGTCAGGGTCCCGAGGATGGAACCGAGCGACACGTAGCGAGTCAGCATCACGGTCAGGACGAAGACGGCCACGCCGTAGGGCAGCAGGCCGGGAATCAGCAGCAGGGCCGAGCCGGCGCTGGCGGCGACGCTCTTGCCGCCGCGAAAGCGGAGGAATATCGACCAGCTGTGGCCGATGATCACGGCCAGCGCGGCGACGACCGCCGCGTATCCCTGTCCGGGCAGCAGCGCGCGGGCCAGGAGAACCGCGGCCGCGGCCTTGCCCGCGTCAAGCAGCAGCGTCAGGATCGCCGGCCCCGGGCCCAGCGTGCGCAGCGCGTTGGTCGCGCCGGTGCTCTTGCTGCCAGAAGCCAGCAGATCGTTGCCCATCGCCTTGCCGAGCAGATAGCCGAACGGGATGCTGCCGAGGAGGTAACCGGCGACAGCTGTGATGCCGATTGCTGTAGATCCTGCCAGGTGTGGTCACCATCCCATAGTACCTGATACTAATACCTTACCATAAGTGAGTGACCGCTCCAAGCCCCACGGAGGAATTTCTCATTTCTTCTCGCGCAGGAAGAGCCGGATCGGTGTCCCCTCGAAGCCGTAGGCCTCGCGCAGACGGTGCTCGATGTAGCGGCGGTATGATTCGACCGCAAGCATCGGATCGTTGACCGTGAGCGCGAACGTCGGTGGTCGCGTCCCGTCCTGCGTGGCGTAGAAGATCTTCAGCCGCCGTCCCTGCACCGTCGGTGGCGGGTTGAGCAGCTGCGACTCGCGCATCAGGTCGTTCAGGTCGCGTTCGTTGACCCGCTTGTTGCGTTCGGTGGCGATGGCGGTCGCCAGATCCAGCAGCTTCTGGACGCGCTGACCGGTCTTGGCCGATGTGTAGAGCGTCGGGGCAAAGGCGACTGTCGGCAGGAACAGCTTCAAATCTTCCGAGAAGTCCGCCGCGGTGCGCTCGTCCTTCTCGGTGATGTCCCACTTGTTGATCACGAACGCCATGCCCTTGCCAGCATCGCCGACCATGCCGGCGATGCGCTTATCCTGGTCGGTCAGCCCCTGCGTTCCGTCAAGGACGACGAACGCCAGGTCGCAGCGGTCGATGGCGCGGATCGCCCGCATGACGCTGTATCGCTCGACCGGATCGTCGATTCGCGCCTTGCGACGCATACCCGCGGTATCGATCAGCCGGAAACGGCGACCGCCGCGCTCGAGGACGGTGTCGATGGCGTCGCGCGTTGTGCCCGGGACATCGCTGACGATCATCCGTTCCTGACCAAGCAGGTAGTTGACCAGCGACGACTTGCCGACGTTCGGGCGACCGACGAAGGCGATCTTGATCTCGTCGGTCTCCTCCTCTTCTTCGGCCAGGACCGGCTGGATCTTCTCGATGATCCGATCGAGCAGATCCCCCGTGCCGAGCCCATGGACACTGGACACGCTGATCGGGTCGCCGAAGCCAAGCCCGTAGAGTTCGCCGGTCTGCTCGTGCTCGATGCGGATGTTGTCGACCTTGTTGGCGACCAGCAGGACGGGCTTGTCGGCCCGTCGGAGGAGGTCGGCGACCTCCTCGTCGGGCGGCGTGATGCCCTCGCGGGCATCGACGACGAACAGGATCAGATCGGCCTCGGTCATCGCCAGCTCGGCCTGGCGGCGCGTGCCGGCTTTGATCGTGTCCTCCGTCGACTCGATGCCGCCGGTGTCGACCAGGGCGAAGACGCGGCCGAGCCACTCAGCGTCGCCATACAGGCGGTCGCGGGTGACGCCCGGCTCGGCCTCGACGATCGCCGTGCGGCTCTGGGTCAGCCGGTTGAACAGCGTCGACTTGCCGACGTTTGGCCGGCCGACGATGGCGACAATCGGTTTCATGTCAGATCCACCCCCAGAGCTGCAGCCGCGAATGCTTCTCCATTCACAGGAACGACGCGCACCTTCTGCCCGATCTCGGCGGCCAGCCTGTCCGGCGTCAGGTCGTCAAGGAACCGGTCGCGTTCGTAGCGCAGGGCGACCGCGGGAATGAGGACCTCATCGACCGGCGCCAGGCCGGTCAGGGCCGCAAGGATGTCCTGCCCCGTCAGCAGCCCGGCCACAGTCACCGTCTGACCGAAGAACCGATTCTCGACGGCAACCACGTCCGCCTTGAGGCCACTGACGCGCTCGAGCCGCGCCGCCAGCCCGCGGATGATCGGCGCCGCCGATATGCCGGTGACGATGCGGACGCTGCGCGTCGCGACAGCGGTCGGAAAGCGCGTCTCGGCGACCTTGAATTCCTCCTCGAACAGGCGGACGAGCCCGACGCCGTTCTCGAGTTGGGGGAAGTTCCCGTATTCCTCGTATGATGGCATCTCGCGGCGGGCAATCAGGTAGAACTCATCGGCCAGGTAGAGGAAATCGGTCACGCCCTGCTCTGTCAACCTGGCCTGCCAGCCGGCCACCTGATCGATGACCGCGGCTGCCTCCGCGGGTCCAACCGCCTTGACATCAGGCAGTCCGATGCGGTAGCGGGTCAGCCCGACAGGAACCAGGGCGAGCGACAGCGTGCGCGGCCAGAGTGCGGCGAGATCGCCGATGGTGCGGTCGAGTACGGCCCCGTCGTTGAAGCCGGGACAGACCACGACCTGGCAGTGGACCTCGATGCCCGCATCACAAAGCCGCTTGAGCAACGGCACAACCTCGCCGGCGCGCTTGTTGCGAAGCAGGCGCTGCCTGGCATCCGGCTCCGTCGCGTGAACTGAGACATAGAGCGGGCTGATGCGCATGGCGATGATGCGCTCGATTTCCTCGGGGCGAAGATTCGTCAGTGTGACGAAGTTGCCATGAAGAAAAGAGAGTCGGTAGTCGTCGTCACGGATGTAGAGACTGTGCCGCATCCCGACCGGCATCTGGTCGAGGAAGCAGAAGACGCAGCGATTCTGGCAGCGGCGCAGGCCGTCGAAGGTTTCACTGGTGAAGCCGACACCCAGTTCTTCGTCATATTCCTTGTCGATCTCGAGCAGCCATTCCTCGCCGTCGGCCTTGCGGACCTCCACCTCGATGTAGTCGTCGGCGCACAGATAGCGATAGTCGATGAGATCGGCAAGCGGTGAACCGTTGATGCTGATGATCTCGTCGCCGGGCGCCAACCCGGCCTCGGCAGCGATGCTGCCTTCCTCGACGCGCTCGATCACGGCGCCGGGAGCTTTGTCTGTAGCCAGAGTACCCCTCCTCCCAGCCAGAACCATTATCCCCTACGCCGCTTGGGGCGTCAAGCAAGAGACGGGGGGCTACCTGCCGTCGGCCCGCCGGAGCTGGGCGCGGACGCGGGCGACGGCATCGGCGAAGCACTGGTAGCTGGCGAGAACGCCGCTGATGGTGAGCGGACGGCCGAGGCTGATCAGTCCGAGTTGGCGCGACAAGAAGCCGCCGATGCGCATCCGCAGGTTGACCAGCGGCAGGCAGTTGACGAACAACAGCCTGTCCTGAGGCAGACCGAGAAGACGGACCAGACAGCGGATGGCCCGGCGGAGAACGCGCATGCCGCGGATCATGCCGACGATGTAGATCTCGTGGCCTTCGTCATCGGCGCCGATGCGGAACGGCGTCCCGACCATGTCGGTGGTCGTGCGGTCGTAATGCGGGATGGCCGCGATCGCGTCCGGCGTCGGCCGTCGGTCTGCGGGCAGTAGGCCGAGATGAATTGCCGACGCCACGACCGACGAGTGGGCGCTGCCATAGCAGTGGTAGAAGACGAGGAATGGCAGCTGCGCCGGCTGCCGCGGCTCTCGCGGCGCGTGCGCCGTCGCGCCGGCCGCGCCGGCCGCGAGACGGGCGGCCTTGGCCTTCATCTTCTCCACGGCGTGGCAGAGTCGCGGGTAGGCCATGCGGACGCCGAAGGTGACGATCGGCCGGCCAGGCCAGACGAGGCCAAGACCGCGCGACAGCGTGCCGCCCACGACCATCAGCAGATTGACGTAGGGCATCGTGTTGAGGGTGACGACCTCGTCTTGACGGAAGCCGAACACGGCAGCCATCCCGGGCAGGATACGGTCGACCACCGGTCCGTTCGACCGGCGGCCGAGGAAGCAGACGTCGTTTCCCTGGGCATCCTGCCCGAGACAGAAGATGCGGCCATGGTCGCGCGTCGTTTGGCTGTCGAAGTGCGGCAGCGCGCGGAGCTCGCTGGCTGAAGGGACGCGGTCGCGCGGCAACAAGCCGAGGTGGATGGCCGCACAGATCACGGACGAGTGCGATCCGCCCCAGCAGTGGTAGATGAACTTCATCGCGGCCCTCCGGGCTAGTGTTTGACGAGGACGTACGTGCCGGTCTCGAGGTCATGGATCATCGAATTGGTGATCTTCGAAAGGTAGAGCGAGACCCGATCCAGTTCCTGCTGGTTCGGAACGAAGAAGACAGGCGCACCGCCCGCCGCCACTGCATCCCGGTGCAGGGTCACGACGGCCAGGATGTAGTCAGTCAGGGCTTCATTCCCCATCAGCCCACCTCCCGCTTCGCCCGCCGCCCGAGGGCGGCCGTCAGTGGGCACCGGCGCGAGCTTTCGAGCACCGGCGAGCGGCGGACGATGTCCAGGAAGACATCCTGATCGCGAACCATCGGCACAAGGAAAACGCCGACCGCGCCGCTGTTCAGGTCGCGCCTGGCGAGCGGCGTGAACTCGGGCGTGTCGACGTCGCGATAGACGCCGAGGATCGTCGACGCATTGTGGAGGATCGCCTGGCGCTGCCCCGGCGAGGCCAGCGTGTCCCGGCCGTTGTCGTTCTTCGGCTCCAGCATGACGGCCAGACCCTGTTCGAGGATGATCCGCCGCGCCTCGGGCAGACCGACTTCCATGACGATGATGTCGTCGATCTTCATCAGCGTGCCCTCGAACGCCAGCTTGGCCGGACGGACCTCGGCGATGTCGCCCACCGTGTGGCCTTCACCGAAGTGGGTGGAGAGGAACACCGCCGTGAGAGCGACCACCAGGCCTGGCAGCCAGCCGAGGAAGTACGTGACGGCGCTGGTGGTGAGCGAGGCGATCATCACGAGGTAATTCCGCGACTCGAAGACCTTGGCGATGCCCTCGACGTAATCGCCACCGCGGGGGACGAGCTGCAGCTTCTCGAGTTCCTCGAGGCTCTGGCGTTCCATGCCGCGGATCTCACGGAACTGCTGCGCCGCCAGGGCAAGGAAGGTGACGGCGGTGAACTCCCGCTGATCAAGGGCAGGCACCGGCAAGGCGGCCAGGAGGGCCGCAATGAAGCCCAGCGTCAGATGTGATACGGCGCCGGCTGGGTAGGTCGGATACTGGCGGTAGTCGACCCGCAGCAGACGCAAGCGCGTGCAGAAGCCGGCGATCAGGCCGGACACGACCGCCGGCCAGAGACTGCGCATGCCAAGCGTGGCGACGAGCTTCACCGCCACCGCCCCCGCCACCCGCGCCTGATGACACGCTGGAACAGCATCGCCAATCCCAGCGCAACAGTATAGAGGGTGACACTGCCGCGGGCGCCCGCGGCCTCAGTGTGCAGTTCGCCGATAGCGCCGGCCAGCGTAACGGCCAGCGCTGACACCGACGTAGCATCATCTGCTGCCGTCCCGGCCATGACGACCACCGCCGCCGGGTAGTAGACCTGAGCGTAATCCCCGCGGCAAACGAGAATCCCCTTGACCGTTCCGGCCTGCAGTTGGTTGGCGCGAGTCATCAGGGCGCGGGCAAAGCTGAGGTTGAGTTTCATGCGTGGCGAGCTGCCGCCAACTACCAGCAGACAGGCCGGTTCCTCGGCAGCTTCACCGGCGGCCGGGGGGCGGTCGGTCTGCCAATCCAGCAGCAGGTCGGGCCGGCCCCGCAACAGTTCGCGGACAGTCAGCGCCGAGCGGCGGTAAGCATCCCCGTCATGGGGCCAATGACTTGTCGTATCGCAACTGACCGTCAGGCCATGAGCGACGGCAGCGGCCGCAAACGAGTCGGCCACAGACATGACAGGTACGGCGTCAGCGCCCGCCTTGCCGGTCACCGCAACAGCGCCGCGCAGGGTCTCGTCGCCGTGAGTCGAGTAGATGGCGATGCGGGTGCCGGCGAGAGCGTGCGCAACGGGTGGTACCGCGGTCGCCGGCCAGGCCAGGAAAGACAGCGGTGACCGGAAACCGACGGCGTCGAGCGCTGTCGGCTCGAGTTCAGCCTGCGCACCATGGAGCGAGGCAACACGGTAGACCTCGCCGCCCGGCGTCAGCAGGAAGTCGCCTTCGCTGACGACGACCCCCGTGCGCAGCAAAACTGCGCCGCCCCGATCGACGAGCGCGAACCGCCCGCTCGCCAGTTCATCCTCCGCCCTGGCGGCCGGCGCAAAGCCGGCGGTGAGCGCCAGACACAACAGCACTGCGCCAAACCGCGCAACAGCCTTAGCTCCGTGCATCCGGATCACCCCGGTCCGGCCGCTCCCCACCCCGCAGCCGCAGGCGCCCCGGCGCCGGCTCCCGCCCGCTTCCGTCATCGCCCGCCGAGCGCAATCGCTCATCGAGCCTGACTTGCGACGGTCGCCGCGGTCCGCCGCCGAGGTATTCGCGAGTCTCGCCGACAATCTCGGCCAGGACGACAGCCAGCACTGCGGCGACGACCGTGGCATCGAACGCCCCGGCGCCCCCAAGGACAGTGTTGGTGCGGCTGAGTCCCCGGGCCGTGACCTCCAGATAGTGCGCCAGGTCGGCGAGCACCGTCCCCATGCTGCCGGCGATGAACGCCGCCCGCCGCGAACGGCCGGCCAGATAACCGACAGTGCCGGCGAACAGGGCGTGGATATACAGAGGGTCGAGAAAGCCGACGCCGGGTTCGTCAACCGGGACGATCTTGCCGACGGCGTACACCGCGGCACCGGTCACGACCACGCCGACCAGGGCGCGCGCCTTCTCGGCGGCGGTGTCGGCCGTGACGATCAGGTAGACGCCGACGATCAGCGGCACTACTGCGCCGCCGACGTTGATCGCGAGCTGGTTGGGGCCGCGGACCAGGGGAACGGTCAGGAAAGAGCCAAGGATGATCGCCATGATGGCGGCGAGCGCGGTCCGGTCATTGAGTCGCATCCGGTCGAGAACGCCGTGCACAAGCCCAAAGTAGACCGACACGCCGAGGATGACGAGAATCACACTCCCAAGCGGGAACCAGCCCGCCAACGGCCTCTCCCTCTTTCATAGACCTGCGTACGGCTTAGGTTTTCCAGCCCCTCGCAGGACTATGCCGCGCCTGGGCGCATGACTGAGGGCCGGTCGCGGATCGCGACCGGCCCTGGTGCGTGGAATCACTTGTTCTCCCGCTTGCCCCGCGACGGGCGGGCACGCCGTCGGGTCCGCTGTCGAGCCCGGCTACCGGTTGTGTCGCTCGCGCCGCCCTTGGCCGACCCGCGGGCGCGCCTAGGGGCGAAGGTGAATGTGAGCTTGCCGCCGTCCAGACTGAGCGCGGCTGAGAACGGCTTGCCGGCCTTCGACACGAAGCCGCTCAGGAGTGCGGTCTTGCCCTCGTT
>JBLNDB010000060.1:0-3371 GCA_050261235.1 Chloroflexota bacterium
CGAGTCGTCGCGCTTCCTTCGAACTCAAGAAAATGTCTCCTCTCATGGTGACATTTTCTCAGTCTCGTTACAGGGTGACAATATCACAGTCCGGTGACACTGGGCAATGAAACAGGCTTGACTAGTCGCCGGACATTCGCTATACTGAATTCTGCACCGCGCAGTTGGGCGAAGCGCCGGGGGCGAATAGCTCAGTCGGGAGAGCACGTGCCTTACACGCACGGGGTCACAGGTTCGAGCCCTGTTTCGCCCACAGTACTAGGCAGTACAGACAGATAGCAGATTCGGGAGCATGGTGTAGCCGGTCTAACATACGTGCCTGTCACGCACGAGATCACGGGTTCGAATCCCGTTGCTCCCGCACATATCTATCCTGCCGCGGTAGCTCAGTTGGTAGAGCAGAGGACTGAAAATCCTCGTGTCGCCAGTTCAACTCTGGCCTGCGGCACATATGCGGAAGTGGCTCAGCGGTAGAGCATCGCCTTGCCAAGGCGAGGGTCGCGGGTTCAAATCCCGTCTTCCGCTCCAAGGACGAGGCCGATCGGTCTCGTCCTTTTCATCCGGCGACGTAGCCAAGAGGTAAGGCAGGGGTCTGCAAAACCCCTATTCGGCAGTTCGATTCTGCCCGTCGCCTCAAGGGACACAAGCATACGGAGCGGACGGCAACTGGCCGTCCGCTCCGTATGCTGTTGCTGGTTCATTGCCCGGTGCCAGGCCGGAAGTTGCCCGGGTAGTAGCCGCAGGTTTGGCGCATCCATTCTGCGGACAGCCGGGCATGCTGGTCTTCGTCCTTGGCGATCCGTTCGAGGAGCGCCTGGAGGTGCGGATCGCCGATGACGCCGGCCAGGCGGCGGTAGTTCGCAGCCGCAGCCAACTCGTCCTCATACGCTTTGGCGAGTCGGTCGCAATCGCGATAGCCGTAGTAGACGTTGGTACTGCACCATGGGACACCGCGACCGTCGACGTAGCGCGGATCGCCGCAAAGCTTGCGGATGGCCTTCATGAACATCTCCATGTGCCGCATCTCGTCACGTGCGAAGGACTCGAACAGCCCGCGCAGTTGCTCGATATCTGTCATCACAGCCCAGTAGCTGTATTCGTGGATGGCGGTGAGTTCGCTCTCGGCGCCGAATGCGACATCATGAAGCAGCCGGGCGTACCAGAGGTTCGGCCCGGCGACGGCCACCTCCGGGTAGGGCAGCGGTACCGGGTACTGTGCTGTCGCAAGCCCCGATGCCGCGGCAGTCGGCCTTGCCGGCGGTTGATACTTGACCTGCAAATTGCTCACCTGCCTTTCGTACTGCCTCTACACCAGCCTATTCGGTGCCTGGCAGGCGTGACAGAAGCCGCCGCAACCAGCGTTTGACCAATGACCGCGACCTTGATAGACTGGGAGTGGCGCAGGCACAAGCCGGGGTGGCGAAACTGGCAGACGCAACGGACTTAAAATCCGTCGGGCAAACACCCGTGCGGGTTCGAGCCCCGCCTCCGGCACGTCGACGGACTCCCCTTGATGAGGGGAGTCCACGTTCATTGGCGGCAACGTCCGTCGCGCAGGGGGTTCCAAGGCGATGACAGAGCCGCGATTCCCATTAGATCGAAAGGATATCGCGGCTCTGTCAACGCCCCGTCACCCCCAGTCGCGACGGACGTTACCGACAGCCAACGCAGCCCCTCATCAAGGCGGAGTCGTCCGACCAGATCTGCCACAAGAAAACGCTTGTGACAGCTTGACCTTTGCTGCTGACGCCCTTATAATAAGGACTGCACCTGTCTTGGGCGGTTAGCTCAGTTGGTTAGAGCGCATGCTTGACATGCATGAGGTCAGAGGTTCAACTCCTCTACCGCCCACACACCGGTCAGCCGCATGGCTGACCGGTTCTGCTTTCTCTGCAGTCAAGGGGCTCTGCCGGTGATCCGGCAGAGCCCCTTGCACACTTACGATCCCGACTTCGGAGTGAAGGTCGCGCAGTCCGTCGTCTCGCTCTCGGAGGCTCCAGGCGGCTCGATCTCGATGCTCTGGGCCAGGCAATGGTTGCCGCTCTGCCAGTACGCGCAGCTGTCGACGACGCATTTCACGCGTGAAATCGCGTTACTCGTCTTCGGAACGTCCATTGCGACACCTCCGTCAGTATGATTCGGGGCCATCACTAGCGTCGGTTTTCGGGTCGCCATTCATACTAGGTAGGCGGCTCTATCCCTGCTCAGGGCGGCCATTACTGGGTCTCTTATCCAGATTGCAACTGTATACACGTTTTTCGGCACTCATATAATAGGAGCACGAAAGGGGGCGACCGTGCGCGTGGAATCGGTCACCATCGGCACTGCGAACGATATCGCAGCCGTCCGTCGCCGCCTGGATTTCGAGTTTCGCTTTCTCCAGCAGGAAGGTCTGGACATCCGCGTCAGCGAGTCAGAGAAAGGCCACCTCAAGTTCCTCGACCTCAGTCTTGAGCACAGCCCGGCGACCTGGCGCAATGATGCCGGCCTGTTCCGATACTACATCGCCAATGCGCTGTCAGACGTGATCCTCGGTGACTGCGAGCAGCGCCTCATCCATAAGATGGTCCGGGACAGCTACTCCTATTTCACGGAGGACGAGCGGCAGGCGATCTACTATCTCACCCTCGAGCACCTCAACTCGCGCCCCGGCGCGAGCGGAATCGACCCGTTCCCGCGCATCGCCCGCAAGGGCCGCGTGCTGGCGCGGTTGACCGAGTACCTCGAGAACTCGAATGACGTCGTCCTCGAGGGGTTCATCACCTTCCGGCTGCGCGAGTACCTGGATGAGCTGGACCGGGCGGTCGATCGGGCGGTCGACGACTACCTTCTGGAGCGGGAGTACCGCGAGTTCATCCGCCTGCTCAAGTACTTTGTCGACGCTCAGGAACCGAAGATCGACGAGGTCCACGTCGTCATGAGCGGCAAGGACTCGTTCAAGCTCGTCGACAGCCAGTTGAACACCATCAACGATGCTCATCTCGAGCAGTTCGTCGCCGAGATGGTCGAGAACGACATCAACCATGACGACCTTCTGATCAGCGCCTTGATCACCATCGCCCCACGGCACATCGTCCTCCACTGCGCGCCGGGCACCAAGGGCCGCGAGAGCATCCAGACGATCACCAGTGTCTTCGCCGGGCGTGTGGCGTTCTGCGATGGTTGCCGGATATGCAATCAGGATGCCGGCGGGACCTCTGAGGGCAACGCTTGACCGGCCGCGGCGAGCGTGCGTGCGTGCCCCTCAGGTCGGCTCTACGTCAATAAGTGTGAAGCGCACGCGAGGAAAAGTGGCGGCAGGAAAGCAAGCATCATCTTTCTCACATAGGTGTCCCTGTTTCTGAAGCCGTAGCTCAGCCGCTTCAAGCTTT
>JBLNDB010000061.1:0-16685 GCA_050261235.1 Chloroflexota bacterium
CGATCGTGATGTCGGCGATCGGCGCCGACTGGCGGAGAGCCATGTAGAGGTCATCGATGCTGAGAACGCTGGTGTCGAGCAGAAGCTTCAATCCCGGGCCCTTATGCTTCAGCACGCGGACACCGGCGATTGCCGGCGCCGCGTCAATGGCCCGCTCGAGGCGAACGCGGATCGTCTTCTGATGGAGGAAGTTGCGGCGGAGGTCGGCAACCGGGCCGTCGACGACGAGACTGCCGTGGTTGATCATGATGACGCGGCGGCAGACGGTCTCGATGTCGCCGGTGTCGTGCGAGGTTAGGAAGACCGTGACGCCGGTCTCGCGGTTGAGGGTGCGGATCAGGCCGCGCATCTTCTGGCGGGCGACGACGTCAAGGCCGATCGTCGGCTCGTCGAGAAAGATCACTTCCGGCCGGTGGAGCAGGGCCGCGGCCAGTTCGCAGCGCATCCGCTGGCCAAGCGACAGCTTGCGCACCGGGACGTTGAAGAACTCGCCGAGGTCGAACAGTTCGATCAGCTCCGCCTGGCGCCGTTTCATCGCCGCGTCTTCCAGCTCGTAGATCCGACCGAGCAGGTGGAAGCTGTCGCTGGCCGGGAGATGGTACCAGAGCTGCGATTTCTGTCCGAACACGGTGCCGATGCGGAACGCCAGCCGCGTCCGGTCCTGCCACGGAACGAGGCCAAGGACGTGAGCCTCGCCGCTCGACGGGTAAAGAATGCCGGTCAGCATCTTGATCGTCGTCGACTTGCCGGCGCCGTTCGGGCCGATGAAGGCGATCGTCTCGCCGGCGTCGATCGTCAGGTCCAGCCCGGCGACCGCGACCTTCAGCTCGCCACTCTGCCGCCCCAGGCCGCGCAGGCTGGCGAGCAGTCCGCGCGCCTTCTGCTGACGCCAGAACTCCTTTCGCAGTCCCTTCGTCTCGATGATCGCCATTCCTCACACCCCCGGTGAAAACGGAAGACCCGCGCAGCAGTCCCCGCTCTGGAGGAACTTGCCGCTCGGGTCTTTTCTACCCACGGTGTGCCCCGCGGTGGCGCGGGGTCGTGCCGCTCGGACCTGACCGCCGGTGATTGCCAGGCGCCGTGCGCCTGCCGGTGCGGAACCCTAGGCACGCTTCCCTGTATTGCAGTTGACTATACACCAGTGCATGGCGGGAGTCAAGGGGGTACTGGAGAGTTGAGGCTTTCGATCCGCCATTCTGGAATCAGAAGCGGACGTGAAAGGACTCGAGGAGCGACGCCAGGGCCGCCAGCCGGCGCTCGATCCGGGCAACAGAGAAGGTGTTCGTCTCGATCAGGCTGAGGGCCGGGCCCATGATGCGGAGCAGGCAGGCTTTCACAAGATAGACGAACATGAGTTGCTGGTCGCCGGCAGACGGCGGGCGCCCGCTGTAGGTGTCCAGTGCGGCCTCGAATCTGCCCTGCGGCGGTTGCTGCGCGCCAAAGAGGCACGTCCAGTAGAGGAAATGCGCCAGTGAGTACAACTCATGTTCGAAGTCCGGGGTGAAGTCGATGATCGCCCGCACCCGGCCAGCGGCAAAGATGACATTGCCTGGTCCGACGTCGGCGTGGATGAGCTGCTTTGGCGCACGTTCCAACAGGGCACTGTTGTCCGCCAACACACCGGTCGCGGTGTTGAGCAGCGACCGCTGCCAGCCGGCTACGTCACTGCGCTCGGCGATCGTCGCCGCGCTCTGCCGGAGGAAGTCGGTGGACTTGACGAGGTCCCAGATGTTGACCCGGCTCAGCTCGGCGGGGACGAAGGGAACGGCCCGCAGCGCCTGGTTGTATCGACGCAGATAACTCAACACCTGGACAAACTGCGCGTCATCGTAGGTAACAGGGGCCTCGCCGGCGATGTACTCCAGCAGCCAGTATCCGTCCGGCCGCATCACCTGCCCGTCACGTGTGGGAATCACTCTCGCCTGCACAAGCTCCTGTTCGTTGAGAGCCCGCTGGACCTTATCGTACACGCTGGCAAAGTCCGGCCGGCCGACCTGCTTCAGCACGTAGCGGCGGTCACCGATGGTGACACGGTAGCAACCGCTGCGCGCGGACATGTCGACGACTTCGGTCACCGGCTCGAGGTTGTAATCATCCCTGAGAACAGCGGCGATGTCCATTTCTTCCTCCTGCTCCTGCGCGTGCGCAAGAGCCCGCCGCTCAGATGAGCGACGGGCTTCTACTCACTCGGGCACAATCTCCTGCTCGCTGCTATGCGCGCTGAGCTGCCTCGGCTACGGTCTGTCGGCCGGCTTCTCGGTGGTGATCTGCCACGTCGCGCCGTACCGGTCCGTCAGTTGCCCGTAGGCCGGGCTCCAGAACGTGGCCTGCAGCGGCACGACGACCTGGCCGCCGTCCGCGAGAGCGTCGAAGATGCGTTTCGTCTGGTCGGCGTCGTCGGTGACGATGGCGATGTTGATATTGTTGCCGACCCTGTGGGGCGTCCCGGGAAGCGTGTCGGAGAACATGAGATCCGTCTCACCGACTCGCAACTGGGCGTGCATGATGCGGCCTCTGGCTGCCTCGGGCACCGGCGCGTGCTGATCGCCATGCGCCTCGCCGAACGTCATGATTCCCATTGACCTGGCGTCGAGTGCCCGCTCATAGAACGCGACGGCTTCGCGTGCGTTGCCATCGAACATGAGATAGGGGTTAATGCGCAGCGTCAAGACTTAACAGCTCCCTTGCCTCGAATCTGCAGTCACCCCTAGCGTGCGCCCAACTTCGGTCGCTTATCACCAGCGCGCTGGCTCAATCGTGGTAGATCAGTATCTGCTCCCTCAGCCGGCGATACTCGTCAAGCTGAGGCTCGAAGTCCTGCAGGATGTCCCGCGCCCCGCGCCCGGCGAGCAGACCTTTCCTGACGCGGTCGCTGCCGGCGAGCCGGTCGAAGTGGTACGGCCCGGCCCCCGTTGCGAACCCGAGCCGCTCCGGGTACATGCGCAGCAGGGTCTCGACGAGGCGGAGCCCGGTCTCGACGGGCCGGAACGCGCTGCGGTCGGTGACGTGGATCTGCACGCCGCCGCAGACTTCGCCGGCATACTTGCTCCAGGTCGGGCGGAAGTACAGCGGCCGAAGCCTTGCGCCCGCGATGTCGCCGATCTCGTCGCGCAGATGCCAGCCGTTCACCCATGGCGCGCCGATGACTTCGAACGGGAGGTTCGACCCGCGACCTTCCGAGACGTTGGTCCCCTCGAACAGGCAGGTTCCCGGGTAGATGACCGCCATGTCGACAGTTGTGGCCGCCGGGCTGGTCGGCACCCAGGCCAGCCCGGTGTCCTCAAAGTAGTACGCGCGGCGCCAGCCGGCCATCTCGATGACCGTGAGAGGCGGCGCGGGCCGGACCCAACCGGCCCGGACACACATCCGCGCGAACTCGCCCACCGTCAGGCCGTGACGGGTGGCCAGCGGGTGGAGGCCGACGAAGGACGCGAACTCCGGCTCGAGGATCGTGCCCTCGACGGCCAGCCCGCCGATTGGGTTCGGCCGGTCGAGGACGATGATCTCGATCCCGGCGCGCCCGGCGACGGCCATGCAGCCGGCGAGTGTCCAGATGTAAGTGTAGAACCGGCTGCCGATGTCCTGGTTGTCGAACACGAGAGCGTCGAGCCCTGTCAGCCACTCAGCGCGCGGCGCCAGGTCGTCGCCGTACAGACTGTAGACCGGCAGGCCAGTGACCGCGTCGCGCCCGGAAGCCACGGCTTCGGCATCAGCGACGTCGCCGCCGATCCCGTGCTCAGGGCCGAACAGCGCGACAAGCTGCAGCCCCGGCTGACGCGCCAGGACCTCGGCCGTGCTGACCAAGCGCTCATCGACGCCGGTATGGTTGGTGATGAGGCCGATCCGCTTGCCGCTAAGTTCGCGGAAACCGTTCTCCGCCAGTACCTGCAGACCCGTCTTGACGTTCGCGGTCAGTCGCTTGGCCATGCCGCGCCTCCCCTAGCTGTTCCGCTTCACTGCCAGCGCGCTGAATGCCTGGACGACCGGCATCACCTCGACAGTGTTGATGTTGACGTGCGCCGGCTGGCCGACGCACCAGACGATGGTCTCGGCGATATCCTCGGCACGGAGCGGCTCGGTGCCGGCGTAGACCTTCCCCGCTGCCGCCACGTCGCCGTGGAAACGGACGATCGAGAACTCGGTCTCGGCCAGCCCCGGCTCGATGTTGGTGACCCGGACCGGCGTGCCGAGCAGGTCGGCGCGGAGGTTGAGCGAAAACTGCCGGACGAACGCCTTGGTCGCGCCGTAGACGTTGCCGCCGGGATACGGGTAGGTGCCGGCGATCGAGCCGAGATTGACGATATGGCCGCGCTGGCGGGCGACCATTCCCGGCAGGATGGCGCGGGTGCAGTAGACGAGGCCCTTGCAGTTGGTGTCGATCATCGTCTCCCAGTCGGTCAGGCTGGCCTGCTGCGCCGGTTCGAGGCCGAGGGCAAGGCCGGCGTTGTTGATAAGCACGGTGATGTCGGCGTACTCCGCCGGCAGGGCGGCAATGGCCGCCGTGACGGCGTCGTTGTCGCGGACGTCGAGGGTGATGGTGTGGATCCGCTCGCCAAGGTCAGCCTTGAGCGCGGCGAGGCGCTCGGCGCGACGGCCGACCGCGATGACGCGGGCGCCCTGGCGGTGGAAGCTGCGGGCACACGCTTCGCCAAAGCCGGCCGTGGCGCCGGTGACGAAGACGACATCGCGCGAGAAGTCGAAGTTGCAGGCTGTCATCGGGTAACCTCCCTGTGTCGCTGTCTTGGTCGTATCCTGTCTAGCGTTCGACGACATCACGGCAAACCCTGTCCCGGCGGCAGGTCATCTTGGTTCGCTGCGCGAAATATGGTCGGAGCATGTCAGCCGTTGAGAGGAGAGTCGCAATGGAGTACGTCATCAAGGGTCGGGAGCCGGCCAACCTCTACCGCTTCTTCGAGGACATCAGCGCGATTCCGAGGGCATCCGGCAACGAGGCGGCGATCGCCCAGCACATGAAGCGCTTCGCCGAGGAGCGCGGCCTCTGGGTCAAGGTCGACGCGAGCAACAACGTCATCATCAAGAAGCCCGGCAGCAAGGGCTGCGAGCATTTGCCGGCGGTCATGCTCCAGGGTCACCTCGACATGGTGCCGGAGACGGCCGAAGGCGTGAGGCACGACTGGAGCAAGGATCCTCTCAAGCTGAGAGTCGACGGCGACATCCTGACGGCTGAGGGGACGACGCTCGGCGCCGACGACGGCTATGCCATCGCCTACATGATGGCGATCCTCGACCGCAACGACCTCGTTCACCCGCCGCTCGAATGCGTCATGACGTCGATGGAGGAGATCGGCCTGATCGGCGCGATGGCGCTCTCTGGCGCGGACCTCACGGCGACGCGGATGATCGGCCTCGACGCGGGTTCGGAAGGCAGCTTCCTCGCCAGCTCGGCCGGCGGCCACCGGGTTGCGGTCAGCGCCCCCGCCCACTATGTCCCGGCGACCGGCAAGGGCCTGCGCATCCGCGTCGGCGGGCTCGCCGGCGGTCATTCCGGCGGCATGATCAACAAGGAGCGCGGCAGCGCAATCAAGCTGATCGGGCGCATCCTCTACGAGCTGTCGCAGCAGTGCCGGTTCGGCATCGCCGCGATCGACGGCGGCTTCGTCGATAACGCCATCCCGAAGGAGTGCGAGTGCGTCATCCTGGTGGCCGACGGCGAGGCCGACAAGGCGCGCGAGATCATCAGGCGCGTCGAGTCCGAGATCAAGGTCGAACTGCGCGACTCCGACGGCGGGGTCCGCGTCGAAGTGAGCGAGGCGGCAGCCGAGCGGATGCTCGACGAGACCTCGACCCGCATCGTCACTCGGCTCGCGCACGTCCTCCCTTACGGTGTGATGAACAAGAGCATGGTATTCGAGGGTCTGGTCATCGGCTCGGTCAACATCGGCATCGTCAGGACCGAGGCCGAGCGGGTGCTGTTCGACATCTCGGTCCGGTCGGCCGAGGACAGCCTCGGCAGCTACATCAGCGGCGTCATCGCCGACATCGCCGAGGCCTGCGGCGCCCGGTACGAGCGGACGCAGGGCTACCCGGCCTTCCCCTACTCACCGACGTCGCCTGTCCGCCAGCTCGCCCTCGATCTCTACAAGGAACTGACCGACAAGGACGGCGTTGTCCTCAACATCCACGGCGGCACCGAGACCGGCGTGTTCCAGCGGCTCCTCCCCGGCATCGACATTGTCGGCACCGGCACGAATACCAACGATGTCCACACGGCGCGCGAATCGATGGATCTGGCGTCGTTCGGGCGGGTGTTCGAGTTCCTCTGCAAGCTGCTGGAGCGCATGACGAAAGCATAGAGACACTGCAAGCGCAATCCCCCCTGCCGCCATGGCAGGGGGGATTTCTCTTCGGGTTGCCGTAGATGTGGACGCGGGCGCTGCGCTCAGCTTGCCACCTCGGCCGTCTTGCCCGCTCGCTCGACGCAGACCTGCAGATACTCAGGGTACTCCTTCGCGCCGCCGGTGTATTTCAGCAGGCAGCGGTCGCCGTCGCGCTCGATCTCCTCAAAGCCCATCAGCTTGTAAGTGATGTACATCATGCGGTTGCGCCCGGTAGCGACGAAGTCCGCGGTCAGGTCGAGCCCGTCGGCCTGAGCGGCCTTGGCGAGGTGGACGAGCAGCGCCGAGCCGATCCCACGGGTCATCACCCGGCAGGACATCAGCAGCAGCTTGATCCGCAGCGCCGTATCGGTCTTCTCCGCCAGGGCCAGGCCGATCTTGCCGTAGCTGCCGAACTTATCCGTCAGTTCGGCGATCAGGAACAGGTGCCGCTGGGACTTCATGAAACCGCAGAGTTCCTCGTAGCTGAAGGTCGCGCCGGTGGAGTTGAGCTGGTTCGTCCGCAGCGTCAGTTCCTCGACGCGCTCGAGGTCGCCGTCCTTGACCGGCGCCAGGGTCAGCTTCATATTCAGGCTGGCCAGGAACTCCTCGGAACCCTTGCCGTAATGCTCTTCTTCTTCCTGCCGCTTGAGGTCGTCCTGGTACATCCGCCGCCGGAGCTGCGAATCGGCCGTGATGAACCGCGGCGTGAACTCGGGCAGTTGCGGCAGCTTGAGATACTCGGCTGCATCGTAGACCCGCACTTCCGGATGATGGAACCGCACTTCCTCGCGCTCGACCGGCTGGTCGTCGATGAACGCGAACGAGTCGAGCCCCAGATTGAGCAATTGGGCGATCCTGGCCACTGAGTCGGCCTTGCTGTTCCAGCTGATCTGCGGCACGAGGAAGTAGTCGCTGAGGCCGAACCGCGCCAGCGCCGCCATGGCGTCGGCCGGCTCGTTCTTGCTCGCCACCGACAGGAGAATCCCCCGCCGGTCAAGCTCGCGGATGACATCGGCTACGCCGGGACGGAGCGCCACGTTCCGGTCCTCGAGGAGCGTCCCGTCCCAGAGGGTGTTGTCGAGATCCCAGACGAGGCACTTGATGGTCTTCTGCTCGCTCATGTCAGACACCCCTCACCCTGTCGACCAGGTTGGCGATGGCGGCGACGGTCCGGAAGTTGTCCTGCGTGATGTCCTTGTCCTTGAGGCGAATTTTGAAGGTCTTCTCCAGGAACAGAACGATCTCGACGGCGAACAGCGAGTTGACGTAACCGCCCTTGAACAGGTCGGTGTCGCGCTCGACCTTGTCGGTCTTGCCCCGGCTTCTGATGAACTCGAGAATCTTCTCCTCGGTCATGCTACCTCAATCCCCCCAAGTAGAGTAGCAGCTCCTCCGGCGAGGTGTCCGCCCCGACCTCCAGCCGCTTCATCGCCCGGAGCGTCTGGGGCAGCCCCTTCACCACGGTGTTGGTTCCCTCTTCGACGGTCAGCGTAATCTTGATTCCCATCTCGGCGAGCAACACTTCCGTGAGGTCGGTGTGAATGCCGTATGGATATGCGTACACCGTGACAGGCGTTCCCAACGCACTCTCGATAGCGCTGCGCGAGGCCTCAAGGTCCTCGCGGAACGCCCGGATGTACTCCTGCTCGCTCTCGCCGCGCCGCGGCAAGACGCCCTCGCGGTAATGACCGCGATCCAGTTCCGGCGTGTTGTGCATGTCGAAGCTGTGACTCTCCACTTCCAGCACTCCGGCCCTGACCCAGTCAGCGGCGTCCGCCAGCGCGAAGTGAGGCGCGATCGGCTGGCCTGTGTCCTTGTAGGTGTCCGCGCCGACTGACACGCCGATGACGCTGACGGCGGCACGCATGCCGTACTTCGCCAGCAGCGGGGCGGCGGTCGTGACCACGCCCGCATACCCGTCATCGAAGGTCATGACGACGGGCTTTTCCGGGAGCGGCGCCCCGCGTTCCACGAAAGCCGTCAGTTGAGCGAACGAGACGGTCTCATAGCCGGCCTGCTTGAGGGCCTTGAGTTGCGCCTCGAACGCCTCCGTTGAGACCTCGTACTTGTTCGCCGGATTGGCAGCGACATTGTGGTACATCAGCACCGGCACCTGCCGACTGCGGCCGGCGGTATCCGGTCGCGGCCGGACGTACCGCTGCACCCAGGAAGCCACGTTGTCCTTCGTGACATGCGCGCCGAAATCCTCGGGGACGTAGACGCTCCGGTCGGCGAACATCCTCGCCAGAGCCATCGCACCGACGGCGTTGCGGGCATGGTAGACGTCGTAGAAGTAGCGGGGCTCCCAGGCGACGCTGTGGTAGCCGGAGAAGTCCCAGAAATCCGTCACCGCCGCGACCTTGCGGTAGAAGTCCCACAGGTCGTCGTTGATGTAAAGGTCCAGTTCGCGGGCGTACATCGGCGACACGATCAGCGTGAACGTCGCGCCCTTGGCGGCGCACATCTCCTTGATGCGGGCGATGGCGGCGACAGCCTGATCGACGGCGTCAAGCCGCGGGTACGCCTCATACCACTCCTTGAACGCGGGATACTTCTCAAGGTACGAGTCGAGATCGGCGATCCGCTCGACGTCGCGGAGTGACTTGTCATAGGCCCCGGTCGCCGGCGAGAAGACCGTGTCGGCGGTCACGAGATAACCCTTCGTCAGATAGGCCCCCAGTTTGCGGGTGGCATAGTCGGGGCTGGCGAACAGGTAGTGGGAGTAGAAGGAGAACGGGTTGGACCCGTCGACCGCGGCGTGGAGGTTGCCTTTCATGTTGTCGGCTTCGAAGGCGAACTCGGTCAGTTCGTTGAGCCCGGTGTTGATGACGATGTTCTTGGCGCCGTAGTTGTCGAGTATGTACTTCGCCGTAAGCTCGACGTCGGACAGGTCGCCGCCGTACATCGTCATGTTGTAGAATTTCGCGCCGTAATAGCGGTTCAGCAGCTCGGTGGGAAACGAACTGGTCTTCGAGCAACCGATGATGTATGAATCGTAGTCGCCGTGGTTCTGCGCCAACCAACCGATCTTTGCGGTGCGGGGGTTCATCGTCATGTCGTAGGACCACCAGTGCAGAAGCCTGTCCCCGAACAGGCCGAACGGGTCGATCGCCGCGTTGAAGCCCGCGACCAGCGCGGCCGACGCGATGGCAGTGACGAGGAACACGGCGAGCCACTTCCTGAGGGACATCTGGGTCCTCCTTCGGGCAGCGTGCTAGAACTGGAAGTAGAGGAACGTCGACACCCCGCTCATCCGGAACAGGGACACCGTGAGCAGGGCGGCAGCCAGTGCCGCGTGGTACCACTTCGGCTGGAAGCCGTCGATGATCTGGCGCGTGCTCGGGCCAAAGAAGCTGATGGCGGCGGCGATGATCGCGATCAGCATCGCGCCAGGATTGCCGCGGACGTAGGCCAAGCCCTGCGCCAGAAACCCGCCGGCGTTGGCGACCAGCGGCCTGAGATCGAGCAGGCTCTTGTACACGGTCACCGCCTGCGTCACCGAGGCGCTGTCGAACAGGACGCGGGTCAGCATCATCAGGAAAAACGTCGCCGCCCAGGCCAGCGGCGCCGGTATCCGCCAGCGCTTCAAGGTCATGAGGTTGGCGACGCAGACGAAGATGCCGTTGACCGCGCCCCAGAGGATGTAGTGCCAGCCGACGCCGTGCCACAGCCCCGAGACGAGGAAGGTCGCCATGACGGCGAGCATCATCCTGCCGATGCGAGCGCCGAAGCGGAAGATGCTGCGGTAGATGTAGTCGTAGAAGAAGCGGGACACGGTGATGTTCCAGCGCCGCCAGAAGTCGGCGAAGTCAAGCGCCTTGTACGGCGAGTCGAAGTTCACCGGCAGCCTGATGCCCAGCAGCAGACCGAGCGCCAGAGCCATGTTGGCGTAGCCGGACAGGTCGAAGTAGTAGGCGAAGGTGTAGGCAATGACACCGCCCCAGGCGGCGTAGAAGCCCGTCCCGCCAGTTCCGCCGTAGAAACGCTGCGCGTGGGCGATCAGCGGGTCGGCGATGAGGATCTTCTCCGCGCAGCCCAGCGAAAACAGGAACATGGCCAGCATCACGCTCCGGCTGTCAAGGCTGAGCGGACCGGGGCGGCTGAACTGCGGCACGGTGTCTTCATGATGGGAGATCGGCCCGGCGATCAGCTGGGGGAAGAAGGTGACGAATGCCGCGAAGTCGAGGAAGGAACTCGCCTTCGTCTCATCCCGGTAGAGATCGACGACGCTGCCGATGAGCAGGAAGGTGTAGAAGGAAATCCCCAGCGGCAGCGGGATGTCGCGCTGTGGCAGCGCCGTGCCGAGCAACAGGTTGATGTTGTCGATGATGAAGTTGAAGTACTTAAAATAGAGGAGCAGCCCCACGTTCTCGAGCAGCGCGGCAGTGAGAACGAGCTTGGCGCCGGTGCTACCCTTCTCTTGCCGGCTGAGCAGCCGCATCATCCCGTAGTTGAAGACCAGCGTACCGACCAGCAGCGGCAGGAACGTCAGGCTTCCCTGGGCGTAGAAGTAGAGGGACGCCATGACCAGCCAGATCTTCGCGGCGGTCCGACCGAATAGCCTCGCCGCCAGCCAGTAGCCGGCCAGCGCGACCGGCAGAAACGCGAAAATGAAGCGGTAAGTCGAGAACACCATGGCGGAGCTTGGTCCCTCCCCTCGCGCGACAAGTGCTGTGTGCGCAGCTACAGATGGCGCCAGAGCAACGAACTGCCCATGCCACGGCAATCGCGGCATGGGCAAGTGAACAAACACACACCGATCTAGCTTGCGTGATTGCCCGTGGTAATGGTTCTGTGCGTCCGGCGTCAATCCTGCTGCGGCAATGCCGTCAGTATTTGTGCGCCGATCCATATCCTGCTCGATGATGTGAAGCTAACTTGACATCCGCGGTCAGCCGCGAGATGTGACTATGGGGGGAGCGATGGGCATGGGCACGTACTTCCTAGAGTCAGACAGACTGGGCTTCGGTCACTGGACCGCCGACCAGCTCGACCTGGCGACCCGGCTCTGGGGGAACCCTCTTGTGACGCGGTACATCACCCGCACCGGGCAGATGACTGAGCCGGAGATTGCCGCGCGCCTCGCGCGCGAAGTCGAGTCCGGGGCGAAGCACGGCATCCAGTACTGGCCGCTCTACCTCAAAGCCGACGGCTCCTTCCTGGGCTGCTGTGGCCTGCGCCCGTACGACCTTGACCAGGGCATCGCCGAGGTCGGCGTCCACCTGCTGCCCGAGGCCTGGGGCAAGGGATACGCGCAAGAAGCGACGCGCGCCGTGATCGATTACGCCTTTGACAAGCTCGGCCTGCAAGCCCTGTTCGCGGGGCACAATCCGAACAACACCGCGTCGGCAGCGGTGTTGCGCAAGCTCGGCTTCGTCCGGACCGGCGAGGAGTTCTACGAGCCGACGGGGCTCTGGCATCCAGCGTACCTGCTGCGGCGGGACGATGTGCGTGCGGTCCGACCTGCGCAGCCTTACAGGCCGGTGTAAGGTTGGCCGCATGATCGATCTCAACTGTAAGCAAAATCGATGGCTGGCCGTCAACGAACGAGCTAGACTGGCTATGGACGAAATCCGCGACGGCTGCGAGTGGTCGGGAATCGCGCTGCGTCAAAACGGGTGAAAGGGGCGAGGTTGTGATGAAAGGTCTGAACAGGTGGATTGCCATCGGCGTCGCTGCGGTGCTGCTGATCGGCGCGCTGAGCATTGATCCGGTGCGGAGTCTCGCTGCCGACGTGCTTCAGGTATTCCGGGTCAAACAGGCGAAGGTCGTGCGCTTCGACCCGGCTGAGATCCAGCAACTGGCCGACGCGCTGAAGGCCAGCGGGCAGAAGATCGACCTGGACAGCTTCGGCAGATTCGAGAAGGGATCACTGAATGACAGCGCTCTCGTCGATGCCGGCACGGTCACCATCAGCGGCACGCGAATCGCCATCCCGGAGGTCATCGGCGACTACCGGCGCGACGGGGCCGTTCAGCTGTCACAGGGACAGCGCCTGAGCGTGACGCCGAAGGTGGAGGGCATCAACAGCTTCCTGGCCGGTCTCGGCAGCACCACGCCGTTGCCGGACAGTCTCAATGGCAGGACGTTCACGCTCGAGATGCCGGGAGTCGTCAGCGCAACGTTCACCGTCCCGGGTACGGATGATCGGTTGTCGCTGCGTCGCTCGCTGTCGCCAAGCCTCACCGTGCCCGCCGGCGTTGACGTCGAGCAGGTCCGCAGCGCGCTGCTCAGCATTCCGGTCCTGCCGGACGGGATGCGGAGCACGCTGGCGGGAATCGACATCAGTGGCGGCACCATGCTGATCCCGGACTTCGGGCTGGCGAGCCACGGCGGCTCGGTCAAGGATGTGTCCGTGAACGGCGCCGCCGGCGTACTGCTGACGCTGCTGGAGCAGGACGCCGCCGCTGGCGGAGCCGCTCTGGCCGGCCGCAACCTGCTTATCTGGGCGCACGACGGGATCTGGAATTGCCTTGGCGGCGACTTCACGCTGGCGCAGGGGTTGACGCTTGCGGCCGCTCTGGAATAGGTCCGGCAACCTGTGGCAACGAATGGCGGTGCTGAATTGGTCGTACTTGAAACTGAGGCACTGAGCAAGCGCTATCCCGGCGGAGGGGGATGTTTCGACGTCTCCCTCCGCCTCGAAGCGGGAGACACGCTGGGATTGCTCGGCCCGAACGGCGCCGGCAAGAGCACGTTCATAAAGATGTTGGTCGGGCTGGTGCCGCCGACATCCGGCAAGGCCAGGATCCTCGGCCTGCCGCACGACAGTCCGGAGGCCCGGCGATCGATCGGCTTCCTGCCCGAGAACTTCCGCTATCACGACTGGATGACCGCGTCCGAGCTGCTTCTGTTCCACGGCGAGCTGCACGGCCTGAGCCGGGCTGAAACGCGCCGGCGGATCGGCGAGGTGCTTGAGCTCGTCGGCCTGGCCGGGCTGGAACGACGCTTAGTACGAACCTTCTCGAAGGGCATGCAGCAGCGCCTCGGCCTGGCAGTGGCGCTGCTGCCCCAGCCGAAGCTGCTGTTCCTCGACGAGCCGACGTCGGCCCTCGACCCGCTCGGCCGGCGGGAGATGCGTGACATCATGCAGCGGCTCCACAGCCAGGGGATGACGATCTTCCTCAACAGCCACCTGCTGTCCGAGGTCGAGAAGGTCTGCCGCAAAGTGGCGGTAATCAGGAAGGGACACATCGTGGCGACCGGCGAGCTCGACCAGTTGCTCGGCGCCGGTCAGGCGCGCGAGGTACAGCTGGAAGTGAGCGGGCTGAGCCCGGCGCTGCTGCAGGCGATAGAGAGCGTAGCTGCAGTGCTGCAGCGTGGCGATGACGCGGCGACCGGAATCACGAAGCTCAGCCTGCGGGTCGATGGCAAAGACAGACTGCCCGCGCTGGCAGAGATCGTCGTGCGCGGCGGCGGGCGGCTGCACAGCATGGCGACGGCGCAGAACTCCCTTGAGGACCTGTTCGTGGGTCTGATGGCAGGTGATCATGCCAGTGCTTAGGTCAACACTGATCGTGGCCCGGTTCGCCGTGCTCGAAGTCGTCCGGAAGCGAGTCATCATCATCGGCCTGGCGCTCACCGGCGCCTATCTCCTGCTGTTCGGCCTCGGGCTGCATTATCTCGGGCTGCACATCGGCGACCTCCAGCGCCACGTTGCCGGCATGGCCCTGTTCAGCATGGGGTTCTACCTGGCGACCTTCCTGACGGTGCTGATGGCCGCCTTCTCGGGCGTCGGCGCAATCTCCGGCGAGATCGAGGCTGGCACTGCCCACGCCTTGCTGGCGGAGCCGGTGTCGCGGACGCAGGTCCTGGTCGGCAAGTTCCTCGGCTATGCCGCGATGCTCAGTGTCTACGCGGCGCTGTTCTTCGTCGGCATCTGGGGTCTTGTGGCGTGGCAACTGGGCATCGCCCTGCCGGGGCTGCTCACGGTCCTGCCGCTGTTTCTGCTTGAGCCGCTGATCATGCTCGCCCTGGCGTTCCTCGGCAGCACGGTCATGTCGACGCTGGCCAACGGCGTCGCACTCTTCCTTCTCTACGGGATCATCCTCGTCGCCGGCATGGTCGAGCAGATCGGCGGTTCGCTGCGGCTCGCCGGGGGCGCCGCCGCGGCTGCCACCGCCGACGTGATGGTCAACATCGGCATCGTGTCGAGTCTGATCCTGCCCCTTGACGCGATCTACCGGCGAGCGGTGTTCATCCTGGTCGGCGGCAGTCTGCTGGAGACGCCGTTCGGCTCGCTGTCGGTACCGAGCCCGGCGATGCTGGTCTATGCGGGGCTCTACTTCCTGGCCTGCCTGCTGCTGGCGATTCGCGTGTTCAAACGGAAGAGCGTCTGATTGTGACGGCAGAAACCGGGGCGGCGCATGAGCGGATCTAGCGGGCGGCCTTCAGGTTGGACACGAAGAGGTAGCGATCGTCCTTCACGCGCAGGGTAAGCACCTTGTCCCCGTCGCCCATGAACTCGTCGGTGTAGAAAAGCCGGAGAATGTCGCCCTCGCGCTCGCCGCGGGAGAAGGCGACGTGAGGCCGGTAGTTCGTGTCGCCGTGATAGTGGTAGTAGGCGTCGTAGTCCTTCAGGTAGGTGAACTTGTCGAGCCCGATCTGCTCCGTATCGGCGAGGGCCAGGCCGGTGTGCTCAATCAACACGCTATCCATATAGGCGCGCGTGATCTTGTCGCAGCCGCATGGCGGCTCTCCTGGCCAGCCGTACTGGGCAAGGAGGGCCGCAGTCTCTGCCTCGTTGGGGTATTCCCGTGGGGTGCTGCCGCAGTAGAACAACTCGTACAGGTCGATTGTCGCCGGCGTGTCATAGCACGAACTCAGGAATTGGTTACGTATGTTCATCGACTCGCCGTTGAAGAACGCATCGCCGTTGAAGTAGTCCAGTTCCTGCGCCGTCAGCGGCGTGATCCCGTCTCCTCGGTTGGCCCCCACCAGGGTGCAGCCACTGGCGACGCCGACCAGGAGTGTCGCGATGATGAGAACCAGAATCCGGTTCTTTGGTCGGTCGACAATCACAGAATCATCTCCCAGACGCCTGACCGTGCGGTCAGGCGTTTTCTTGGTCGTCTCGGCCTGCCCCCAGCCTTTGGCGCGTTTGGCAGGCACGCCCATCCTTCATTCGGCACCGGTGCGGGCTAAACCTACAAACAGCAGCAGGAATCCGCCGAGGTCGGCTGTCTGCCCGCTTCACTCGGTTGGGGTTGTCTGCATACGCTGCAATGGGGGAGGTGTCAGCATGTCGGTAATCAGGCAGAAGCATGTCCACGAGATCCTCGGCAGCACCAAGCTGGCTGAGACGGGGGCGGACAGACATAACCATCGCTTTGCCGTTATCTCCGGCCAGGCCATCTGCACCGATACAAGCCACGTCCACCGGGTCTTCACCAGGACGGATTTCTTCAACAACCACTTCCACTTCATCAGCGGTGTGTCCGGTCCGGCAATAAAGGTGGGCAACGGCAAGCACGTGCACTTCGTGTCTTCGCAGACGAGCTTCAATGATGGCCACCGGCACCGGTTCGTGTTCGCGTCGCTGATCGAAAACCCGACGGGCCTGCGGTAGCCGCGGCCCGGTGACATGCGGACCCCGGCCTTCGGTGGCCGGGGTCTTGTCAGGCCGGCTGGTCCGGCTATCCCGTACCCAGTTGAGTCAAGGTCTTCGGCTTGCTGATGAGTGAAGACGGGCTGCCTCACAGGTGTGAGCGCCGGTGATAAACTGACCCAGTAGCGCCGGAAATGAATTGACCCGCCCCCCAGCGAAAGACACCAACGAGTCCTGCGAAGATTCGGGGGTGTCTCACATATGCTGGGAGGCGGGAAATTGAAGTCCGTGTTCGATCTGCGGTTAGCGTCCCAGCAAGTGGTGTAAATTCGGACCGGTGGGTAAAGAAGTGGCCACCGAGTGGGCTTCCTACAGGGTGTGACTACCAATCGCACCAGAAGGAGGTTCCCGAGCAAGGTGGCCACCAATAGTATCTCCCTCTTGGATCTCTTGCATAAGGCTGGAGTTAAGAAAGACCTGGATTTTCTGTGTGAAGCAGTACGCGCTCTGTCCCAAGCAGTCATCGAGCTCGAGGCTGCGGAGAAGATAGGCGCAGCACCGTACGAGCGGTCCGAAGGGCGAATCACTCAGCGCAACGGCTACCGCGACAGGGTCTGGAACACCCGTGTCGGCACTGTGTCGCTGAAGATCCCGAAGCTGCGTGAGGGCTCATTCTTCCCAAGCCTCCTTGAACCGCGCCGCAGGACCGAGCGCGCCCTGCTCTCCGTCATCCAGGAAGCGTATGTCCACGGCGTCAGCACCCGCAAGGTCGACGACCTCATCCAGTCCCTCGGCATGAC
>JBLNDB010000062.1:0-4758 GCA_050261235.1 Chloroflexota bacterium
CTCAGAGCTGAAACACGACAGCGCGCCGCGCAGGTGATTCCTGTGCGGCGCGCTTCTCAGTCCCATGCCGTCCAGCCCGTTGCCCGGAGCGACCCTCCACCGGCCGATGTCACACCTCGTATCCCTGCTCCCGCGCCAGCTTGAGGATCTTGCCAAGCACCTCGGCCCGGCGGGCGTTGATGCGGTCGAAGTCCATATATGGCACATAGCAGGTCTCCATCAGATCGTGGAGGCGCTTGGCGCGGCTGATCGACTCGACTGCGACGCTGAACGCCTCCGAGTAGAGGCAGGTCGCCTCGACGATCTCCTCACGGTACGGCTCCAACGCGCGGTGGTCGATGAACGCGCCGAGATCGATCACCTCGTCGCCGGGCTGCGCTTCGATCGGGTGCGGCTCCGCGCTGGTCATGACGATCGCCGACAGCGCCGGCGCGTAGACGTGCTCATACCGCTTGGGGTCGAGCGGGCAGTGCAGGATTTCGCAGTTGACGCCGGCTACTGCCAGTGCGTCTGCCACCCGATGCAGTACCTCGTCGCCACCCATGCCGGGGCCGCCCTTCAGAACGATGCGGACCGCAGCAGCGCCGGCGGTATCAGGCAGGTAGTTAAGCGGTCCGACCGGCGTGATCGCCGTCCCGAACAGGTGCCTGACCTTTCCCTTGCTGGCTGGCTCGGACTGGTCCGGGCGGCGGGCGAGCAGCCCATCCGCGATCCGATGGGCGACCCTCGCCAGAGCCAGATCGTCGACCGCGCCGCTGTCGCGATAGCAGTCCTCGATGGCGTCCCTGAACGTCTTCGCGGCGCTGAGGAAGGCGTAGGCGCGCCGGAACAGCCGCCCGACTTCGCGGTTGTGCGCCAGGATCTCGTCCTTGCGGGTACGGATGCCTTCTTCGTTCCAGTAGTCGCCGAGGTGGACGATCTCGTCCACGGCGCCCGGGTTCTTCGGGTCGACGACGTGCGGGCTGGTGCCGTCGATCAAGGCCACGTCGATGGCGGGAATGTAGATGCCGTCGAGCGAGTTCGTGTCCGACGAGCAGCAGTGCTGTTCGACATCGAACCCGCGGTCGACGAGCGCCTGACCGATGGCGCGCATGAACGTCGACTTGCCGACGCCGGGGCCGCCCTTGATGACGAAAATGTGGTTTGCGCCCGGCCCGACGATCTGGTCGTAGAACGAGAAGAACCCGTACGCGGTGTTGTTGCCCGGGAAGACGCGACGGACCCGGCCTGGAACGCAGTCCCTCGTCAGTGCTTCGGTCACCTGAATAACCTCCCCTGTTGAGCCATGCCGGCCCAATGACGTACTAGCATATACGCCCCGACCGATTGTTGGTGCGTGTCCGCACGACAGGGAAATGCGCGCGGCGCGGCGAACGCGGGACGTAATCCGGATGTACCAGTAGACCGTGGCGCGCACCAGGACGGGCATGGGCTGTGACCAGTCTGCGCTCCCACGCACCTGGGAAGGTGGAGACGATGACCAAGGCAGCAGTTCTCTGGACCGGCGGCAAAGATTGTGCGCTGGCCTGCCACGAAGCGAGCCTGGCAGGGCACGAGATCGCCCTGCTGGTGACACTCACCGGACAGGACAGCCGCTTCCGCGCTCACCCGCTGCCGGTAATGCGGGAGCAGGCCGACGCGATGGGCGTTCCCCATCGCGTCGTGACGGTCGGTGAACCGTACGATCAGGCATACCGCCGCGCTATCTGCGCCCTCCGCGATGACGACGGCGTCGGTCTGCTCGTGACCGGTGACATCGCGCCGGTCGGCGGCTACCCCAACTGGATCCGCCAGTGCGCGGCGGGCTCTGGCGTCAACGTCCTGACACCGCTCTGGGAGATGGAACGTCAGGACCTGCTGCGGCGGGTCCTGGCGGCGGGGTTCCGCGTCGTCTTCTCCTGCGTCAAGCGCCCGTGGCTGGAGCCGGATTGGGCCGGCCGGGCGCTGTCGGCCGATGCCATCGACGAACTGGTGCGCCGCGCGGCCATTTCGGGGCTGGACGCCAGTGGCGAACAGGGCGAGTACCACACGCTGGTGCTCGACGGTCCGATCTTCCGGCGAACGCCCAGGCTTGAGCCCGCGACCTGGGTGCGACGGACCGATGGCGATCTGACATATCTGGACGCAGGGGTGGGAGCGACATAAGCGGAGCGCGTCGGTGACGACGCGCTCCGCGGGTTGTTGACGATCGCGCCTGAGCAGCCGCGGTCTGTGAAGGCTGCGGTGACCCTGGGTGCCTCGGTTACTTTTTGGTATCCGATTGGGCGCGGGACTGTCCGATTTCGCACCGAGTGTGGCCAATTTGAGCCTTATGTTGACCCCACGCTGGCTTTCTGTCAACTCCAACCCGCCTCGGTGCTTTTTTGGACATCTGATGAGGGGGTGGACTGTCCGATTTCGCACCGAGGACCAAAGTCACTCTGTTCTTGCCGAGGAACTGCCGAGACCCCGGGAGCGCTTGCCTCCTGTACGCCGCATCGAGAGAAACGGTGCTTCCCAACGACCTCGGGGGCGTGGGCCAAACGCAGGCGCCCTCGCTGGTCGCCATCCGCAGCACGCGCCAGGCAGGCATCAGTTGCGGGTCGCCGAAGCGGATCTTGTTGAACAGGGCGGTCAGCTTCATCTCATTGATGATGTTGTGGCAGTTATTGCCCGGCGCTTGATCGGAGCCAAGCGCCGCGAGGCCGCCTACACCAGCAGCCCCCGCGGCACATATGAGCGTTCCTCCGGCAGGCGGCTGAACCCGAGCCGGTCGTGGATCCTCGCCAATGTGGCCGAGGCCACTGCTCGCGCGCGCCGTCCGCCGTCCGTCAATGCATCCTCGATCAGCCGCGGCCTGGCGGCAAGCTCGGCCCGGCGTTCCCGGTGCGCCGAAAGCAGCGCGTTGATACGCTCGGCCAGACGCTGCTTGCAGGCGGTGCAGCCGCGTGCGGCCCTGCGGCACTCGCAGGCGGTCGCCTCCGCCTCGTCGGCCGCGAATGCCCGGTAGTACTCGAAAACGTTGCAGACCTCTGGCCTGCCCGGATCGCTGCGCTTGACCCGCTGCGGGTCGGTCGCCATCGAACCGATGCGGGCAGCCGTCTCTTCAGCACTCATCCGCAGGTCGATCTGGTTGTGCAGGCTCTTGCTCATCTTCGCCTGACCGTCCAGCCCGCGCAGGCGCGAGACGTGACTTAGCACTGGCTGCGGCTCCGGCAGGTCGAGCCCGTAGGCGCGGTTGAAGCGGCGCGCGATCTCGCGCGTCAGCTCGAGGTGGGGCAGCTGATCATCGCCAACCGGCACCGCCTCGGCGCGATAGATCAGGATGTCGGCGGCCATCAGGACCGGGTAGCCGAGCAGCGCAAGATTGGGCGGGTCGGCGATCTGGGCGACTTTCTCCTTGTACGTCGGCACTCGCTCGAGGTGGCTGACCGGCGTCAGGGCGCCGAGCAGGTACGCCAGTTCGAGGTGCTCGGGCACCTGCGACTGGATGAACACCGCGTGCCGTACCGGATCGATGCCGGCGGCGAGGTAGTCCAGCGCCACTTCGCGGCTGTACCGGCGCAGGGACTGCGGCTCCGCATAGTTGGTCGTCAGGGCGTGGTAGTCGGCGATCATGACGAACCCGTCGTAGTCCTGGGCCAACGCGTCGAGCAGCGGCAGCAGCTTGCCGACGTAGTGGCCGAGGTGGAGCACGCCGTTGCAGCGGTCTCCGGTGAGCAAACGCTTTGCCATGCGAACCCCTCCTTTGTATCCTCGACCAACAACGGCAGAACAAAAAGGCTCCGTCCCCTGCCAGGGACGGAGCCTTCTGCTCCGCGGTACCACCCGTGTTCGCCCGCGGTCTTCCCGCGCGCGCGCTCAACGCAGGTACGGGAACGCTGGCGTTCCGTATACCCTCTACTTTGATAACGGGGCAAGATCCCCGGCCGGACCTACTCGCCAGACGGCTTTCGACCGGCAGCTCGCGGGGCCATTCGTCAGGCTCTCCCGCGCCGGACTTCCACTGTCACCGGCTCGCTGCGGCGGCTTCACCTGAGTACTCTTCCCGTTCATCGCCGTTGTTGGTTGGTATGATGTTACTCCAGCTCGCCGTCGTTGTCAAGGCATCCGGCCGCCTGCATAGTGTGGGGCGGGGGAATGGTCGACATGGCAGAGACACGGAAACCCAACCCGCCGGGTTCCACAGCGGGCGGCGCAGACGGCGACACGGCGACAGCCATCCGTCGCAGAATCAGCGAGCACGGGGCGCGGACCATCAGACTCGCCTATCTGGACGCGCTCGGGCAGCCCGGCTTCGTCTACCTGCCCGCTGCCGACCTGGCGCGCGCGCTCGCCGGCCGCCTTGCCGTTCCAGGCAGCCATGAGACGGTCCTGCGTCCGGACCCACGCACGCTTCGCTTCCTGCCGGCGAGTCGTCCCGACCTGGCATTGGCGCACCTGACATGCGATCAGCGTCTGCCTGACGGCGCGCAGGCGCCGGCATGCGGGCGCTCGGCGCTGCGGCGTGTCATAGCAGCGCTTGGCAAATCGGCGATCGCGGCCCGGGTCAGCCTCAGTTGCCGCCTCGACTGGGCTCCGCCGGCGCGCCCGGATCCAGCGGCGTTGCCACAGGCGCTGGAATCCGTCGTAACGGCGCTCGACGGTTGGCCGCTGCCGGGGCTGACCGCCCGGCAGGCCGCCCGGGAGGCGTTTGCGACGGTCTCGTTCGGCCCACTGGCCTTGGTCGACGCCGTCGATGCCCTGGCGATCCTGGAATGTGAGTGCAACCGTGCCGTT
>JBLNDB010000063.1:0-2543 GCA_050261235.1 Chloroflexota bacterium
TACATCCCCGACGTCGAGGCCGTCGACGCCGGCCAGCCCGCGGCCGACCCACTGGCCCGGCGCCTCACCACGTTCCGTGTAGTAGCTGGCCAGATCCGTCCGGCCCCGATGCGTCGCATCCAGCGCCGCCACCTGGCGGATCAGATAGTCGTAGCCGTGGCCGGCCGACAACTTGTGCAAGCTCATCGTCACACCAACCAAAGGAACCACTAGGACGACCGGCGTTCACGTACCCCGCATTCCGTGCATCAGGTGTAATCGGTTGCGCTCTTCGAGTCGCTGCACTGGCTGATGAGAATTTGAGGGTCGGCCGGCGACGTCGACACACACTGGTGCGGGCGAGCCCGTTCAGGTGTATGGCGCGGGGGTCTCGGTTGCCGCTGAATTGTTGCTACGAGCACGCGGGTCTGTGTCCTGGCAGAGGTCCCTCCGGACCGACGCCTTGAGGCGAAGGTCGTCTCACGGTCGGAAAGGGGGACGCCATGGAGGTCATGTTCGACCGGGTCGCCGGTCTAGATGTCGGGAAGGACTCGGTGACGGTGTGCGTACGCACGCCCAGCCCGCGTGGCGGGCGGCGCAATGAAACGCGGACGTTTAAGACGATGTTCGGCTCGCTGCGGGTGATGCGGGACTGGCTGGTCGAAGCCGGGGTGACGATCGCGGCGATGGAGTCGACCTCGACGTATTGGAAGCCGGCCTACTACTGCCTGGCAGAGGTCATGGTGGTGTGGCTGCTCAACGCCGCGCACATGAAGGCGGTGCCTGGCCGCAAAAGCGACGTCCGCGATGCGGAGTGGATCGCGCAACTACTGGAGCACGGCTTGTTGGCGCCGTCGTTCGTGCCGCCACCGGAGATCCGGCGGCTGCGGATGTTGACCCGCTACCGGATGCAGCTGATGGGTGATCGGACTCGGGAAACTGTCCGACTCGAGCTGATGCTGGAGGACGCCAGCATCAAACTGTCCTCGGTCGCGTCCAGCTTGAACACAGTGTCGGCGCGGGCGATGCTGACCGCGATGATCGGCGGCGAGACCAACCCGGTTCAGCTCGCCAATTTGGCGAAGGGTCGGATGCGGCGCAAGATCCCGGACCTGGCGCAGGCGCTGGCTGGAACCTTCGACACCCACCATGCCCAGCTCGCCAAGTCGATCCTGCGGCGGCTTGAGCTGGTCGAGCAGGCGATGGCCGAGCTGGACGTGGTCATCGCTGACGCCTGCCGGCGGTGGGCCCATCAAATCGACCTGTTGCAAACGATTCCCGGGGTCGGGGAGACCGATGCGCAGGTCATCGTGGCTGAGACCGGCGCCGACATGTCCCGGTTTCCGAGCCCCGCCCATCTGGCTGCCTGGGCCGGGCTGGCGCCGGCAATGCACGAGTCAGCCGGCAGGCAGACCCCGGCCGGGAAGCGGCATGGCAACAAATGGCTGACCGCGATGCTGGTCGAGGCCGCCGGTTCCGACGGCCGGATGCACGGCAAGAACTACCTGGCCGCCCAGCACGCCCGACTCACCAGGCGGCGCGGCATGGGCCGAGCCCAGGTCGCTGTCGCGCACTCGATATTGGTATCGGCCTACTGGATGCTCAAACGCGACGAGCCCTACCACGATCTCGGAGCCGACTGGCACAGCCGACGCAGCAACGAAGCCCACACCAGAAGACTCATAGCCCAGCTCGAACACCTCGGGCACACCGTGATCATCGACCCCGCCGCTTAACCGGCTTCTCACACCAGCGCCGGAACGCCACCGACGCTGCCGCAGCCTGCCCTCACACAGGGGATTCACGGGTCTGTGTGGCACATCGGATCTTGAAATCGGGTGGGGGTACGTGAAGCAGCAGGTCGAGATCGTCAGTGATGACCGTCGGAGTCCTCGTCAGCTGCCTACGGCGAGCGAAAGGCTGGTGTCGATGAGGGCGATGTGATGAGTCACCAGTCGATGAGGCAGGCGGGCGCCGGCGCTCGGCTTTAAATGTCCAGGCGGTACTGCGCAAAGAAGCGCCCATCGGTAATTGACAGTTGACCCGCCATGGGACACTGCTTCTTCGCTGGCCCACTGCACTGCCGAGGCTCACTCATCCCGCCGTGTCCAGAGATTCCGCGCGGGGACCCCAGGCGGACACCATCACATCATCGCGACCACGCCGAGCAGGCAGGCCGAGTCGCCCAAGACCACATTTGGACGCCTTCGCACCCGTTCTCCAGCCGACGTTCGATACTGCGCCTTGCCTCGCCTGGCTCGTCCGCTAATCACGGTCATCCGCTGACGCTGCGGACCCCTCGGGCCCGGGCCCGGGCGACTTCGGTGCGATGTCGTGCCGGCGTCGAACACAGCGAGATTCCTAATCTTCAGCGCTGTGATCGTGCTTGCCGCCACGACCGTGATCATCGCCACCAAGGGCCAGCTCGGCCGAGCCAAGAAGGCCGTTGAAACTCAGACCGATGTCTCAGAGGACTAGACCTGTAGCCGAAAGCTTCGATTCAGATCGACGCCGGTTTGGTGTCGACGAACCCGACGGCCTAACCACTGCGTAGTAGTGCCGAG
>JBLNDB010000064.1:0-16101 GCA_050261235.1 Chloroflexota bacterium
CGCCACGAGATCTCACCGACTCCCTTCGGCCTTGTGTCGAAGTGGTTGCCAGCCACGACAACCGGTGAGGTCTCTTTTCGTTACCTGCCTCGCCGCCACCTACCGATATGTTACACGGTCCCGCGATGCAGTCGCGGCGGCGGACACCGTCAGTCGATCACATTCTCCATGAACCGCTGCAGCATCGCGGCGACTTCAGCGCGGCTGGCAGCGGCGTGCGGATTCAGGTTGCCGCGGTCATCGCCACCGATGATGCCGGCGCCGCATGCCCACTGCAGGGCTGCGTACGCGTGTTCCGAGATGCCGAACGCGTCGTTGTAGGACAGGATGTTCGTGTCTTCGCCGATCGAGACGTCCAGGCCCGTGTGCTTCGCGTAATTGTGCATCAGTACGGCGAACTGCTCGCGGGTGACCTCCCGATCCGGGGCGAAGCAGCCGTCGCCGACTCCGCCATCGATCCCGCAGGCCGCCGCCCAGGCCACGGCGTTCTCGTACCAGGCGCCGGACGGCACATCGCTGAAGATGTTCGTGTAGCTCCCCTTGTCGCCGCTCAGCCGATGCAGGACGGTCACTGCCATGGCCCGCGTCATGCCGGCGAGCGGGCTGAAGGTATCGGCCGCCGTTCCGGTCATCAGTCCGATCCGGTGGACATAGAGGACGCTGTCGCAGAACCAATCGTCGGGAGTCACATCGGCAAACGGATTCTCTGAAGCGGCGATCCCGCCCTGGCCGGTCTCACCGGCGTAAGCATGCGCGCTGACGGGAAGCAGCGACATGGCCACGGCGAGCAGAACAGCTGTGGCAAGTGCCTTTCGCATCAGGGGATACACTGCCATCTCTCCCTTGTCTGCCACCGGCGGTAAGCCGCCGGGCTGTTGGCAGTTCCTTCTGCTTCCATCATACCTCTCACCGGTGGGATGAGGAAGTGGGCCCACAGTCTCCGCTCACCCCGCGCAGCGTCTCGACCGCGTGTGGCAGCACCGGCAGCAGTACCTCGAGGTTCTCGCGGACCGCCTTCGGGCTGCCAGGCAGGTTGACGATCAGGCTCTTGCCGCGCGCGCCGGCCACCGCCCGTGACAGCATCGCCCGCGGCGTCTTAGTCAGGCTGTATGCCCGCATTGCCTCGGCCATGCCGGGAATCTCGCGGTCGATGACCGCCAGCGTCGCCTCAGGCGTCTGGTCGCGCGGCGTCAGGCCGGTGCCGCCGGTGGTCAGGATGACGTCGAGGTGCAGGCTGTCCGCGAAGCGGATCAGCTCCTGCTTCAGCTGTTCCGGCTCGTCCGGCAACAGACTGTAGGCGCACGGCTCGCCGCCGGCGCCGCGGACGAGGTCTTCGATGACGCGACCGCTCTCGTCGACGCGCTCGCCGCGCGACCCCTTGTCGCTCAGGGTGATGACGCCGACGGTGAAGAAGTTGGCCGTCTCGATCACATCGCCGGCCGCGACTTCCCCGCCGCGCAGCACCCGCGCGAAGATGCCCTCGCGCGGCATGACGCAGTCGCCGGTCTGCTGCCTGATGGCGCAGCCGGTGTGGCACTCCTTGCCGATCTGCGTCACTTCCGCCAGGGCCTGCTGCCCGATGCGCAGCCGCGTGCCGACCGGCAGTTCATGGACGATGATGCCGCGGGTCGTCAGGTTCTCGGCGAAGTCGCCGTTCGCCAGAGCAAGGCCGCGCGCCCGCATCTTGTCGATGCTCTCCTCGGCCAGCAGGCTGACCTGACGGTGCCAGTCGCCGCCGTGCGCGTCGCCCGCCAGACCGAAATTCTGGACCAACATGCCGCGGCCGCGATCCGTCTTCCGCTCGCCCTTCCGGTCGCTTGTGCAGACAGCAATGATTTCGCCTCTCATCGACTGCCCTCCCCCGCCCTCAGCCAGTGACCGGACTTGCCACCGGCCTTCTCGATCAGCCTCACCTCGCCGATCACCATCCCCCGGTCGACCGCCTTGCACATGTCATAGACAGTCAGCCCGGCGACGCTGACCGCAGACAGGGCTTCCATCTCAGCGCCGGTCTTGCCGCTGGTGCGGACTGTCGCCGCGATCAGCACGCGCGCCGGCGAATCGTCGCCGGTCGCGTCTACCGGCGTCAAGTCCATCGTCACGCCGTCAAGGAGCAGCGGATGGCACATCGGGATGAGGCGCGCCGTCTCCTTGGCGGCCATGATGCCCGCGATCTGGGCGACAGCGAGGACATCGCCCTTGGCCGCCCGACCCGTCTTGATCAGATCGAGCGTCGCCTGGGACATGCGGACTTCGCCGCAGGCGACGGCCAGCCGCTCGGTGACCGATTTGTCGCCGACATCGACCATCCGTGCCCGCCCGCTGCCATCGAAGTGGCTCAGGCCGTGCTCTCGCTCAACCACTGTCTCCCCTCCCCACGAGTCTGGTGACAAAACCGATGTCCTTCAGCCGCCGATGCGCGACATCTGCCGCCAGCGCTCGTCATCCCGTTCCATGTGGTGCTCGCGCGGCTTGCCGGTCACAGCCGCCGCGAAGATCGCGTACAGCTCATCATCGCCGGCGCCCGCTCGCAACGGTCCGCGCAGGTCGTATTGGTCGGTGGCCGCGAGACACGGCTCGATGTGCCCGTCGGCCGACAGCCGCAGCCGGTTGCAGGCGCTGCAGAAATGCTCGCTTATCGGCGTGATGAACCCGAGCGTGCCGGCAGCGCCCGGGAGCCGATAGTACTCTGCCGGCCCCGCTCCGCCGGGGCTTGCCGCCGGTGTCAGCGGCCCGAGACTGTCAGCGATGATGCGGCGGATATCCTCGCCGCTGATGAACCCGTTGTGCGCCGCGCCTGCCTCGGCCGCCGGTCCGAGCGGCATCAGCTCGATGAACCGGACGTGGAGCGGCCGGTCACTGGTCAGGCGGGCGAGGTTGGCGAACTCGTCATCATTGAAGCCGCGCATCGCCACGACATTGAGCTTGACCGGCCCGAGGCCGGCCTGCAGGGCCGCCTCGATGCCGGCGAGTACGGCGGGCCACTCAGAGCGGCCGGTGATGGCGGCGAACCGCTCCGGGCGCAGCGTATCGAGACTGATGTTGACCCGGTCGAGGCCGAGGCGCTTCAACTCGGCGGCCACCGGCGCCAGCTGGACGGCGTTGGTCGTCATCGTCAGTTCGCTGATTTCGGGCAGCGCCTGCCGCAGCCGGCCGATGAACGGCACGACGTCCTTGCGGACGAGCGGCTCGCCGCCGGTCAGGCGAATGCGCCGGATGCCGGCCCGGACGGCCACGCGCAGCACGCGCAGAAGTTCCTCATAGGTGAGAATGTCGCTGTGGGACTTCGGCGCAATGCCTTCCGGCGGCATGCAGTAGCGGCAGCGCAGGTTGCAGCGGTCAGTCAGCGACAGGCGCAGGTAGTCGATGTTGCGGCCGATGGCGTCACGCATTGACCCAGCGCACCTCCTGTCGCTCCGGCAGACGGTAGCCGCCGAGTTCGGTCAGGCGGCGACGGAACTCGTCCGATGCGGCCAGCTGGAGCAGCCGCTGCACGAGCGGCTGTTCGAACTGCTCGGCCGGGATGACCAACTGGTAGTCCTCCTCGCCGACCGGGACAAAGTCCAGTTCGAGCGCCCTCGCCGCTGAGCAGACGCCGAGGCCGGCGTCCGCCGAGCCGCCGGCGACCGCCGCCGCGACGGCGAGGTGAGTGAACTCCTCCCGTTCGTACCCGGCGATGGCGGCGGGATCAAGCCCGCGCTTGCCCAACTCGTAATCGAGGAGAACCCGTGTGCCGGATCCCTTCTGACGGTTGACGTAAGTCACATCCGGGCGGACGAGGTCAGCGAAGTCGCTGATCCGCTTCGGATTGCCGGCCCTGACGATCAGCCCCTGCAGTCGGTGGGCGAGGGTGATCAGGGCGACGCGCTGCCCGGGCAGGTAGCGCCGGATGAAGGAGACGTTGTACTCACCGGTCTGCTCGTCGAGCAGGTGACTGGTCGACAGATGGCACTCGCCCCGCCTCAGGGCGAGCAATCCGCCCAGCGACCCGACATGCGACGATGAGACGCGCGTCCCGGGCTCGGCCTGGCGCAGCATGTCATCGAGAATGTCGACCGCGACATCGTGGCTGCCGATGCTGACCAGTGTGCGCTCGATCAGCCGGCGCGGCACCAACAGCCTCACTGTGATCTCCTGACCGGCCTCGCAGCCCTCGCTGGTGCGGGGGATCAGGGCGATGCCGTCGGCCCTGGTCAGCGATGTGATCAGGCTGGCGCCGCGCGGCAGCGGCGTCGCCACGAACCGCGAGCCGATCAGGCCGACCTTGACGCGCACGTACTCGTCCAGTCCCATTGGTGACGTCGCCCGCCGCGTCAGGACGGCGGTAACAGTCTCCGGCTCGGCCGGCACGGTACCGAGGGCCCGCGCGATGAGTGGCTTGAGGAACAACTCAGCGGCCAGCAAGGCGGACACCGGATAGCCGGGCAGCCCAAGCACCGGCTTGCCGCCGGCGATGCCGACCACGGTCGGCTTGCCGGGGCGGATGGCGATGCCGTGCGCCAGCACCTGGCCGAGTTCGGCGATGACGGACGCGGTGTGGTCGTCGCGGCCGGCCGAAGAACCGGCGTTGATGACGACGATGTCGGCTTCGGCCAGGGCCGCGCGGGTGGCGGCGAGGATGTCCGCCCGCAGATCGCGGACGATCGGGCGTCGCACCGCGATGCCTCCCCACGTCTCAGCGGCGCCGCCGATGGTTACGGTGTTGTACTCCGGCAGCATGCCGGCCGGCGGATCATCCTCCGCCGGCACAAGCTCGTCGCCGGTCGGGATGATCGCCACCACCGGGCGCCGGCGCACCGTGACCGTGTTGACACCGCCCGCTAGCAGGGCCCCGAGCTGGGGTCCGTCGAGATATTGCCCACTTGGCAACACCATCTCGGTCGCGACGAGATCCTCGCCGATCGTCCGGACATGCTGCCATGGCGCTGCGGCGGCGATGATCTCGAACGTCTCGCCGTCGACCGGGTGGCAGTCCTCGATCATGATCACGGCATCGGTACCGGCCGGTAGCGGATCGCCGGTGTCGACAATCTGGCAACCAGCGCCGACGCGAAGGCGGACCGGCGTCGCCTCGGCGGCGCCGAATGTGTCCGCAGCCCTGACGGCGATGCCGTCCATGGCGGCGGCGTGATAGTGGGGCGATGAGCGTCGCGCGTAGGCGGCCGCATGCAGGATGCGCCCGCGGGCGTCGACGGTCCGGACCGTCTCGCCGGCCGGCACCAGCCCGCCCGCCGCGGCGAGCGCCGCGAAGAGTTGCGTCAGTGCGTCTTCCGGTTTCATCTCATCGAGGTAGACGCGGCGGCTCACAGAGGCAGCACCTCCACTTCATCACCGGCAACCAGCCCGTCGCGGCCGATGTCGATGCGGACGAGGCCATCGGCGCGGGCCATGGTCGAGATCAGACCGGACTTGCCCAGCAGCGGCACGGCCCAGAGACCGTCGGCGCGCTGTTCAAGACTCACCCGCAGGTAGTCCTCGCGGCCGGCCGCCGAGGCGACGTTGCGGGCGATGCGGGCGCGCACGGTCGCAGTCCGCTCCTCGCTCCGGCCGAGCAGGCGGTCGATGACCGGGCGAACGAACAGGTCGAACGTCACGAGCGCTGACACCGGGTGCCCGGGGAGACCGAAAACGGGCTTGTCCTGCACCACGGCGAGAATGGTCGGCTTGCCGGGGCGCAGCGCCACCCCGTGGACAATCACGCCCGGTCGGCCGAAGCTGTTGATGACGTCCGGCGTCACATCGCGCTGCCCGACGGAACTGCCGCCGGAGATAACTACCGCGTCGGCGGTCGCCAGAGCGCGGTCGAGCGCAGCGCGGACGGCTGTCGCCTCGTCACGGATGACGCCGATCAGCACGCCCTCGCCGCCGGCGGCGTCGACCGCCGCGACCAGGGCGTAGGAGTTGATGTCCCGCACTTGCCCGGGACCGGGTCGCACCTCCGGCGCGACGATTTCGTCGCCGGTCGAGATGACGGCGATGCGGGGACGCCGTCGGACGGCCACACCGGCCAGTCCGACCCCGGCCAGGAGACCGATGTCGCCCGGGCGCAGCCGCCGGCCGGCGGCCAGCACCTGATCGCCGGCGCGGGCGTCGTCGCCGCGGCGGATGATGTTCTCGCCGGGTGCGACCGGCCGGTTCACCAGCACCAGCCGGTCATCGGGCGCTTCACAATACTCGATCATGACGACGGCGTCGGCGCCGGGCGGCAGCATGCCGCCGGTCGGCACGGCGCGGGCCTCACCCGGCCGCAGCGGCGCGCCCGCAGCCTCGCCCATCAGCACCGGGCTGCCGGCGCTGAGCATCGCCGGCAGCGCTTCGCTGGCGCCGAACGTATCGGCGGCGCGGACGGCGTAACCATCGACGGTCGAGCGGTCGAATCCCGGCACATCGTCGAGCGCGCCGGCCGGCTCGGCGAGGACGCGGTCGAGGGCCGCCGGCAGGGCCACGAACTCGGACCCGACCGGCCCGCCCGCCCACGTCTCAAGCAAGCGCGCCCGGGCCGCCGCGACGGGTATGACGGTGAACGGCTGCATTCGCTTGCCTCCTCCCGGTGCGCCGAGCTCGGCGAACCGCTAGTAGATCATCGCTCCGGACAGGAACGCCTGTGCTTCCGGCGTTCGCGGACTGACGAAGAACTGGTTGGCGGCGGCCTGCTCGACCAGGCGCCCGCCGCTCAGGAAGATGCACTCCCCGGCCAGGCGGCGGGCCTGACCGACATTGTGCGTGACGATGACGACGCTCAGGCCGCGCTCGGCGACGGCGGCCGCCACTGCCCGTTCGATGGCGGCCACGCTGGCTGGATCGAGATTGGCCGTCGGCTCATCGAGCAGCAGGATCTCGGGCGACAGGGCGAGCGCCCGCGCCAGGGCGACCCGCTGTTGCTCGCCGCCGGACAGCGTGCGCGCGATGCGCCGGGCGAACGACTCGAGACCGCAGAACGACAGCGCCTGCTCGACCCGACCGGCGACAGCGGCGCGATCCAGGCCGCGCAACCGCAGGCCATAGCCGACATTGGCCGCCACTGTGCCGGAGAACAGCAACGGACGTTGACTGACCAGGGCCAGCCGCCGCCTCAAAGCCACGCGCCGGGTCTCGCCGGCGGGACCTGACCCGCTGACCGGCCAGGGGTCGAGACCGAGGCAGGTCAGCCGCCCCGATGCCGGCGGCTCAAGGATCGCCAGCAATCGCATGAGGGTCGTCTTGCCGGCGCCGCTCGGGCCGAGGACGGCGGTGATGACGCCGGCGGCGATGCCCATTGGCGGCAGGCTGAGAATCTCCGTCCCGCCCCGGGCCTGGCTGATGTTGTCCAGATTATAAGCAGTTTCCACGGTCGTCAGTCAACCCCCTTCCCCTGCGCCACCTGCAGTCGGTGCAGGAGCGAGTTGACAACGAAGCTCAGCGTCAGCAGGACCAGTCCGAGTCCGAGGGCAATGTCGAAATGGCCCTGGCGGGTCTCGAGGACGATCGCCGTCGTCATCACCCGCGTCTCACCGCGAATGTTGCCGCCGACCATCATCACCGCTCCGACCTCGGCCGCGACGCGGCCGTAGGCGGTCATGACGGCGGCGAGCAGGCCCGGCACAGCCTCGCGGAGGCAGGCCAGATCCGCTTGGGACGGCGTCGCGCCGAGCGAGATCGCCGTCTCGCGGACGGCGCTGGCGGTGACGCGCAGCGCGGCCGCGGTCAGGCTGATGACGATCGGCAGGGCCAGCGCGAACTGGGCAATGATCATCGCCCAGGGCGTGAACAGGAGACTGAGAAATCCGAACGGACCGCTGCGCGACAGCAGGAGATAGATCAGCAGGCCTGCCACGACTGGTGGCAGGCCGCTCAGTGTGTAAGCGAGCCGGGTCAGAAGCGTGCGCCCCCGGAACCGGCGCAAGCCGAGGAGCGCCCCCGCGGGCACGCCGACCAGCGCCGCCAGCGTCACGGCGGCCAGCGAAACGGCCAGTGACATGCCGACGATGCCGTAGAACTCGCGGTCGAACGTGCTGATCAGCCGCCAGGCGGCGGCGAGGCCTGCGCCAAGGTCTGTCATCCCGGGTCTCCTTACTTGCTGTCGGCGCTGGGCGTGAACAGCGGCTGGCCGAACTTGTCGATGCCGTACTCGCCGATCAGCTTCTGTCCTTCAGCCGATGTGATGTAGTTGATGAACTGCGTGGCGCCCCAGTAGTTGACGCCCTCGTGGGTCTTCGGGTTGACGGCGATGACACCGTACGGATTGAGCAGGTCGCTGCCCTTCTCGATGATCACTTCCAGCGGATACTGCTCCTTGAGGGACAGGTAGGTCCCGCGGTCGGCGAGCATGTAGGCACCCTTCTCGAAGGCGATGCGCAGGCTGTCGCCCATGCCCTGACCGGTCTGGATGTACCAGTCGCCCGCCGGCGTGATGCCGGCCTTGGCCCAGAGCGCCATCTCCTTGGTGTAGGTGCCGGACTTGTCGTTGCGGGTGACGAACGGCAGTCCCTTGGCGGCGATTTCCGTCAGGGCCGCGACCGGGTCGTCGCCCTTGGCCAGCTTGCCGTCGGCCGGGCCGACGATGACGAAGTCATTGTACATCACGTCACGACGGTCGATGCCGTCGCCGTCGGCCACGAACTTGTCCTCCTGCGAGCGGGCGTGGACGAGGACGACATCGGCGTCGCCGCGCTTCGCCATGGCCAGGGCCTCACCGGTGCCAACAGCGACCGGCTTGACCGTGATGCCGGTCTTCGCGGTGAATGCCGGCAGCAGGACATCAAGCAGACCTGAATCCTGGGTGCTGGTCGTCGTCGCGAGGACGATCGACTTCTTCTTGCCGCAGCCGGAGACGAGCAGCGACAGCGCCAGCAGAGCTACGAGGACAAGGATCAGTGCGCGGGAGCGGTTGCGAGTCACGACAATCCCTCCGTTTGAGTGTGCTGACGGGAACGGGGTGCCTGACAACAACAAGACGGCGCTTCCGTGTCAGAAAGCGCCGCGCGCCCGCGGCAAAACATCAAATGCCCACGCCGGCGGTCGCTGGTCGCGGCCGCGCCTGGGGTACTGACGCCCTTCCTTTCCAAACACGGGAGGCGTTCCGGTTTCCCGGAACACCCTCGGCTCTGCGGTGAGCGAGCCTGCTCACCACCAGAGCGCCGGCCGCAGGCGCGTCGGCGGCGACCGTCTGGTCGGCTGCCGGTAGCGCCGGTGGCTCGGAAGCGCTGCTCTGCAATTGTCCCCCGGTCATTCGCCGGTCGCCCGCTCGGTTCCTGCAAATTGCAGGAGGTAGGCGTCTTCCAGAGTCGGCCGGATGGCCTGCGCGACGTACCCAGCCGGCCGCTGACCAACGCAGCGCAGGCGGATCAGCCCCGCGCCGACGGCCACCTGGCTGACCCGTCCGCTCGCCATCAGGCCGTCGATGCCGGCCGCGCCGACCGGGGCGGTCACTTCCCAGACCTGACCATTCGCATGAGCGATGAGAGTCTCTGCGCGGCCGCTCCAGACAATGCGTCCGGCCTTCAGGACCAGCAGGCCATCACCGAGTGTCTCGGCGTCGCTGGCGATGTGCGTACTTATGAGAACGGCGCGGTCGCGGCCGAGCGTGCCAAGCAGCGTCAGAATGCGCTGGCGCTCCTCCGGATCGAGGCCGACGGTCGGCTCGTCGAGCAGCAGCAACCGCGGCCTGGCCAGCAGCGCCTGCGCCAGACCGACCAGACGGCGCTGGCCGCCGGACAGTTCGGCCAGCGGCCGGTCGGCATCCTGATCCAGACCGGCGAGCAGGAGCAGCGCCGGCACCCGGCGGCTGCGTTCGAGCGGTGACAGTCCCTTGAGACCGCTCATGTAGTGCAGGAAGCTGCGCGCCGTCTGCCCGGGGGCAAAGTTGAAGTCCTGGGGCAGGTAGCCGAGCTGGGAGTGATAGCGCCGACTGTCGCCGGTCACCGAGCGGCCGCGCCAGGCGATCGACCCGGCATCCGCGGCGGCGACTCCCGCGAGAATTCGCAGCAGGGTCGTCTTGCCGGCGCCGTTCGGGCCCAGCAACACGGTCACGCCGGGCTTCAGGGTCAGCGACACGTCGGTGAGGACCGCCCGTCCGTCGATTGTCTTGGCCAGTCCTTTGACCTCAAGCATCTGCCCCTGCCCCTCCCCATCCGCGCAGGGCCCGCGGCGCCTGCGCAATCATCAGGGTGCCGGCGAGCAGCGACGCAGCCCAGAGCGCCGGCGCGATGCCCTCCGTCAGCAGCGGCAGCGATGGTTGGCCGACCGACAGCCCGGGGATGAGGGCTGTCGCCACGGCCAGCAGGCCACCCCAGCAGAGCAGCGGCAGCATCGTCCCGGCCATCGCGCCCCAGCGCAGACTGGCCTGAAGGGCGACGCCGCAGAGGAACAGCAGCGGCCCCAGCCAGAGGAGGATCAGGCGCCAGGCGATGACGCCGCCGCTGCCGCCACCGAAGGCCGGCGTCGCCAGACCGAGCAGTGCGAGATCGTAGGCGACGACGACGCCGAAGCGGACCATCAGCCACTCGAACGGGCGGATCGGGCAGGCGAACTCCATCTCCCACGTGCCGGTCAGCGCCGGGCGGAAGGCGTAGGCAACACCGAGTGCGGCCAGAGCCGGCGCAAAGATGCCGAACGCCGGCGCCTCGAGCGAGTACTGCACGGCGACGCCGAGGAGCGTCACGAGCAGCGTGGCGATCCAGAACGGCGGCCTGAGGAGCGAGACCTGAGCCAGCGCGAGACGGATCCAGGAGACCATGACCGCGTCCCGGTCATCGTCGTCGACTGCCGCGACCGCCCGCAGCGCTTCGCCGAGCGCCTCCTGACGATTGGCGCGGACGGCTGGCCGGAGACTGGCGATCAGTGCGTCGGTCGCCGCCGCCGACGGTTCGGGCGCGGCGAAGCCAGCCAGCCGCTGTTCGACGGCCCGTTGTTCAGCCGCCTTCAGACCGTCTTCAGCCGAACGTCGCTGGTTGCGTCTGACCATCGTTCACGCCTCCTCTCGCAGTCGGTCCGCCGATTGATGACTTGAGACGCTTGAGCCCGCTGAACAGCCGCGACTTGACTGTGCCCAGCGGGGTGCCGAGGGCGGACGCCACTTCCTGCAGCGTCCAGCCCTCGAAGTAGTGAAGCAGGAGCACCTCGCGCTGCCCGGGCGGCAGCGCCGCCACCGCCGCGCGAACCTCGGCCTGCTCGGCGATGACAGCCGGGTCGCTGTCGGCATCGGTCGCGTGCCAGTCCATCTCCTCCATGGCGGCAGGCTGTTCGCGTCGCTGGTAGGCCGACTTGGCCTGATCGCGGCAGAGGTTGAGGGCAACCCGGAACAGCCACGGGGCGAACGACTGCGGCTCGCTGTCGCGGGCTCTGATCACGCGCAGGAAGGTCTCCTGGACGAGGTCCTGAGTCAGCTGCAGGTCCTGCGTATAGCGGAAGATGAAACCGTGGAGCCTAGCGTGATAGCGCCGGACGAGGGCGGCCATGGCGTCCTCATCACCGGCATGCACTTGTCGCAGCAGCGCCTCGTCAGAGACCATGCCCGCCCTCCTTTCGCAGACTGATGTTACTGGCGACCAAGCCAGCTTTCCCGCGCCGAGACGCGGATGATGCAGCCGGTCAGGCAAGCTGCGGCGACCAGCAGCAGCAGCCAGCGGTTGGTCGCATAGGCGACGCCGCCGACCGGCCGGCCGGTCTGGAACAGATGGAAGTTGACCAGGAAGCGGACCAGCGGCGCGCTGCCGACGGCGCGCGACGTGAAGTAGGCCAGGCCCCACCAGGCGAGCGACACTGCCGCCGCCACCCAGGCGTTGCCGGCGAGGCAGCCGGCCAGAAAGGCGACTCCCGTCAGGGCAAGCGCCGGAGGCAGCGCGGCGACCAGCGCAGCCCGCGCGGTCAGCGCCGGCGCCGCAGTGCGCAGGATCGCCCAGCCGCCGAGAGTGCCGAGACAGAGGATGGCAACCGCGGGGATCAACCGCTCGCCGACCAGCAGCCAGCGCTGAGGCGGGTAGGTGAAGCGGAGTTCGAGCGCGCGCTCCTCGCTGTCGATCACCATCAGGTGGGCGAAAGCGATGATTGCCACTGCAGTTGCCGTCAGCTCGAGCAGCCGCAGGGCGCTGACGAGGGGCGTCGGGCTGTGCCGGACGCCGGTCAGGGCGCCGACCAGCGGCGCGATGAGCAGTGCCGGCAAACTGAGCGCGGCATTCCAGGGGAAGGTCAGACGCAGCAGCGGGCGGAGCGGGATGTTCACCTCACCGCCCCCAGTCGCAGCAGTTCGGCGAAGGCGGAGAGCTGCATATCAGGGTTCTCGCAGAACGGTCGGAGCGCCTCGCGCACCGCGGCCTCGCCGCCGCTCCGCCAGCGCTCGTCGAGGGCCATGATGATGCCGCCCGCCGTCGCCTTGCCGCGCTCGCCGGCGAAGGTCCGCATAGCCTGGTCGTAGGACTGGCCGAGGCTGGCCGCCCGCAGGCGGACCGCGAGCCAGAGACCGAGCAAGCCGGCGATCTGATCGTCAGCCATGCCGGCGCCGTCGGAGATGGTCCAGGCGGCGACCTTCTTCAGCAACGCCTCGTCGAGGATCGCGCGCGGGTGAACGTCGGTGACGCCCGCCCAGCGCTCGCTGACGGCCAGGGTCAGGGTGCCGTCCGGGCCGGGCGGAGCCGGCGGCAGCTCGGTGCTGACATAGGGCTCCGGCAGCGCCAGCAGGTCGATGCGGCGCGGCACCGCGACGGGCAGATAGGCGCAGGCGTCGCTGACCAGCCGGCGAACCGCGTCCATGTTCAGCGTCGCTGACTTGGTCGGCCCGGTGTAGTGGGTGAAGCGGTAGCCGTCGCCGACCGCTTGAGCCAAGCGGGGCGCCGCGAGCAGGTAGATGCCGCGATAGCCCTGACCGGCGAACTCGCGGCGACCGGCGGCCGGCAGGTTGCTCGTCACAGCGAGACCGGTCGTCACCGTCAGCCGGAAATCCGCCGGCGCATGCGGCAGCATGCCGTTGCGCGGGAAGCCCGGCGGCGCGCAGCGCAGGTGACCGGGCACGGGGTACCACGCCGCAGCGTAGGGCAGATAGGCATACCCGTCGCCGATGCCGAAGCGGAGGTTGGTGTCGTTGTTCGACCGCCCGGCGACACTCCAGTCGCGGAGCGGACCGGCATAAGCGATGTTTAGGACGCCGCCTGCCCCGGGGGCGATGGCCCGTGGGAGCTGTACCGAGAGGTAGTTGCCGGTGCGGCTGACAGTGACCGGAGTACCATCGAAATCTGCCGCGCTGACCGTCAGTGTATCGCGGAGCGTCAGCAGGAGCGTCTTCTCGGGCAGACCGCCGGCGTTGACCAGCGTCAGCGTGGCGTCGACCCGCAGTTGGTCGCCCGCGAGGTCGGCTCGCAGATCATAGCTGCTGACGGCGAACGGTGACAGCGTATCGCTGTCCGGCCCGGGATCGCGACTCTCAGCCATGAGGACGCGGCTGTTGTAGATGCAGCCATACCCGGCCGTGGCGAGGACCAGCGCAGCCACGAGGATGACGCTGGTGGCGGCCAGCCAGCGCGGCGCCAGACCGGACGGGCGACGTCGCTCGTGCGTCCAGAGCGCGGCGACGATGCAGAGGGCGGCAAAGGCAACCAGGAACATGATCCGGAACACGCGCAGGCCGGCCTCCGGGCCGACGCCCCACATGTCGGTCGGCCTGATGCCCCAGGCGCCGCTCATGTCGAAGATGCGCAGCACGTGCATGCGGGCTGAGAATGAGCCGAAGAAGGCTGTTGCGAACAGCGGCACGAGCCAGTACATGCCGAGGAACAACAGGGCGGCCCGGCGCCCGGCGATGAGCGCGATGACGTATCCGGCGAGCACGGCACAGATCAGGATGAGCAACGACGTCGGCCAGACGCCGGCCCAGGCGCGCAGGAAGAGGTCGAACGGCAGTCGCTGGACGATCGCCATGGCGGCGCCGGCGATCGCCTGCGCGCCGGCGGCGCAGCATACGACGGCGGCGCCGACGCCCAGCCGGCCGAGCAGCAGGTCGCCGTTGGCGACCGGCAGCGAGGCGAAGATCTCGGCAAATCGGGCGCTCTCGTCGCGCTGGGCCAGCTGCGCGCCGAGGAACAGCATCGGCAGTACGACAAAGATGCCGAACCGCTGCCACTCATCGAAGAAATGGGCGCTGCCCGACTTCAGCAGATCGATCGACAGCAGCGGCAGTGAGAGCAGGTAGAGCAGCGCGACGGCTGCTGTTGCCCGATTGCGCGCCAGCAACCGCCACTCGTGGCGGAAGATCTCCCTAGCCATTGGCCGCACCTCCGCTGCCTACGACCGCCAGGTAGCCGTCCTCGAGCGACGGCTCGGCGGGCTCAGCGTCCGGCGTCGGTCTCCTGGCGCTGAGGACCCGCAGAAAGACCTGCGAGCCGACGGGACGGGAGCGGACGACCCGCAGGGACGACGACAGCCGCTCCCACTGGTTGACGGAACAGGCCAGATCCCAGGTCTGGCCGGCGGCCCGCGCGATCAGCTGGTCAGCCGTGCCGGCGAAGGCCAGTTCGCCCCGGCGCAGCACGGCCAGCGCGGCGCATGAGGCCTCGACGTCAGCGACGACGTGGGTGCTGAGGACGACGGTCCGGTTCTCGCTCAAGCGCGCCAAGAGGTTGCGGAAACGGATGCGCTCTTCCGGGTCGAGCCCGGCGGTCGGCTCATCAACGATGACAAGCCGCGGGTCGCCGAGCAGTGCCTGAGCGATGCCGAGGCGCTGCCGCATGCCGCCGGACAGGCCGCCGACGCGGCGCCGCCGGACGTCGGCCAGGTTGACCTGCTCCAGCACGTCGCTGACGGCAGCCCGGCGCCGGGCCACGGGAATGCCCTTCAGGGCGGCGACATACTCGAGCGCTTCGCCGGCGGTCAACTGGCGGTGGAAGCCGAACTCCTGCGGCAGGTAGCCGAGCAACCGTCGGACTGCCTGCGGCTCGCTGGTCACGTCATGCCCGTCGATGACCACCCGTCCGCCGCTCGGCTGGAGCAGTGTCGTCATCACGCGCATCAGCGTCGTCTTGCCGGCCCCGTTCGGACCCAGCAGACCGTACATGCCGTCGCCGATGTCCAGCGAGACATCGCGCAGAGCGACGACCGAGCCGAACCTTTTGCGCAAGTGTTCAATGTGGATGTGCATCGTTACGTTCCTCCTGTCGTGCCGCCGGCGGGCTCGCGCGGCGGTCACCCCGTAACACGACCCAACTCGTGATTCGGTTCGTGCGCCGCCAGGATTTCTTTGAACTACGGCAGAGCTGCCCATTTGTTCCGATGGACCGGCGGCGGATTCTCCCTACGGTTCCCGCCGAGCGAGGGCGCGAACTGCGGCCAGCAGGAAGAGCAGGCCGGTGAGGACGAGCGCCGTGCGATTGGCGGGCAGGTTCACGAACGCGAGCGGGCGGGAGTACTGGTAGAGGTGGGTCAGCGTCTGAACTGCGGCAGGCAGTCCGGCAGCGCCCGGCGGCGTGACGGTCAGGCCAAGCCCCCACCAGAGCAGCGCGGGGATTGCCGCGATGAGGCGGCTCCCGGTCAGGACTGCCGTATAGCAGCATAACCCCAGCAGTGCCACCGCGGGCGGGAGCGTCGCTGCCAGGGCCGAGCCGATTCCGACCGGCGAGTGGCAGGCCCGGGCGGCGAGCGTCACGGCAGCCACCGTGGCCGCAAGCGCGCCGACTGCGGGCAGGGAGCGCTCAACGACCAGACGCCCACGCTGCGGCGGGTAGCTGAAGCGGAGTTCGAGGACGCGCTCTTCGCTGTCGACGGCCATGACGTGGGAAAACGCGATGATGCCTGCCAGTGGCGTCAGCTGCTCAAGCGCGGCAGTGACGCCGGCCGGGCGCGCCGGGTTGCCGATGGCCGCGACCAACACCGCCACGAACAGCAGCAGCAGGGTCACGAACGCGTTCCAGCCGAACGTAAGGTGCTTCAGGACAGGCCAAGTGGTACGCATGCGGTTCACCATCCTTCCGTCCGCGCCGTTCGTGCACGGCGGGACGAAAGCTGACACGAGCCAGACCGCCGGCTGGTTCGCACGGCAGATGAAAAAGCGGGGATTCGTGCGCCGGCTCGCATCCCCCCTGATCTCGAAACCACAAGAATATCGGCGTGCGGGTCTCAAAGAACGCGGGGATGCCCTCG
>JBLNDB010000065.1:0-15143 GCA_050261235.1 Chloroflexota bacterium
GCAGGTAGCCTGCTCGTAAAGCAGGTGCTACGCGAAATCGCTCGCGGCAGTGCGTTGACGGCTTGAGCACCCACAACAACGTAGACTTGTGTTGAAGCACCTACTGATTCTTGACACGGCCGCTGCGCCTTGGAGTGAAGTCCCTCGCGTCGGCCGTGTGGTATAATCGCCCGGAGAAGGTCTGACGCCGCGTGGCGGACAAAGGAGTAGGTATCCGTGGCAGTCAATCGCCCGCTGGTCGGAGCCAGCGGACTCCTGATCGAGAACGACAGCGTCCTGCTGATCAAGCGCGGCTACCCGCCATCGGCCGGACAATGGGCCGTCCCGGGCGGCAAAGTCGAGTGGGGAGAGCCGCTGGAAGCGGCCATGGTGCGGGAGTTCGCCGAGGAGACCGGTCTTCGCGTGGCTTCGCAAGGCGAACTCGCAGCGTTCGAGACCGTCGACCGCAATGAGACAGGCGACGTCGTGGCCCATTTCATCATCCACGTCTTTCGCTGCCTGCGGGTCGAGACTGCCGGCGTCGCGGGCGACGCCCCGCGTGCGGCGGATGATGCCGTGGCGGTGCGACTCGTCTCGTTCGCCGACCTGGCGCAGTATCAGATCACGCGGACGACACTGAAGGCGCTGCGCATCGCTGGGCTCGCCATCGATCCACTGGTCGATTTCGCCGCCCGTAAGGCCCAGCCTGAAGACGCGGCGCTGGTGCGCGAGATACTCCACCGCGCCTTCGCTGTTCAGCGCGTCAGGCTCACCCACACTCCCGGTTCGCTCCGCGAGAGCGTGGCCGAACTGGCCGCCGACATCGCTGCTGGAGCAGTCTGGATCGGCCTCTTCCGGGGGCTGCCGGTGGCGACCGGGCGAATCAGGCTGAGAGACGGATCCGGTTACGTTTCCAGGCTTGGCGTCGACCACGAGTACCAGGGTCTCGGCCTTGGCCGCCGGCTGCTGCGCGTGCTCGAGGAGCGGGCGCGGGCGCTGGGACTGTCCCGGGTAACGCTCAAGACGTCCGAGATGATGACCGGCAACGAGGAATTCTATCGCTCCTGCGGCTACGCCGTAGTCGAACGGGCCGGGAACGAGCAGCGGCACATCTTCATGGCCAAGGAGCTGCTCTAGGGGCGCCACCCAGCCAGTATTTCCCTAGCAGGATAAGCCCGGGACCTCACGAAGAAGTCTGCAATGGCCTCAGGTCAGGTGCCGGGAGGTATTGCAGATTGGACGCCCATAGCGCTGCTGATGCGTATCGAGGTTGGCTGGAGACACTCGAGTTCGACTCGGACGGCTACATCACCGCGATCATCCAGGATCGCCGGACGCGCAGCATCCTGACCTTGAGCCGCATGAACCGCGAATCACTCGAGCGGACTCTGGCCACCGGCCGGACCTGGTTGTACAGCAAGCGGCAGCGCCGGCTGCTGCACAGCCCGGGCGACCGGGCGGCGTTCCGGCCCGTGGTCGAAATCCTTGAGAGCGACGACCATTGTGCGCTCATCTTCTACGTCGACCGGGTCGCCGGGGAGAACCGAGACCCGGCGCGGTTCGCGCCGGCCCTTGTGCGCGACGATGGGGACGGCGCGGCAACGGTACGCCTGCTCGGTCTGGCGAAGCTGGTCGATGAACTGAACGAAGTCTTCGCGCTGGTCGCTGAGCGGTTGCGCGTGCTGCCGGTGGGCCTCACCCACACGTTCAAGTGCGTCCGCAGTCTGTTGCGCGACGCCGAGCGCAGCGCCCAGGATCACGTCCGACTGCGTGATCTGCTGGCGGCGGTCATCGCCAGATTGCTCGTGTTTGCAGCTGCGCGCGGCATCGCCCTGCAGGGGCTGCTGGTCGCCGTTCACGGGCAACTGGTGGCCGAGGCGGCCGGCACCGCCGGCGGCAGCCTCAACCAGGAATGCCAGTAGCGAAGCACACAACTTGAGGTAGCATTCTGTGGAGCGGACGGCCAGGTAGCCGTCCGCTCCAAGCGTGATGATTGTCTTGGTGCGGCGCATACGAGGCGAGTGCCTCCCGGGTCTCGGCACGCGAACAGACTGACTGCGGTCCTCGGTGCGAAATTGGACATGCCACGCCCCTGTCAGGTGTACAAAAAGTAACCGAGGCGGGGCGGGGTTGACGGAAAACCGGCGTGGAGTCAACATAAGGCTCAAGATAGGCTCAAAATGACCACACTCGGTGCGAAATTGGACATTCCACGCCCCTGTCAGGTGTACAAAAAGTAACCGAGTAGCCCGGGGCCAAGGCCCTGACCGAGAAACCGCGGCCTCGGCCGCGAAACCGCAGCACAGCGGCCCTGACGGACAGACATGCGCCCCCGCAAACCGCGGCCGCTCCGGCGTACTCGTCAACAGCCGAAAAGGAGGCTCCCTTCGGGAAGCCTCCTTTTCGGCTGTTGTTCGGGGCGTTTCGACAAATTCGGCTACCGTTCAGCATCTATAATGAGTGACGACAGCAAGTGACACGACTCAAGGCGAGGTGCCACCGGTTGTGCTCAGCAGAAATCGCATCGGATTGGCAGTTGATCTGGCAATGGGCGTCGCGGCGGGAACGATTCTCTGCCGAGCCATGGTCGCCCCCGGCGCCGTGCAGTTCCTGTCGGAGCTGATCTATCTGGCAATATCAGCCGTCATCATGGCGGTGACCATGGATCGCCTGCTTCCCGCCATCGGCTGGGAGTCCGTCAGCGTCGCCGTGTCAATCGGCGCGGCGTTGGCGCTCGGCCCGGCCGCCGCGGTACTCCTGGCGCCGGTCCCGGTCCTGGTCTGCCAGGCGCGGTCCGGACAGCGTCTCTGCGCGCTCCTGGCCCGCGTGGCGCGCGCCGTCGTGGCGGTTGCCGCTGCCGTGGGTGCCTTCGCCATCCTGCGGGGTCAGGTCGGTCCGGTCCGGCTGGCCAATCTGCCTGCAATCATCGGCGCTGTCGTCGCCTACTTCAGCGTCAGCCGGATGCTGGTTTGCCTGCGCGACGGGTTGCCGCGCCGGGATCGCCGAGCCTGGACGCGCGCGCAGGTCTGCTGGGCGACCATCCACGGCGGCCTGATCATCACCTGGGCGACGGTCATCCATGCGCTTACGACCATCTGGGCCGACGGGCTGCTGGCGCTGATCGTCCCCGCCGCCTTCAGCGCATCGGCGTTGGCGCTCAGCAGCTTCTACAACTCCCGCCAGCGTGCAGTCGAGCAACTGGCGAGTTCGGTCGGGCAACGCGATCCGCTCTACCCGGGCCATGCCGAGCGCGTGCTCCAGTGCTCGGAGGCGATAGCGCGGGCGGTCGGCATGCCCGACAGCGAACTGGCGGACCTGCGGCTGGCGGCGACGCTCTGCGACATCGGCCAGAACAGCGATCTGTCCGGCCTCGCGCAGCAGTCGCGGCCCCTCACCGAGGCGGAGCGCGCGCGCCTGGCTGACCATGTGCTCGAGGGCGTCGCGATGGTCTCGCGGATACCGGCGCTCAGTCACGTTGGCTCGATCATCCGGGCCCATCACGAATGGTACAATGGCCTCGGCTATCCGGACGGGCTGAGCGGGACCAGGATCCCTCTGGCGGCGCGCATCATCGCCGTCGCCGACGCCTTCACCGCCATGACTTCGTTTCGCCCCTATCGCCGGATGATGACCGCGGCCGAGGCGCTTGAGGTCATCGAAAGCAACGCCGGCGGACAGTTCTGCCCGCAGGCTGTCGCCGGTCTGCGCTCCTACCTCCGCAAGTCTGCGGCCGGCGGTCCATCACCGCGACCGGTCGACCGCTCGGAAGTCGGCCTGACCGTCCACGCCCTGCGTGACTACGTCGGGCGAGCGGCGGCTGAGGCGCGGGACCCGTCCAAACCCGCCGAGCGGGACTGGGCGTTCTCGGGGCTGGGCGCTTTGAACGACCTGATGGCGATCATGACGTCATCGCTCGACATCGAGCGCGTGCTTGCGGTGGCGGTCCAGACAATCAGCGGGTTGATCGGCGCCAGCTGTGGCATCGCGCTGTTCGACGGCTCGGGGACGGTGACCAGACTTCACGGCACCGACTTTCCGGAAGGGCTGGGACAGCAGATGCGCGAGTGCAGGCTGCTCGATCAGGCAGTGGCGGCGCGGTCGCCGATCAGCGTCCCGACGGAAGAGATCCCCTATCCGGGCATGCGGGAGACCTTTGCGCGCCAGGGCATCCGGCGGTTGATCGTCGTTCCCCTCATCTGCCGCGGTCGCACTGTCGGCGGTGCCTATATCCGCGTCACCTACGACCGGGTGTGCAGCGAGGCCGAGCTGAACATGCTGATGGTCGTGGCCTCCCAGGCCGCGATGGCGGTCGACAACGCGCGCCTGCACAGCGAGACGGCCGCACGGCTGCGCGAGATAAGCGAAGTCCAGGCCTTCAACCGTTGGATCATCGAGAACACCTCGACCGGCGTCATCGCCGTGAACGCCGAGGGAATCGTGACGCTGATCAGCCGCCCGGCTGTCCAGATCCTGAGCAGAAAGGGGCTCAACGTGCCCGAGGGGACCGGCTGGTCGTACCCGGAGTGGGCGCAGCAGTTGGGCCTCGACAGTCGCCTCGTGCAGTGCCTCCATGACGGTCAGGGCTGTGACCTTTACAGTGTGCCGATGGTCTGTCCCAACGGTGTCGCCTACTTCCACATCCACATCACGGTGACCCGCGACGAGCAGGGGCGGATTGTCGGCCTCACCGACATCTTCCACGATGTCACCGAGCCGGTGCTGATGGAACAGCGGATCCTCGAGACCGAGAAGCTGTCGGCGTTGGCCCAGCTGGCTGGCGGCGCGGCACACGAGATCCGCAACCCGCTCGCCAGTGTGCGTGGTTTTGTCCAGTTGATGCAGCGACGGCAGGGCGTGGATGCCGGCATCAACGAGTACATGGAGATCATCCTGTCGGAGATCGACCGCATCGATGGCATCATCGGCGAGTTGCTGCAGCTGGCCAAACCGGCCCCGCCGGCGATGACCGAAATCTCCCTGGCGCGCCTGCTCGATGAAGTCTGCCTGCTCACCGGCACCGGCGCGACGCTGCATCAGGTCGAGTTGATCAAGGTCTTCTCGCGGAGCGCGCCGGTGCTTCAGGGCGACGCCAACCAGTTGAAGCAGGTGTTCATCAACGTCATAACGAATGCCATTCAGGCCACTCCGTACGGCGGCAGGATCGTGGTCGACGCCGGGGGCGACGGGAATGAGGCCTGGATCAAGGTCAGCGACTCCGGCGAGGGGATTGCCCCGGACAGGCTCAAGCGGATCTTCGAGCCCTTCTACACGACCAAGGAGAGTGGCACCGGGCTCGGCCTGACCGTCTGCTACAGCATTGTGCGCGCCCACGGTGGACGGATCGATGTCGAGAGCGAACCCGGCAAGGGCACGACCTTCACCATCAGACTACCGCTCACAGCAGCGTCAGCTCAAGCCACGGCAATCTAGGGCACCTGGAGGTACGGCATGAATCTCATCGAGCAGCTCAATCCGGCCCAGCGGGAAGCAGTCCTGCACACCGAGGGGCCGGTCCTCATTTTGGCGGGGGCGGGCAGCGGCAAGACGCGCGCCCTGACTTACCGCATCGCCCACCTGATCATCGACAAAGGCGTCGACCCGCAGCGGATCCTCGCGATCACGTTCACCAACAAGGCGGCCAATGAGATGAAAGAGCGGGTCGAGGGACTGATCGGGCCGGTCGCGCGCAGCATGTGGGTCTCGACCTTCCACTCGATGTGCGTCCGCATCCTCCGTCGCGACATCGGCGCGCTCGGGTACAGCCGCAGCTTCGTCATCTACGATGATGCCGACCAAGCGACCGTTGTCAAGCAGTGCGTCAAGGAACTCAACTGGGACGAGAAGCGCTATCCCCCGGCGGCAGTCCTGTCGGCAATCAGCGGCGCCAAGAACAAGCTCCTCGATCCCGACGCCTTCAGCCGCGGCGCGCGCGACTACTACAGCGACCGCATCGCGCAGGTCTACCGCCTCTACCAGAAGAAACTGACGGCGAACAACGCGCTCGACTTCGACGACCTGATCATGCTCACCGTGCGCCTGTTCCGCGAGCATCCCGAGGTGCTGGCGCAGTATCAGGAGCGGTTCCAGTACATCCACGTCGATGAGTACCAGGACACCAACCACAGCCAGTACATGCTGGTCTCGCTGCTTGCAGCGAAGCACCGCAACCTCTGCGTCGTCGGCGACGACGACCAGTCGATCTACGCCTGGCGCGGTGCCGATGTCCGCAACATCCTTGAGTTCGAGCGCGACTACAAGGAGACCAAGGTCATCAAGCTCGAACAGAACTATCGCTCGACCAAGCGCATCCTCGCTGCGGCCAACGAGATCGTCAGGAACAACCCGTCGCGCAAGGAAAAGGACCTCTGGACCGAGAACGAGGAGGGCGAGCCGATTACGGCCTTCCAGGCCGCGGATGAGTACGCCGAGGCCGAATTCGTGGCCCGCGAGGTCGAACGGCTGATGCGCGATGGCCGGCAGTATCGCGATTTCGCCGTGCTCTACCGGACCAACGCGCAGTCGCGTGTGTTCGAAGAGTCGTTCATGCGCCACGGCCTGCCGTATCGCATCGTCGGCGGTGTGAAATTCTACGAACGCAAGGAAATCAAGGATATTCTTGCCTATCTCAGATTGCTCGTCGATCCCGCCGACACCGTCAGCTTCGGGCGCGTCGTCAACGTGCCGAAGCGGGGCGTCGGCGCCGCGACTGTCCAGCGCTTGCTGGACTACGCCGGCGTGTACAATGTCACGCCGCTCGACGCGATCGAGGTCATCGACCAGATCGAAGGCATCACCGGCAAGGCCCGGCGGGAACTGGTCGCCTTCGGGCAGGCGCTCGCCGGCTGGCGTCGTGACAGCGGCGAGCTGCCGGTCCACGAGTTGCTCTGGAAGGTCGTCGAGGGCAGCGGCTACCTTGGTGAGTTGCTGGCCGACAACAGTGTCGAGTCGCAGACGCGGGTCGAGAACCTGAAGGAGTTCTACAACGTCGCCGTTGACTTCGACAACGCCAGCGATGATACCAGTCTTGAGGCGTTCCTGGCCACGGTGTCGCTGGTCACCGATCTCGACCGCGTCGATGAGACCGCCGACGCGGTGATTCTCATGACGCTCCACTCGGCCAAGGGGCTCGAGTTCCCGGTCGTCTTCCTGGCCGGTCTGGAAGAGGGCATCTTCCCCCACTCGCGCTCAGTCAACGATGACAGCGGCATCGAAGAAGAACGCCGCCTCTGCTACGTCGGTGTCACCCGCGCGCAGCAGCGTCTCTACCTGACGTGGGCGTCCAGCCGGACAGTCTTCGGCAGCATTTCGCACGGCGTCGCGTCACGCTTCCTGCATGAGATTCCGCCCGAACTGCTGCGCGGCTCGGTGCCGGGGCGCGAGGCCGCCCGCCCGCCCCGCGAGTTCCACTTCGCCGACGACTATGGCGACTACTCCGGTCAGCCGCGTCAGCGCTCGTTCGGCCGGCGCGAGGAGGCGCCGCCGCCGCGCGCGGCGATCAGCTGGAGGGAGGCTCAGACGCCGCGCAAGGTCGATCCGACCGATGCCCCGGTCGAGACCTTCAACCCGGGTGATCGGGTCAGTCACGGCAAGTTCGGTCTTGGCACGGTCGTCTCGGTGCGCGGCACGGGCGACGAGGCGGTGCTGAAGATCGCGTTCCCGGGCATCGGCATCAAGGAACTGGTGTCAAAGTACGCCGGCCTGCGACGGGCTGACTGACGCAGCCGCCGACGGGGAGGATGCGACATGACTGCGCGCGACAGTGCCGAGGCACGGCTCGCTGAACTGCGACGGCAGATTCGCCACCACGATTATCTCTACTACGTGGCCGACCGGCCGGAGATCAGCGATGCCGCCTATGACGCGCTCTATCGTGAGTTGCTGTCGCTCGAGAGCGAGCACCCGGACCTGGTCACCCCCGACTCGCCCAGTCAGCGCGTCGGCGGCCAGGCGGCGCCAACGTTCGCGGCTGTCGCCCACCCGGTGCCGCTGCTCAGCCTGGACAAGGCGACGAGCGCCGCTGAACTGCGCGAGTTCGACCGGCGCGTGCGGGAGCAGCTTGGCGGCGCGGACGTGCAGTACACCGCCGAGCTGAAGATCGATGGACTGACCGTTCGGCTCCGCTACGAGCATGGCGTGCTCGTCCAGGGCGCGACACGCGGCGACGGCGCCCTCGGCGAGGATATCACGCCGAATGTCCGGACCATCCGCAGCGTGCCGCTGAGCCTGCACCAGCCGCCGAATGGCGCTGTGCCCGCCGTCCTTGAGGTGCGGGGCGAGGCCTACATGCCGATCGACGCCTTCAACCGGCTCAACGCCGAGCGCGAGGAACGGGGCGAGGCGGTGTTCGCCAACCCCCGCAACGCCGCCGCCGGCTCACTGCGCCAGCTCGACACCCGCGTCACGGCCAGCCGCACGCTCGACACCTTCATCTACGCGCTGCTGTCAGTAGAGGGGACGCCCGCGCCGGCCACCCAGTGGGACAATCTTGCCTACCTCAAGGCGCTCGGTTTTCACACCAACCCCGAGTCGCGCCTCTGCCAGACGATCGATGATGTCATCGCCTACTGCGACTACTGGCGCGAGGCCCGCAACGACCTACCCTACGATATCGACGGCGTCGTCATCAATCTCAACGATGTTACCCGCTACGCCGAGCTGGGGACGCGCGCCGCGACCCCCCGCTGGGCCGTCGCGTTCAAGTTCCCGCCGCAGCAGAAGGCGACGCGGATTCTGGCGATCACCCCGTCGGTGGGGCGCACGGGCGTCCTGACGCCAATCGCCGAACTGGAGCCGGTGCTGCTCGCCGGCACGACTGTCAGCCGCGCCAGCCTGCACAACATGGACCTTGTCACCGCGAAGGACATCCGCGTCGGCGACACGGTCATCGTCCAGAAAGCCGGCGACATCATCCCCGAGGTCGTCGAGGTCGTCGCCGACCGGCGGACTGGCGACGAAGTACCGTTCGTGATGCCAGCCACCTGTCCGATCTGCGGCGCCGAGGTGATCCGCCCCGAGGGCGAGGTGGCGTACCGCTGCAGTGGCGGCCTGGCCTGCCCGGCGCAGGTCTCCGAGAGCATCGTCCACTTCGCTGCCCGTGACGCGATGAGCATCGACGGGCTCGGCCCGTCGATGGTGCTGGCGCTCCTCGGCGCCGGGCTGGTCCGCGATGCCGCCGACCTCTACTACTTGAGGCGCGAGGACTTGCTGCAGCTGGAGCGCGTCGGCGAGAAGTCGGCCGACAACCTCCTGGCAGCCATTGAGCAGAGCAAGGCCAACCCGCTCAACCGGCTGCTCTATGGGCTCGGCATCAAGCACGTCGGCGAACGCGTCGCGCGCCTGCTGGCTCGCCGGTACGGCGACATGGCGCGGCTGATGGCCGCCTCGGAAGACGAACTGGCGACCATCAACGAGATCGGGCCGAAGATCGCCCACAGCGTGGCGGCGTTTTTCCGCCAGCCGCGCGTGCGCGAGATCATCGACCGCTTGGCCGGGGCCGGCGTGCGCATGACCGCAGACGAAGCCGCCGCTCCGACGGACGGGCCGCTGGCCGGCAAGACGGTGGTCGTCACCGGCACCCTGGCGTCATTCAGCCGCAGCGATGCGGAAGAGGCCATCGCGCGCGCCGGCGGCAGGGCGGCCGGCAGCGTCAGCAAGAAAACGGACTACGTCGTGGCCGGCGAGGCCGCCGGCTCCAAGCTTGACAAGGCGCGTCAGCTCGGCGTGCCGGTGCTCGATGAAGAGCAGTTCAAGCGGTTGCTGGCGGGCGAACAGCCCTGACGGGCAGTTCGCTGACCACCGATGACACATTTCCCGGGAAATCGGCAGCGGCGGCGTTACTGGTCGAATGCTGGCGACAGCCCGGCGATGCAGGAGGGACAACAATGAACATCACCCGCGCCGACGCCGAACATGTCGCCCGACTGGCCAGGCTCGCGCTCAGCGATGGCGAACTCGAGCGCCTGACCGGCGAACTGAGCCGCATCATGGCCTACGTGGAGAAGCTGAACGAGGTTGACACGACTGGCGTGCCGCCGACATCACACACCCTGCCGGGGCAGTCGGCGCCGTTGCGCGACGACGTTCCGCGGCCCGGGCTGACGCCCGAGCAGGCCCTGGCCAACGCGCCTGACCAGGCGTCAGGTTCGTTCCGCGTGCCAAGGGTCCTCGAAGGGTAGGGTGACAGGCATGGAACTCTGGACGCTCACGGCGCACGAAATCGCAGACATGGTCCGGCGGCGCGAGGTCAGCGCCGAGGAAGTCTGGCGCGCGTTCGACGAACGGGTCAACCGCGTCGAGCCGGCCATTCACGCCTACATCAGCCTCAATACCGCGGCCGGCCTCGCCCAAGCGCAGGACATCGACCGGCGCATCGCCGTCGGCGAGCCCGTCGGTCCGCTGGCCGGCGTGCCGGTGGCGCTGAAGGACAACCTTTGCACTGCCGGCCTGCGCACGACCTGCGCCGCCAAGATGCTGGAGGACTTCACGCCGCCATTCGACGCCACCATCGTCGCCCGGCTCCGGGCCGCCGATGCCGTGACTATGGGCAAGACCAACCTCGACGAGTTCGCCATGGGCTCGTCAGTCGAGAACTCGCGCTTCTTCCAGACCTACAATCCGTGGGACCTGACGCGCGTCCCGGGCGGCTCGTCCGGCGGCTCGGCCGCCGCGGTGGCGGCAGGTGAGGCGGCGTTCGCGATCGGCTCGGACACCGGCGGCTCGGTGCGGCAGCCGGCGTCGCTGTGCGGCATCGTCGGCCTCAAGCCGACTTACGGCCTGGTCTCGCGCTACGGCCTGATCGCGTTCGCCTCGTCGCTCGACCAGATCGGGCCGATGACCCGCGATGTTCGCGACACGGCGCTGGTCCTGGAAACGCTCGCCGGTCACGACCCGCTCGATTCGACCAGCGCGCCGGTGGAAGCGCGGCGCTACACGGCGGCGCTCACCGGCGACATCCGCGGCCTGCGCGTCGGCGTGCCGAAGGAGTACTTCGGCAGCGGCATCGAGCCGGGCGTCGAGCAGTCCGTGCGGGCAGCCATCGACAAGCTGGCGGCGCTCGGCGCGATCGTCGACGAGTGCAGCCTGCCCCACACCGAGTACGGCCTGCCGGCCTACTACATCATCGCGCCGGCCGAGGCCTCGGCGAACCTGGCCCGTTATGACGGCATCCGCTACGGCCACCGGGCCGGCGACGCGCGGACGCTCGACGAACTCTACAGCCGCACCCGCGCCGAGGGCTTCGGCAGCGAGGTCAAGCGTCGCATCATGATTGGCACCTACGCTCTCTCGGCAGGCTACTATGACGCCTACTACAAGAAGGCGCAGCAGGTCCGGACGATCATCCGGCGCGAGTTCGATGAGGTTTTCGGACGTTTCGACGTCATCGTCGGCCCGACGTCGCCGACGGTCGCGTTCAAGGTCGGTGAGCGGGCGGCCAACCCGCTGGCGATGTACCTGTCGGACGTCTTCGCGGTCTCGGCCAACCTGGCCGGCCTGCCTGCCATCTCGGTGCCGTGCGGGCTGTCCGAGGGGCTGCCGGTCGGGCTGCAGTTCATCGGCCCGTCGTTCGGCGAGGAGACCATCTTGCGCGCCGCGCACGCGTTCGAGCAGGCGACCGGCGGCGACAACCTCCGCCCGACCCTGGAGGTGCGGTAAATGAGCTACGAACCCGTCATCGGCATCGAGGTCCACGTCGAGCTGGCCACCGCCAGCAAAGTCTACTGCGGTTGCGCCGTCACCTTCGGCGCGGCGCCGAACAGCCAGGTCTGCCCCGTCTGTCTCGGCATGCCTGGGACGCTGCCGGTCATCAACCGCCGTGCCGTCGAGTTCGCGATCCGGGCGGCCCTGGCGCTCAACTGCACCATCCAGCGCGAGACCAAGTTCGACCGCAAGCAGTATCACTACCCGGACCTGCCCAAGGGCTATCAGATCTCGCAGTACGACCAGCCGATCGGCCGCGACGGCTGGCTGGAGATCGACACACCGAACGGCAGCAAGCGCATCGGCATCCGCCGCGTCCACCTCGAGGAGGACACCGGCAAGCTGGCGCATCAGGACGACGGCAGTTCGCTGATCGACTTCAACCGCGCCGGCGTGCCGCTGATTGAGATCGTCAGCGAACCCGACATCCGCAGCGCTGAGGAAGCGCGGGCCTACGCGATGAAGCTGCGCACCATCCTCAAGTACACCGGCGTCTCCGATGTCCGGATGGCCGAGGGCTCGATGCGCTGCGAACTGAACCTGTCGCTCCGCCCGGCCGGCAGCGAGACGTTCGGCACGCTCGTCGAGGTCAAGAACATCGGCTCGTTCCGCGGTCTGTTCCGCGCGGCCGAGTTCGAGATCGCCCGCCAGACGGCGCTTCTGACCAGCGGTCAGGCCGTCGTCCGCGAAACGCGCGGCTGGGACGAAAGCAAGGGCGAGACGGTGTCTCAGCGCAGCAAGGAAGAAGCCCAAGATTACCGGTACTTCCCCGAGCCTGACCTGGTGCCGCTGACGATCGACCCGGCGTGGGTCGAGGAGATTCGCGGACAGCTGCCCGAGTTGCCCGACGCCAAGCGCGCCCGGCTGGTGAGCGCGAACGGGCTGTCGGACATCGACGCCGCCCGCATTGTCAACTCGCAGGGGCTGTCCGTGTTCTACGACCGGGCGGTGGCCGCCGGCGCCGATGCAAAGGCCGTCGCGAACTGGGTCACCGGTGAGCTGACGCGCCTCCTCAATGCGGATGGCGTCGACGTCGAGGAAGTCGGCGTCGAGGATCTGAAGCTGAAGCCTGAGTCGCTCGCCGACATGTTCAATCTCATGAACAAGGGTACGATCAGCAGCAAGATCGCCAAGACGGTGTTCGAGGAGATGTACCGCAGCGGCAAGGCGCCGGAGCAGGTGGTCAGGGAGCAGGGGCTCGTGCAGATGAGCAACGAAGACGAATTGCTGACCATCGCCGCCCAGGTGGTGGCGGACAACCCGAAGCCGGTCGCCGATTACCGCGGCGGCAAGGTCGCAGTCATCGGCTTCCTCGTCGGGCAGATGATGAAGGCGACGCGCGGGCGGGCCAACCCCGAACTGGCGGCGCGATTGCTGAAGCACGTGCTGGACAAGTGAGCGATCACATACGGGCGATCGCATGCAGGAAAAGCAGACCGGCCATGGCTGGTCTGCTTTTCCTGTGCCCGGATGGTCGCTCGGGCGGCTCTGTGAGGCATGCTATGGGGCGCGGAGGTGTATTGCTCTCCTCGAACTCGCGGCCCACCTCTCGCTGGGCGCCCTGTGCGCGCTGCTGGTGAGCCGCTTCGGTGACGACAGCCTGTTCCCGCCAAGCGCCAGGCGCCGCCGGCGGATTCCCGTCATCCATACCGGCACCGGCTCGCGGACTGGCGCGGCAAGCAAGTAGCCAGACAGGGATTGGCGCGGTCGCCGCAGAATCTCCCGGACTATGAGGTGACCGCAGATGGCTTTGAATTCGCCGACTCCCCCGACCGGCGCCTGGATCAAGCAGTGGCTCGGCTCGTTCCTGACCCGCCGCGGCCCGGCCGTGGTCGACCCCGACGATGAAGCGCCACTGGCCAAGCTGAAATCCGGGTGGAATCTGCTCGAGGTCGTCGGCGTTTACGTGCTGGTGTTCGTGCTCGGGTACGTCTACGCCTACTTCGTCCAAGACTACGTCTATGGACTCAGCTACAGCCTGTTCGGCGACTGGGCCGACCAAGCGCAGTTCGCCATCGCCACCAGCCTCGAGATGAGCATTCTGGTCTGGCTGGTGGGCGTGGTTGCGCGGCGGAGCGGCGGCGCGTGGCGCGATGTCGGCGTGGTCAGGAAGGTGTCCTGGGCGCCGGTCCTGATCGGACTTGCATCCGGGTTCGTCATCTACTATCTGGTCGGATTCTGCGACTACATCGTGTCGCTGATCGGCGGCATCAGGCCGAATGAGCACCCGGTCGTCGCCATCGTCAACGAGGCCCGCAACTGGCGCGAGATGGTGCTGCCCATGTTGCTCGCCGGACTGGCGGTGCCGCTGGGCGAGGAAGTCTTCTTCCGCGGCTTCGCCTATCCGGCCCTCCGCAACCGGCTCGGCGTCTGGCCGGCGATCATCGTCACCGGGCTGGCGTTCGCACTGCTCCACTTCGACCCGTTCGGCCTCCTCGCCCTGACCGCGGCCGGCGTCGCCCTTACATTCCTCTACGAGCGCACCGGCTCGCTCTGGTCGGTCCTGATCGCCCACGGCGTCTGGAACATACTCGTCGCAGCCGGTCTGTTCATCAGCGGGTTGCGCTAGAGGAGCCGGCGCAGAACAAAAACAAGGGCCGTGCAGGCAATCAGCCTGCACGGCTCGTTCTTTTTGAGCGGGGCCTCTACTGCAGCTTGAGTTGCGTTCGCAGCTCCGCCAGAGCCTGCTTGGCTCTTGGCGCGGTGATCCTGTCGCAGATGCCGGTCGCGCAGTGAGCGCAGGTCCGATTGTTCTTGGCGTCAGCACAGGCCCGGATGTCGCAGCCGGCGCAATAGGCCGACAGGTACCGGCCCCCGGCGCGGCAACCTTCACAGAGGATGTCGTCGGCGGTATAGGTCTTGCCGAGCGCAGCCGTCCATTCGCTGGCGATGCGCTCGAGGGCCGCCCGATCGCCTGCCATTGTTGCCGTGTAGGACGGGCATTCAGCGCAACTCACGCCGCAGACGGCGATCAGCGGATCGATGCCGTCACGGGCCCGGATCAGGTTCCGGATGCGCCGGCCGCCGTCGCCCTGCTCGGCGTCGTAGGAGAAGTCCCGCAGCATCTGACAGGGCATGCTGCTGCAATCGCCGCAGCTGTCCAGCCGCCTGCCAATCGAGCAGGCCGCGACGCGGCACTCGCCCCAGAACATCCTGCCCTGCGACGCCTGACACCCAGGGCAGTGTTCCTTCTCACGGTAGCTGCATTCATCGCAATCGAGGCCGCATCTCGCAAGCTGGTGCTCAGCCACGCACGCCACTCCTTTGCCGACTGGATGCGAACACTAGTTCGCATAACCAATCTTACCTCGGCCGGCGGATGGCTGTCAACTTTCCCAGCGACGGAAGGCCGTGTCAAGAATCAGTAGGTGCTTCAACACAAGTCTACGTTGTTGTGGGTGCTCAAGCCGTCAACGCACTGCCGCGAGCGATTTCGCGTAGCACCTGCTTTACGAGCAGGCTACCTG
>JBLNDB010000066.1:0-35405 GCA_050261235.1 Chloroflexota bacterium
CGGGAGAACGGGCGGTCGCCGGCGGCGCGCCACCACTTGCCGGCGCTGCCGGTCGCCCCGCACAGCCGGGCGCTGACCCCGCGCGAAGCGTTCTTCGCAGACAGTGAGTACGTGCCGCTCAGTGAGGCCGCCGGACGCATCGCCGCCGACGCTGTCTGCCCCTATCCCCCCGGCGTCCCTCTGCTCGTCCCGGGTGAAGTCGTGACGACCGACGACCAGACTGTTGTCTCGGCCATCTTGCGGGCCGGCGGCAGAGTCCAGGGACTCGACGCGGCCGACCGCATCGCAGTCGTCTCGCGGACTCAACCATAAGGGAGGTTGACACGAGTGAAGCTGATCATCGCCGTGATCCAGGACAAAGACGCCGCCAAACTGCTTGAAGGCCTCGTCCAGAAGGGCTTTCGTGCCACCAAGCTTGCCAGCACCGGCGGTTTCCTGCGCGAGGGCAACACGACGCTGTTCATCGGCACTGAGGCAGAGAAGGTCGATGAGGTCATGAAGATCATCGAGCGCGTCTGCCAGTCCCGCGAGCAGCTGGTTACGCCGCTGACGCCGGTCGGCGGCCCCGCTGAGTCGTACGTGCCGTACCCGGTGGAGGTAATCATCGGCGGCGCGACGATCTTCGTCGTCGATGTCGAGCGTTACGAGAAGATCTGAACTGCCGCGGACACTGGCCAACGCGCTGGCTCGTGGCCGCGTCGCGCACGCGTATCTCTTCACGGGCCCGGTTGGCAGCGGCAAGCTGGCGGCGGCGCGGGATTTCGCCGCCGCACTGCTCTGCAACGAGGGCTTGGCGTGCGGCAACTGCCGCTCTTGCAGACTGGTGGCGCAGGGAAGTCATCCCGACTATCGCCTGCTTGCACCGGAGGGTGAGACGTACACCATCAAGCAGGTGCGCGAGCTGATCGCCTCGCTCGCCGAGCGGCCGCTGATCGCGGCGCGCCGCGTGGTCATCCTGGATGCCGCCGACCGGATGCGGACGGAGGCTGCCAACGCGCTCCTCAAGACGCTGGAGGAGCCGCCGCCGTATGGACATCTGATTCTCGTGACCGCCCGCCCGGAGACGTTGCCGGTGACGATTCTCTCCCGCTGTCAGTCAGTCCGCTTCAGCCCGCCGCCGTTGCGGACCGCAGAGGCCGCACTGCGTTCGGACCTGCCCGCCGGGCTGGCGCGGTTCGTCGCCCGCGCGACCGGCGGTGACGGCGAACGGGCGGCGGCCCTGATCGCGGAATACGACCTCAAGGCGCTGCGGGATCAGGCCTTCGACCTCCTGCTCGGCGCCCGGTCGCATCGCGACGATTGGCTGCTGCTGGCCGCCGAGCGGGCCGAGAGCTACCGCCGCGACGGGGACAAGCTGTGGCTGTTCCTCGATCTGGTGGCGGATGTGGCCCGTGACTCGCTGGCCGTGGCTCTCGGGGCCTCACAGGACACCGTCGGCAATTCTGACCGGGATCAGGAATTGGCCACTCTAGCAGGGACATTTACAATCGATGAACTTGCCGCTATGATTGAGGAGTGTGAGCGAACAAAGGATCTCATCAAGAAGAATGTCAACACCCGCTTGGCATTGGAGGTCCTTTTCCTGCGCCTGCGCGCAGGGACTCGGACCCGGGGAAGGGGTGTCCGGTCTGGTTAAGGTTGTTGGCGTCCGCTTCAAGCGGGCTGGCAAAGTGTACTATTTCGACCCGGGCGAGTTCGAACTGGCCAAGGGTCAGACCGTCATCGTCGAGACAGCGCGCGGCATCGAATTCGGCGAGGCGGTCGGCCCGGCCAAGGAAGTCGCCGAAGCAGAGTTGACGACGCCGCTCAAGCGAGTCATCCGCATCGCCACCGCGGCAGATGAAGCGCAGCTGGCGGAGAACGAGGCACGCGAGAAGGAAGCGTTCGGCGTTGCCGAGCGCAAGATCGCCGAACACGGCCTGGAGATGGACCTCGTCGACGTCGAGTACACGTTCGATGGGAACAAGATCATCTTCTACTTCACCGCCGAAGGGCGCGTCGACTTCCGTGAGCTGGTACGCGATCTCGCGGCAGTCTTCCGCACGCGCATCGAATTGCGCCAGATCGGCGTCCGCGATGAGGCGAAGATGCTCGGCGGGATAGGCCCCTGCGGTCGGGCCCTCTGCTGCACGACGTTCCTCGGCGATTTCGCGCCGGTGTCGATCAAGATGGCGAAGGAGCAGAACCTGTCGCTCAACCCGACGAAGATCAGCGGCCTCTGCGGCCGGCTGCTCTGCTGCCTGCGGTATGAGTCGGAGCACTACGAGCGGGCGAAGGCTGCGTTTCCGCCGATCGGCACGCCGGTCACGACCCGCGACGGCGATGGCAAAGTGGCTGCCGTCAACGTCATCAAGGGCATGATCTCGGTCGAATTCCCGACCGGCGTGACCCACGATTACCCCGCTGACAGCGTCCGCGCACACGGCAAGGCAGTGGCCGCCCAGCGCACCGAACCGACCGCCGACGCCGCGGAGCCGGCGCCGGACGGCGAGCCGGCTGATGAGCCGCCGCTGGAGGCCGGCGTCGGCGGCGACGTTGGCGACAGCGCAGACCCGGCGGCGGCAGCCAGCGCCGCGCCGAATGCCGGCAAGTGCACCGGCTGCTCAGGCTGCGGTGGCGAAGGCGAGTGTCCGCGCGCCGCCGCTGAGGCCGAACTGAAGGAAGATGCCGTCCTGGTCGCAGAGGGCGATTCGGCGGAGGAGGGCCCGCCAGCAGTCACGGTCTACCCGCCGCCACCGGCCGGGCCACGCCCGCACGGTGGCCCGCGGCCCGTCGAAGGGCCCCGTCCCGCCAATGGGCCGCGCCAGCCAGGCGCGCCAGGGCAGTCCGAGCGGCCGCCGGCGGCCGGCGAAGGCCAGCCGAACGGCAGCCGGCGTCGCGGCAACCGCCGCCGTGGCAACCGCTCCCGCAGCAACTACCGCCCGCAGGGCACGGCAAGCATGCCCCAGCCGCGACCGCGCCGCGATGAACCAGACGGCGGCGGGCGACAGCCCTCACAATAACCACCTGGCCCCCGCGATCGCGCGGGGGCTTTCTTCTGTCAGAAGGCAGGTGCGCGCGGTTCGGGGGCGAACTGAGACCAGAGTGGCAGTCTCAAGACAGAGGGAGGTCCGATAATGTACGATCTGCTGTTCAAGAACGCCCGCGTGTTCGACGGCACCGGCAGCCCCTGGTTCCGCGCCGATGTGGCGGTGCAGGACAAGCGCATCGTCGCCGTCGGCAAGCTCGGCGGCGCTGCTGCCAGGCGCGTCATCGACGCCGGCGAACTCGCCCTCGCACCAGGCTTCATCGATGCCCACTCCCACTCCGACACCAGCATCCTTGCCAACCCGGGCGCCGAGAGCAAGATCCGCCAGGGTGTGACGACCGAAGTCGTCGGCCAGTGCGGCGCATCGGCGGCGCCGCTCGTCGAGCGGGCGCTCGAGACCGCTGCCGACGAAGCCGACGAGGACGTCACCGTCTGCTGGGGCAGCATGGCGCAGTATATGGAGGCGGTCGACCGGCGCGGCGTGGCCCTGAACATCGCCCCGTTGATCGGCCACGGACAGATCCGCGCCTGCGCCATGGGCTACGACCGCCGTCCGCCGAGCGCGGAAGAGCTGGCGAAGATGGAGCGCCTGGTCGCAGAGAGCATGGAGGCCGGCGCGTTCGGCCTGACCACCGGCCTGATCTACCCGCCCGGCTGCTATGGCGACACGGACGAGGTCGTCGCACTGGCCAAGGTTGTCTCGAGATACGGCGGCGTCTACATGAGCCACATCCGCGACGAGGAGGCCGGCCTGCTGACCGCGGTCGGCGAGGCGATCGACATCGGCCGCCGCGCCCATCTGCCGGTGCAGATCTCGCATCACAAGGCATGTGACGCGCCGAACTGGGGACGCGTCAAGGAAAGCCTGGCGATGATCGAGGCGGCCCGACGCGAGGGCATCGATGTCACAGCGGACCAGTACCCATATGTCGCCACCGACACCGGCCTGTCGTCGATCATCCCCGACTGGGCTCACGAGGGTGGCCCGCAGGCGCTGGTCGGCCGCCTGACCGATCCGGCCACCCGGGCGCGGCTGCGCGCCGAAGTGGCGCCGGTTCAGGAGGTCCGCGGCTGGAAGAACGTCTACATCTCAGCCGCCCGCGGCCACGAGGAGTGCGAGGGCAAGAACATCGTCGAAATCGCCGGGATGACCGGCAAGGAGCCCGTCGATGCGGCCTTTGACCTGATCGCCGAGACCGGCGCAGCGGTCGGTATGGTCCGCTTCTCGATGTGCGAAGAGGATGTCGCGACAGTCATGAGCTATCCCGGCACGATGATCGGCTCCGACTCCAGTGCCATCGCGCCAAGCCGCGGCGGCAAGCCGCACCCGCGCACCTACGGGACTTTCCCGCGCGTCCTCGGGCGCTACGTCCGCGAGCTCAAGGTGCTCCGCCTCGAGGATGCCATCCGCAAGATGACCGGCTTCCCAGCCTGGCGACTTGGCCTCTGGGACCGCGGACTGATTCGCCCGGGCTTCGCTGCCGACCTCGTTCTGTTCGACCCGGAGACGGTGGCCGACCGCGCCACATTCGCCGATCCGCATCAGTTCCCTGTAGGGATTAAAGTGGTGGTTGTCAACGGTCAAGTAACGGTGGAAGACGGCGAGCAGGGCTCCACGCGGGCCGGGGTTTGCCTGCGAAAAGCGCGCTAAACTGCGATATCCCTCTGCTATCCGGTCTGCGTGCCGCCCATTGGCGGCACGCTGGATTGCCGCAGTTTGTGAAGACTTTCACGACTGCTGTCGACTCAGTAAAATGAAGTGGAGGTGCTACCAATGAGGTTCTCTGTCCGTGACCTGACGCGGGCGGCAATGCTGCTCGCGCTGGCCCTGGTGATCCAGATGCTGAGGTTGCCGCAACTGGTCACCGGCCCGGCCATCAATGCCATTCTCCTGCTCGCTGTGCCGCTCGTGGGTGGACTGGCGGGCGTCCTGATCGGCTTCGTGACACCCTGGGTGGCCGTTCTGACCGGCATCATCGCCGCGCCGCTGGCCCCGTTCGCGCCGTTCATCATGGTCGGCAACGCATCGCTGAGTCTGGTCTACGCCGCCCTCCGGCGCGTCAACTCCTGGCTGGCGGTGGGCGCTGCGGCGGTCGTCAAGTTCCTCTGGCTGACGCTGAGCGTCAAGTACATCGCTGCACTGTTCAACGTCAAGGTGCCGCCGAAGGCCGTCGCCACGTTCCAGTTGCCGCAGCTCTACACCGCGCTTGCTGGCGGCCTGGTAGCGATCGCCCTGCTCGCGCTGCCGGCCATGAAGCGTCTCACCGACAAGCAGACCGACCTGTCACACTGACTCCGGGGAGGGGATCCGGTGCGACTGGCTGACGTTGTGACGACGCTTGGCGCCACGGTCATCTGCGGCGAGACGCTGCTTGACCGGGAGGTCGACTGCGGCATCGCCTGCGATCTGATGAGCGATGCGCTGACCTACGCCGGGCCACGGATCCTGTTTCTGACGGGGCTGACCAATCCGCAGGTGATCCGCACCGCGGAACTCATAGATTGCTCGGCCGTCGTGTTCGTTCGCGGCAGGCGTCCCGTCGATGCCCACATCCGCACCATCGCTCAGGACAAGCGGATCCCCCTGCTCACCACTGACTACAGCATGTACGAAGCATGTGCCCTCCTGCACGCGGCCGGTCTGAAGGGGGCAGCGCTGCGTGAGCGAAGGGCATGAGCCCGCAAGCCTCCGCCTCGAGTGCCAGATCGCCGGTCAGGACTTCATGGCGGCCGGCGAGGCGGCGGCCCGCATCAAGAAGACGCTGCAGCAGGTCGGCATGAGCCCCGAGACGATCCGGCGGACGGCGATCGTCGCCTATGAGGCGGAGATGAACATCGTCATCCACGCTCGCAAGGGCAAGCTGACGGCCATCATCAGCCCCAACGGCATCGACCTCATTGCCGAGGACGAGGGGCCAGGCATCGCCGACATCGACCTCGCCATGCAGGAGGGGTTCTCGACCGCATCGGACGAGATCCGCGAGATGGGATTCGGCGCCGGTATGGGACTGCCGAACATCAAACGCAACAGTGACAGACTAGCCATCCACTCTACCGTCGGCGCCGGCACGGTCCTTTGCGCGACCATCCTGGCCTGAAGGGAGTGGATACCGTGCCGCAGGGTGAACCGGCTTACTTTCACTCGGTGCGGCTCGATACGGATCGCTGCAAAGGTTGTACCAACTGCATCAAGCGCTGCCCGACGGAAGCCATCCGCGTCCGCGGCGGCAAGGCCATGATCATCGAAGAACGCTGCATTGACTGCGGTGAATGCATACGCGTCTGCCAGAACCACGCCAAGCTTGCGGTGACCGACACCCTGGCAAGGCTGAACGAGTTCGACTACAGCATCGCACTGCCTGCGCCGTCGTTGTTCGGCCAGTTCAAGGGCGACATCCACCCTGCCCGCGTGCTCGCTGCTTTGGTTGAACTGGGGTTCGACAGTGTCTTTGAGGTCGCGCTGGCTGCCGACGCCGTGACGGTGGCGATCCGGGAAGCGCTGCAACGTGACTCACGGCCGCGGCCGCTGATCGCATCAGCGTGCCCGGCCGTCATTCGTCTCATGCAGGTCCGCTTCCCCGGACTGCTGTCGCGGATCGTCGACGTCGAGTCGCCGATGGAGATCGCCGCCCGCGTTGCCCGCGCCCGAGCGGCGGCGACCACCGGCTTGCGGCCGGACCGCATCGGGACGTTCTTCATCTCTCCCTGTCCGGCCAAGATGACCGCCGCCAAACAACCGGTCGGCCAGGAGCGGTCCGCCGTCAGCGGCGTCCTGTCGATCGCCTCGATCTTCTCAGACGTACTGAAGAAGCTGACCGCCGGCGCCAGCGACCCATCGCTCCAGCGGGCCTCCGGTCCGGGACTTGGCTGGGGACGGGCGGGCGGCGAGTGCCAGGCGATCGGCCGGGGCTCGCTGCTGCAGGTTGATGGGATACACAGCGTCATCGCTGTCCTTGAGGAGGTCGAGAAAGGCAAACTGCAGGAAGTCGACTACCTCGAGGCCCAGGCCTGCGTTGGAGGCTGCATCGGCGGCCCACTGACGGTCGAGAACCCGTTCATCGCACGCGTCCGCCTGCGGACGCTGGCTGAGACCCTGAACGGCGACACGAGCGACGAGGCCCGCGAGCTGGGTGAGACCGGCTATCGCAACGGCGCGCTGCGCATCCGTTACGAGATCGAGCCGCGCCCGGTGATGAAGCTCGACGCCGATGTCGCCCGCGCCATCGCCAAGATGGACCGGCTTGAGGCAACGCTGAAGCGTCTGCCAGGCCTGGACTGCGGCTCGTGCGGTTCTCCCACCTGCCGCTCCCTGGCAGAGGACATCGTCCGCGAGACGGCGCTCGAGACGGATTGCGTCTTCAGGCTGAGAAACCGCGTCCAGGAACTGGCCGAAGAAGTTCTGGCGCTGGCGCGCAAGGTGCCGCCGGCGATGGGTACAGGAGACGACAAATCAGGATCGACGGGGGAGGGCGGCAGAGAGTGAACTTGCGGGATGTCGTCGCCGAACTGGGACTTGCGGTGCTGACCGGCGAGGCCGGACTTGACCGCGAAGCGACCGGCGGCTACTGCTCCGATCTCCTGAGCGACGTCATGGCCCACGCCCGCCCGGGCGACGTCTGGATCACGCTTCAGACTCACCCGAATGTCGTCGCCGTCGCGTCCTTGACCAACGTCGCGGCAGTCGTCGCCAGCGGCGGTCAGCGCCCGGAGGCGGCATCGCTCGCCCGTGCGGCCAATGAAGGCGTAGTCATTCTCGCCTCGGACCAGCCGAGCTTCGAGTTGGCCGGCCGGCTCCACGCCCTGCTCGCTGCTGGCCAGCAGGCGCGCTGAGACATGGTCATGGCGACCGAACTCGTGTCGCTGACCGTTGACCTGCACATCCACAGCGCCCTGTCGCCCTGCGCCGACAACGAGATGACGCCGCGCGCGATTGCCGCTCGCGCCCGTCAAATGGGCACCGACATGATCGCCGTCTGCGACCATAACGCCAGCGGCAACGCCGCAGCCTGCCACGCCGCCGGCCAGGCGACCGGCCTGGCGGTCATCCCGGGCATGGAAGTCCAGACGCGCGAAGAGGTCCATCTCCTTTGTCTGTTCCCCTCGCTGGCGGCGCTTGCCGCCTGGCAGGCCGTCGTCGACCGGGCGCTGCCGCCGCTCGACAATCAGCCGCAGCACTTCGGCCGGCAGCTTCTGTTCGACGACCACGACCGCCCGCTCGGCGAGGAGCGACGGCTGCTCCTGACATCGACCGCCCTCACGGTCGAGGATGTCTTCGCCGGCGTGACCCGGCTCGCCGGCCTCTGTGTTCCCGCCCACATCGATCGGCCCAGCTACAGCCTGCTTGGCACGCTTGGGCTGATTCCGCCCGGGCTCGCTGTCCCGGCGGTCGAGATATCGCGGCGGGCCGATCCTGCCGCCGTCCGCGAGCGATTTCCGGACACCCGCGGGTTGCCGTTCCTCACTGCTTCCGACGCGCACTGGCTGAGTCAGATCGCGCCGGCGCGGACGCGCCTGGTGGCGCGTGCGCCGACCTTCGATGAACTCCGGCAGGCTCTGGCCGGCGCCGATAATCGCAGGGTGGTGATCGATGACTGATCGTTACCGCAACCGCAGCAACACCAGAAGGAGGGAAGCCCCGATGGAGGCAAAGGCATGCGATTGCATGGCCGACCAGTACCAGCGGCTTGATGAGGTCATCAGCCAGCACAAAGACGAGCAGGGCGCGCTGATCACGGTCCTGCACGAAGCCCAGGAGATTTTCGGTTACCTGCCCAAAGAGGTCCAGTTGCGCGTCGCCGAGGGACTGAACGTCCCGCTCAGCGAGGTCTACGGCGTGATCACGTTCTACGCGCTGTTCTCGCTCAAGCCCAAGGGCAAGTACAAGATTTCCGCCTGCAAGGGCACCGCCTGCTACGTCCGCGGCGCTGACAAAGTGCTCGAGCGCCTGGAACAGGAACTCGGCGTCAAGGCCGGCGATACGACAGACGACGGCAAGTTCTCGCTGGAAGTCGTCCGTTGCCTCGGCGCCTGCGGCCTCGGCCCGGTCATCATGATCAACGACGATGTCCATGCGCGCCTCAAGCCGGACCGGATTCCGTCCATCCTGAAGAAGTACGACTGACGGGAGCGAGACATGCGCGAGCTGTCCTTGCACCTGCTCGACCTGTTGCAAAACGCGATCGAGGCCGGCGCCCACACGATTGATATCAGCCTTAGCGAGGACACCGTCCTCGACCGGCTGACCATCGTCACCGCCGATGACGGTCGCGGCATGGATGCAGGACTGGCGGCACAGGCGGCCGACCCGTTCACCACCACGCGGACGACCCGCCGCGTCGGATTGGGACTGGCCTTGCTGGCAGCCGCCTGTGAGCGCTGCGACGGCCATCTGACCATCGATTCGGCGCCCGGTCAGGGGACGACAGTCACGGCACGGTTCAGACTGAGCCACATCGATCTCGCGCCGCTCGGCGACATTGCCGGCACGCTGACGGCGGTCATCGCCGCCAACCCGGAGATCGAGATAACGTACACCCACTCGCTCGACCAGCGGCAGTTCACGCTCAGCACCCGTGAGATGCGGGCTCGCCTCGGCGATGTCCCGCTGAGCGCGCCCGAGGTTCTGCAGTGGCTAAGAGAATACGTGGCGACAGCAATGGCGAACATCCGGACCGAAGCGCAATGGAGGGGTACACATGAAGTCTCTTGATGATCTCGAGCGCATCCGCGAGCGGGCGAAGGAAGCGACCCGCCTCCGCGACAATGCCAACGCGACCCGCGTCGTGGTCGGCATGGGAACCTGCGGCATCGCCGCCGGGGCGCGCGAAGTGATGACCGCCATCCTTACCGAGGTGGCCCGGCGCGGTCTGGCCGACGTCATCGTCACGCAGACCGGCTGCGTTGGCCTGTGCGATCAGGAGCCGCTCGTCGACGTGAAGATCCCCGGCCGGCCGAACGTCACCTACGGCCGCGTCGACGCCGTCCGCGCCCGGGACATTATCGCCCGGCACGTGGTGAACGGACAGGTCATCGGCGACTGGGTCATCGCAACAAAGTAGGGAGGGGAGAGCCTTGGAGACATATCGTGCTCATGTCCTGGTCTGCTCGGGTGCAGGCTGCGTGTCCTCCGGCTGCAAAGTCGTCGAGGACGCCCTGATCCGCGAGATCGGCCGCCACGGTCTGGAAAAGGAGATCCGCGTCATCGAGACGGGCTGCATGGGCCCGTGCGACCTCGGCCCGGTGATCGTCATCTACCCCGAGGGCATCCTCTACCGCAAGCTGAAGCCGGAAGACGTGCCGGCCATCGTCGAGGAGCACCTCCTCAAGGGCCGCATCGTCGAGCGACTGACGTACCGGATGCCGGGCTCGGAACAGATCATCCCGAACATCGACCAGATCGACTTCTTCAGCCGGCAGACGCGCATCGCGCTGCGCAACACCGGCATCATCAACCCGGAGAACGTCGAGGAGTACATCGCCCGCGACGGCTATGCCGCGCTCGGCAAGGTCCTGACGCAGATGCAGCCGGCCGATGTCATCGACACGCTGAAGAAGGCCGGTCTGCGCGGCCGCGGCGGCGCCGGCTTCTCGACCGGCCTCAAGTGGGAACTGACCGCCAAGGCGCAGGGTTCGCCCAAGTACGTCGTCTGCAACGCCGATGAGGGCGACCCCGGCGCGTTCATGGACCGCAGCGTCATGGAAGGTGACCCGCACAGCGTCATCGAGGCGATGGCGATCTGTGGCTACGCCATCGGCGCCAGCCAGGGTTACGTCTACATCCGCGCCGAGTACCCGCTGGCCGTCGAGCGCCTCAGCCACGCCATCAAGCAGGCCCGCGAGTACGGCCTGCTGGGCAGGAACATTTTCGGCACCGGCTTCAGCTTCGATCTCGATATCCGCGTCGGCGCCGGCGCGTTCGTCTGCGGCGAGGAGACGGCCCTGCTGGCCTCGATCGAAGGCCGGCGCGGCGAGCCGAAGCCGAAGCCGCCGTTCCCGGCCAGTTCCGGTCTCTGGGGCAAGCCGACGGTGATCAACAACGTCGAGACCTACGCCAATGTGCCGCCGATCATCCTCAACGGCGCCGACTGGTTCGCGCGCATCGGCACCGAGAAGAGCAAGGGCACGAAGGTCTTCGCCCTCGCCGGCAAGATCGTCAACACCGGCCTCGTCGAGGTGCCGATGGGCACGCCGCTCGGTGAGGTCATCTACGACATCGGCGGCGGCATCCCGGGCGGCAAGAAGTTCAAGGCGGCCCAGACCGGCGGCCCCTCGGGCGGCTGCATCCCGACCCAGTTCCTCAACACCAGGATCGATTACGATTCGCTGATCCAACTCGGCACGATGATGGGCTCCGGCGGTCTGATCGTCATGGATGAGGATTCATGCATGGTCGATATCGCCAAGTACTTCCTCGAATTCGTCCAGGACGAATCCTGCGGCAAGTGCGCCCCGTGCCGCATCGGCACCAAGCGCATGCTCGAGATCCTCGACCGGATCACCAAGGGCCAGGGGAAAGAGGGCGATGTCGAGCTCTTGATCGAACTCGGCACGCAGATCAAGAACTCGGCGCTCTGCGGCCTCGGTCAGGGGGCACCGAATCCCGTCCTGTCGACGATTCGCTACTTCCGCGACGAATATGACGCGCATATCCGCGATAAGAAATGCCCGGCGTCGGTCTGCGCGACCATGTTCAACTCGGCCTGCCAGAACACGTGCCCAGCCGGAGTCGACGTGCCCATCTACGTCGACCACATCCGCAACCGCCGCTTCATGGACGCCTACGCGACGGTCATGGAAGAGAACCCGTTCCCGAGCGTCTGCGGTCGCGTCTGCAACCATCCGTGCGAGAGCAAGTGCCGTCGTGCCCAGATCGACGAGCCGATCGCGATTCGCTCGCTCAAGCGGTTCTCGGCCGACTTTGCGCTGAAGCACGCCAACGATCTGCCGCTGCCCCGGCGCGACGCCCCGACCGGCAAGAAGGTTGCGATCATCGGTTCCGGCCCGGCCGGCCTGACGGCTGCCTACTATCTCGCCCTCAAGGGCCATGAAGTGACGGTGTTCGAGGCCCTGCCGGTCGCCGGCGGCATGATGGCGGTCGGCATTCCCGAGTACCGCCTGCCGAAGGAAACCCTGAAGGCCGAAATCAGGACGATCGAGCGGCTCGGCGTGAAGATCATCACCAACACGCGCGTCGGCGTCGATATCTCCCTCGACGAACTGCGCAAGCAAGGCTACGAAGCCTTCTTCTTCGCCATCGGCGCCCACAAGAGCCAGAAGCTCGGCATTCCCGGCGAGGACACGAGCGGCGTCATCCACGGCACCGACTTCCTGCGTCAGGTCGCGCTCGGCGAGAACGTGTCAGTCAAGGGCAAGCGAGTCGCCATCGTCGGCGCCGGCAACGTCGCCATCGATGCCGCCAGGACGTCACTCCGCCTTGGCGCCCGCGACGTGACGCTGATCTACCGTCGCCGTCGTGAGGAGATGCCGGCCCTGCCCGAGGAGATTGCCGAGGCCGAGCACGAGGGCGTCAAGTTCATCACCCTCGCAAACCCCGTCAGGGTCAGCGGCAACGGCAAGGTCACCGGACTCGAGTGCGTCCGCCAGCGGCTCGGCGAGTTCGACAAGAGCGGCCGGCGCCGTCCCGAGCCGATCGAGGGCTCAGAGTTCCTCGTTGAATGCGATGTCATCATCCCGGCGATCAGCCAGACTCCCGACTCCGCCTACCTCCAGGACGTCAACATCGGCGTCAGCGCGAACGGCACGATCATCGCCGACGGCCGGTCACAGGCGACCAATGTCGCCGGCGTGTTCGCCGGCGGTGACTGCGTCACCGGCCCGGACACCCTGATCGCTGCCATTGCCGCCGGCAAGCGCGCCGCGGCTGCGGTCGACAAGTACCTCGGCGGCGACGGCGTCGTCGTTCGGGTCAAGGAAGTCACGCGCACGATCTCCGGCGACCTGCTCGAGGAAGAGCGGCCACGTCAGGTCATGCCGTGCCTCGCCCGCGCCAAGCGCGACTCGTTTGCGGAAGTCGAACTCGGGTTCAGCGAGGAGGCCGCCGTGGCCGAGGCCATGCGCTGCCTGCGCTGTGACGTCAAGGATCAGTAAACGGAAGGGAGCGTGAGAACATGAGCATGGTCACCCTAACCATCGATGGCCAGACGGTGCAGGCCGAAGCCGGGACGACGATTCTCGAAGCCGCACGCCAGGCCGGCATCAACATTCCGAGCCTCTGCTACCTGAAGGACATCAACGAAATCGGCGCCTGCCGCGTCTGCGTCGTCGAAGTCAAGGGCGCCAAGGCGCTTCAGGCCTCCTGCGTGACACCGGTAGGCGAGGGGATGGAGATCCGGACCAACTCGCCCGCCGTGCGCGCCTCGCGCCGGACGACCGTCGAACTGCTCCTGTCCAACCATCCGCGCGAATGCCTGACCTGCGTCCGCAACCTGAACTGTGAGCTTCAGTCGCTGGCCGAATCGCTCGGCATCCGCGACATCCGCTTCGAGGGCGAGATGAGCCGGCACCCGGTCGACGAGTCGACGCCGTCGCTGGTCCGCGACCCGCGCAAATGCATTCTTTGCCGCCGCTGCGTCGCCGTCTGCGACAAGGTCCAGGGCGTGCGCGCCATCGCGCCGCAGGAGCGCGGCTTCGACAGCGTCATCGCGCCGGCCTGCGAACAGCCGCTGTCCGAGGTCGCCTGCGCGCTTTGCGGGCAGTGCGTTCTCGTCTGCCCGACCGGCGCCCTGGCTGAGCGCGATGATACCGCCAAGGTCTGGCGGGCCCTCGCTGATCCGGCAAAGCATGTCGTCGTCCAGACGGCGCCGGCCGTCCGCGTCGCGATCGGCGAGCCGTTCGGCATGAAGCCGGGCAGCGTCAGCACCGGCAAGCTGGTCGCTGCCTTGCGGCGACTGGGCTTTGACAGGGTGTTCGACACCGACTTCACCGCCGACCTGACGATCATGGAAGAGGGCCACGAGCTGATCAAGCGCCTGCAGACCGGCGGCACGCTGCCGATGATCACGTCCTGCAGCCCGGGCTGGATCAAGTTCATCGAGCACTTCTACCCCGATCTCCTGCCGCATCTGTCGACCTGCAAGTCACCGCAGCAGATGTTCGGCGCCCTGGCGAAGACCTACTACGCCCAGAAGGCCGGCATCGATCCGGAGAACATCGTGTCCGTCTCGATCATGCCCTGCACGGCGAAGAAGTTCGAGGCCGGGCGGCCCGAGATGAGGGACAGCGGCACGCAGGATGTCGACATCGCGCTGACCACGCGCGAGCTGGCGCGGATGATCCGTGAGGCCGGCATCGCCTTCGAGGACCTCCCGGAAGAGGAGTACGACGCGCCGCTCGGCCTGTCGACGGGAGCGGCGGTCATCTTCGGCGCCACCGGCGGCGTCATGGAAGCCGCCGTCCGCACCGCCTATGAGGTCCTGACCGGCAAGCCTCTGCCTGACATCAACCTGACCGCTGTCCGGGGCATGGAGGGAATCAAGGAGGCGGCCGTCGAAGTAGACGGCACGACCATCAAGGTCGCTGTCGCCCACACGCTCGGCAACGCGCGCAAGGTGCTCGACCTGATCAAGGCGGGCAAGGCCGACTATCACTTCGTCGAGGTCATGTGCTGCCCGGGTGGCTGCATCGGCGGCGGCGGACAGCCGATCCCGACCGACACGGACATCCGTCAGCAACGCATCGCCGGCATATACACCGCCGACGAGCGGATGACGCTCCGGAAGTCGCACGAGAACCCGGCCGTCCAGCAACTCTACAAGGAGTTCCTCGGCGAGCCCCTGGGACACAAGTCCCACGAGCTGCTGCACACACACTATACGACCCGCGGCAAGTACGGCAACCGCTAGGCGACACCAACCACAGATACAGGCCCATCAGCGCTGAACAAGCCCAGGGGCACGCTCCGCAAGGAGCGCCCCTGGGCGTTGCTCTTTCTGTCGCATTCTGTCGAAAGGAGGTAGCAATGGCATGAAGTCGCTGCAGGATCTTGAAGCCATCCGTGAGCGGGCCCGCTATCAAACGCGGCTCCGCGAACAGGCCACGGAAGCCCGCGTCATCGTCGGCATGGGCACGTGCGGCATCGCCGCCGGCGCCCGCGAGGTGATGACCGCCGTGCTCGACGAGCTCGGGCGGCGGGGAGTGACCGACGTGGCGGTGACCCAGACCGGCTGCATCGGCCTCTGCGACCAGGAGCCGCTGGTGACGATCGAGAAACCGGGGCAGCCGCAAGTCATGTACGGGCGCGTCAACGCCGAGCGCGCCCGGCGCATCGTCTCGCAGCACCTGATTAACGATCAGGTCGTGAGCGAATGGGTCATCTCGACGACGCAGTGAAAGGGTGAGAGCGATGGCTGTCGAGAAGAGCTGCATGTGCGAAGCCGCACTGCAGCAGGCGAGGGAAATCGCCGCCCGTCACCGGGGCGAGCAGGGCGCGCTCCTGCCGACGCTGCACGAGGTGCAGCGCGCGGTGAAGTATCTGTCCCCGGCAGTGCTGGCGGCGGTCGCCGAGCAGCTGGACCTGCCTCTCAGTAAGGTCTACGCCACCGCTACGTTCTACACTCTGTTCAACACCCGCCCTAAGGGGCAGCACATCATCCGCGTCTGCGAAAGCGCCCCTTGCCATGTCCGCTGCGCCGAGCGGATCATCGCGGAGCTGGAGCAGTTGCTGGGAGTCAAGGTCGGCGAGACGACGAGCGACGGCGCGTTCACGCTCGAGGCCGCGAGTTGCCTCGGGGTCTGCGGCGTCGCGCCGGCGCTGATGATCGACGAACGCGTGCATGGCAACCTGCGCCCGGGCGACCTGGCGAAGATCCTTGACGACCACCGGTCAGCCGCGGAAAGGGAGGCGTGAGCATGCAATTCTACCGCTCCCATGTGCTCGTCTGCGCCGGCACGAACTGCTCGCTGAAGGGCAACCGCGCCATCCGCGAGGCGCTGGTCGGCGAGCTGGCCAGGGCCGGCCTCGAGAACGAGATCAGGGTGGTCGAGACGGGCTGCTTCGGGCTCTGCGACCAGGGCCCGACGGTCGTCATCTATCCGGAGGGCGTCCTCTATTGTCGCGTCGGCACCGACGATGTGCCGGAAATCGTCAGCGAGCATCTGCTCAAGGGCCGCACCGTCTCCCGCCTGCTCTACCGGGGCCAGGCGCCGAAGGCGGTCCAGACCGTGCCAGAGCTGTCATATTTCAAGAGGCAGGTCAGGCACGTCCTCCGCAACTGCGGCGTCATCGACCCCGAGTCAATCGATGAGTACATCGGCCAGGGCGGCTACCGCGCCCTCGGCAAGGCCCTGACGACCATGAAGCCGGAAGACGTCATCGCCGCCGTCAAGGCCTCGGGGCTGCGCGGGCGCGGCGGGGCGGCGTTCCCGACCGGCCTCAAGTGGGATTTCGCCCGCAGGGCGAAGGGCGACGTCAAGTACGTCGTGTGCAATGCCGACGAAGGCGAACCGGGCACGTTCAAGGACCGGCTGATGCTCGAAGGCGACCCGCACCAGCTGCTCGAAGCGATGGCCATCTGCGGCTACGCCATCGGCGCGCGCCACGGTTTCATCTACATCCGCGGCGAGTACGCGCTGTCGATCGAGCGACTGCAGAAGGCGATCGGCTGGGCGCGCGAGTATGGCCTCCTCGGCGCGAACATCTTCGGCTCGGGCTTCGACTTCGACATCGAGCTGCGGATCGGCGCCGGCGCCTATGTCTGCGGCGAGGAGACGGCCCTCTTCGAGTCGCTCGAGGGCGGCCGCGGCGAGCCGCGGATCAAGCCGCCGTACCCGACCGACGCGGGCCTGTTCGGCCGGCCGACGGTGATCAACAACGTCGAGACGTTCGCCAACATCCCGCTCATCATCGACAACGGGCCGGATTGGTGGCGGAGCTTCGGCACCGAGACGAGCCCCGGCACCAAGGTCTTCACACTGACCGGCGATGTCGTCAACGAGGGCCTGATCGAAGTGCCGATGGGCATCACGCTGCGCGAGGTCCTGTTCGACATCGGCGGCGGACTGCCCGGCGGCCGCCAGTTCAAGATGGCCCAGACGGGCGGCACCAGCGGCGGGTGCATACCGGCCGGCATGCTCGACGTGCCGATGGATTACGACAGCCTGGCTGCGGCCGGCACGGCGCTCGGCTCCGGTGCGCTGCTGATCATGGATGATACCCACTGCATCGTCGACATCGCGAAGTGCTTCGCCAGGTTCTTCGTTCACGAGTCGTGCGGCAAGTGCGTTCCCTGCCGCGAGGGAACGTTGCGGCTGTATGAGATCGTCGACAAGATGACCCGCGGCGAGGCGACACTGGCTGACCTGGCGCTGCTCGAGGAACTCAGCCAGGTGATGCTGCGAGCGCCGCTCTGCGCCCTCGGGCAGACCGCGCCGGTGCCGCTGCTCACGACCATCCGCTGGTACCGCGACGAGTACCTCGCGCACATCGTCGATAAGGTCTGTCCGACCGGCACGTGCCGGGCGCTTGCGGCCGGTGGCCGCAAAGTCGCCAATTAGTGGGGGTGACGCACATGGTGGAAATGGTCAACCTGACGATCGACGGCATCGCGACGAAGGCGCCGCGCGGCGCAACCGTCCTCGAGGCCGCCAGAGCCATCGGCGTCAACATCCCGACCCTCTGCGACCACCCCGATCAGGAGGCCAAAGCGGTCTGCCGGGTGTGCGTTGTCGAAGTCGAGAAATCGCGAACGTTCCAGGCCGCCTGCGCCTATCCGGTGAATGAGGGGATGGTCGTTCGGACCAACACGCCGGCCCTTCGCCAGGCGCGCAGGATGGCGGTCGAGCTGATGCTGTCGCGCCACCCGCAGGACTGTCTGAACTGCGAGCGCAACCTAAATTGCGAACTGCAGGCCCTGGCCAACCAGTTCGGGCTGCGCGAGGTGCGCTTCCCGCACCGTGACCGCGGCTTCAGCGAGGACCTCTCCTCACCGTCGGTCGTCCGCGATCCCAACAAGTGCATCCTCTGCCGCCGTTGCGTCGCTGCCTGCGACGAGGTGCAGAGCGTCGTCGCGCTCGCGCCGGCGCACCGCGGGGCGCAGGCGATCGTCGCCCCGGCCTGCGAGTCGCCGCTTGACAAGGTGGCGTGCGCAGTCTGCGGCCAGTGCATCCTCGCCTGCCCGACCGGCGCCATCCATGAGGCCGACGCGACGCAGCCGGTCTGGCAAGCACTTGCCGACCCGAAGAAGCACGTCGTCGTCCAGACCGCACCGGCGGTTCGTGTCGCCATCGGCGAGGAGCTGGGGATGCCGGCGGGCAGTCTGGTCACCGGCAAGATGACCGCCGCCCTGCGCCGGCTGGGCTTCGCCCAGATCTTCGACACCGACTTCGCGGCCGACCTGACGATCATGGAAGAGGGGTCTGAACTCCTCGAGCGGCTGAATCACGGCGGCAAGTTGCCCCTGATCACCTCCTGCAGCCCGGGCTGGGTCAAGTTCATCGAGCACTTCTACCCGGACCTGCTGCCGCATCTGTCGAGCTGCAAGTCGCCGCACGAGATGCTCGGCGCCCTGACTAAGACCTTCTACGCCGCAAAGAAGGGCATCGACCCGGCCGACATCTATGTCGTCTCGGTGATGCCCTGCACGGCGAAGAAGTTCGAGATCGAGCGGCCGGAGATGCGGGCCAGCGGCTTCCAGGATGTCGATGCCGTGCTGACGACGCGCGAACTCGGGCGGATGATCCGCGAGGCCGGCATCGACTTCGCCAATCTCCCCGACGAGACGTTCGATGATCCGCTCGGCATCTCGACCGGCGCCGGTGTCATCTTCGGCGCCAGCGGCGGTGTCATGGAGGCTGCGCTGCGCACCGTCTACGAGATCGTCACCGGCAAGACGCTGGCGCGGGTTGAATTCACGGCGGTGCGCGGCATCGACGGAATCAAGGAAGCGACTGTCGACCTGAACGGTCTGGCGGTCAAGGTCGCGGCGACGAGCGGCCTCGGCAACGCGCGGCAGCTGCTTGACCTGATCGCCGCCGGCAAGGCCGACTATCAGTTCGTCGAAATCATGGCCTGTCCGGGTGGCTGCATCGGCGGCGGCGGCCAACCGATTCCGACGACCCGCGAGATCAAGGAGAAGCGCATGGCGGCGATCTACCGCGAGGATGCCGGTCTGCCGCTGCGCAAGTCGCACGACAACCCGGCAGTCCAGGCGCTGTACAAGGAGTTCCTGGGCGAGCCGCTCAGCCACAAGTCGCACGAGCTGCTGCACACGCACTATACTCCGCGACGCAAGTACTAGACCGGGACCACCGAGCTTCTCTCCATGGGAAAAGGCCGGACTCCATCCACAACAAGGAGGTCCGGCCTTTTCCAATTGCGTTCAGCTCAGTGGTCCCGGTCCAGTTGCTACTTGCCTCGCGGACTCTCACGCGGCCAGCATCCCAGGGCACGCGCCTGCGGCAGAAGTTCCTCCGCCCGGCGCAGATCCTGCTCGGTGTTGATGTTGAGGAAGACCAGCTCGGCCGGGCCGAAGCCGGCAAGGCGCTGGTCGCAGAGGCGCAGCGTTCGCACATCGTCGTAGAACCCGGTCACTTTGAACAACCCGGCCCGCAGACGGCGCTCGATCGCGGGCAGACACGCCCGGCCGTAGGCGGCGAACGTCGGTTCCGGCCGGCCGCCCGGGCACGGGACGGCAGCGTCATACGCCGTGGCGATGGCCTCAAGCATCTCGCGGGCGAGCAGCGGCGACGGAAATGGCATGTCGCAAGCCACGATCAGATTCGCCGCATCTTCTGATGCAGCCAGTCCGGCGGCGATCCCGGCCAGCGGCCCGACGCAGCCGGGGCTGTCAGGCACGACCCTGGCGCGGAACCTGACGAATCGCTCCGGGTCGGCGGCGGCGATGATCGTCTCGCCGGCGAACCCGAGTTGCGCACCCAACGCTTCCATTATGGAGAGGCCGTCCAGCTCCAGTTGGGACTTGTCACGACCGAGGCGGGTGCTCTGCCCGCCAGCCAGGATGATCAGCGCCACGACCTCACCCACCAGAACGCAGTCTGCAAAAAGCCATCCGGCGATCACACGCTAGTGTATCTCCGGATGGCTTATGTACGTCTGTCAACCAGGAACGGGCGTCGGCTCGATCAGTTGCTGCTGCCGGCGGCGCGCTGCTGCATCGCTTCCAGGCAGTTCTTGCAGACCTTCTTGCCCTTGAAGTTCTCGACATCCATGGCGTTGCCGCAGAAGACGCAGGCCGGCTCGTACTTGCGGAGGATAATCTTGTCGGCGTCGACGTAGATCTCGAGCGCATCCTTCTCTTCAATGTCAAGCGTGCGGCGCAGTTCGATGGGGATAACCACCCGGCCGAGTTCGTCGACCTTTCTCACGATACCGGTAGACTTCATCATCGCTTCGCTGACCTCCCACATTCAACAGCATTCGACAACCTAGACAAGACCATACCAGACTTGGCATATTCAGTCAAGATGCTTCACAAATATTTCACACATCAAAAATCTCCGACATCGAACACTCTCTCTGCTCAGCACAAAACCCCAGCTATACACCGGTGCATTAGGACGGGTATCAACCATGCCTGATACGGCTTGTCTCAATTATAGGAGCCCATAGCCGAGTCTGGCAATAAGTGTCACACCCCGTGTGGGGTGGAAAACGGCCGATTTTCGCCCACCAGCGCACTCCCAGTACGTCAGCCGCCCTCGCCTGACCCTTTTTTCCAGCCGTTGTTTCGGCGCTGGAAAGAACGGCACGGTGTCGGTGCCTGTCGAAGCCCGAGAGTGACTTTTCGCCGCCCCGAGCCATCGTTGGCAGAGGAGACATACCCCGCAGGACGAAGTCTTTTCCGGACGTCCATTCTCGGAGGTGTCAGCGGTGAGACGGGCACTGATCACGTACGGCCTGATCTCGCTTGTCGTGTCGGCGGTGCTGGTTGCCGGAGCGGTATCGATGTTCCAGTCGCTGGTCAGCTACCGCAACCCCTTTCCCGTTCGGCAAGACTTTGCGGCCAGCGGTCATGGTCCGGCCCTCACTCAGCATGTCGTCCTGGTGGTGGTCGATGGCCTGCGGGTGGACACCGCCCGGACGATGCAGGCGTTCCGCCCCAACCAGATTCCGGTGCCGTACCGCGGCGGTCAGCTGTCGGTCAGCCTGCCGACCTACTCGCTGCCGACGTGGGCCGTCATCGGTACCGGCACGACCCAAGCCGTCACAGGTGTAGCCATGAACCTCTACCGTCAGCCGGCGATCAGCAACATCTTCGCCAAGGCGAAGGCTGCCGGGCTCAGCACGGCGATGGTTGCCGGCACGGGCTGGGATGACCTGTACGGAAAGTGGATCGATCGCAAGTACGTCTTCCCCGGCGAGCTCGCCGAGGCCGAAATCGCCCGTCGGGCGGCCGATATGGCCGCCACGGCCTCGCTCACGCTCGCTTACTTCCCGCGCGCTGACGAGGTTGCCCACGCCCTGGGCGCAGACAGCCGTCAATACGCTGAGGCGGCGGCAGCCATCGACAAGGCTTTGTTGCAGCTGCTCGACAGTGTCGATCTGACGACCACCACAGTCATCATCACCGCCGACCACGGCCATGTCGCCGCCGGCGGCCACGGCGGCCCGGAACCGGATGTCACCACTGCGCCGCTTGTCATGTACGGACAGGTCATCCAGCCCGGGCCCGGGATCGCGGGCAAGCAGACGGACATCGCGCCGACGGTAGCCGCGCTGCTTGGCATCGGCTATCCCGATTTCGTTCAGGGTGAACCGCTCGTGGACGCCATCGCCAGTTCGTCGCTGGAGCGTGACGCGATCGTCGCGGCCTGGGCGGCGCAGGTCGAGAAGGGCACCGTCGCCCTGTTGCCGGCGCTCGGCGCAGTGGTCAGACCGATCAGCGGCAGCACCCCACGCGAGCGGGCAGAAGCCTGCCTGGCGCGCTATGACGCCGCCGTTGCCGCTCTTGCAGCGCGCGACATGTGGACTCCCGGCCGCTGGGCTGCGTTCGCGGCGACCGTCGCCGTCGCCGCGCTGATAGCCGTCTCGTTGCGGCGGTATACTACGCGTGCCAGCGTGCTCGGCGCCCTGACCGGCGTTGCGGTGACGGCCGTTGCCGCACTGGTCGGGCCGCTGCGGCTGACGTTCAGTTCCCTCACGGGCCCCGCCCAGGTCATATTGGCCCTTGCCGGCTATGCCGCGGCCGGCCTCCTGGCCACGCTGTCGATGATGGTCGTTGCCAGGAACCGCGGTCAGTCCGTGCCGTTCCGCACTTGGGCGTTCGCCCTGGTGCAGGTTCAGATCGTCGTCTTCGGATTCGCCGCGGGCCTGCACGTCTTGCGCGGGCCGGCGCTGATCAGCGGCTACATGCCGGACTTCGCCTACTGGCTCCTCAAGGTCTTCCTGTCGGGCTACGCCGCCGTGGGCAACATCGTCATGCTCGCCGGCCTGCTGCCGGTCTGGCTGATCAGCCGCTGGGCGGCGCGCCACACCGTCGACTCGCCGACTCTGATCGTCCCGCTGCCAGGGCGCCACGAACCGTCTTGACAGGGCCTGGCAGGTCCGGTAGAATCATGTCTATCAACGTGATGACGGGGAGCGAGTAGCCGTTTCGCCAGCCGCAGAGAGCCGGGTCAGGTGCAAGCCGGCGCTGGGCAGAGCGGTGAACATGGCCCCGGAGCACCCGCCCGAAAGCCGCACCTGCGGCCTGTAGGCGCGGGCGGTTCGCCACCGGTAGCGGGCGGCGGCAATGTCGGTGATCCATCATCCGACGTGCCGTCCAAGGCTTGCCTGAGCAGCTGTCGCTGCGACCGGCGGCGAAACTGGGTGGTACCACGGGGAGCAGACTCCCGTCCCGGATCAGGGGCGGGAGTTTTCGTTTTCGCCCAGAGACGAATGCGATACTCAGTAAGAGGGGAGCAGAACCATGGACACGCGCGAGACTTACTACATCACGACACCGATCTACTACCCGAGCGACAATCTCCACATCGGCCACGCGTACACGACCGTGGCGGCTGACGCACTGGCCCGGTTCCAGCGGCTCAAGGGCAAGGATGTCATATTCCTGACCGGAACCGACGAGCATGGCCAGAAGATCCAGCGCAAGGCGGAGAATCTCGGCATGCCGCCGCAGCAGTTCGTCGACGGCATCGTGCGCAACATCAAGAGCCTCTGGGAGACGCTCGACATCCGCTACGACGATTTCATCCGCACCACCGAGCCGCGCCACGAGCGGGTCGTCCAGGAGGTCTTCCGGCGCATCTATGAGCGCGGCGACATCTACAAGTCCGAGTACGAGGGCCTCTATTGCACGCCGTGCGAGGCGTTCTGGCTCGAACGCCAGTTGGTCGATGGCAAGTGCCCCGACTGCGGCCGCCCGGTGGAGAAGGTGCGCGAGGAGAGCTACTTCTTCCGCATCTCCAAGTACGCTGACCGGTTGCTGAAGCACATCGAGGACAACCCCGACTTCATCCAGCCGGTCTCCCGCCGCAACGAGATGGTCGCCTTCATCAAGCAGGGGCTGCAGGACCTCTGCGTGTCGCGGACCAGCTTCACCTGGGGCGTGCCGGTGCCGATCGATCCGAAGCACGTCATCTACGTCTGGTTCGACGCGCTGACGAACTACATCACCGCCGCCGGCTGGCCGTCCGATCCCGACAAGTTCAACCGCTACTGGCCGGCCGATGTCCACCTCGTCGGCAAGGAGATCGTCCGCTTCCACACCATCATCTGGCCGATCATCCTGATGGCGCTTGACCTGCCGCTCCCGAAGAAGGTCTTCGGCCACGGCTGGCTGGTGCTTGAGGGCGGCAAGATGTCGAAGTCGAAGGGCAACGTCGTCGACCCGCTGGTCCTGATCGCCAAGTACGGCGTCGACGCTGTCCGCTACTTCCTGCTCCGTGAGGTCCCGTTCGGCGCAGACGGCTTCTACTCCGAAGAGGCCTTGATCAGCCGGACCAACGTCGACCTCGCCAACGACCTTGGCAACCTCCTCTCGCGCACCGCGGCGATGATCGGCAAGTTCTGCGACAACCGCATCCCCGAGCCGGTCGCGAGCGAGGATGACGGCGTGCTCAGCGATCTGGCGCGGAGCGTCGTCGCCGAGTTCGAGGCTAACATGGACCAGTGCGAGATCTCGGTCGCCCTCGTCGAACTGGGGCGGCTGATTGGCCGGGCGAACAAGTACATCGACGAGAACGCACCCTGGGATCTGGCCAAGGCGCCGGACAAACGCGCCCGCCTGAATACCGTGATGTACAATCTGGCCGAGACGCTGCGCCTCACGGCGGTTGCGCTGACGCCGTTCCTGCCGACCGCGCCGGCACAGATCTGGCGCCAGCTCGGCATCGACCGGCCGATCAGCGACTGCAAGTGGCCCGCCGACGCCGCCTGGGGCCTGCTCACACCGGGTCTGGTCGTCCGCCGCGGCGATCCGATTTTCCCCCGCATCGACCCGAAGATCGCTCTCGCACAGCAGCCAGAGGGACAGACTGCGCCCGCCGGCGCCGCGCCGGCAGCGACCGCGGCGCCGGCGCCCGCACCGGCCGTTGCTGCCGCTGCCCCGGCTGTTCCGGCAGAGCTGGTCAGTATCGACGATTTCCGCAAGTTCGATCTCAGGGTCGCCAAGGTCGTCGCCGCCGAGCGCGTGCCGAAGGCCGACAAGCTGCTCCGCCTGACGCTCGACGTCGGCGGTCAGCAGCGGCAGATCGTGGCCGGCATCGCGCTTCACTACACGCCTGAGCAGATCACCGGCAAGTCGATCGTCATCATCGCCAACCTCCAGCCGGCCAAGATCCGCGGCATCGAGTCGAATGGCATGCTGCTCGCCGCCTCGGACAACGAGCGGCTGTTCGTCCTCACCCCGGACGGGGACATTCCCAGCGGGGCCCGCTGCAAATGACGACGTTCACCGAGACGCACGCCCACATCGATGATCCGGCGTTCGACGCCGACCGCGAGGCTGTGCTCGAGCGCGCCCGCGCGGCGGGCGTGAGCCGCCTGATCAACCTCGGCTCTGATCTCGCAAGCTCGCGCGCTTCGGTCGAGCTGATGCGGCGGCACGCCTGGATCTGGGCGGCCGTAGGCGTGCATCCGAGCAGCACTGCGCAGATGCGTGACCGCGATTACCAGGAGATACGCACGCTGGCCGACGATCCGCGGGTCGTGGCGATCGGCGAGATCGGCCTCGACTACTACCGCGACAGGTCGCCGCGGCACATCCAGCAGGATGCGTTCCGGCGGCAGATCCGGCTCGCCCGCGACATCGGCAAGCCACTCGTGATCCACGACCGCGATGCGCACGACGATGTCCTGCGCATCCTCCGCGAGGAAGGGGCGGACGCCGTGGGCGGCGTCATGCACTGCTTCTCCGGTGGCGGCGAGTTCGCCCGCAGCTGCCTTGACCTCGGGTTCTACATCGCCCTTGGCGGTCCGGTGACGTTCAGCAACGGGCAGCGGGCGCGCGAGGCGGCGCTGGCGGTCCCCGCCGACAGGCTGCTGCTTGAGACCGACTGTCCGTACCTGGCACCGGTGCCCCATCGCGGGCAGCGCAACGAACCCGCCTATCTGGCTGTCATCGCCGAGCAACTGGCCCGCCTGAAGGGGATGTCCGTCGACGAACTGGCCCGCCAGACGAGTGCCAATGCCGACCGGCTGTTCGGGCTCTGCTAGAGGCGCCGGCATCGACACACGGCCCGTGGCCGCGCCTTGGCGCGGAACCACGGGCCGTTTGCGTACGCTATAGCAGAACTGGAACTTCAGCGATGCCGCCCCAGAAGAAGGAAACAGAGCGGGGCGTGGCGAAATTTGACGGTCAGGACTCGGCTGGGGGGAGTGAAGCCACATGTCTGTCGGTGCGGCCCAGAGCGAAGCGTTTCTCATCCGGCTGCACTGGGGCGTGGCACTCGCGCCGATCATACTGGCCCTCAGCGGCAAGGCCCCATCGTGGCCGATGATTACGGCCACAATCGCGTTTGCCGTCTTCGCCGTGGCGATCAACCTCTACTACAACCGCAAGCGCACCATGGGCGGACTCTGGCCGGCGCTGCTGCTGGTCGACATCCTGCTGATCACCTATCTTGTCTGGGCGCGCGGCGGCATGCGCAGCGATGTCTATCTGCTGTATTATCTGGCAATAATAGGCGTCGCCTCGCTCTACGGCTGGCGCGAGAGCCTGGCGGTGTCCCTGGCATCGGGCATTCTCTATTTCGCCGCCGTCGCCCTGACGCCGCCGTTCGAGACCAGTCGCGTCCTCCTGCGCACGCTCTACTTCACCATGACCGGCGCCGTCGCCGGGCATCTCGGCGAGTTGGAGCGCCGGACCCGTCTCGAGAAGGAGGAGACTGCCGGGCTGCTGCAATCGTTGCAGGAAGCCCACGAGCAGTTGCAACGCTACGCCGAAGAGGCGACCCGCCAGGCCTTCACTGACGGCCTGACGCACCTTTACAACCACTCGTACTTCCATCAGCGGCTGGATGAAGACCTGGCGCGCTGCACACAGGCCGGCCAGCCGCTGTCGATCATCTTCCTCGACATCGACCTGTTCAAGGAGTACAACGACATCAACGGCCATGTCCGCGGCAACGAACTGCTCCGCCAGCTGGCGGACATCCTCGTCGACAGCGTCCGCAGCGAGGACACCGTCGCCCGCTGGGGCGGCGAGGAGTTCGCCATCATCCTGCCCGGCGCGGGCAACGACGTCGCGATCTCGGTCGCCGAGCGCATCCGCAACCGCGTCGAGACATTCCGCTTCGCCGGCGCGGATCTGGTCGCCCGTGGCCGCATCACACTCTCGGCCGGGGTCGCGACGTACCCCGACCACTCGCACTCCCGCATGGAACTGATCGAATGCGCCGACAAAGCCCTCTACCATGTCAAGAACTCCGGCCGCAACGCGGTCTACGCCTATACCGCCTGACGCGACGCCGACCGTCGCGCCATTCAAATCCAGGAGGGGTTCAGGTGCCCGTCATCGCGCAACGCCTGAGGCAGACCGCAGCCCGGTTCCGGCCGGCGCGGATCAAGACCCGCCATCTGACGACGGCCGCCGGCCTTGTGGCGGCCTTGTTGTTCTGCCTCTTTATCGCCTCGCATCGCATCACGCTCGTCGTCGACGGGCGGGCCTGGCAGGTTCGGACGCTCCGCGGGACCGCCGCAGCGGCGCTGAAGGCCGCGCACGTCAATGTCAGGCCGGGCGACCGCGTTGTGCCGGCGCCCGACCACCCGCTCGCCAGCGGCGACGTCATCACTGTCATCCGCGCGCGGCCGATCCGCGTCATCACGGCGGACGGCGAGCAGACCGTGCTATCGGCGGCGGGGACTGCCGCCGGTCTGATCAGCGACGGCGGTCTGGCGCTCGCGGGCGAATACCGGGCGAAGGTCCGCATTGACGCGAAGCGCCCGGATCTGCTCAGTGTCGAGTTGGTCAGGATCCGCACCGAGATCGTCACGGCCGAGGTGACCATCCCGTACCGCACCGAGCGTCGCGAGACGCCGACGCTCGAACTCGGGATCGAGAACGACATCCAGAAGGGCGTCGCCGGTCTCAAAGAAGTCCAGTACCGAGACACCTACGAGAACAACAAACGGGTCAAGCGCGAGGTCATCAGCGAGAAGATCATCCGCGAACCGGTGACCCGCCTCGTCGCGGTCGGGACCGCCGGCACGGTGACGACCCGCGGCGGACAGGTCATCCGTTTCAAGAAGGCGTTCCTGATGACCGCCACCGGCTACACCGCCGGCCCCGAGAGCACGGGCAAGTACGCCACCGGTTACACCTATCTGGGCATGAAGGCAAGCTACGGCGTCGTCGCGGTCGACCCGAAGGTCATCCCGCTCCGCTCGCGGCTATACATCGAGGGCTACGGGTACGCGGTCGCCGGTGACATCGGCGGCGCGATCAAAGGCAACCGCATCGACCTCTGCTTCGATACCGTGGCTGAGGCGCTCGACTGGGGCAAGCGAAAGGTCAAGGTCTACATCATTGAGTAGCGGCGGACAAGGCTGCGGGCAGCCGGTCACCGCGCCACTGGCCAGCCCTGCGGCGGTGAAGGACATGCTGGCGAGACACAACCTGCGACCGCGACATACGCTGGGGCAGAACTTCATCGCCAGGCCGGAGCCGATTGCTGCGGCGTTGGCGGCGGCAGACGTCGGACCGGCGGACACGGTGCTCGAGATCGGCCCCGGGCTTGGCGCCCTGACGCAGGCGCTCGCCACGCGCGCCGGCGCTGTCCGGGCGATCGAGCTCGACCGGAGCCTCGCGCCGGCGCTGGCTGAAACGGTCGGGGGCTGCGGCAATGTCCGGTTGGTGTTCGCTGATGCCCGCGAGGTGGACTACGCGGCGACCGTCGCGCCGGCCAGCGGCGAGCGGGCGAAAGCCATCGCCAACCTGCCCTATTATGCGACGACGCCGCTCCTGGAAAGACTAATCTGGTCGCCCGCGTGCTTTGGCCGGATTGTCGTCCTCGTCCAGGCGGAAGCTGTCGGCCGGATCATCGCCAGTCCCGGAGAAGCGGGCTACGGTCCGCTGTCGCTGCTGGCCGAATGCTTCTACTCAGGCGAGGTCGTGACGCGCGTCCCCCGCGACTGCTTCTGGCCGCAGCCCCACGTCGACTCGGCACTGCTGGCGTTGCGGCGGCGCAGCGACGCGCCGCCGCGGGAAGCGGCGGAGGAGCTGTTCGCGCTGATCGGGGCGGCCTTCGCCCAGCGCCGCAAGACGGTCGTCGCCGCCCTCGCCGGCAATCGCGGCGGCGCCGGCGGGCTGCCGGCTCTGCCGCGCGACACCGTCCGCCAGGCCCTTGCTGACGCCGGCCTCGCTCTCACCGTCCGCGCGGAACAGCTCTCGCTCGCAGAGTTCCTCCGTCTCCTCACGGCACTCCGAAACCAGGTGGCGCAGCAATGAACTTTGTCAGTCCGACCAAAGGCGTGCTCAGCCTCGAGAAGGTGTTCAGCGACATCATGGCGTTCGTCGCCAGCGAGCCGAACGCCGACTATCGACTGATCATCGGCAGCGACTCACAGACGCGCGATGATCAGACGTTCGTCACGGCGATCATCATCCACCGCGTCGGCAAAGGCGCCCGCTACTACTACCGGCGCCAGCACAGCCGGGCGATGCACAGCCTGCGCCAGAAGATCTTCTACGAGACATCGCTCAGTCTCGGCGTCGGCAGCCGCATGGCCGAGCTGCTGTCCGCCCATGGGCAGACGGATCTGAACGTCGAGATCCACGTCGACGTCGGCCCGACCGGCTCGACGCGCGAGTTGATCCGTGAAGTGGTCGGCATGGTGGTCGGCAGCGGGTTCGAGGTCCACGTCAAGCCAGACTCCTACGGCGCCTCGAAAGTGGCTGACAAATACACGAAGTGACGGCGACCGGCAGTGCATAGCCGGTCGCCGTTGACATCTCCGGCAGGCGCGCGGGACCGCGGCTGTCGCGTATGCCCGGCCATTCCTCCGGGGCAGACTGTGACAATATGAGTGGCACACGCAAACCGGCGGCCGAGCCGCCGCGAGGTACCCTGATCATCATCGGCGGCGCCGAGGACAAACAGGACCGCTGCCAGATCCTGCGCACCGTCATCGCCAAGGCCGGCGGCGCGAAGGCGAGGCTGGTCGTGCTGACCGTCGCCACGGAACAGCCTGAGACAGTCGGCGCGGAATACCGGTATGTCTTCACGCGCCTCGGCGCCGACGACATCGACATCGTCCACGTCGCCGACCGCGCGATGGCGAACGAACGCACGACGATCGAGGCCGTCGAGCGCGCGACCGGCCTCTTCTTCACCGGCGGCGACCAACTGCGGATCACCAGCACGATCGGCGGCACCAGACTCGACGCGGCCATGCTCGCGGCCTATCAGCGCGGCGCCGTCATCGCCGGCACCAGCGCCGGCGCGTCGGCGATGAGCGACACGATGATCGTCACCGGCGACGACGAGGATGCGCCGACGCGCAACACGCTCAATATGGCACCGGGCATGGGCCTGCTCCGCGATGTCATCATCGACCAGCACTTCGCCCAGCGGGGCCGCATCGGCAGGCTGCTGTCGGCGATCGCGCAGAACCCGCGCGCGCTCGGCGTGGGTATCGACGAGGACACGGCGATCGTCGTCCACCCGGACCAGCGCTTCACTGCCATTGGCAGCAATGCCGTGACAGTCATCGACGGGCGCAGCATCACCAGCACGAATGCGTCCGAGGCGTCGCAGACGATGCCGCTGGCGCTGACTGACGTCACCCTGCACATGCTGCCCGTCGGTTACGGCTTCGATCTCGTGCGGCGGCGGCCGACCGCGCCGGCGACGCCGGAGCGGCAGCCAAATGATGACGAGCATAGCCGCTGAACTGGGGCGGGCACGATAAGGCTGGAGTTCATCGGGTCGACAATCAAAGGAGGACACCAGATGAAGGTGCTGGATGTCAGGGCCTTTGACGGACCCAGCGTCCACAGCCCATACCCGGTGATCGAGATGCTGCTCGATCTCGAGACGCTGGAGGGACGCACCACCAACACGGTGGACGGGTTCGTCGACCGGCTGCTGACGGCCTTGCCCGGGCTAGCGGGGCATCACTGCTCTCGCGGCCGCCCCGGCGGCTTCGTCGAACGGCTGCGCGAGGGAACGTACTTCGGTCACACAGTGGAACACACCGCCATTGAGATGCAATGCCAGGCAGGCATGGACGTGATATACGGCAAGACGCGCTGGACCGGAACCGGAGGGATCTACCGGGTCGTCTTCGAGTATCTGACCCGCGAAGCGGGCGAACTGGCGGGGCGGCACGCCGTGGAGCTGGTCGATGGACTGCTGAGTGGCCGCACCGTCGACGCAGCGGCGCTGGTCGCCGCCATCCGCCAGCAGCATGCACGGCACGGGCTTGGCCCGAGCACGGCAGCCATCGCTGACGCGGCGCGGCGCCGCAACATCCCGGTGATGAGGATCGGCAACGACAGTCTGTTGCAGCTTGGCTACGGCGCCCGGGCGCGACGCGTGCGGGCGACGGTGACTGATGCCACGAGCTGTCTGGCCGTCGATATCGCCGGTGACAAGGCGCTGGCCAAGGAACTCCTGTCGTCATCCGGCATCCCCGTGCCGGCCGGCGGATTGGCGACCACGCTCGAGGCCGCCTTGAAAATCGCCGCCGACGTCGGCTATCCCGTCGTGGCAAAACCGGTCGACGGCAACCAGGGCAAGGGCGTCGCCCTCGATATCCGCACGCCGGAGGACCTGCGCCTCGCCTATGAGGTCGCCCGCAGTCTCAGCGACCGCGTGATCGTCGAGCGGTACATCCGCGGCCACCACTACCGGGTGGTGGTCGTTGGCGAGCGCGTCGTCGCGGCTTCCGAGCGTCTGCCGGCGCAGGTCTGCGGCGACGGCACGCACACCGTGGAAGAGCTTGTCGCCGCCGTCAATGCCGATCCGCTGCGCGGCGAGGACCATGAGCGGCCCCTGACCCGGATCAAGATCGATCAGGTGGCCGAGTTGGTTCTGGCCAAGCAGAGGCTGACGGCCAAGAGCGTGCCCGTTCAGGGCGAAGTCGTCCTGCTCAGGGAGAACTGCAACCTCAGCACTGGCGGCACGGCTGTGGACGTCACCGACCGCGTCCACCCCGAGAACCGCGATATCGCGCTCCGCATCGCCCGCCTGGTCGGGCTCGACGTCTGCGGCATCGATCTCGTCGTCGACGACATCAGCCGGCCGCTGACGGAGGCGAACGGCGCGGTCATCGAGGTCAACGCGGCGCCGGGCATCCGCATGCATCACTATCCCTCGGCCGGCCGGGCGCGCGAGGTCGCCGGCGCCATCGTCGACCACATCTTCCCGGACGGGAGCGACGGGCGGATTCCGATTATCGCCGTCACCGGCACCAACGGCAAGACCACGGTGACGCGGATGATCGCGCGCATGCTGGCACAACGGGGGATCCGCGTCGGCGCCTCGACCACCGACGGCGTCCTGATCGGCGGGCGCCTCGTCTGGCCCGGCGACAACACCGGGCCCCGCAGCGCCAGAATGATCCTCCGCGATCCGACCGTCGAGGCAGCAGTGCTCGAGACCGCGCGCGGCGGCATCGTCCGTGGCGGGCTGGCGTTCGACTGGTGTGACGTGGCGGTGCTGACCAACATCACCGGCGACCACCTTGGCCAGGACGGCATCAACACCATGGAGGACCTGGCCGATGTCAAGGCGGTCGTGTTGGAGAGCGTGAAGCCGGAGGGCTACGCGGTGATCAACGCCGATGACCAGTACGCCTGCAGCGTCGCCTCGCGCACGAAAGGCCGGGTCATCTACTTCAGCGTCAACGAGGACAGCATCCAGGTCCACCGCCACCTCCAGGACGGCGGGCGCGCGGTGACGATCAAGAACGGCGCCATCGTCTACTCGCACCGGGGCCGCGACTCAGCGATCGTCGATGTCCGCTCGATTCCCTGCACGTTCCACGGTCGGATGCAGCACAACACCGAGAATGCTCTGGCTGCGGCCGCGGCCGGCGTGGCGCTCGGCCTAGACAACGCGACCATCCGCCAGGCGCTGCAGAGCTTCACGGCCAATGAACGGGACAACCCCGGGCGGTTCAACATCCACCGCGTCCGCGACTTCAACGTCATCATCGACTACGGCCACAACCCGGCCGGCATCGCGGCGACGGCCCGGGCTGCCCGCCAGCTGACCAAGGGGCAGCTGATCGGCGTCATCGCCGCACCGGGCGACCGCAGCGACGAGACGCTGCTGGAAGTCGGGCGGGCCGCCGGCCAAGGCTTCAACCGCATCTACCTGAAAGAGGATCACGACCGGCGCGGCCGGTTGCCGGGCCAGGTCGCGTCGCTGCTCCGACGGGGCGCGATCGAGGCCGGGCTGGCCGAGGATGCCGCCGAGGTCATCCTCGACGAGGACGAGGCGATTCGGGCAGCGCTCGCAACGGCGCGCGCCGGCGACACTGTGGTGGTGTTCTACGAGAAATACGACCAGGTGATGGCGGCGCTGGCCATGGCGATCAAGGACCTCGACTGCCTGGCGGCAGAGTTCGGCGCGACCGGGACGGCTGTCGAAGTCACCGGTGGCGAATAGCGAGGGCACCGGCCAGCAGCGCAGGGGATTGGCACCCGGCGGGCGAACCAACTCCCGGGGTGAACAATAGCGTGGCGACATGGCTGGCCCGCGCCAAGGTGAATCTGGTCCTCGATGTCGTCGGGATGAGGCCCGATGGCTATCACGAGCTTGCGACCATCTTCCAGAGTATCGAGCTGGCCGATGTCGTGACCGTCGAACCGGCGGCCGACATCGACGTCAGTTGCGAAACGCCAGGGATTCCGGCCGGGCCGGAAAACCTGGCCTTTCGTGCTGCTGCGCTGCTCCGCGAGCGGGCCGGTATCACCGCCGGGGCGCGCATCGTAATCGACAAGCACATCCCCGCGGGCGCCGGGCTGGGCGGCGGCAGCGCCGATGCGGCGGCCACATTGGTCGCGCTGAATGAGCTCTGGGCCCTCGGCCTGTCCGCCGGCGAACTCGCCGCGCTTGGCCTCGCCGCCGGCAGCGATGTGCCGTTCATGATCGCCGGCGGAACCTGCATCGGCCGCGGGCGTGGCGAGCTCTTGACGCCGCTGGCGGGCATCGCCCCGTTTCCGATCGCGGTGGTCGTGCCGCCGGTGGCTGTAGCCACCGCCGGCGCATACCGGGCGGTCGATGAGTGGCCGTCGCCGCAGCACCCGGACCTCGAGCCGGCGCTGGCGGCCCTCCGCCGGGGCGACCTTGAGGCGCTCGCGCGCTCGCTCGGCAACACGTTCGAGGCGCCGATCGCCGCCCGGGAACCGGTTGTCGCGGCGACCCTGGGCGTCATCCGGGCCGTCGCTCCGCGCGGGGTCGTCATGTCAGGCAGCGGCTCGGCGCTGATTGTCGTCGGCGCCAGCGACGCTCAGGTTGAACAGCTCAGGTCACGCCTGCCCGGCTGCTTCGTCTGGTCCGGTCGCACGGCCAGCGCAGGAGTTTGTCGGCTGGCGGAGAATAAGCCCGGTGTCGTTGACAGGGGGCTTTAGAGATGGCCAGTGCAGTCATTCTTGCCGGTCGTGAGAACACCGGCAAGCTCAAGGATTTCAGCAGCGAGCGGTGGGAGGCGCTGATACCCATCGCCGGTAAGCCGATGCTGCAGCACATCATCGATGCTGTCAGCGCCGCGAAGCAGATCAGCCGGATCATCATCGTCGGTCCGGAAGAAGCGTACCGCGACCGCATCCAGGGCCGCGACCTCGAGTACGTCGCGCCCCAGGGCGGGATCGTGCCCAATGTGCGGGCCGGTGCGGCACTGCTGCCGCCGGACGAGCAGGTCATCATCGTCACCTCGGACGTGCCGCTGATCACCGCCGCGACCATCGACGGGTTCATCGACGAGTGTCGCGCCGCCGGGCCGGCCGACCTCTACTACCCGATCCTCGAACGGCGGACGATGGAGGGTCGTTATCCGACGACCGAGCGGACCTACGCCAAACTGCGCGAGGGAACGTTCACCGGCGGCAACCTGATCATCGTTCGGGCCGGCGCTGTCGAGCCGATTGCCGCCGTCGCCGAGAAGTTCGTCGCGGCCCGCAAGAGCCCGCTGCAGATGGCCGGCCTCCTTGGCTGGAGTTTCATCATCAAGCTGCTGCTTGGCATTGCCTCGGTGCGCGAGCTGGTCACGAAGGCGGTCAGCGTGCTCGGACTGCCGGCCCTGGCCGTCGAGACGCACCAGGCCGAAATCGGCATCGATGTCGACAAGCCGAGCGATTTCGAACTGGCAACAGCCGAACTGACACACTAAGGCAGAACATTTTGGCTCTGTCGGCCACCCCGCCCGGGTGGCCGTTTTCCGTTGCGCTACAGGCGTTTTTCCATGCGGCTCAACGGGTCATCCGTGGTCTCGGGGGAAGGGAACGGTGGCGATAAGGCCGAACATTGTGGTATAATCTAGTCGTCAATATTCGTAAAGGGGGCTGGCGCCAGTGGCCAAGAAGTGGCGGCGGAGCGAACGCGTCGCGGCAATCCTCAAGACTCTCGTCGATCACCCCGGCACCCTGTTCTCGCTCGGCCAGTTCGGCGACCTGCTCAACTCGGCCAAGTCGACGGTCAGCGAGGACCTTGGCGTGATTCGCGACGCCCTCGCCTCGTTCAGCCTCGGCGAGGTGGAAACGCTGGCCGGCGCGGCGGGCGGCGTCCGCTACTTCCCCCGCTTCACGCCAGAGCAGATGCGCGCCGTCGCCGAGGATCTGAGCCTCAAGCTGTCGGCTTCCGAGCGCGTGCTCCCCGGCGGCTACCTCTACACCAGCGACATCGTCTTCTCGCCGCGGCTGATGCAGCAGGCCGGCGAGGTCATCGCCAGCCACTTCCGCCAACTCGGCGCCGGCTACGTGCTGACCGTTGAGACGAAGGGGATTCCGCTGGCGCT
>JBLNDB010000067.1:0-3400 GCA_050261235.1 Chloroflexota bacterium
CGCGGGATTCAAGAGACGTTGAGTCAGTACAGAAACGGGGTTGACTACCGGGTGGTTGCCAACCCCCTATTAGTCTCCGCTTCCGACTACGCCGACACCCGTCTCAGCAGCGCGATCGGCGTCTGCTGACGGCCTTGACCAAGCGGGTTGTCGATGAACAGCTTGCTCACCAGGTCCGGATCGACGTCCGGCGTGTGGCCGAGAATGTTGACGCCAAGGTCATTGGCGTCGATGATCGCGACGCCGATGTCGCCGCCGAGCGCCGCCGCGATTTTCCGCGCGACCAGGTCCGGATCCTTGGGCGCCAGCTTGGCGTGGGTATTGTACGGCGGGATCGTGCCAGGCGTCGGTCCGTCGATGGCGGCCGCCTGCGGGCCGACGATCCGGTAGAACAGTCCGCGCAGCCCGAACACGCGCGTCACGGCGGTCACGCCGCAGGCGATCAGGATGCGCGCCAGGCCGACTTCGCGGATCGCCAGTTCCATCGTCTCGGGGATGCCGAGGCCGATGCCGGACGGCGTCTTGCGGACGAAGTGCGCCAGGAAGCGAGCCATCTTCGACGGCTTGATGCTGGCGACCGGGAACGACCGACCCTGGCTGATGGCGACGATCTTCTCGCTGATGGCGATGATGTCGCCGCTCCGCTCACGGCCCGCGAGCGCCTGACGAACGACGGCGACGATATCGTCACCGGCTTCGACCAGCTTCGTTCGCACCGGCACGCGGCCGAAGATCGCATCCTTGACGGCCAGGAACAGGCCCTTGCCCGGGTTCGGCTGTGCCGCAGCGAGCAGGTCGCTGGCTGCGGTGGTGCCCGCCAGTTCGGCGGCGCGGGCGTCGCCAGCGTAGATGTAGCTCAGCCCGTGGCCGGGCTGCCGGTCGGCGCCTTCAAAGAAGACGCGCAGCCACAGTTCGACGTTGATCGCCCGCCAGAAGAACAGCGACCAGACGCGGCGCCCTTCGAGCGCGGCCTTTAGTTCGCTCGCAATCGCCTTGCCGTCCCAGTACTTGCGACTCTGGAACGCCGGCGAGTTGACAATGCTCTGGAACACCGCGCGACGTGCCTTCATCCAGCGCAGCTCGGGCGTCACGCCGCTTGCCTTGACACGGCGCAGCCGGATCCCATCGGCGAGCAGGTCGCCGAGACCGGCGCGGACAACCGCCCCGCTTTGGCCGCCGTTGATCAGCGCCGCTTCGGGCAGCGTCAGGAGCCACTCGCCGAGGTCCTGATCGAGGTACGGCAGGCGGGTCGCCAGCGAGAACGCCATCGCGTTCTTGTCCACGTAACGCAACTGGGCCGGCAGACTGTAGCTGAGCAAGTCCTGAAGCAGGCGCTGCTTGAGGTCATTCTGCGACCGCGAATCGTGCGGCGGCTTGACCTCGGCCGCGAACTCCGGCCGCAGCAGCGCTTCCGGATCGACGCGGTTGGCCTTGCGCAGCTGACTGCGGACGAACGGCCGGATGACGTCACGGGCTGCCCAGTACTCGCGCAGGAACGTCAGGTACCGGCGCTGGCGCCGCAGCTGACGCAGGTAGACAAGCTGGTACGGCACGCCGCCGGCCGTCAGTTCGTCACCGCCTTGGCTGTCGAGGATGACGCCGACCTGCTGGCGCGCCAGGCGCATGATTTCCCATTGCGCATACGGCGCCATGCTGCCCATCGGCTCTTCCTGGTGCCAGATCAGGGATTCGAACTCCGTCACGAAGCGGTCTGAGGCCGGCTTCGTGACGGCGTTGTCGACGCCGCTCAACGCCGCTTGAGCGGCGATACAGTCGCCCTCGTCGAGCGGGTCGCCATCGCTGGTCGCCGAGAACGTCTTCACCCGACCGTCGCCCGCCCCGGCAGACGACTGTGCGTTGGCAAGACCGCCCATCAGCGCGACGATGCCCGCCGAGTCGATACCGCCGGACAGACTGGCCCCGACCGGGACCTCGGCTCCCAGCCGGCGTTCGACTGACTTCCGGAGCAGCTCGCGGAACCTCTCCGGGGACGGATCGCCCGTCGTCGCCAGCGTCGGCGCCCAGTAGTGCTGCAGGTGCATGCCGCCGCCGTCGATGATCGCATAGTGCGCCGACGGCAGGCGGTAGACGCCTTTGAAGAACGTCTCCGGCGTGTGGTCATGCAGCCCGGCGACGAGATACTCGTAGATCATCTGGTTGTTCGCCTCGACGCGCAACGCCGGGTCCTGGAGCAGGGCCTTGATCTCCGACGCGAACAGCAGGCGGTCGCGCGTCTGTGCGTAGTAGAGCGGCCTCACGCCGAAGTGGTCACGCGCCAGGATCAGCCGCTGGCCGGCAGTGTCGGCGATTGCCACCGCCCACATGCCGTTCAGGCGCGCAAAGCACTCCGGGCCGTATTCCTCATAGGCGTGCAGCACGACTTCCGCGTCGGCGTCAGTGCTGAACTCGTGACCGAGGCGGCGCAACTCGCCGCGCAGCTCGCGATAGTTGAAAATCTCACCGTCGAAGGCGATCTGCAGTCGGCCATCCTCGTTGCCGAAGGGCTGCTGCCTGCCGCCGAGGTCGACGATCGGCAGACGCCGGTGCCCCAAGCTCATCTCCGGCGACTCGAAATGGCCAGCGCCGGCCGGCCCGCGGTGGGCGATGATGTCTGTCATGGCGTGGAGGAGTCGCGTGTCAGGCGCTCCGTAGAAGCCTGCGATGCCGCACATGCATATCCCTCCAGTCGGCTTCACATAACGATACTACTCCATATTACCACATCGACTCGGCGAATTCGCGTCGCGCGAACTGCGCATACGGGCGCTGCCGACACTGCCGCCGCGCAATTGCGCATGATGGCGGCGGTGCGTCGGTTTGCGGCCGAATACGCCACGGGCCGCGCGATCGCTGCGCGGCCCGCCGACATCTGTTTCAATGGGTGAGATGACCATGTCTGGATTGATTGTCTACGATGTCGCTTCGACCCAACCAAGCGTCTCGAGCGCACGCATCATCGCGTACCAGCCGTCTTCCTCGGCGAGCTGCTCCGGCGTGCCATCCTGAACGATTTGACCGCCGGCCATGACGATGACGCGCTCGGCATCCATGACGCCGCTCATCCGATGCGAAATGGTGATGGTCGTCCGCTTCTTGCTCTCTTCGCGGATCGCCGCGAAAAGCCTTCTTTCGGTGTCGGCATCGAGGCCGGACGTCGGTTCGTCGAGCAGCAGCAACGCCGGATTGCAGACCAGGGCGCGCGCCAGCGACAGCAGCTGTTCCTGCCCGTGCGACAGCTTCGTGCCGCCGGGGCCGAGGAGCGTGTCGTAGCCCGCCGGCAGGGACCGGATGTACTCGTCGAGCCCGGCCACAGATGCCACGCGCCTGACATCTTCGTCCGTGATCGTCTCGTCGCCGAGCGTGATGTTGTCGCGAATCGTGCCGCTGACGAGATGGATCG
>JBLNDB010000068.1:0-7074 GCA_050261235.1 Chloroflexota bacterium
ACCGGTGACGCTGGCAAGCGATACAGCGAGGCGGTCCAGCGCGAGTTCCTCGTCGACCAGCGGGCAGCGGCCGTGCTTGCCTTCCTGCTCGGCAGGAAGGGACCGTTCCTGCACGATGTCATCAGACGCAACCCGGCGCTGATGAACCACTTGCTGCTCGCCATGACCGACGGCAACCGCTGGCCGACCGCGCTTCGCGACGCCCTCTGCAACTGGCCGATCTACTGCCTCAATACCCTGTTGTCCGGCAACCGCGGCAGCGGCGACCTGGTCATCTTCGAACGATAGGAGTGTGGCCGATGACAGCCGTCAGTGCGCAGCAGAACCGCTACAGCGCCGATTTGCTCGCCGACCTGCGGCTGGTCACGGGCGAACTGGCGCGGGCCTTCACGGCCCTGCCTGAACGCGAACGACTGCCAATCAGGCACCCGCTCGCCGGTCAGGGGAAGCTGCTCCGCCCGGTGGTCGTCCTTGGCGCCAGTCGGTACGCGGCCGAGCCGCCGCCGGACCGGGTCGACATCGCCGCCGTCGCCGAGTTGCTGCACCTCGCGTCGCTGATTCATGACGACGTCATCGACTGCGCCGAGAGCCGGCGCGGCAGCCCGTCGCTGAACGCGAGCTGGGGCGAGGGCGTGGCGATCCTGACCGGAGACATCTACTTCTCCAGCGCCCTGCGACGCCTGGCGACGATTCGCCGCGGGCGGTTCATGACGATGTTCGTCGAGTGCGTCGCTGACATGTGCCAGAGCGAACTCAGGCAGACGCTGGCGCGCTTCGACCCGAACCAGAGCGAGGATGCGTACCTGGCAGTGGTCGCAGGCAAGACGGCGTCGCTGTTCGCCACTTGTGGTCGGGCCGGCGCGGTGCTGGCCGGGTTGCCGCCGGCGGCGCAGGAGCAATTGGCCGCGTACGGCTGGTCGACCGGCATGGCCTTCCAGCTTGTCGACGATGTGGCTGACCTGGTCGCGGCCACCGGGCGCGAGCCGGCTGGGCAGGACATCCGGACCGGCACGTGGACCCTGCCGGTGCTGCACGGTCTCAAGTCACCCGCAGGGTCGCGCCTGTACAGCCTGATCGCGGCCGAGCGGGCGCATGAGCAGTTGCCGGCCATCCGTGCCCTGCTGGCTGCCAGCGGCTCGTTGGCCTACGCCATATCCCGCGCGCGCGGATTCTGCCGTCAGGCGCGGGCCGAACTCGACCGCCTGCCGACTGTCGACGCCGCGGAGACGCTGCACGGCGTCATCGACGGGATCGAGGCCGGCCTCGCCGCTGCAGACAACGCCTGCGGCGACTGATGGGAGATGAGCTGTCACAGTGGGGCCTCCGCCATCCGCAGGGACACCCTGGGAGGCAGTCGAATACTATAGGGAATGGCTGGCGAAACTTGAAGCCATGCCCATCTCTCGATAGTATTGCTGGCGATGGGGGGCGAACAGATGAAGCGAACCCGAATCGCGGCCGTGGTCATAATCGCCGCGCTGCTTGCGCTCGTGTGCATCCGGCAGATCCGAATCCAGACCGCAGTAGCCGACCGGATCCCCAGCGACCTTAAGCAGAGAATCACTGACGAATCCCGCTTTATCCAGGACGGACAGGAGATTCACCCGGGAGTCGTCTGGCGGGCATTTCGGGCCGTGGGCGAGACACTCTATGTCGTGGCGGAATGGCAGGTTGCACCGTTATACGGCACAGTTCCGTACACCAAACTGACCTTCTACCGAATCATCCCGGGCAGTGCCGGGTCCAGAATTCCGAGTTGGACTCTGCATTGGCAGGGTGCGACGTTCGAGGGCGAGTGCAGCTACTCGCTGGTCATCGCTGATGATCCCAAACAGCAGCGGCCTTACGAACACTTCGCCGTCGGCACCGCCCTCGACAAGAAGATCGCCCGCGTGATTGCGCTGACGCAGGATGGGCGAGAGACCGCGGCGGTACTCTTCGATGGGTACTGGTGGATGACCGCGACAATGGACCCCGCGAATTACGTGCGGGACAAGTGGGTGGAGATACAGGCGCTGGACGCAAGCGGCAACATTCTCTACAGCGCTGAGCCTCAGTATCCCAGGATCCCATGTGAACCGCCGCCAAGCGATCCCACTCCGGGCTAAGCAACCCGGGAACACTGCAAGCGAAAGCAGACGGCATTTCCCCTTTCGGAAATGCCGTCTGCTCCTTCTGTCGAGTCGGCGCTGCCGGGAATGGAGTCGGGGGGCAAATCCCATGGAGTGAAGCCTGCTGCGCCGGCCCGCTACCGCTTGATGCGCATCGGCGAACCGCAGCAAAGGACTTCCCGGTTGCTTCGCTCGCGCGGGACTTCGATTTCCTTGCCACACTTGTCACAGACCAGCCTGCTGCTCAGCTCGGACATCCGCCGGACCTCCCTTCGTCTTTCCTCGCAGGTATTCTGCCGGAAAGACAGGGAGGCTATTCCTCATCAGTGGCAGGCTTGCGCAGTTGGTCGCGCAGTGCGATCGCCGCGGCCGTCGCTGCGCCGCGCCGGGTAACGCAGTAGAACGAGCGCCGGATCGCCGCCCCCGGCCAATCGAGGAGGGCGACCCGCCGGTCGGCGACTGCCCGGCCGGCTGCCAGACTGGACACGATGGCAATGCCAAGCCCGGCCTCGACCGCTGCCACGACAGCTTCGTGGCTGCCAAGCTCACCGGCGATCGTCAGCGCCTCCGGCGACACGCCGAGCGCGCTCAGGGCCGCGATGGCGGCAGCGCGCGTGCCGGAGCCGGGTTCGCGGAGAATCAGGGGCTCCTGGGCGATCTCCGCCGGGTCGATTGCGGTGCCGACCCACGGGTGCCCGACTGGCGCGATCAAGGCCAGTTCATCGTCAGCGACGGCGAACCACTCGAGCTGGTCGGCTTGCGGCTGGCTGCCGATCACTCCCAGGTCGACCGCTCCGCTGCTCACCGCTTCCAGGATGTCCTGGCTGCCGCCGACCCGGAGAACGATGCTGACCAGCGGGTGCTCCTCGCGGTAGGCCTTGAGATGAGCCGGCAGGATGTACTCGGATGGGATCGTGCTCGCGCCGATCGTCAATTTGCCGGCCACCTGCCCGCGCAGTGGCGTCAACTGGTCGTTCACGGCATCCCAGGCGCGGACGATCTGACGCGCCACATCGTAACAGATGCGGCCGGCCGCGGTTAGCGTCACCGCCTCGCCCTGGCGCAGAAACAGCTTGATTCCAACTGCGCGCTCGAGGCTCTGGACCCGCAGGCTGACCGCGGGCTGGCTGACGCCAAGGCGCGGCGCTGCGGCGGAGAAGCTGCCGCAGTCGGCGACCTCGATCAGCGCCCGGAGTTGGTTGTAGTTCACCCAATCCCCCCCGTTGCCGGTTCTCTCCCCGTGATTCTCGCTTGCCGGCGCTGCTACCTGCCGCCACCAACGTCCCTTCACCCATTCCTGCGCAGTCGGGCGGAGACATGGTATAATCATCTTGTTGAGGAATCAGGCCAGGCTATACGCACCGCCTATAGTGAGACCTGCAGGAGTGTGGAGCATCTTGGAACTGTCGCAACTTGAAGCATTTCAGAAAGTCGCAGCGCGGCACAGCTTCAGCGCGGCGGCGCTCGAGCTGCACCTGACCCAGCCGAGTGTCTCGGCGCGCATCCAGGCGCTCGAACGCGAGCTGAACGTCGTGCTGTTCGAGCGCGGTGGCCGCGGCGCACAGCTGACTGATGCCGGGCGTGCGCTGCTGCCTTACGCCGACGCGATTCTCGCGGCGGCTGCTGAAGGCCGGGAGGTCGTCAGCGGCATCAGGACGGCCACCGGCGGCCATCTGACGCTCGCCTCGGCGCACAACTACTCCATTCCGCGCCTGATCGGTCGTTTCCGCGCCGCCTATCCCGGCGTCGAAGTATCCATCCACACCGGGTCGTCACAGCAAGTAGTCGAGTTGGTGGCACAGGATGAGGCACACTGCGGCCTCGCCCGGTCACCGATCACCCACCCGCAGATCTGGGCCGCGCCTCTGTATGAAGATGAGGTCGTGCTGGTCGCCCACCCGCAGCATGCGTTCGCGGGCCGCGGCGAGATCAGTCTGGCTGAACTCGGCCGGGCAGGGTTGGTTCTCTACACGCGCGACACCGGCCTGCGCACTTTGCTCGACCGGCGCTTCAGCGAACTTGGCTTCGAGCCGAAGGTGCTGATGGAGATCGATAATGTCGAGACGTCGAAGCAGGTCGTGCTGCAGGGCGTCGGCCTGTCGATGCTGCCGCGCGAGACGGTCCAGGGCGATCTCGATGCCGGGCGGCTGTCGGCCATCGGCGTGCGCGGCTTCCCGACCATCACCCGGACGACCTGCCTCGTCCTCCGCCGGGGGCGCCACCTCTCACCGGCGCTGCGTGCCTTTCTCGCTGTCGTCGCCGAGTCGTACTCGCTGACCTTGAGCGATCTGCTGCCGCCGCCGCTGCCGCCGGACCAGAAACGACAGGCCTAGAGCGAACAAGAGGAGACATGGGGATCATCCCATGTCTCCTTTCATCACCAGGCCGTCGCGCGGCGCGGGCTGGCAGACTCAGCGGTTGAGGAGCGTTCCAAGGCTCGTCCACCAGTCCTGGTCCTCATAGCCGACGCGACAGATCGCGATGCCGTGGAGGCCGTACTTGCGCACGAGGTCGATCTTCGGCGCGAGCGACTTCTCATCTTCCCACCACATCTCATGCTTGACACCTGCCGAGTCGGTGTAGGTGTGATAGGCCGATTGGGCCTTGGTGTCATACTGGTGCGTGTCGGTCTTCTCGACCGGGATCTTCTTCATCGGCATCAGGATCGCGCTCATCTTGGCGCCCGTCTTCCAGTCGTACCCGTAAGTGGCGACGCCGAGGAAGATCTTGTTTGCCGGAATCCCCTCGCCAATGGCCCGCTTGATCGTATCCTCGACCCAGGTAATCGGCGCCACCGGGCCGGGCGCGCTGTTCTGGCCATGCCGGTCGTGGGCCATCAGGATCACCTGGTCGACATGTTTGACCAGTTCGGTGAAGTTGTACGGGCCGCTCTTCGCGTCCGACGGCGCGGCGGGGATCACCGACAGATTGACCAGCTTGTCGGCGGGCAGTTTTGCCTTAAGGTCGGCAACGAACGCCGTCAGTCCGTCGCGGGCCGCCGTCGATGGCCGGGCGAGGTCGATGTTGCAGCCGGCCCAGCCGTTCTTGGTCACATCAGCGACGATGCCGGCTACCGCCTTGGCGCGCAGCGACGCGTTGGTGAGGAAGGACTCGTTGCCCGGCGTGTTGGTGTAGCGCGGGATGATCGGGACGTTGGCCTTGGCCGCAGGCTGCTGCGCGTTGTTGGCATTGATGCTGTTCACGCTGCCGTCGTTGCCGATGCGGTACCAGAGCGGCGACAGATAGTCGATCTTGTCGCGGTTTGCCGCCACCAGGTCGATGGCCGTCGGCGTCGTGCGCTCGCTGGTCTCATCATACAGCCCGAGCACTTTCAGAGTAGCTGATGGCGCCGGGGCCGGCGCCGGCGGACTGCTGGGCTGCGGCAGCCCAGGCCCGGGGCTGCGGTACGGTGTGCTGAGCGGCGTGAACAGGGTAAGCAGCAAGATGGCGCCAACGACACCGCCGGCCAGCCACCACCAGTTGTGATTGATGCCGCGGCCAGCGCGGCCTCGGCCGCCCGCCCCGCCGTCATGGCTGCGGGCGCCGCTGCTATCTTCAGCGCCACGCCCGTCCGCGACTCCGTCGCGTTCGGTCTCTCGTTCGTGTTGCCGGTCGTGTTCGCTCAACATTATCACTCCCTTCCAGCCAGAGCATCGTTTCTAGTGTTGCTTGAGCACCGTCGCGAAATGTTAGTGAGGCGCAGGCGAACAAGTCAGTGTTTGGCTGCTTTGTCTGTGGCAGCGGCGAATCGTCAACCGCAACGCAATTGCCGATAGCTGGAAAGGAATGCCCGCCACCGGCGTCGAATCCCCGCACATCGCACCGACAGGGGTGAGGCCGGTGGCGCACGACCCGTCACGAATACCCGATCTGCAGACGATGGCGAGCTTCATCGTCGACAGCGCATCGCTCGGCATCATGGCCGTCGACCGCGAGGAGCGCGTGCTGTTCTTCAACCGCGAGGCCGGCCGCATCTGCGGCATGGATCCGTCTGCGGTCGTCGGACGTCCCGTCGCTGAGGTCTTTCCCGACCTTCCAGACGAGGCCAGGATCGTTCAGAGAGCGCTGCGCGAGAGGCGCTCGTTCCGCGACGTCCGCCAGCAGTACCACTACCGGGGCGCCGACTGGCACCTCAACACCACCGCCGAGGTCGTGCGCAATGATGTCGGTGAGATCGTCGGCGCCGTGGCTATGTTCACGGATGCCTCCGATCTCGCGACGCTCGAACGACGGGCGCGAGACGCCGAGTGGCTCGCCTCCGTCGGGCGCATGGCGGCGGGCACCGTGCACGAGATCCGCAATCCGCTGACGACCATCCGCGGCTTTGTTCAGCTGTTCGCCGACCGCTTCGACGCCCTCGGCCAGGCTGCCGACGCCCGCCTGGCGCGGATGGTGCTGACCGAGATCGACCGCTCGACGCGGCTGCTCAGCGAGTTCCTCCAACTCACGCGGCCGACCGTCGATGGCTGGCGCCTTGCCAGCATCGTGCCGGTGGTCAAAGAGGCGATCGATCTCCTCGTCACCGGCCGCGAGGGCGCGCCCGCGACATCCGTCGACCTGGCGCCCCTGCCGGACGTCTTCGCCAACCCCGACCGGATCAGGCAGGTCGTCACCAACCTGTGGCAGAACGCGGCTGACGCCGCCGGCCCGCACGGGCACATCAGCGTTGCCGCCCGCCCGGCGAGCGACGTCGCGGTGATCGAGATCAGCGATGACGGACCGGGCCTTTCGCCGCTCATCGCCACCCACCTGTTCGAGCCGTTCTTCACCACCAAGGAGCTTGGGACCGGGCTCGGACTGGTCATCTGCAAGCGCATCGTCGAGGATCACGGCGGCACGCTGACCGTCAGCAACCGCCCGGGGGGCGGCACCGTGGCGCGATTCACGTTGCCGTTGCCGGCGGTGCCGGAACGATGACCAATCAGGACACAAGAAGTGGGGCGTCGCCAAGGCGGCGCCCCAC
>JBLNDB010000069.1:0-4696 GCA_050261235.1 Chloroflexota bacterium
ACCCGCAGACGCTCGACCCGGCGCATGCGGTCACCCTCCTCGATTGCCGACTGATGGCCCTGATCTACAACGGCCTCGTCCGGTTCGACGAGCGGGGGCAGATTGTCGCCGACCTGGCGAAGTCATGGACCCAGTCCAAAGACGGCCTGACCTACACCTTCACGCTCAACCGCGGCGTCCGCTTCCACAACGGGCGCGAACTGACCGCCGCCGATGTCGTCTATTCCCTCGAGCGCCTGCGCGACCCCAAGACGGCATCGCCCCGCGCCTGGCTCCTGAGCAAGATCGAACGGGTCAGCGCCGACGGCAAGTACACCGTGCGCATCAAGCTGACCGAGCCGTTCGCGCCGCTGCTCAGCCTGCTGGCGATGCCGGCGGCGTACGTCGTCGACCGCACGGAAGTCGAACGCTATGACGACCCGGCGATCTACGGCCTCAACCCGGTCGGCAGCGGGCCGTTCCGGCTCGCCGAACTGCGGCCGAACGACGCCGTCATGCTGACCGCGTTCCCCGACTACTTCGCCGGCCGGCCGCTGCTCGACCGCGTCACCTTCCATGTCATGCGCGACAGCGCGATGGCCTGGTCGGCGTTCGAGACCGGCAACCTTCACCTGGCGGACGTCCCGCCATCTGCCGTCAGCCGCTGCCTGGCCAGCGACCAGTATCGCCCGTATGCCGCGGTGCGGGCCGACCTGTCCGTCTACTACGTGGCGATGAACTGCGAGCGGGCGCCGTTCGACAACGTACTGTTCCGCCAGGCCCTCAACCATGCCGTCGACCGGAGCGCCATCGTCAAGGCGTACCTGTCAGGGCAGGCTGAGGTCGCAGACGGTCCGATCCCGCCCGGCGTCGCGGGCAGTACCAATCAGGCCAGCCCGTTCGCGTACGATCCGGCGAAGGCGAGGGCGCTGCTGCAGGAGGCGGGGTACCGGGCCGATCGGACACTGGAGCTGATCTTCCGCGGTTCCAGCAACTCGATCGTCAATGCCATCGTCTCGGCGCTGACGAAGGTCGGCGTCAAGGCCAAGGCCGTCGGGCTGGATCGGGAGGGGTTTTTCCGCGCCGTCGCCGACGGCAGTTTCGACCTGGCTTGGATCTCCTGGTCGGCTGACTACCCGGAAGCATCCAACTTCCTCTGGCCGACGTTCCACTCGGCCAACAAGGGTGACGGTGGCAACCGCGCCCGCTTTGCCGATCCTCAGATCGACGCGTTGATCGAGCAGGCGATCGCCACCGCCGGCGAGGCCGAGCGGCTGGCCATGTACCGCGAAGTAGAGCTGCGGATCATGGGCGAGGCGCCGTGGATTCCGCTCTACTACCCGACCATCGTCACGGTCTGCCAGCCCGAGGTCGAGGGGTGGAAGCCGTATCTGATCCCGATGAGCGACAAGCTGACAGATGTGTGGCTGAGGAAGTGACTGCCCAAACCCGTGATGGTGCGATCAGGCCCGGGGAGACAGCGGCTCCCCGGGCCACATTTCTGAGATGGCTAGAATCGGAAGTAGATGAACGCTGACGTCTGGAGCTTCATGAAAACCACGACAACGACAACCAAGGCAGCATAGGCTAATCCCCGCAGCGGGGTCGGGACAGACCGGCGCCAAGCATCGTGCAAGGCGAACTCGTGGTCGCGCACCCACCGCTCAAGCCAGTGAAGGGCATAGAGGCCGGCAGTCAGGCAGAGCAGCAATGCATCGCCGAGTGAGAAGGCCAGCGACGTCGGCAACACCATGCGCCGAACGAGTGATAGCGCGACGCGGAACTCCGAGATACGGAAGAACACCCAGCCAATCAGTATCAACGCATTCCAGGCGACGATCTGCAGCCCACTGTAAGCTCTGCTCCGGCGCAGGCGTTCCGGCAAGCGGGACTCCAAGTATCTCCGGTAGTACTTTTCCGCTGCCGACAGGAGACCATGATAGAGTCCCCAGATGACGAACGTCCAGGAGGCGCCATGCCACAACCCGGACAGGGTCATGGCGATGATGATGTTGGCCGCTTGCCGCGGCAGCGGGACGCGCGAGCCGCCAAGCGGGATATAGATGTAGTCGCGGATCCATGTCGAAAGCGTGACGTGCCAGCGGCGCCAGAACTCGGTCGGGCCGCTGCTGATATAGGGCGTGAAGAAGTTCTGCGTCAAGCCATAGCCGAACAGGTGGCCGATGCCGACGGCCATGTCGCTGTATGCCGAGAAGTCGAAGTAAATCTGAAAGGCAAACAGGGCAGAGGCGATCCAAACCTGAGCAGGTGTCAGGCCGGGAGCGCCGGCGAACAGCTTGTCCGCCAGCGGTGCCAGCGTGTCGGCCAGAAGAACCTTCTTGGTCAGGCCGACGAAGAGAACGTAGAGACCGTACTTGAACTGCCCGGAGCGAACCCGAATGGTGGCTGAGCGGGCAATCTGTGGCATGAAGTCTCTGGCGCGCATGATCGGTCCCGCGATGAGCTGCGCAAAGAAGGCGATGAACACCCAGAACTCGGCGAAACTGCGCGCCGGCGCGACTTCATCGCGGGCAACATCGATCAGATACGCCATCAGCTGGAACGTGTAGAACGAAATCCCTATGGGAAGTGCCACATGCAGGACGCGGTCGCCGATCAGTCCCGCAACGAGTTCCACCGGCAGGTTGCTGATGATGAAGTTGGTGTACTTGAAAAACCCCAGATTGAGCAGGTTCGCGGCGCATCCGAGCCACAGGAAGAGACGACCGTGCCGGCGGTTCACCCGCAGCGAGCAGTAGTAGGTCAGCCACGCCATACCGGCAAACAGAGCCAGCCACGGCAGTCCAGCAACTCCGTAGAAGAAGGCGTTGGCGACGGCCAAGATGGTGATGCGCGCCCGCGGAAAGAACAGGTAGGCAACCAATGCCATCGCCATCAGGGAGAGGAACTCAGGGCTGTGAAACAGCATTCGTCAGCGCCCCCCTTCAGCCGTTTGCGGTCGGCGATTGAGGGAGGGCCAGAGTTTTTCCGCCAGGACACGATAACCGCTTGGAGTCAGGTGGAAGTGGTCGGCGAACAGCTCAGAGCCGAGTTCGGCTTCGCAATTGACATAGGTGACCGGCAGCGCGGCAAACAGCTTGTCGATGCCCGTCAAGTTGGCTCGATACCCCGCCCGGCCGACCTCGGCCGCCAGGAGTTCCTGATTCGTCGGCGCGAGGAAGAAGGTGACGTCACTGCCTTGCGTCGCCTGGACAATCTTGCGTATGAAGTACACTTGAGGATTGGTATCGTCCCAGACGAACGGACTGTCGCTGAACATCCAAACGTAGTCGGGCGACTGCATCAGCGCCGGGAGGTAGGGCTTGGCCGTCCATGGTCGCGTGTCGCTGACCTCGCCTGTGGGCAGGCCCAGTCGGCGAAATGCGACGAATTGCAGGAAGTCGTGGTAGCGGAGGAGAGGCACCCGCGGATAGACGCGGTTGCGGAAGTATGTTGACAGGTCAAGCGATTCCGTCAGGTCGCGTTTCGCGCCAGAGGCCAGGCGAGCGTAGGCCTGTGGGTCGAGTAGCGCCAAGTCGTGCTGTAGCCAGAAGACTGAGCCGAGCGGCGATGTGCGCTCAACGAAACCAGCATAGAGGATGTTGATGAGCAGATGGTCAGTCTTCAGACCATGCTGCTTGAGCTTGAGGATCATCGTGTAGATGTCGCCCATCTGCATCGATGGCATGGCGAGGTTGTAGGCGACCAGGTCGCTGCCCGCACTCCGCGCGAGATCCCTGAAGTGAACTGCGAGTGACTGCTCCGGCCCGCCAGGTCCGCTGTAAGCAACCGAATCGCCGAGGATGATCAGGTAATCGTCTACCTTGTTGCGCGCAATATTGCGCTTTACGTAGTCGAGCACAACATCAATGTCAGGACCGGGGTTGTTCTTGACAGCATCGTAGTTCATGCGGTGCCTGTAAATCACACTGGCAGGCACCAGATGCGGCACCCAGATCTGAATCAGCAGCAGCGCTACCACCGCATAGACAAGCGCCGCGAGTCTGCCGGGCATGCGCGCTACTACCATCCCGAGAAAACGCATGGCGGGGCCGCCGACACTACGGTGGCGAATCGGGTGCGAGACGACTTCTACAAGGTTGTACCTTGACATGGTATCTGCCTCCTTATTGGCAGACTGCCCACGGCCAGAGTGAGTATGGCCCGAGGCGGCAAAGACCAAGGAGGGAGAAGCTATGCCTACAGCCTGCGGTACCATTCTGTCGGGAGCGCCGACAAGCGGGACCAGCAAGCCAACGTATTCATTTGATGGTGACTTCTTCATCTACTGCAACAACCCAGAGCCTCTGATCGACTCGGACCTCGGTGACTCGAACCTCGGCAACAAGTACATCCTCTGGTCGAATGTCACAGGGGCCTGCCAGGCCTGGTACGAACACTCGAACGCCACTGGACACGCGATTGGGTATGGCCTGCAGGTCTACAACCCGAATGCGACCTCCGTCACCGTAACCGTGACCAACATCGGCTTCGGGAAAGGGATCGATTGGTACAAGACCACGTGGTCACAGTTCTTCTCGGGTGCCAGTGGCGGCGGCGGTACGGTCGGGACATTTACCGTCCCAGCGTACGGAGTGCTCTGGATCCAGAAAAACAGCTCCATTGCTAACGGGGCAATCTTCGAAGGGGTCGTGCGCTTCAGTGTCTCGGGCGGCAGTGTCTCCGTCGCGAACTACGCATGGTCCAATTTCAGCGC
>JBLNDB010000070.1:0-20697 GCA_050261235.1 Chloroflexota bacterium
ACGACGCCGTCGTTCATCGTCACGGCGAGCGGCTGGGCGCCGCCCATGCCGCCAAGGCCGCCGGTGAGGGTGATGGTACCCTTGAGGCTGCCGCCGAAGTGCTGGCGGGCGCACTCGGCGAGCGTCTCGTACGTGCCCTGGACGATGCCCTGGCTGCCGATGTAGATCCAGCTGCCGGCGGTCATCTGGCCGTACATGATCAGGCCTTTCTTCTCCAGCTCCCAGAAGTGCTCCCAGGTGCCCCAGTGCGGCACCAGCATCGAGTTGGAGATGAGGACGCGCGGCGCCTCTTCGTGAGTGCGGAAGATGCCGACCGGCTTGCCGGACTGGATCAACAGCGTCTCATCGTTCTCGAGCGAGCGCAGCGAGCGGATGATGGCGTCGAACGCCTCCCAGTTGCGGGCGGCGCGGCCGCTGCCGCCGTAGACGATCAGCTCCTCCGGCTTCTCGGCCACTTCCGGGTCGAGGTTGTTCATCAGCATGCGCAGGGCGGCTTCCTGCTGCCAGCCCTTGCAGCTGATCTCCGTCCCGCGGGGCGCTCTCACGTTGTGGGCCATGGCTCGTTCCTCCCTATGGATTCTATTGTCACCGGCGCGTCTTCATGCCGCTTGTACGCGACCGACGCGGCCGGTTCGTAGCCGTGACTGCCTGATCAGTCGACCGCACCGATCGCTCGCTCAGCCGCGTCGATGACCGCGCCCGACTCGATCAGGGCGGCCGCCGCGGCGATGTCGCCGTGGAGGACGCGGTCGTCGGCGAGGGCCGGCACGTCAGCGCGCAGGCGGTCGTAGAGGGCGCCGCTGCCGGCGCCCGGGCGCAGGGCCCGGTCGACCGCGGCAGTTCGCTCCGGGCGCAGGTCGAGGGCCTGCGCCGCGCAGAGCAGCTCGATGGCGAGGACGTGCCGCGCGTTGTACACCATCTGGCGCGCCTTGCGGGCGGCGATGGTGCCCATGCTGACGTGGTCCTCCTGATTGGCGGATGAGGGGATCGAGTCGACGCTCGCCGGATGGGCGAGCACCTTGTTCTCTGAGACCAGCGCCGCAGCCGTGTACTGGGCGATCATGAAGCCCGAGTTGAGGCCGCCGTTGCGGGCGAGGAAGGCGGGCAGCCCCGACAGGGCCGGGTTGACCAGGCGCTCGACGCGACGCTCGGCGATGTTGCCGAGTTCGGCCGCGGCGATGCCGAGGAAGTCCATCGCCAGGGCCACCGGCTGACCGTGGAAGTTGCCGCCGGAGATGACCGCTTCATCGTCGGGGAAGATCAGCGGGTTGTCGGTCGCCGAGTTGATCTCGCGCTCAACGACCCCGCGCACGTAACCGATGGCATCGCGGCTGGCGCCGTGCACCTGCGGGATGCAGCGGAGGACATAGGCATCCTGAACGCGCAACTCCCCCTGCTCAGTGGCGAGGGTACTGCCGGCGAGCAGGCGCCGCAGGTTCCCGGCCACCAGTTGCTGGCCCGGGTGGGGCCGGACCGCCTGGACGCGCGGGTCGAAGGCGGTGACGATGCCGCGCAGGGCATCGATGGTCAGCGCCGCGATGACATCGGCGCTCCGCGCCAGGATCTCGGCATCGTGGAGCGCCAGCGTGCCGACGGCGGTCATGATCTGGGTGCCGTTGATCAGGGCCAGGCCTTCCTTGGCCTCGAGTTCGACCGGCTGCAGGCCGGCGGCGGCCAGCGCCGCGGCGCCGGGAAGCCGGCGTCCCCGGTAGAGCGCCTCGCCGAGGCCGATCATGACCAGGACCATGTGGGCGAGCGGCGCCAGATCGCCGCTCGCACCAAGCGACCCCTTCTCGGGGATGACCGGCGTTACGCCCGCGTTCAGCATTGCCACGAGCAGGTTCAGCGTCTCGAGGCGGATGCCGGAGAAACCCTTGGCCAGCGCGTTCACGCGTAGCAGCATCGCCGCCCGGACAGCCTCTTCCGGAAGCGGGTCGCCAACGCCGGTGGCGTGGCTCATGATGAGATTGCGTTGCAGCGTCCGGGTGTCGGCGCCGCCGATGACGACATCGGCGAACTTGCCGAAACCGGTGGTGATGCCGTAGACGACCCGCTCCTCGCTGACGAACCGGTCGACCAACCGTCGCGACGCCGCCACGCGCTCGACTGCCTCGGGCGCGAGCTCAGCGGTCTCGCCATAGCGGGCGACCCGCACGACGTCGCCGATCGTCAGGCCCTCGCCCCTGATGGTGACGTGCCCCATCTCTTCTCCTCCAATGAAAGCGTGATGTAATCCGTCTGTTATCTGCGCCGCCGACCCTACTTGCGACTCACGCCGTGGCTGGCGACCTGTTCGCCGAGCGACCAGTACGCGCCGCCAACGTAGGCGAGCGGCGACAACTTGGCCGGGTCGAGTCGCTGGCCCGACATGACATCCTCATCGGCCTGGACGGCGACGACCTCGCCGATGAACACATCGTGGCTGCCGAGGCTGAGCGTCTGGCGGACTTTGCACTCGAGGGCGACCGGGCACTCGGCGATCAGCGGCGCCTTGACCTGGCTCGCCGGAATGGCGGTCAGGCCGGTCTGCTCGAACTTGTCGACGTCGCGCCCGGAGTACATGCCGCAGTAGTCGGCCTCGTTCACCTGGTCGGCGCGCGGCAGGTTGACGACGAACTCGCCGCTGTCCTTGATCATCTGATAGGAGTGGCGCGTCGGTCGGACGCCGATGGCGACCATCGGCGGGTCCGAACAGACGGTGCCGACCCAGGCCAAGGTGACGATGTTCTTCTTGCCATTGCCGTCTGAGCAGGTGATCAGCGCCGCGGGAACGGGATAGAGGGCGGTCGAGCCTTTGAGTATGCGTTTGGTCACCATTGGTCGCTCCTTGCTGAGAATCTGCCATAGTAATGCCCCGTCCGGTGGTCCAGAGAAAAGACCTGCTCTCCGGAGCAGAGTGCAGGGTCGGGCTAGCCTTCGACAGCCGACCCGGCAAAACCTGCCGCAGACAAAATGGAGCGGACGGGCTGTGCCGTCCGCTCCATCGGCTCCGATCGGAACCCTGAGATTGACGCGTTCGCGACTGCGCTACATGGTCACCGGCGGCGGTGGCGCGACCGGCAGTTCTTCCTTGGCCGACCTGAGCGCGATGATGATGTAGGCGACGGCGATGCCCCAATGGATGATCCACCAGTTCGGGACGGACACGCCGATCATCGCGCGGCAGAACGAGACGAGGGTCGGGACGACCATGCTGTAGAGGGCAACGTTCCAGAGGCGCGCGTAGTCGAAGCCGGACTTGATGATCGCATTGGCGATAAGCGCCACGAGCGACAGGACGAGGATGCCGAACATCTTGCTGAGCAGGAGGTAGACGAAGTAGAGAATACCGAACACGACGAGCAGCCAGTCGAGCGACTGCATGAGCGTGATGACATCGGCCTTGGTGAAGGTGACCGGGCCGAGTTCGCTCCAGAGGATCTGACGCGTCTGCGCCGGCTGCTTCATCACCATCCGGTCGGCATCGATGAACAGCCCCTGGCTGTATGAGTCGATGATGTCCGGAGTCAACTGGCCGGTCGTGTCAATGACGATCATCGTGTCGTTGTCTGCGAACTGATATGGCATCGGACCGTCGACGGTCAGCTTGCCGTCTGCGAGGCGGAACTCGGGCAGGTTCTCGGCGACCTGCTGGAGCGCTTCGTTCATGAAGGTCTTGTAGTCGATGGTGAATTTGATGCCGCCGACGGCGAAGATGACGACCAGGAACAGCACCAGGAAGGTGAAGCTCCGGCCGAACGGCTGGGCAGCGAGGCGGCGATATGACTTGAAGTCGCCAAGACTGACTCGGAATTGCTCGAAGAACGACATTGTGGCGCCTCCTTCTCGCGACGATTGGGTTCGCGCCGCTAGATACATAATACCTGCCTTCCGCCGGTCTGTAAATCCGCCGTGCCGGATTGCGACCGGCGATAGGATTTCCGAGCTTTCAGGCGTAGCTTTACTTGGATACACTATTCTTCATCTATCCCGGGAGGTGCGGTGAGTGAGAGTCTATATCTCGGTCGACATGGAGGGCATCAGCGGCGTGGCCACCGGTGGCCAGCTCAGCGACCCCGACTACAAGCGGTTCTGCCATCTGATGACGCAGGATGTGAACGCTGCCGTCGAGGGCGCGTTCCGCGCCGGCGCGACACGCGTGCTGGTCAACGACGCGCATGGCAAGATGACGAACATCGTCGTCGAGGAACTCGATGAGCGGGCGACGCTGATCAGCGGCAGCAACAAGCACCTCTGCCAGATGGAAGGCATCGATCAGGGGTTCGACGCGGTCTTCCTGGTGGGCTATCACGCGCGCGAGGGCAGTGACCGCGCAGTCATCAACCATTCGATCGCCGGCATCGCCACCACTGAGATCCGCCGCAACGGCACGCCCGTCGGCGAGACGGCCATCAACGCCGGTATCGCCGGCTTCTACGGCGTCCCGGCGGTGCTCATCACCGGCGATGACAAGGTCTGCGCCGAGGCCAAGTCGTTCATCCCCGACATCGAAACCGTCGTGGTGAAGAACGCGCTCGATCGGTTCGCGGCCGAAGTCATCCCGCCGAAGAAGACCCGCGAGATGATCATCGAGGCCGCCGAACGGGCCCTGAAGCGCGCCAAGGAGATCAAGCCGCACGTCGTGCCGGGCCCGATCACCTTCGAGGTCGAGTTCAAGCTGACCAACCAGGCGTACATGGCCTCCGTCTTCCCGTGTGTCGAGAAGGTCGGCCCGAAGACCTGCCGCGTCACCGATCAGGACTACCCGAATGCCTACCGCAAGCTCTGGGGCGCGATCATCGTCGCGATGGCGGCGACGCGCGGGCTGTTCAACTAGCAAGGACCTGAGCAGTAAGTAAAGCAACGCGGACTGACACGTCAGTCCGCGTTTTCCGTTGGCGGATGCTTCGGTTCAGACTCTCTCCTTCGGCCACACCACCGACATCGCGCACTGCTCCGGATCGAGCAAGGCCCGGAAGCGCTCGTTGACCTCCGCCGCCGTGACCTTGGCCAGCGCATCGTAGCGGTCGAAAAAGTCGAAGCCGCGGAAGAAGTCGGCCGTCGCCTGGTGGGCGATGATCTCCGGACTCTGCAGCGCCGCGATGAGCGAGCCGAGCGCCGCGCGCCTGATCCGCTCGACATCGGCGTCCGGAATCCCCCGCTGGCGCGCCTCGGCAATGCCCTCAAGAAGCGCGGTCGCCAGCCGTTCCGGCTCGCGCGTCTCACCGCCGAGAATCGCGTGGGCGTAGCTGGTCTCGCCAGTGTAGCTGGTGCCGAACGAGTCATCGAGCAGCCCTTGCTCATAGAGGCGGTTGTACAGGTCCGAGCTGCGGCCAAGCACTGCGCGGAGGGCGATCTCCATCGCCGTCGACTGGCGCAGCAGAGGGAGCCCAAGCTCGGCGGGCCGGTCCTTGAAGCCGAGCGCCAGCATCGGCATGGCCACGGTGAGCCGCTCCTCGCGCCGTCGCTCGCTCAGCGTCGGCGGCTCCTCCGGCTGGCGGCGTTCGACCGGTTCCTGCTGCTCGTAGTGCCGTCGCTCGATGTTATCGCTGATCTGGGCCAGCACCGCCTCCGGGTCGACGTCGCCAACGACCAGCACCGCCATGTTCGACGGGTGGTAGAACGTGCGGTGACACAAGTAGAGGATATCGGGGTCGATCCTCTCAATCGACTCGACGGTCCCGGCGATGTCGATCCGCACGGGGTGGGCGTGGTAGAGGGCGCCCATCAGGTTGTCCTGGAGCCGCCAGTCCGCGTTGTCCTCGTACATGCGGATCTCCTGGGCAATAATGCCCTGCTCCTTGCGGACGTTCTCCGGCGTGAAGTGCGGCTCCTGGACGAAATCGAGCAGCAGTTCGAGGCACTCGCGGAAGTGCTCGTTGGTCGAGAACAGGTACGTCGTCGAGGTGTATGTCGTCGCGGCGTTGACTTGCGCGCCAAGGGCCGCGAAGCGGTTGAAGACGTTGCCGTCCTTCTGCTCGAACATCTTGTGCTCGAGGAAGTGGGCGATGCCGTCGGGCACGCGCGTCGCCTCGCTGGCCCCGGGTTTGACGAACCAGTTGTCGATCGACCCGTAGCGGGTGGCGAACGTCGCATACCGCTTGTGGTAGCCCGGCTTGGGAACGATGCGGACGGTCAGGCCGGATGGCAGCGTGTCGCGGTAGACTTCCTCGCGCAGGCGTTCGTAGCTCTGGCGCTCCATCAGCGCTCACCCCTTTCCGGCCGCAACAGGTAGATCGTATCGAGCTTGATCTCCCTCGCCACGGCGACGACGTCGTCACGGCTGACGCGCGCGATGTCCGCCCGTTCATCGGCCGGGACGAGCGGCCGGCCGCAGATGACGCCATCGAGATGCTGCGCGACGATCTGGCCGGGGCTGTCTTCAGTCATCTGCAGGCGCGTCATCAGCGCGCGCTTGGTGAAGTCCAGCTCATCGTCGGTGATCTCGCCGGCGGCGATGGCTCTGATTTGATCACGGATGATGTCCATCGCCGGCTCGAACTTCTCGCTGTCGATGCCGCACTGGATCAGCAGCAGGCCCTTGGCCCGTTCGATGCCGGAGGTCGCGTAGTAGCACAGGCTCGCCTTCTCGCGCACGTTGCGGAACAGCTTCGAGTGCGGGAAACCACCGAGGATGCCGTTGTAGACGACGAGGGCGTGGTAGCGCGGATCGGCCAGGTTGATACCAGGCAGGGCGACCATGACGAGCTTCGCCTGGCAGATATCCTGGGACTCGGTGATGATCCGCTCGCGCCCCTCGCCCCGCGGCACGTTCATCTGCGGGCGCGGCGCGGCGCTCTGGCGCGGGACGGCAAGCCGTTCCTCGATTGCCCTGATGACGGGCTCAGGGGTGACATCGCCGACGATGTAGATGTCGATCGGGTCGGTAGCGAGGGACCGCCGGTAGTACTCATACAGCCCCTGCGGCGTTATGCCCGGCAGGTCTTCCAGCCGCCCGACCGGCAGCAGCGCATAGGGATCCCCGCGCAGCGCCTCTTCGACGCAGCGCCAGGCAGCGTATGTCGCCTTGTCGTTGATCAGACCCTCGATGTCGCGGCGGACAATCTCCTTCTCGCCCTCGACGTACTCCGGCTTGAAGGCACCGTCAACGACGAGCGGGTCCGCGACCAGGTCGCGCAGCAGGCGCATGCTCTCGCAGAGCAGCTTGCCGCCGCCGGGAACGTAGTAGTCGTCGATGGCATCGACGCCGATGCTGACGATGTGGTCGTCGCCGCGCTTGGTGACATCGACGCTCGCCCGGGCGCCATAGAGCGACTCGAGCTGCCGCGCCAGGTCGCGCGTCGTCGGCAGGTGGCGGGTGCCGCGCCGGAGCACGTTCGGGTAGAGGGCGTTGAGTGTCAGGTCGTCCTCATTCAGCTGGTGGTGCAGGAACAGTCGGATGGTGGTGGTCTTGAACTTGCCCGTCGGGTAGACGTGGACGTTGACGCCGTTGGGCAGTTCGAAGCGGATGAATGTCTGCTCGGGCACGGCTGACCTCCTAACGAAAGAGGCGGGCCATCGGCCCGCCTCCGCCTATGCTCTCAATTCCCGCGGGGATTTGGTCAGGACGCGGTTGCCGTCTGCCGTCAGGACAACATCATCCTCGATGCGGACGCCGCCGACTCCCGGCAGATAGATGCCGGGTTCGATCGTGAACGTCATGCCGGCAGCGAGCGGTCTCGTGTTGCCCTGGACGATGTACGGCTCCTCGTGGACTTCCAGCCCGAGGCCGTGCCCGGTCCGATGGAAGAAGTATTCCCCGTACCCGGCGCGGGCTATGATGTCGCGCGCCAGTGAGTCGATTTCGGCGCCGCTCATGCCGGCGCGGGCCTTCTCGCGACAGTGCTTCTGCGCCTCGTAGACGATCTGGTAGATCTCGACCATCTTGGGGTCGGGCTTGCCGCACGGATAGGTGCGGGTGATATCGCCCTGATAGCCATGGTACTCGGCGCCGATGTCGCAGACGACCATCTCGCCGGCCTGAATCGGCCGGTCGCCGGTCAGCCCATGCGGCAGGGCGCCATTCGGCCCGCCGAGGATGGTGTTGAAGGGGATCGCGTCAGCGCCGGCGGCCAGCATCGCCCGCTCGACCGCCGCCGCGACCTCGCGCTCGCTGACGCCCGGGGCGATCGCCGCCTGCGCGGCCGCCGCGCCGATGTCGACGATCTCGCACGCCCGCTGCAGCGCCGCTTGCTCGTCGGCATCCTTGATCATCCGCATCTCGGCGATCACGTCACCGATGTCGCGGAAGCCGGCCGGCGCGCCGGCGCGCTCGACGAGGTCGCGCTCGAGCAGTCGCATGTAGCGGTACTCGGCGCCAACGACACGATCGCGGACGTTGATCTTCGCCAGCGCCTGCCTGGCCGCGTCAAGCGGCCCGACTTCATCGACGTAGTCGAACACGTCCTTGATGCCGGTGTACTCGCGCAGCTTGTCAGCCTCCAGGCGCGGCGCGATGAAGACCGGTTCGCCGCTCGCCGGGATGGCGACGATGGTGATGCGCTCGGACATTCGCATCTTGAGGCCGGTCAGGTAGAACAGATCCGGCCCGGGGACGATCAGGGCGCAGGCGACACCGTCGCTCTGCAGCGTCTGCTGGAGGCGCTGAATGCGCTCGCGGTTCAAGGGGATCCCTCCTTGGGGACTGGCATACTCAGCCAGTATGCACGTGCTTCTCTAGTATTCGCCCTCACGCGGCAATTCCTGCTTTGTGCGGCCGGTGCGCTAGATCAGCGGCACCTTGAAAAGTCCCAGCCAGTACCCCACGACCCAATAGGCCATCGCCACCGGCGCCAGCATCGCGGTCGCGAGGACGATCTGCCTGAAGCTGAGCTGCCCGGCCAAGCGCAGGGCGAAGTAGTAGAGCAGCAGCTTCCAGAGGAAGAACGCCAGCGAGATGATGGCGAAGACGATCTGGAACGTCCCGAGATACGGTTGCGGGCCCGGGAAGATGAGATGCGACAGTATCATAATCAGGAACCAGCCGCCGGTCGGCACGTAGGTCACACCCCAGGCCGCCAGGACGCTCCGCCATTCCGGCTGGCCATGCACCAGCCGGCAGGCGAGAAAGACGACGCCCGCGGCAGCGAAGAACGTCCCGCCGAACAGCAGCGCGCCGGTGCCCGCCCCGAGCCAGCGCTCGGCGACCGACTGGCCGGTCGGCACGATCACCATCAACGACAGCAGCAGCCCGATGACGGCGGCGGGGATGATGATGCCGGTGACCCAGTCGCGCCGTTCGACGACGTCGGTCACCGCGTCATACGGCCGCGTCAGGCTGCGACCGACCGTCGCAAGGGTGTTCCACATCCTACAGTCCCCCAAGGGCAATGATCGCCCGCATCGCCAGCGGACCGACAGTCGCGTACAGCACCCCGACCAGCCCCGCCGCCGCGGGCAGGAAATAGGCCAGCGGCTGGCGCTTCAGGCGCTCCGACAGCCAGGTGTAGGCCTCGCTCTGCTCCCAGCCGCAGCGCGGGGGAGCGAGTCCGGGGCGACCGGCACGCCAGGCCGAGACGATGGCGCCGGTCAAGCGGCGCAGGCTCTCGCGGCTGAGCCCGGGCTCAGCCCCGTCGGCGAGCAAGCGTGACAGGTTCTCCTCGAATTGGTCGCGTGACACGGTCTCCACCTCCCACTCCGTCTGGGTCGGGCTCTGAGGCGAGTCGCCGGCGCAGGGCGTCGCGCGCTCGTCCGAGCAGCGACTCGACTGCCTTCACTGTCTTGCCATAGTCGCGGGCCATCTCAGCGGTCGATTTGGCAGCCACGTATTTGTCCAGCAGAGCCTGGCGCTGATGGTCCGGCAGCTGCCAGACCTCAGCCAGGACTGCCTGCCGCAACTCGGCGTCGGCGATGCACTCTTCCGGCAACGGCTGGTCGGACGCCAGCACTTGCAGCCGTTCGTCGAGCGGGCCGGCGCTGTGCCTGGCGCGCCGCCCCTGGCTGCGGTAGTAGTCGATGATCTTGCGGCGGGCGATGGCGCAGAGCCATGTGTAGATGCTGGCCTCACCGCGAAAAGCATGGACTGAGCGGAGAAACGCAACGAACGTTTCCTGGACGATATCCTCGGCCTCCTCGGGCGGACAGCCGGAGTGGGCGCGGATGAAGCGGTACACCGGGTCGAGCCAGTGGGCGCAGATTTCGTTCGCGGCTTCGCTGTCACCAGCGGCGATCCGCGTCAGCAGATCCCGTTCATCCACGTTGCGCCCCCCTCTCTGCTCGTTAGTCGCGCCTGCGCGTCGCACCCTTCGGCCACGCAACAAAAAACACGAGCCGGCCCGGCTCGTGCTTATGCGTCGCCGGCGATGAGCAGGTCGAGCAGACCGCGCACGACACGGGCCGAATTGTGTGCCGAGACCGAGCGGAAATCCCAGTAGACATCGAAGTTGCCGTCGCCGGAATCGGAGATTGACCGCAGGATGACGAACGGCACCCGGTTCCAGGCGCAGACCTGCGCCACGGCGCCGCCCTCCATCTCGACGGCGAGACCGTCGAAGTCGCTGCCGAGCTTCTCGACCCGCGCCCGGTCGACGATGAACTGGTCGCCGGTGAGGATCCGCCCCTCGAAGATCCGCGGCTTGATGCGCTCGAACTCGGCTGACCGGGCAGCCGCCAGCGCCAGCCGGCGCAGCTCGATGTCAGCCGCGACCGAGTACGATGACGGCGGGTCGAACTCGCCCGGCCTGAGGCCGAACGCCGTCGAGTCGATGTCGTGCTGCACGGTGTCGGTCGAGATGACGATGTCGCCCGGTTTCAGGTCAGCCCTGGCCGCGCCGGCGATGCCGGAGAAGACGATCGCCTGGACGCCCAGCTCGCTGATCAGCAACTGCGTGCAGCAGGCGGCCGCCACCTTGCCGACGTTCGCCTTGACGACCACGCATTCCAGCCCGCCATAGTCGCCGACATGGAACGTCAGGCCGGCGTGCTGCTCCTCCCTGACACCGGCGAGCATCGCGATCAGGTCGGCGACCTCGACATCGAGGGCACCGATCAGGCCGATGCGCCTGATGCCCTTGAGACTCGTCACAGTTGTTCCGCTGGTCGGTGTCAGGTCTGTCAACTGGCATCCTCCCCGTCGGGATCGTCGTCTTCAGCGGCTGGCCCCGGCTCGCTGGCGCCCCCGCCACCCGCATCGCCCGCGCCTCCGGCGTCAGCGGCCGCAACGAGCTGTCTCGCCCGCTCGAGCAGCCGGTCGCGGTCGTTGAGTGCCGGGTCGTCAAGCACTTCCTCGAACAGACGCGCGAGGACCTTGCCGACCAGCGGACCGGGTTTGATGCCGGTCGCAGCCATGATGTCGTTGCCGTCGACGGCCATGTCCTTCAGGCTGAACGCCGCATCCTCCTTGAGGATGCGGTCGATCCGGCGCAGCAGTTCCAGCGTGCCGGCCGAGACTGGCCCGGGCTTCTTGCCTGAGGCGGCGCGGTCGGCCTCGCGCAGTCGGATCAGATCATCCATATTCTCAAGGCCGACGCGGTTGATCAGGCGGCGAATGGCCGCGTCCTTCATGTCGCGGTTGAGGTGCAGCGTCATGTGGTGACGGATCAGGTGGACGACGCGGAGCACCGTCGCGTTGTCGAAGCGCAGGCGCTTCAGCAGCTTGTACGCCATGTCGGCGCCGATGATCTCGTGGTTGAAGAAGTGCCGGTCGCCCTTGCGGTCGACTGACAGGCTGCGCGGCTTGCCGACATCGTGGAGAAGGGCGGCGAGGCGCAGGTGGAGCTGCGGCGGCACTGTCCCCATGGCGATCAGGTTGTGCTCCCAGACCGTGAACCGGTGGTGCCGGTTCTGCTCCATGCCATAGCCCTCGAGCAACTCGGGCAGGAACTCGGCCAGGAGGCCGGTCTCGCGCAGCAGCTCGACCGCGTCGGCCGGATGCGGCGACGTGATCGCCTTGGCGAACTCATCGCGGATGCGTTCGGCGGAGACGTGCCGGAGCGTCTGGGCGCGCGGTGCAATCGCCGCAAGCGTCTCGGGCGCGATGGCGAACCCCAGCTGGGCGGCGAACCGGATGGCGCGCAGCATGCGGAGGGCGTCTTCCTCGAACCGTTCAGCCGGGTCGCCGACTGCCCTGATGACGCCCTGCTCAAGGTCGCGCAGCCCGCCGAAGTAGTCGACGAGATGCCCGGTGCCACTCAGGGCCATCGCGTTGATGGTGAAATCGCGCCGCGCCAAATCCTCGCGCAGGTCGCGGACGAACTTGACCTCATCGGGACGGCGGTGGTCGCTGTAGCCGGTCTCGACGCGGTAGGTCGTCGCCTCGACCGCCCGGCCCGGCGTCAGGATGGTCACCGTGCCGTGCTTGACGCCCGTCGGCACGGTGCGCGGAAAGGTGCGCATGATCTCGTCCGGCGTGGCATCGGTCGTCACATCCCAGTCCTTCGGCGTCTTGCCGAGCAACAGGTCGCGAACGCAACCGCCAACGACAAACGCATCAAAGCCCGCCTGCCGGAAGCGGGCGAGCACGCTGCGAACGTCCGCTGGCACGGCCCAGCGGGTGAACACCTGAAGGTAGATGGCACGGGCACGGATCGACGTTTTCACGGCGGACACCTGCCTAGAGTTCGGAGAAACCGGCCAGAACGCGGGCGAGTGGCGGAATGACCTGCTTCTTGCGCGACATCACGCCGGGCAGGAACACCCGGCCGTCGCGCGCGGTGACGTCGAAGGCCCGCTCGATGAGCGTCCGCGGGCCGGCGTAGAGGAGGTCGGTTCCCTCGCGGATGATGTCAGTCACCATCAGCAGCACGATCCGGTAACCGCCGCTGGTGCGGGCGATTTCCATCGCATCGAGCAACCCCTCGGCCTGGGCGTCGGTCAGCGGCAGACCGAGCGTTTCAATCTGACCTATGCCCACTTTCCCGCCAGGCAACTCGAAATCCTTCCAATCCTCGCGCAGCACGGCCAGCGGGTCGCGGCCGGCCAAGTCGCTGCCGGCGGTGAAGATGTCGAGGCCGAGCTGATGGGCGTCAACGCCGGCCCGGCTCGCCAACTGACGGGCGAGGGCACGGTCGCGTTCGGTCGTCGTTGGCGACTTGCCGACGACCGTGTCCGAGAGTATACCGGCGGCCAGCAGGCCCGCCATCTGCGGCGTCGGCTCGATGCCGTTCTCAGCATACGCCGTCGCGACGATGGTGCAGGTGCTGCCCACCGGCTCGGCGCGGATGAGGATCGGCTCATTGGTCTGCCAGCCACCCAGCCGGTGATGGTCGATGATCTCGACGACGCGCGCGTCGCTCAGGCCCTGCGCGGCCTGGCTGCGCTCGTTGTGATCGACCAGGATGACCTCGGGCGGCTTGGCCGCGAGCAGCTCGTAGCGCGAAATCAGCCCGGCGTAAGTCCCATCCGGGGCCAGGACAGGGTAAGCGCGGTAGCGGGTCTCGATCATCCGCCGCCGCACCTCGCTGATCAGATCGTCGCTCTGGAACGAGACCACATCGGCGGCGGCGGTGAACTGCCCGAGCGGGCTGTTCCACTCCTGCTGCCAGCCGCGGTCCTCGGCCAGCCGATCGAGGAAGTGCCCGCCAAGGTCGCCCTGGGTCACCAGGCCGGCCAGCGTCCCATCGCCGGCGAGGAGCGGCAAAGTGCGGATCCGCGTCCCCCGCATGGCGCGCCAGGCTTCGGCCGGCGTCGCACCGACCGGCAGCGCCGGCACGTCGCGGCGGAGGATGTCGACAGCGCGCAGCCTGAGGTCATCCATCAGCCGCGGCTGTTCGAAACCGAAGCGCTCCAGCACGTAGGTCGTCTCCGGGTTGAGCGCCCCGGCGCGGGCGGCCACGGCGGGAACGCCAAGCCGCGACTTGAGTTCGGCGTAGGCGATGGCAGCGGCGATGGAGTCGGTATCCGGATTGCGGTGGCCGATGACGTACGTTGGTGCCATGGTGCCCTCCCTAGCTGCGGTCCGCGACCGCCCTCAGCCTGCTGTCCCTCGGCTGGTGCCGATCGACTGTCGGCGTGACCTTCGCCAGCGCGCGGCTGAAGTGCTGCGGCCCGACCGTCAGCCCGGCGAGCGCCGCTGGGTCGATGTCTTCGGTCGGCGCGGTGATGTCGATCAACTCCCGCACGCACTCCAGACCGGCCTCGCGACAGAGCGCCGCGAGATCGGCTCCGGCGAAGTTCGGCGTCTGCTTCGCGATTACCTCCAGGTCGACGGCGTCGGTAAGCGGCATCCGCCCGGCATGGATGCGGAGGATGGCCAGCCGGCCGGCCTCGTCCGGCAGGCCGATCTCCATCTGGAAGTCGAGGCGCCCTGGGCGCTTCAACGCTGGATCGACGTTCTCCGGCCGGTTCGTCGTGCCGACGACGATCACCTGACCCCGCTCGATCAGACCATCCATCAGACTGAGCAGTTGCGAAACGAGCACCGCCTCGAAGTTGTGCGATACAGTGGCGCGATCCGGGGCGATCGAGTCGATCTCGTCGAACAGGATCACCGACGGGGCCATCTGCTTGGCCTCGGCGAACAGCCGGCGGAGGTTCTGCTCGGATTCGCCGTGGTATTTCGAGATCACTTCCGGACCGTTGACGAAGATGAAGTGGGCCTTGGCCTCGTTGGCGAGAGCTTTGGCCAGCAGCGTCTTGCCGGTGCCCGGCGGTCCGTACAGGAGCAGGCCCCGGTGGGGGGTGATGCCGAGCCGCTCGAACAGCTCGGGGTAGCGCAGCGGCAGTTCGACCGTCTCGCGCAGGCGTTTGATCTGCGCGTCGATGCCGCCGATGTCGCTGTAGCGCACAGTCGGGATGTCACGTTCGTGAACCGCAGAGGCGGTGCCAGTCGCGCCGAGCCGGCCGGTCTTGACAATGGCGCCCTGTTCGGCCTGGTTCGCGCCGGGACTGATGCCCTGGTTCTGCTGCCGCTTCTCGACGCCGACGACGCGGTAGCGGCCGCCGACCCAGCCATGCCGGTAGACCCAGTTCGTGTCGCGGCGGGGGTCGATTTTCTCCGGCAGGTCGGCGATGGTCCGGTCGAGGGCCTGGCCGTCGAAGGCCGGGCAGTGGATGGCAAGGTGCCGGCGCAGATACTGGTAGACCTTCTCCCGCAGGCGGCCCTTGTCGACCATGTAGACATGGTCGCCGGCCATCCGCCCGTAGAGGAACCAGCCAAGGTAATTGCTCTCGGAGATCGGCACGAGACGGCATGGGAACAGCTGCCCGACGGGCCCGATCGCAGTCGCCGTCACTTCCGAGCCGCGGCAGTACGCGCTGCGGTCGCCGCTGCTGCAGCAGCCACCGTAGCACTCCAACAGACGGGCGACATCCCGCGGATCGGCCGGCGTTCCGTCGATGGCTACGCTGGTCCCCTTCCAGCCGCCGGCGACGTCCATCAGCGCCTGATAGCGATCGAGGTCGGCTTCGCTGAACGTGACGACATGCGCCGTCCCGGCTGATGTCTTGGTCAGCGAGTGAGACGGCTCGGCCTCGAGCATGACCAGGGCGCGCGCCCAGGCCGGTGACGAGGAGCGGGCCACGGAAACGGTAATCTGCAAGGCAACCCCTCCCACCATATAGGTTGGCACCCGGCGGGCCGCGAAATCCGGGCTCTTGACTAGGACCACCGCCATCTGGTATAATCTTGTGCAGCAAGAAAGCGATAGATGGCGGTAGCCGGAGCCAGCACGAGCCAACGACAAAAGAGCGCCCGTCAGGGCGCTTTTTGTGCGCTTGCCCATCTTAACACGCAAATTGCTGTCGATACAGTCTTTTCTTCACTGGCAGCCCGTGGTATAATGTAAGCGAAGACGGGAACTCGCTTGGCGAGTTCCTTTTTCGTTTCTCTGCTCCAAACGAGGTAATCGATACTTGGGAGTATTATCGCATCTTTGCTCACCCTAGTAGATAAAGAGGGGTGACAGCATGGCCGACAATTCGCCATTTGTCAAGGACTGGTTCACACTTGGGTTCGTCAGCGGAGCCGGAGCATCGGTTGTCAAGTCCGGGCTCAACTACCTGATCAGCAGGGCCGGCATGCCGACCACGCTATATGGCTCAATGGCAAGCAGTGCGATTTTCGGTAGAGAGAAAGACTCGGGGGGCTGCTCAAGAGCCGCCCCAAGAGCACGGGGGACTGGGTTGTTGGCTATGTGGGCGACACCATCGCCGACAGGGTCTTCGGAGCACTGCTCTCGCATACTTACATGAAGACGCCTCCGGGAAACGAAATCGTCAAAGGCATCATCGGCGGCTCCTCGCTGTGGGCGGTCGTGACAGGTATCGGCCGGCTCACACGGATTGGCGGGTTCGAGAAGGCAACAGCGGCTAAGCTGACATCCCTTCTGGCCACCGGTGTCTGCTACGGCGCCATCCACGGCTGGGCAATCGGCAAGTGGGGCTCGAGCTTGGTCGATCAGTCCCACCCGGTGCTGGTCAAGCCGGTCTCCAACCGGGCCTTCAACCGTGGCCGGTTCAACAAGGATTTCATGATGCGCAAACCGCGGTAGATTAGGCTAAGAGCGAAGGAACCGCCGCGGCGGTTCCTTCGCTGCTTCACAGCCGACGGAAACAGCCTCCGCGCTGCCGTCCGGACTCACATGCCGTAATCCGACTGCATCACAAGCTTGTACTCGCCGTCCGCGCCAATGGCGAATATGAGGAAGCGGCCACTCTCCCAGTAGTGTTGCCGGACGCAGATCTCGTATTGGCCGTCACCATTCAGATCGGCCGTCTCGAACAACTCCACGTGTTGGCAGATCCTGACGTCAGTCTTCGACTCACCGTAAACGTAGGGGACTCCTTCTCCGACATAGGGTCGCAGGTCACTGAACAATATCTGAACGCCGGAGTCATCATCCTCATACAAGACGACACTGTAGGTGCCGATTCCGCCCTTCACTTCGGGAGAACGGCCGATTACCATCAGCCAGCCGAACTCGTCCCGCGGTGTAGTTGCGACGACCAGAAGCTCCTCTTTGCCGTCGCCGTCAAAGTCCCCGCGGATGCTGCTGGACACGTTCGGCTCCATGTTGGCCAAGCCGTTTTCTGCAAGCAGGCCCGCCAACGTGTGCGCACAGGCTTCGGTTACCTGAGCCTTTTCGGTCATCTCCCTCGTGAAGGGGTTCGCGTCGCTGTTGGTGGCCAATGGTGGCGGGTTCAGATGGTCCTCCGTGAATTCGATGTAGAAGCCGTAATTGGGGACTTCCAGGTTGTTCAGATCTGGCCCCAGCTTGGTTGGCAGCTGAAAGCCGACCGAGGCGCCGTCATGCAGCAGCTTGCCATACGGTGCGAGGGTGCCCGTCATGTCGCGCTCGAACCCGCCCAGCCCGTTTCCGGTATTAAGTCCGATGGTATGCACGACACCGAGCGGGGCACCGTCCCCGTACAGCCGATACTCTTCCTGAGCGAGGATGTCCTTTACGTAATACGGCGTTACGCCAACATCACCGCACAGGCTGTGCCACTCCCCGTTCTCGTAGCTGCCCATGAGAAGCCCATTCAGGAAGTAATACTGAACCGGATTGTCTGGTTCAGTCGCAATCGGCTCCACGGTCGGCCCGTTATCCGCCTGAGGAGTCTGGGGCGCGACTTCAGCGCAGCCGGCAGTAGTCGCAATGAGCAAGAAGGCCACAGACAAGACGCACATCATCTTCTGAATGCGCCTGGACAACAAGACAATGCCCTCCCTGTCAGAGATGGGGCAGACCCTCTGAGGTCTGCCCCATACTTCTTCAGTGTCTAGCGCGAACCCTTCGGCGGCTCAGCGGGCTCAGCCGGGTTGAGTGGATTCGTCGGATGGCCTGGCCCGATCGGCTCGGTGCCGCGGTCGGCGGCCACGATGTCGCTCTTCTCAACCGGCGCCTTCTCACTGCTCTGCTCGGCCCCGTTGACGATGGCATCGATGTCATCCTTGCCGAGTGATTCCTTCTCGAGCAGGGCGTTCGCGATGCCATCGAGTTTGTCGCGGTTCTCCTCGAGAATGCGACGCGCATTGGCGTAGCACTCGTTGATGACGCGACGGACTTCCTCGTCGATCTCGGAGGCGACCTCCTCGCTGTAATCGCGCTGACGGGCGATGTCACGGCCAAGGAAGACCTCTTCCTGCTTGTTGCCGAAGGTGAGCGGGCCGAGCTTCTCGCTCATGCCGAACTCCATGACCATCTTGCGGATCCACTTGGTCGCCTTTTCAAGGTCGTCGCCGGCGCCGGTGCTGATCTCGCTGAACACCATCTCTTCCGCGACGCGGCCGGCGAGCGTCATCGCAACACGGTTGAGGATGTCTTCCTTGGTGATCAGGTAACGGTCCTCGACCGGCATCTGGAGCGTGTAGCCGAGCGCCTGGCCGCGCGGGATGATTGTCACCTTGTGGACGGGATCGGCGCTGTTGAGGATCTTGCCGACGAGAGCGTGTGCCGCCTCGTGATAGGCGAGGATCTTCTTCTCCTTCTCGCTGATGACGCGCGTCTTGCGCTCGGGCCCGGCAACGACGCGGTCGATCGCCTCTTCCAGCTCGGCGGCGGTGATCTTCTTCTTGCGACGGCGGGCAGCCAGCAGGGCGGCCTCGTTGGTCAGCGTCTCGAGGTCGGCGCCGGTGAAGCCGGGTGTCTGCTGCGCCAGATGGTCGAGGTTGACGTCCTCGTCCATCTTCTTGTTCTTGGCGTGGATCTTGAGGATCTCGAGCCGGCCCTTGATGTCCGGACGGTCGACGACGATCTGCCGGTCGAAGCGACCCGGGCGTAGGAGCGCCGGGTCGAGGACGTCGGGGCGGTTGGTCGCCGCGATGACGATGATGCCCTCATTGACACCGAACCCGTCCATTTCGACGAGCAACTGGTTGAGGGTCTGCTCGCGCTCGTCGTGGCCGCCGCCGTAGCCGGCGCCACGCTGTCGACCGACAGCGTCGATCTCGTCGATGAAGACGATGCAGGGCGAGTTCCGCTTGGCCTGGTCGAACAGGTCGCGCACGCGCGCCGCGCCGACGCCGACGAACATCTCGCCGATGTGGGAACCGCTGTTGCTGATGAACGGCCCGCCGGCCTCGCGGGCGACGGCGCGGGCAAGATGGGTCTTGCCGGTGCCGGGGGCGCCGAACAGCAGCACGCCCTTGGGGATACGGGCGCCCAGTTCGAGGTAACGCTTGGGATGCTTGAGGAAGTCGACGACTTCGGCGAATTCCTCTTTGACTTCCGCCACGCCGCCGAGGTCATCGAACGTGACGCGGGTCTTGTCCTCGACGACCATCTTCGCCCGCGACCGGCCGAACTGCATGACGCGGTTGCCGCTGCCCTGGCTCTGCTGGAGCATGAAAAAGAACAGGCCGGCCATGAGCAGGACTGGCAGCGTGGTGAGCAGGATCGACAGCCAGATGGGCATCTCGCTCGGCGCCACGACCGTCGTCATGACGTTCTTCTGGTTGAGGGTCTCGTATATGGCAGCATCCTGCGGGACGACCGCGTGGAACACCTTGCCGTCCTTGAGCTTGCCGGTCGCATCCTGCTGGTTGATGGTCACTTCCGCGACCTGATCTGTGTTGACGAGGTTCATGAACTGAGTGTAGTTCAGTTCCATCGGCGCCTTTTGCTGCTGCATCTGCCCGAACAGGACCCAGACCACGATGATCAGGGCCAGGTAGATTAGCAGGCTGCGCATTGCCTTCAAATGGTGGTCCTCCTCTCCGGTCGTCCCGGAAGGTGACGTTGCCGGTGTAACCGCTCGAATGTCATTTCATTCTAGCATATTTCATTGACAGCAACAACAATCCGGCCGCTCCATCAGCTGCAGGGCCAGCACTTGCCTGGTCCTTCCGGTGACCTGGACCGACTCGCTGACCCGCAGCCCGGGGATCCACAGCACTTCATCATCGCGCGCCAGCAGGGGCAGACGGTCGCGCTCCCAGCGCGGCACCTTGGCATCGACAAGCACGTCCTGCAGCTTCGTCAGACCGCCGACGCCCGGCAGGCGGATGCGATCGCCCAGGCGCCGGTTGCGGATGACGATCCCGCCCTGGCAGCCGGCGGCATCCAGGAACGCCTGTCTGCCGGCGTTGACCGTCGACCAGTCGAAGCGCGCGGGCTCGGTCAGCCAGGCGGCCAGGGTCTCGCCGGTCGGGAGCGCGGTCAGTCCGGGAATCGCCGGCTTCACTGCAAACGCGGGAAACGCCTCGGCCGCGCGGACGATGCGCAGCAGACCCCGCTCGCAGCGCGCGCTGAAGCCGCCGGGCAGCTGCTGGTGGCCGGCCCGTCCCGCCGCAACCAATTCCCGCATCCGTTCTACGTGGTGATACCCCAATGGTTCCGCGCCAGTTTCGCGGCGGTAGTATGCCCGCAGGGTGGCACGCTGCAGCGCCACTGGCAGCGCCAGGAGGCAGGCGCAGTCCAGCGCGCCATCTGTCCCGCAACTGGCAAGCGCGGCTTCCGCTTGTTTGTCGATGTAGTCCGCCTCAGCCCTCAGCCGGTCGCCGAGCTCACTGAGCGCTGGCACCAGCCGCGGGTTGTACTCCTTGAGAAGCGGCATCAGCCCGTGACGGATGCGATTGCGGAGGTAGGCGGGGTCGGCGTTGGTCGCGTCGTAACGCGGATGCAGCCCGTTGGCCTGGCAATAGGCCTCGATCACCGAGCGCGTCGTCTCGATCAGCGGCCTGATGTACGGCAGCCGCACCGGCGGGATGCCGGCCAGTCCTTCGCTGCCGGCGCCGCGGAGGAGCCTCATTATGATGGTTTCGGCCTGATCATCGGCGTTATGCCCGAGCGCCACCCGGTCGGCGCCGGCGGCGGCCGCCGCGCGTTCGAAGAACGCGTA
>JBLNDB010000071.1:0-5102 GCA_050261235.1 Chloroflexota bacterium
ATAAGCATGTTTTGGGGTGACATATTCACTGTCCCTTGACAGTTCCGGTGGCTGACCGGCCTGGCGGTAGCGATCGGGGCAGATCGACTGGGAGGCGAAGTTCGGGGGGTGAGCGAGCGAAGCGAGGGACGCCGGTTGGCCTCCCTCGCTTGTTTGTCGCGGGCTGGTGAGGGTCTGATGCACGTTGCCCTTCGTCAGGGCTACACAACAGGTGGCTCAGCTAGGCGTCAGTCGCGCAGGCAGGCGCCGCCAGCCGGCGCCTGCCATGTCTGGACCGGCACCGGTGCCGGAGCAACCAGCGTGCTCGGCATGGGGATTGGGGCTGGGGCTTGGCTTCTCAAAGGCGGAGGCGAGGCTGACTGCATCGCCTGTCGGAGGGCACGGGCCAGCTGTGTCCCCGACCATGTCGAGCGAACACATGAGAAAAGACCGCCGCCGGGCGGTCTTCCTGGCGGAACACGCGGACTAGCTGTCAACGCGCGACCTGGTCGGGTCGCAGGCCGGCGGCTGCAGGCCGCCGCTGATCGCCAGCTTGTGCATGTAATAGCACTGCTCGCGCGACATGTGATCAGGCATGAGCGGCGGAATGGTGCCAAGCAGACGCTTGTCAGCGCGCTTCACCGTGATGTCGTTGAGGAGCCGCGTGAAGTCCATGGTCTTGTCATAGGCCTGGCAATTGAGCAACGAGATGGCTGCGAACTGAGTCAGACCGGTACGGGTGAGGCCGGTCAGGTCCTCGCTCTTGAGATACAGGCAGGAGAACGCCCGCAGATACTCGTCCACCTCGTCGCTGGTAAGCCGCTCGGCCGGATCGAGCCCGCATGCGATGGCAGCGGCGTGGCTGCGCTGATCGTCCAGCCAGAGCAGGTGATAGTGGAGCGAGTTGAGAACCGGCGGCAACTGCTCGGCGACGAGGAAACCGAGGATCCTCAGATACTCGTCAGTCTCATTGATCATATGGCCGAACATCGTCGGCGGCATGTTGATGGCGGCCGGCCCGGTGAGCTGGCGGGCCGGCAGCCCGAGCTGGAAGCTCCGCATGGCGCAGGCCTGAGCCCACGCCTGGCGGCTGAGCGTCACCGTCTGTTCCGGGCTGAGATCCTGTCTCGCCTGAGCCAGTAACGCGTCAAAGACGCCGACGAACTGCAGGGCGATCTGGATGGATTGCGTCTCGGACGGTGCGAGCGCATTCAGCGTGAAGCGGGCATGGTCACCGAGGATCTGGAGCCAGAACCTATTCTCGAACAACGCCGTCATCTGATACGACGGAGTGGGCATGCGGAGACCTCCTGTTTGCCGTTCTGGAAGCGGCTCATCTGGCTCCTGTCTATGTGGGGTCCGCTGAAGTGGTGCGTCCACATAATGCCGAGTCCCGGTGGCCACCTGCCACCGGGACTCTCCGCACGCGCGGGCACGCTGTTGGCGCGCCCCAGTCGTCACGCGCGACCATTCGCCTTGGCCGCGCGGTACCAGGCCACGGTCTCCCGCAGCCCGTCGGCGAGCTTCACTCTCGGCTGCCAATCGAGGCTGCAGCGGGCCCGGGTGTTATCCAGCACCGAATCGCGGATGTCGCCCCGGCGCGCCTCACCATGCACCGGCTGGCGCGCCCAGCCCGTCATCCGCGCCAGCAGGCGCCAGAGTTCGTTGATGCTGGTCGCCCGGTTGCTGCTGATGTTGAGTGTCTCGCCACCGGCCCGGTCGATGGCCCGGACGATCGCGTCCGCCATGTCGGTCACGTAGATGAAGTCCCGCGTCTGCTCACCATCGCCCTGGATGACCGGATCGTGGCCAGCCAGCAGACTGGCGATGAACGCCGGGACCACCGCCCCTTCCCCAACAGTCGTCTGCCTTGGTCCGAAGATGTTCGCCGGCCGGATGATCGTGTAGTCGACGGACAGCAGCCGCCCGAGCATCTCAACGTACCGTTCGCCGGTGAGCTTAGACAGTCCATACGGGGTGAGCGGCGACAGACGGCTCGCCTCACGCAGGGGCAACTGCTCGGGAGCCCCATAGACGGCCGCCGACGAGACGCTGACGACTTTCCTGACGCCAGCTCTGGCCGCAGCCATGAAGACGTTGACCGTGCCACCGATGTTGACGCTGAGGTCGCGCCATGGGTCGTCCAGCGAGTCGGGCACCGACACCTGCGCGGCCAGGTGGATCACTGTCTCGGGCCGCACGTCGGCCATCAGACTGTCCAGTGGCGCGCGGATATCCAGCACAAGCAACCTTGCCATTGCGTCAACATTCTCGGCCAGTCCGGTTGTCAAATCGTCAACCACGGTCACCTCATGTCCCTGTCTGAGCAGCAGGTCAACCACGTGCGAACCAACGAAACCGGCACCGCCGGTGACGAGCACACGCATGTCAGCACCGTCCCTTGGCAGATTCCATCCGGTCTCTACCTATGCGGGCCGGCGCCCAATATGAACAGACCCCGGGCGGCCGGTGGCCCCCGAGGTCCGGTTGGTTTTCCCGATGATCAGCGATTCCCCGTCAGCCCGCCCGACACCGTCAGCGTCACGGCGGTGATGAACGATGCCTCGTCGGAGAGCAGGAAGCTGGCCGCTTTGGCGATCTCGTCCGGATCGCCGATCCGCTGCAGCGGGATCAACTTCTCGAGCCGCTGGATCTGTTCGTCGGTCCAGCCGCCGATCTGCATCTCGGTGCGCGTCGGGCCGGGAGCGATGCAGACGACGCGGACGCCGTTGCGCGCTTCCTCCTTGCCGAGCGACTTGGTGAACGCCTCAATGGCGGCCTTGCTGGCCGAGTAGCTGGAGATTGTCGGGTCGCAGATCTGCGAGTTGATCGAGCTGATGTTGAGGATGACGCCGCGATTCTGGCGCAGCTGCGGCAGGGCGGCTTTGGAGCAGTAGAACGTGCCGAACAGGTTGGTGGCGATGCCGCCGACCCACTGTTCGACCGCCACATCAGCGACCAGCCCGTGGACGGCGATGCCCGCGTTATTCACGAGCAGATCGAGCCGTCCGAAAGCTTCGACGGTCCTGCGCACGAGTTCCGGGCCGGTCGCCGCAGCGCCGACGTCGCCCTGGAGCGCGATCGCCTTGCCGCCAGCGGCAGTGATCTCCGCCACGAGAGCGTCGGCCGCCTCGCGGCGGCTGAGGTAGTTGACGGCCACAGCGGCCCCTTCGCCCGCCAACCGTCTGGCGATCGCCGCGCCGATGCCGCGCGACCCGCCGGTAATCAGCGCCGCCTTGCCGGTGAATTTCATTGTCTCCCCTCCCGATTAGTTGAGCAGATGTTCAGCCAACAGCGCCAGCGCCTCGCGCCGCCGGACGCGGCCATTGCCGGCGGAAGCCGCCGCTCCGCCCGCGGCCATGCCCGTGCGGGCCGCGATCATCAGCGACAGGTCAACCAGCGACACCGGCGTCTGCGGTTTGACTGCGTGCAAGTGCGCAGGCAGCCAGCCCTCCTGCGCGCCCTGCGCCAGACTGCGGCAGTACGGGTGAGTCGCCGGGACGTCGCCCCACGGCTGCTCGGCGCGCCGACCGCCGGCCCCACGGACGAGGATGAACGCCAGCTCGCCAACGGTCAGCGGCTGGTCGAGCTTGGCGGTGTTGTCGCGGTAGGCGACCGGATAGCCGGCGTCGAGCAGCGCGCGCAGCGGTGCACAGGCGCTGTCCTCTGGCGCTACATCAGTTACGGGCGAGATGGCCAAAAGTTCACTCACCGTCAGCACACGGTAGCCGTGTTGCGCGAGCAACGCCAGCTGCCGCGGCAGCGCGTCGACGATCGGGCTGCGCTTGGCCATGTTGTAGCCGTCTTTCTGGAAGATGATCTGCCCGTTGAGCGACCGTGGGTCGCGCCGCAGGGCCTGCTCGACCGCAGCGACCATGCTCTCGACCTCGCTCTTGTAGTCCTGGCCGGGCAGCCAGCCGCCGCCGTCGAAGCTGGCGGCCATGTAGTTGTAGCCGACCCGCGCATAGACATCGTACGAGTCGAAGCGGTCAGTGGTATTGTCGATGTAGTGCGGCGGGCGGCTGAGCTTCATCTCGGCTCCGAACGCGTCCCGCACATAGTCATGCAACCGCTTGATGTCAGCGACGCAGGCCTCGCAGTCCCGCAGGTAGCTGCGGCTGCCGTAGACCATCCTGAACGGCCCGAAGGCGATGTGGTTGTATCCGTGGTTGGACAGCTCGTGCCCCTCCGCGAGAATCCGCCGCGCCAGCTCCGGCTGGTTGACGACGCCGGCCAGCTTGTCCTGGCCAAGCTCCGGATAGTGGTCGTACTTGACGCCGCTCCAGAGCGCCGTGCCCAGCGCGCCTTCCTCGTCCGGGTAGTTGTCGGCCGTCGTGCCGATGACGTCGAAGGTGCCGTGGCCGCCATACTCGGCCAGGGCTCTGAGCAGCGAGTCGGTCAGGCCGCGACCGTCGCCCGGCCTGGCCGGCGCAACCGTCGGACCGTCGTCGAACGTCATCGCCACCACCAACCGGTCGGTCGGCGGCGCGATGCGCTCGATCCGCCGGACGAGGCTTAGGTGCCTGCCCATCTGCTCCTTTCGCCATTGCTTGATGACGCGGTTGACCATGCGCAGGGGCTTTAGTGGATCCATGTCTGCGACCTCCCGGGCGTCAATGAGTGCTGTCCTGCAGTCGCCTGACCACCGTCTCCCGGCGGATCCAGCCGAATCCGGCGATGGACAGTTCGAGCATGAGTCGATCAATGTCGTGCGGGGTTGCGCGCTGGCCCTCCGCGGCACCGGCGATCACGGCGGCTGCGCCATCGTCCCAGTCGACACCCTTGGGAACCTCGACCGACCAGAGCTCCAGCTCGCCAGCCGGTCCCGCGACAACGACGCACCTCAGCCGCGGCGAGTAGGCGACTGTCCTGGCCGAGCGGCCGCGGTTGCGGATGCGCCATTCACAGCGGCCCGCTTCGAGATTCCAGAGATAGGCGTAGCCGTCGTCGCAGGCCGTGACCACGTGCTTGGTCGGCACCGACTCGCCGGCGGTGCAGGCCGAGACTGCCACCACGTTGCCGACGTGTCCGCGGGCAAAGCCGGCCCATTTGTTGTTGCTGATGTCCCACATCCGGCAGGCGCCGTCGCCGGCGCAGGCGAGCGCCGCATCATTGGCGCTGAC
>JBLNDB010000072.1:0-9034 GCA_050261235.1 Chloroflexota bacterium
CCATCCAGTCGGCGCTCGACCGCGTCAGCAGCCAGCGCGCCAACCTTGGTGCCGTGCAGAACCGTCTCGACCACACGATCGCCAACCTCAGCACCGCGGCTGAGAACCTCAGCGCCGCCGAGTCCCGCATCCGCGACGTCGACATGGCGTCGGAGATGGTTACCTTCACCCGTAACCAGATCCTCCTCCAGGCAGGTACCGCGATGCTTGCCCAGGCGAACCAGAAGCCGCAGGCCGTCCTGCAGCTACTCCGCTAGGTCAAATAGGAGGCGACAGCGTGGGCGGTGGGGAACCCCCCCCGCCGCCCGCGCGGCTTCTCAAGCAAGGTAGGTGACAACGGTGCGCGTATCGATGGCTCGTCCACTTCCGGCCTCATTCCATCTGGCAGAGGCGAGGCGCCCAGTCTCCTCGTCCGAGTTACCCGCCGGACTCGTGGCCCAGAACGAAGCAAAGCCAGCCGCTGCGCCCGAAGTCGCCAGCGCACGACAGAACGAGGAACGCCAGGAAGAACTGGAGAAGGCGGTTGGATGGCTGAACGCCACTGCCCAGACCATCCCCAGCGAAGTGCGGTTTTCGATCCATCAGGAGACACATCAGATTGTCGTACGTGTGGTTGACGGAAACGGCAAAGTCATCCGCGAAGTGCCGCCGGAACGCATCCTTGATGCGTACGCCAAGATGGCCAAGCTGTTCGGCTTGATGCTCGATCAGAGTGCCTAGGGGTGAGACGGTATGCTGACATTGGACGGACTCGCCAGCGGCATGGATACGAAGACGGTCATCGCGCAGCTGATGGCTCTCGAGCAGCGTCCGGTTCAACTCTATCAGCAGCGCAAGACCGACCTCGAGACGTTCCGGACCGCCTGGAAGGACGTCAACACCCGCATGCTGACGCTCCTGTCGCGCGTCGAGGCGCTTGACCAAGCCCAGGATTTCGCCGTCGTCAAGGCGACCAGCTCCGACAAGGATGCGCTGACCGTGGCAGCCGAGACCGACGCCCCGGCCGGCACCTACCGGGTCAGCGTCGCCCGCCTCGCGTCGGCTCAGGTGGCGACTTCCGCCGGTCAGGCCGGTGACTGGACGGCGGCCGTGGCCGGCGACTTCTACCTCAACGGGACGAAGATCACCGTCGCCGCCGGCGACGGCCTCGCTGACATCCGCGACAAGATCAACGGACAGTCGGCGACGATCGGCGTCACGGCTTCGGTCATCCAGAGCGGCGCCAATCAGTTCAAGCTCGTCCTGACCAGCAGCAAGACAGGCGTTGGCGCCGGCATCACGAGCGTCCAGGATGACGCCGGCGTGGCATCGGCGTTTGGGCTGATCAGCGGCGGCGCGCTGAACGAGGTTCAGGCAGGCGACAATGCCGAGCTGACGATCAACGGCGTCACGGTGACCAGCGCGAGCAATACTGTCGACGCGGCGATTCCGGGTGTCAAGATGACGCTCATCAAGCCGGCGACTGACATCAACATCAGCGTGGCGACCGACGTCGATGCCATCGTCGGGTCGATCAAGGCCCTCGTCGATCAGTACAACTCGACCACCGCGTTCATCCAGGACAAGCAGACGTACGACAAGGAGAAGAAGAGCGCCGGCACATTGCTCGGCGACCAGACCGCGACCGGCATCCTGCGTGACCTGAGATACCGGATGACGGACCGCATCTCCAGCGTCGGCGCTGATGACTACCACTACCTCGCCGATATCGGCATCACCAGCGGCAAGTACGGCACCGCCGACTTCGGCCGGCTGACGGTCGACGAGACCAAATTGCGCGAGGCCCTGCAGAACAAACCGGAGCAGGTCATAGCCCTCTTCACATCGTCCGACGGTGTCGCGACGAAGCTCAAGGACTACGTCGAGGGCTATACCAAGTCCCTCACCGGCGTCCTGCCGAAGAAGGACAAGGAACTGGAGCGCCAGCTCAAAGACATGGAGACGCGACTCACGGCGATGACCGACCGGCTGGCGACCCGAGAGGAGTACTACAAGGCCCGGTTCGTCGCCCTTGAGACAGCGCTCAGCAAGCTGAGAGACCAGCAGTCCTGGCTCACTTCGCAAATCGCATCGCTCGAGTAACCCAGGGAGGTTCAGGGATGAACGCCAACCCCTATGCGCAGTACAGGGATGTCCAGGTGCAGACCGCTTCACCCGCCCGCTTGGTCGTCATGCTCTATGATGGCGCGATCCGCTTCGCCAACACGGCGAAACGCGGCATCGAGACCGGCGACGCCAAGCTGACCCACGAGGGCATGACCCGTACCCAGGCGATTCTCGACCATCTCACATCGACGCTCAACCCAGACGCCGGCGACATCGCCCGCAATCTGGGACGCCTTTACGAGTTCATGGGCCGGCGCCTGCTCGAAGCGAGCCTGCACCGTGACCCGAGAGCCGTCGATGACGTGACCGGGCTGCTCGAGTCGCTCCGTACCGCTTACGCGCAGATCGACAGCGCCGCGCCGCGGCCGGGCGCCGTACCGCTGGCTACGCCGGCCCAGGCAGTCAGCAATCTCGGCTGAGCAGCGCGGTCGCTACCGCGCCGGCGGAGGGATGACATGGACAGCAACAATCAGGCGTCCCGCCCGCAGGCCGGCGCGAACGCGACGTACGCCGCTCTGCTCGAGGTCACGGTCGCAATGCGCGACGCTCTCACCGCTCAGGAGATCGAGCGGTTCACCGCGCTCGTCGACCGCCGCGAGGCGATTATCGCTGCGCTTGGCCAGCGACGGCCGGCGAGCGATGAGGAGCGCGACTGCCTCAGGCAGGCGGCAGCCCTCGACGCGCAGGTGCGCGAAGCCGCTGAGCTGACTTGGCGGCGCACGATCGGCGATCTGACGAAGCTCATGAACGGCAAGCAGGCCAATGCGGCCTATTTCCGGACGATGCTGGCGGCCGATCCCAAGGACAGCTCGCACTTCATCGACAAGACCAAGTAAGCGCCGGTCGCCGGTCAAAGGACGCCGACCGCGCCGGGCGGGAGGGTCGGAATGGGTTCACGACAACTGATGATCCTCTCCGAACAACTGCTCCGCTACCGCGAATTGCTGGCGCTGTCCTATGCCCAGAAGGATGCGATCCAGAAGGGTGACTTGGCACGCGTGGCGTCGTTGCTGGATGCGCGCCAGGAGTTGATCGACAAGGCGCGGCTCAGCGAGCCACCGCCAGACGACGACGCAGGTGAAGAGCCGGCCGATGAGGACCGCGCCACCGAGCGGCGTCTGATGGCCGAGGCGGCGATGCTGCTGGAGAAACTCGTCTCACTGGACAAGGAGAACGAACGGTTGCTCGAAGTCAAGATGGCGACTGCGGGCGGCGGATATGGAGCCAAGCCTACGGACGGGCGCACTGGCTATGCGCGCGCTGGCGCGCGCAGACAGGGCGCCTCAGGTGTCCTTGACGCCAGCAAGTGACCGTGCCGATGGCTGACGGGAACGGGGGATCGACATTGCGCAGGCAGAGTGGGATGACCGACCAACAACTCCATGCGGGCGCGGACGCCGGCATGACGGCGCGCTTCCTCGAGCGAACCGGCTATGCCGGGCTCGATGAGGCGGCTGCGGCGCTGGCCGAGTTGGCCGCCCTGCGCGACATCAACGAGTTCTCGACCACGCTGCTGAACTCGCTGTTCGAGAAGATCATCGGCGGCATGGTCATTGCCGATGCCACGGGCCGGATCATCCGCATGAACGCCACCTACGCCAGATTGCTCGATGCCGCCCCGGAGCAGTATCTCGGGCAGCCTGTGTCCGTTCTGCCCGGTGGTGACGATCTGCAGCGCGCCCTCAGGACCGGCGAAGCCAACCCGGGACGGATCGGCATGATCAAGGGCGTCCGCCATGTCCATATCGAACTGCCGCTGTTCCACCAAGGCAAGGTGGTCGGCGTGCTGGGGCAGATCCTGAGCCGGGAGCTGGACACCGTCAAGGCTCTCTTCGAGCAGGTCAGCCGTCTCGACGACTTTCGGCAGGAGAATCGGGCAGTCAAGGCGAACCACTCGTTTAGCAATATCTGGGGTGAGGCCGAACCCTTCCGGCGCGCCAAGGCGTTGGCGGAGAAGGCGGCTCGGACCGACCTGACAGTCCTCGTCCAGGGCGAGAGCGGAACCGGCAAGGAGTTGTTCGCGCAGGCGATCCACAACGCCAGCGCACGGGCAGGCAAGCCGTTGGTCGCCATCAACTGTGCGGCCATCCCGGACACGCTGCTCGAGGCCGAGTTGTTCGGCTATGAGGGAGGTTCCTTCACCGGCGCCCGGCGGACGGGCAAGCCGGGCAAGTTCGAGCAGGCGGATGGCGGCACGCTGTTCCTTGATGAGATCGGCGACATGCCCCTGCCGATGCAGGCGAAACTCCTGCGTGCCATTCAGGCGGGCGAGATCGAGAAAGTCGGCGCGACGCAGCGGGTCAAGGTCGATGTCCGCCTGATCGCAGCGACGAACCAGGACCTCGCCCGACTGGTCGAAGAGGGACGGTTCCGCGAGGATCTCTATTACCGCCTGAACGTCGTCCGCATCGAGCTGCCGCCGCTCAGGGAGCGGCCCGGCGATATCAGGTTGCTGGCCGGCATCTTCTCGGAACGGTTCTGCGCCGCCCACAGCGTCGACCGGGTCCTCTCCGAAGAAGCAATGGAGTTGTTGCTTCGCTACCGTTGGCCGGGGAACGTCCGCGAACTGGAGAACGCGATCGAGACGGCAATGTGGTTCGCAGACGGCCCAGTCGTCCAGGTCGGAGACCTGCCAGGCTTCATCCGCGAGCACCGCAGCGGAGCCAAGTACGGTGGGCAGCGAACGCTCGACGAGATAGTCGCCGAAGTAGAGCGAGACGTCATCGTCGAGGCGCTTGAGGCCACCGGCAACAACAAGCTGCGGACGGCCAAGATCCTTGGCCTGCCGCGGTCGAGTCTCTACGAGAAACTGAGCAAGTACAACCTCTGAACCGCGTCGAGATGAGTAGACGGCTCAATGCCCTGCGCTAAAGGGGGAGACCCAGGGTGCGAGCGGAATCAGCACGCTTGGCGCTCGAACGGTGCCCAGACAAAGCCACGGCCGATTCGCTGCTCGAGAGAGCGCGTGAACTCGGACTGGCTGCCAATAACAACGACAAGGCAAGGATCGCTGAGGCAGTGGACCTCGCGATCGTTGCCCATGAGTATTTTCGGGCTGTCGCCGACCCGCGCGGCATCCAGCGAACGCTGACCTGGCTCAGCTGGCTGTGCACGCAGGGCGGTGACCACCTGGCGGCGGTCAGATACGCCCGCAGGGCTCTGCGCTACGTGCGCCACGCCGATGACCCGGAGGGAGCGACACTCTACCTCGAACACAGTCTGGCCATTAGCTACACCCGTCTGCAAGACTTCGTCAGGGCGGAGGATGCGTTGCGGCATGTGCTGGCAGCGGCAGACCGGCGGGGCGATCGCCGTCTCGCTGCCAACGCTTACTTCGGTCTCAGCCGCGTCTATCAGAAGCAGGGCCGCATCGATGAGTCGCTCGGCGCGGCCGTGCGGGCCCTTCGCCGCTTCAGCCGGCTGGATGAGCAGGCGGTCGTCGCCGGTCTTCGGAACAACATCGGCATGCTGCTGGCCGAGCGTGGCGACTATGCCCGCGCGACCGGGCAACTGCAACGGGCGTTGATGGCGGCGCGCAAACTCGGTGACGTCGCAGTCGAAGCCAACACTCTGACCGAATTGGCGCGTGTCAGCCTGCGTGCCGGCCGCATCGACTCGGCGGACGGCTACGCCCGGCAGTCCCTGCGCCTGACGCTTGAAGTACTCCATGAGGAGATTCGCCTTGCCCGCCTCTATGTCGTGTTCGCCGGCATTTTCGAGGCACGGGGGGAAATCGAACGCGCCGCCCATTACATCGATGAGGCGGTAGAACTGTTCGAAGCAAACAAAAATGCCCAGCCTGACCTGGTCGAGTTCGCGGCTGCATGTGCCTGCCAGCAGAAGCTCCGCCGACTCGTAGGAAAGGAGGGCAAACAGTGAACAGCATCTGGCGCCGCATAGTAAGCAGCGTCCTCGCGCTGCTGGTGATGTTCTCACTCAGCGCCGCTCCGGCGCAGGCCGATCCGACCGATCCGCCGATCTGGCCACCCGTCAACAACAGCGTGATCCTCGTTTCACCCGATGCGGGCGACACACAGGCTCCTTCAGTGCCGACGACACTGAGCGACTGACCCCTCGCGGGAGGACGGCAGAGGCCTCAGAACACGAACCCCTCGCCGACGCCCGGAGTACCTGGGATTAACTCGCGTAATCTCAGTTCCGCATCGCGCACTTCGACCCCGAACCGATCAGCCAGCTGGGCAGCATCGAAGTCATAGAGCAGGGCATAGGCCGAATACTCAAGCCGGGGCATCAGGACCTCCATTGCGAACTGGTCCGCCTCGGCTTCGTCTCTGTCGCTCGCCAGCCCGTTCCGGCCCGAGTGATAGAGGGCGTGATACAGCTCATGCAGGATCGTCTTGTTCTCGACACCGGCCGAGAGGCCGGCAGCGATTGCAATCCAGCGCCCACTGCCGGGCGTGAACCCAAGCACTGTGGCCCCTGACACCTTGACATCGGTCCGCACGAGGAGCAGGCCGAGCCGCTCGACAACCGCCGCGGCGCTGATCGGGAAGTCGTTCAGGGACAGATCCGAACGCAGCTTGTTGGCGCGGAGGATGACAGTCTCAAGCATCGCGGTTCCCCTGGATCAGTCGTTACTGTCGTCCCGGTCTGCCAGGTTGTCGGCCCGCTGGCTGACAGCCATCCAGAGTTCGATGAACTGCCGCAGGGCTTCCGGTGGCAGGTCCTGAACACTTGCGGCGTGCGCGACCTCGCATGCTGCCCGCAAGTAGGGGAGGTGCTTCTGTTCACTGACGAACGCCTGCAGATCCTCAGGCAACGACGCCATCCAAGCGATGTTCGCCGCTTCCTGGACCGGTACCTCGCCGATGAGCAGGAACCGTAGCGGCACCCCGAGCTCATCGGCCAGGGCGGCGATGACTTTGGCGCTCGGATTCTTCGTCTCATCGCGGATGATGGCCCAGAGTCCCTGGGGCGTGATGACGCCGGTGCGCAGGGCGACCTTGTGGATCGAGTAGCCGCCCGGGTAGTTCGCCTCGAGATACGTAAGTAACCACTTGATGCGGCCGCCGATGGTCAGGCCCTTGAGTTCATTGACTTCTTCCTCGCTGAGTCGGAGGAGACGATCGTTGACAGTCGCCCGAGCTTGCTCGAACAGTCTGACCACAGGAGTCACCTGCTTTCGTGGTGTGTCGATGGTAGCGCTGCCAGTACACCATCATTATACGACGGCGCAGCTAGAAGGGCAAGGGACTCCGTCCCAGTTGTCCACCAACGGGATGGTTCTGTCAGGAATGGTTGACGCCCATTGCCGGGTCGTGATATATTCTGACATGGAAAGCGTTTGCCTGATTGTTTTGTCCAGAACTCGGACAATGTCCGATTTCTGGACAGCCCCCAAGTATCCCCCACTTATGGTTTGGTCCGGCGACAATCGCGGAATCCCCCTTCCGCACAGGCGCCGGACGCTTTTCTTTTCTCGGCCCCGACAATTGCTCGCCGTCCGGACGGTTGGCACGCAACTTGCTAATGTCTTAGGGCAGACACAAGCTTCATTCGGGAGGAATCAGCAATGAGCAGCGGAGCGGATCGCGCGGTTGGACTGGACGGCGAGCGGAAGCTGGTCGTCTTCCGGCTCGGGCGTGAGACCTACGGGATCGACATCGGCGCTGTCGCCGAAATCGGCCAGATGCAGGACATCACTCACGTGCCCAAGACGCCCGCGTTCGTCGAAGGCATCATCAATGTGCGCGGGCAGGTTCTGCCGGTCATCGACCTGCGCAAGCGGTTCGGTCTGGAGATGACGGGCCTGTCGCGCGAATCGCGGATCATCCAGGTCGAAGTCGGGGTGTACAAACTCGGGCTGATTGTCGATGCAGTAACAGAGGTCCTGCCGATTACGGGCAGTATGATCGAGCCGACATCCCCCGTGATTTCGTCGATCGACACCGAGTTCATCCAGGGCGTGGTCAAGGCCGGCGACCGGCTGATCATCCTGATCAACCTGGAGAAGGTCCTGTCGCGGAAAGAGCAGGACGAGCTGACGGAAATCGCCTGATTCAGCGCACCCGCGCGGGGAGGGAACGGAATGGCGGGCGAAGAGATCGCTCTTGAGGATGATCTGCGGCTGGTAGTGTTCCGCCTGGCCGGCGAGATGTATGGCGTCAACGTCGCCAGCGTCGAATCGATCGGCATCATGGCGCCGATCACCCGCGTGCCGCGGACGCCGTCCTACATCAGCGGCATCATCAACTTACGCGGACGCGTCACACCGGTGGTCGACCTGCGACGCCGGCTCGGCCTGACCGAGGCTGCCTACACGCATGACACCCGCATTGTCGTAGTCGAACACAACTTCGAGCAGATCGGCCTGCTTGTCGATGCCGTGACGGAAGTCAGACCGGCTTCCACGGGCGAGATCGAGCCGCCGTCAGCGCTGATCACCGACGTCGGCACCGAGTACATCGCCGGCGTCATCAAGGCTGAGAATCATCTCATCATCATGCTCGACCTGGCCAAGGTGCTGCGGCGCGAGGATCGTGACCGCCTGAAGCGCGAGCGGGTCAGCTGACAGACTGGGAGGTGAAACCATGGGTCTCAACCTGAACGCATCACCGGAGGACCTCAAGGTCTTCCTTGAGGAGGCCGAAGAGCTGCTGCAGCTCGTCGAAGAGGACCTCGTCAGGCTGGAGAAGGAAGAGGACACAGACGGTCTGATCCAGGAGATTTTTCGCGCCGCACACACGCTCAAGGGTTCATCAGCGACCATCGGGCACCAGAAGATGGCCGAACTGACCCATGCGATGGAGAACGTCCTCGACAAGCTGCGCAAGGACGAACTGGATCTCACCACCCAGACGATGGACGTGCTGCTCGAGTGCCTCGACCTGCTTCGCATCATGAAGGACGATATCGCGCGGGACGAGGACAGCGGCGCTGACCCGTCGTCGCTGCTCGCAAGGCTGAA
>JBLNDB010000073.1:0-3810 GCA_050261235.1 Chloroflexota bacterium
GTGCTGCGCGCTCAATGACGTCGAGTCGTCGCGCTTCCTTCGAACTCAAGAAAATGTCTCCTCTCATGGTGACATTTTCTCAGTCTCGTTACAGGGTGACAATATCACAGTCCGGTGACACAGCGCCCGTCCTTGCCTTGACTTTTCGCGGTCAAACCGATACAATGACAAATGCACAAGCCATAGAAATCGGGGCGTAGCGCAGTTTGGTAGCGCGCTTGAATGGGGTTCAAGAGGCCGCGAGTTCGAATCTCGCCGCTCCGACATGGGAAAACCCGCGAATTGTCGCGGGTTTTTTCGTTTCGTCCGCCTCCTTTGCCGAGCCGGACGCGACCAGAGTCGGCTTGCTTGTCGGTCGTTTGTTCCCGCGCATCCATTCTTCTCATGCATTCGACACGACGGTAGTGGTAGAACAAGGAGGTCGCGCGTTCGCAACAGGAGGAGGTGGACTTCATGCTCAAGCCGGATGCGAGTTTCCGCCGCGACGATCGTGTCGTGCACAAAGACTCGGGCAAGATCGGCAGGGTCCTTGGCATCGCTCCTCGCGGCGGCATCGCCCTCGTGAAGTGGGATCGGACGCCGAAGCTTCACGACGTGCCAACGGAGCATCTTCTTCACTATGACGATCAGGCCTGATGCAGCCGACCTCGCCGCACCGCGTCCCCTTCGCAAGACAAGGGATCGCGCGCGACCGCGCGATCCCTTGTCTTGCTTGGATGCGTCATTTCCCATCCTTCGCAGTCTTGGCCGCGTCAAGCCAGATCGTGAACAGTCTCTCCGACCACCCGACCTGACCCAGCGCAGCCTTGCCATCGGGCCCGACGAGCAAGTTCGTCGGGACGCCGGCGATCTGGTAGGCATCGAATGCCTCTGGCGCAATCACGACCACGGGATCCATGGCGGGACTCAAGAGCCCGTATGCATACGCTGCCGAATCGTCATCGCCGACGACGACCACCAGTTCAATGCCTGCGCCCTTCAGTTCCGCCATTTTCTGCTGCAACTGCAGCAGTTCCTCTGAACACGGGCGTCAGCCCTTGCTGGCAAACAGCAGCCAGACCCAGCGGTCGGCGTAGTCCGCGGGAAACTTGAGAGCGTTGCCGCGATGGACCGGCGCCGAGAACGCCGGCGCCTCGTCCAGCCATGGCTCAAAGGCGGTCGCGGGCTGGCCTGTGCCCGACGGCGGCAGCGACGAAGGGGCCTGTTTTGGGCCTGCAATTCGACTGACGATTCGGGTCGCGCCGAGGTACAGCCCGGTACCGACGACGGCGACAATCAGCAGGATGACAACAAGGTCGCGGAATCCATGTGGCCGACGCACGTTCACTACCCCCCTGACGTCATCGACTCTGGCGTTTCACCTGTCGGGCCGTGCCTCCTCAGGCGGCCCGGTTCACGCGCGGACTTCTTCGCGGGGCGACCTCATCCTTTGGGGCAGCGGACTCTCAAGCCAGAGCGCCTTGCTTGGGCACGCTCTGGTGCATTCCAGGCAGCGGATGCAGTCGGGAGAGTTGGGCGTTCGGGTCACATCGATTCCCACCGGGCAGACGGCGCTGCACTGTCCGCAGGAGGCGCAGCCCTCATTGTTCAAACGCAGGCGACTCACTGCGATGCCGTTGAACAGCCCGTAGAACGCGCCGAGCGGACAGGTCGTGCGGCAGAACGGGCGGTAGATCAACAGCGAGGCAATCACGAACGTCGCCAGCAGCGCCGCCTTCCACGTAAAGAGAAGGCCGAGGGCGGCGCGGATGCCCGGGTTGGCAACGGCCAGTGGGATCCCAGCCTCCAAGGTGCCGGCGGGGCAGACGTACTTGCAGAAGAACAACTCGCTGCCAAGCGGCGTAACGATGATGAACGGCAGCGCGACCGTGAGCAGCAGTACCAAGTAGCGCAGGCCAGTCGCCACTGCGGGCAGCGGGCGACGCGATGCCCGCCGGCCCAACAGATCCTGGACCGCGCCGAACGGGCAGAGCCAGCCGCAGACCAGGCGCCCCGATGCGGCGCCGACCGCCGTGACGAAGCCCAGCACATACAGCGAGACCTGCTGCGAGGCTGCGGCCGCCAGCGACTGGAACGAGCCGACCGGGCAGGCGGCGAGCGCCCCGGGGCAGGAGTAGCAGTTGAGGAAAGGAACGCAGGACGATTTCGACCCGCCGCGATAGATCAGGCCCTGCACGAAGCCAGGCAGGTAGGCATTGACGGCGACGGCGCTCGCCATCTGGACCCACCAGCGTTTCAGCCGATGCCGATGCACTGCAGGCAAACCCGAACGGCCTTCTCGAGCACAGCCTGCACTTCGCCGCGCATGACCCCAAGCGCCATCAGGATCAGGCCGGCAACCATCGCCAGGTAGCCGGGGCGTCGACTGGACTGTCGCTTGCCCATCGCCTTCCTCTCCCTTCCATAGGGACATTATACAACCCCTGCGGCACTCCGCGAGGGGAGATTTGGCGACCGGGGCGAATTATGCCGGGAGAAACCGGCGAGGGGGGATGCCCGTGATCAAGGCGCTGATTCTGCACAAAGACAAAGCGATGGAAGTGTCACAATGGGATTCGATCGAGCGCGCCAGGCAAGACGGCGAGCCGCACTGGCTCGACATCTGCGCGCCGACCGACGAGGATCTCGAGCGGCTGAGGCGAATCTACGCCTTTCACCCGTTAGCGATCCAGGACTGCCGTGATCTGTCCCAGCGCGCCAAGGTCAAGGAGTACGATGGCTTCTGTTTTGTGGTCACGCCGATGATCCGCGCGGACAGCCCCCGGGTCGCAGCCGTCGAGCTCGATGTCTTCCTCGGTTCGTCCTTTCTGGTTACGGTGCACCGCGAACCGTCCACCGTGATCGACCGCCTCTGGACGGCAGAGCGCAAGAACTGTGACAGCCTGCGCCGCGGAACGGACTTTCTGCTCTACCAGAACCTCGACGCGCTGGTCGACGACTACTTCCCGGCGCTCGACCGGCTCGACTCCCGGATCGCGTTCGCGGAGCGCGAGATCTTCGGGCGTTCCGGCCAGCGGATCATCGATTCATTGCTGCGGCTCAAGCGCGAGGTGTTGTTCCTGCGCCGCATCCTCGGCCCGCTGCGCGAGGCAGTAAGCGCGCTGGTGCGACGTGACTTCCCGTACATCAGGCCGGAATTCCGGCTGTACTTCCAGGATCTCTACGACCACATGATTCGACTGTTCGAAATGGTCGACACCCAGCGCGATCTGATCAGCGGCGCCATGGAGGCCCACCTGTCGAACGTCTCCAACCGGCTCAGCGAAGTGATGAAGGTTCTGACCGTCATCACCACCATCATGATGCCGTTGACGGTCGTCACCGGCTTCTATGGCATGAATTTCAAGAACATGCCTGAGCTCAACTGGCGATTCGGCCCGCTCTGGGCGCTCGGGCTGATGGCCCTCGTCACCGGTGCGATGCTTGCCTATGTCCGCCGCCGCGGCTGGCTCTGAGCGGAGGGCAAATATGATGTCGAACTGCGTCAGTCTGTGGAAGGAGTGTCCATTCTGCTGGAGAATAGTGACAAGTAACATGTGGGCGATCTTCGGAGGAGTCACTCTTGAGCGACAGGGACTATGAGGCGATGTCAGCGATCCGGGCGATCTGTTGCGGCATGCGACGGATGGACTTGCGTGAGGCGTCCGGCGCAGTTCTCGCTGCCTGTGCCGTGATCCCCGGAGGCGAGAAGGCGCGCCTCTGGATCAACATCGACGGGCAGTGGTTCTTCCGCACGCCTGAGGGCAAGCTGTCTTCCGCCAGCTCGATCGGACAGGAGTTCCCGCCGGCCGTCCTCGATGCCGGCACCGG
>JBLNDB010000074.1:0-5002 GCA_050261235.1 Chloroflexota bacterium
GCCATGACCAAGGCAACGGCGTCGTCGTCGGACAGCTTGCGTTGGGGCATTGTTCTCGACCTCCTGTTGTCCCAAGACGTTCAACCCCAGCGCTGTAGACTCCTCTATGGGTTCAGTCTAGAGTGCGCCGCCCCGCCAAGGTTACATTCTTATGTGAGTTGACACGGCAGATGCGGGTCGGTGCCGTTCCTCTCCGAGCAATCGGGCTAGCGTTTTCGAGGTCAGGCAAGCATGGACGGTAGCGCCCAGTCAAGCCGATTCATCAATGGACTCACGCCGTGGGAAGCGTTGCGCCCGGAACTGCGGATTGGCATGCGACATGTCCTGCCGTCCTGCTCCAGCTTCTGCCCAACTTCTTCAGCCACCGTACGAACACGTTCATGATCGACTCCGTCGAACCCATGCCGCGCATCGCTGCCGCGCCGTAGCCCATTTCGGCCAGTCTGGCGCGGTAGTCCATCATCGCCTCGGGGTATCTCTCCATATCTCGTCTCAGTTCATCAACCTCGCGCTGCCCCTTAGGGCCGGACAGCCTCACCCCAGGCATCAGTGACAGTGCTTCTTGTGGCCGGTTTCTTCAACTTGCCGCCAGTACGTCCTCCCTAGTTTGTGGCACCGCAAGCCTCAGCTTCATCTCAGCCTCGCGCGCCCGGTGGAACCTATCGGTCTGGTAGATCGCCTCGGGGAAGTACTCAGTTCCGTGCGGGATCCATTTCGCCCGGTCGCCGTTGATGACGACCGGGGGCTCGCTCAGGTCGTGTCTGGCGAAGAATGTCCGGCGGGCTTCCTCCCAGACGTGGCCGGAAGAGTCGCAATGCGCGCAAGTCTTGTTCACCAGTTCGCACTCGCCGCTGCCCGGGCTGCGACGCTGCCAGCCCTCGTGCGCTGCGGCGAACCACTCCTATAGCGAGAGGAGTCCGTTGGACTGCGCGATGACGAGATGATCCCTCTTCCGTTGTCGTGTCGGGTGCTACTTGCACCTTCGGAGAGGAACCGTTCCGTTCCTTTTTCAGAGGCGCCGACCCGCGGCAACTTTGTCCACACTGGATAGGGCCAGATTCCCAGAGTTCTCCGCTGCAGCGAAGGAACGAGCCCATCCCTGTAGGGCTGGCAGGGGCTTGCAGGCCGGCGCCTGTCTCTCGCATAGCAGCGCCGCCAAACCGGCATAATACTGGCATGATGCCTGCCTGATGGGATGACACCCACGCTGAGGAAACTGAGGCATGCCAAGCTCCTGCAAGCGAAGCGGGCTGCCGGCGACAGCAACGGTAGCGGTAGCAGTGGCGGCAGCGCTGGTGCGCAAGGCAGCGATACTCCGCTCTCGACCGACCTTGAGAGCACCACCGCCGCGCTGAAGCGGAAGATGAGCGCCAGCGGCGATCTCGTCATCCGCAGATTGCTGATCGGCGACCGATCCGAAGCAGCCATCGCTTACCTGGCCGGGATGACCGACGTGATGCTGATCCATGACGCCATCGTCAGGCCATTGATGGCCGCGCACGGAGCATCCCGTTCGCCAGCCATCGATGACGTCGAGACCCGCATTGTCAGTGCCGCCAACGTTACGCGGATCAGCAGTCTCGATCTGCTGGTTGATGAAATCATCACTGGCAAGACGGCGGTTATCATTGCCGGACTCGGCATTGCGCTGGCCGTCAACACTGAGGGCTGGGAGAAGCGGGCCGTTGAGGAATCCGCTCCGAGATCGTCGTCCGGGGCCCACGCGAGAGTTTCGTCGAGACTCTGCAGGACAATATCGCCATGATGCGCAGACGGATTCGCGATCCACAGCTGACGGTTGAGCTGACGCGCGCCGGACGGCGGACCCGGACCACTATTGCTGTAGCTTACCTGAAGGACGTGGCCGACGTCGGTGTGGTCAGCGAAGTCCAAGCGCGTCTTAAGCGCATCGATGTCGACGGTGTCTTGGAGTCGAGCTACGTTGAGCAGTACATCGAGGATCAGACATTCACGCCGTTCCCGACGGTTGCCTACAGCGAGCGACCTGACGTTGTCGCGTCGCGAATTCTTGAAGGACGGGTCGCGATACTCGTCGACGGCAGCCCTGAGGTCCTGACCGTGCCGCACGTCTACATGGAGAACTTCCAGCCGCCCGAGGACTATTACTCACGCGTCTACTACGCCAATCTCGTCCGCTGGTTCCGCTACCTGGCATTCAGTATCAGCCTGCTGACTCCGGGCATCTATGTGGCCCTCACGACTTATCACCAGCAGCTGATTCCAACCTCGCTCCTATTAACGATTGCGTCAGCTCAGGAGGGGACACCGTTTCCCACTGTCGTCGAAGTCCTCGGCCTCGGGCTCGTGTTCGAGATCCTGCGCGAAGCCGGCATCAGGCTGCCGAAGCCGATTGGTCAGGCCGTCAGCATCGTCGGCGTGCTCGTTATCGGTCAGGCCGCAGTCTCGGCTGGAGTGGTTTCTTCGCCTGTCGTGATTATAGTCTCAGTGACCGCCATTGCCTCATTCCTGAATCCGTGGCTGACCGAGGCCGGGTTGGTCGGACGGCTCCTCCTGACGATCCCGGCCGCCATCCTCGGCGGCTACGGGCTCGTCCTCGGGATGCTGGCGCTGCTCGCCCACGTCGCTTCGCTGAGGTCATTCGGCACCCCGTATCTCGCTCCGGTCATGCCGCCATCGCCTAGAGGCCTGCTCCAGGACACATTTGTCCGCGTTCCCGTCTGGGCGATGAACACCCGGCCGGCGCGGATCGCCAAGCGCGACGTGCGGCGCCAAGTTCCGGGTCAGGCCCCGCAGCCGCCGAAGCGCCGCAGCAGGGTGAAGAAGCGATGAGGTACAATGCTTGCCTAATCAGTCGTGCGCTATTCTGCGCGTTACTGGTTTTCTCGCTGCTGCTCACCGGGTGCTGGGACCGGCGCGAGACGAGCAGGCTGGCGATTATCACTGGCGTCGGGGTCGACTGGCTCGAGACCGGCGAGTACAAGCTTACTGCTCAGGTAGTTGTACCGAAGTCAGGTGGCTCGCAGTTCGATGGGGATTCAGGTGTGGCCGGGAAGGATACCGTGCTAGCCGACTCGACAAGCCCTGCGACACGCGACGCGTTTCAGGGTCTGGGACTCATCCTCAGCCGCTTTCCGTTCGTGGCGCACACGAAAGTACTGATATTCGGGCAGGCGCTGGCCAGACACGGCATCGGCCCGGTAGTCGACGTGGTTACACGACTGGCCGAGCCGCGCGAGACGATGTGGGTAGCGGTGAGCACCCGCAGTGCGGCCGAGGCGCTGGCCGCCGATGCCGCTCTGAGCCGCGGATCGGCGATCGGCCTTGACTACTTGTTCAGACAGCAGGCCGTTACGAGTCAGGCCACGGCGACAGATCTCTCCGATCTGCTCATATCGATGTCTTCGGACTCCGGTGCGGCGTCTGCTCCTCTCGTCGATGCCGTCGCTGATGCTGGCGGCAAGCCGACACTGAAGATAGCCGGCACTGCTGTCTTCTTGGGTGACAAGCTGGTTGGTATCCTTGATACTACGCAGAGTAGGGGGCTGCTGTTGGCTAAAGGTCGGACGGGTAGCGCGACAATCACCGCCGGAGACGCTCAAGGTGTGCCAATGGCGGTCCTTTCGGCCTGCGGCACCCGCACGACCATCAGGCCGTACTTCAACGGGCTGAAGCCGGCAGTTGAGATCAGCATCACGGCCAACGCCAATTTCGACCAGTTGCTCCGACCGGGAACCCTTGCGGACGAGGCTCTGATTGCCGAGCTCTGCACCGATTCTGCACGGTACATCGAGGAGACCGTCAGAGCAGCAGTGAGTGCAGCTCAGGGCCTGAGAGCAGACGTCTTCGGCTTCGCAGACGAGTTCCATCGCTCATTTCGGAAGCAATGGCGCGACATGCAGCCTGACTGGTCAGAGCAGTTTGCCCATCTTGAAGTCGACGTCCATGCCAAAGTACGCATCAGACGCAACGGGGTGACCATGCAGTACCCGAACGGCTCGGGCAGCTGAAGGGACGGATGACGGATGATCACGTTTAGCGCCGCTGCGACACTGATCGGCTATTCTCTTGCCGCGGGGCTGGCAGTCCCCGGTCTATTGCGCCGGAGAGAGCGTGCCACGGCCGTTGTTGTCGGGCTCATCACTGTTCTGGCGCTCGCTTTGGCCGTGGCCGAGTCGTTGATGCTTGACGTGCCGCGGATATCGACCGTAATCGGCGCCCTCTTTGACCGCTTGCTGCCCGGTGCGATCGCCAAGTCGTTCGGGTTCCCCCATGCCCTGATTCAGGAGGCCGAGCATGAAGAGACAGCTTGAACCGGGCCGCATTTCCCGCGCCGAGGTCTGGTTCCTGATGACCGGCTTCCTGTTCGGAAGCTCGGTGCTGCTGCCCCCCGGTACTGCCATCGGCCGCGACGCCTGGGCGGCAGTCGCGGTCGGTACACTTGTGTCGCTGCCTGTGGCATACATGATCACGACTCTCAGTCTGCGCTTCCCCCGCATGACCTTCGTCGAAATCAGCGACAAAGTCTTCGGCCGGATCATCGGCAAGATCGTCGGCGCGATCTTTCTCTGGTATCTCATGCACCTGGCCTCGCTCATACTGACCAATTTCGGCGACTATTTCGCTACGTCCGTCTTCAGGTTCACTCCTGAGGCGGTTCTGTCGGCCGCGCTAGCGCTCACGGCTGTCTACACACTTGGCGGCGGGCTTGAGGTGCTCGCGCGCTGCAGCTTACCGATTGTCTGTCTGGTGTTCGTCCTGGCATTTGTCGACACCGCACTGCTGGCGCCCCAAATCAACCTGCGTCAATTGCTGCCGATGTTCGAGACACCGCCGCTGGCGTTTCTCTGGGATGCCCTCGGCGTCGTGTCATTTCCATGCGCAGAAGTCGTCGCAGGAGTCCCCTCTGTGTCAAGATGGAGGAGACAGCTGACCACCCCGGAATTTAGTACACATGACGAGGGCGGGGAAAGGTGAGCATTGATGAATCAGCTTCTGAGAGTGCTGCCGCAGAGCATGGAGG
>JBLNDB010000075.1:0-17927 GCA_050261235.1 Chloroflexota bacterium
GCCGCTCGAGACAATCGCTTTAGCCGCGAGGCGACCGCTCGTCAGGGCCGTGTGCAGCCCTTCGCCCGCCAACGGGTCGACCAGCCCGGCGGCATCGCCGGTCAGCAACACCCGGCCGCGCGCGATTCGCCGCCTGCGTCCGCCGGCTGGCAGGTACCAGGCGCGGGGCCGCCGGTCCGGCCGGGGCAGGTGGAGACGGTTCAGGGCAAAGCGGAGAAAACGCTCGAACTGAGCCACCAGCTGATACCGCTCGACGGCCAGCCCGGCGAGACCGACAGTGACGCCGTCGCGGCGCGGGAAGACCCAGCCGAGGCCGCACAGGACGGGCTGGAGGTGAAACTCGACGACATCGCCGATCTGGCCGGCTCCGTCCTGACCGGTCGGAATGTCAAGGGCAAGACCAAATCCGTGCTCCCACTCCGACCAGCCGCGGCGGATGCCGGCCAGCAGCCCGGTGGTGCTGAACGCGCCGTCAGCGCCGATGACGTGACCGGCATTCCAACTGCCGCCGGTCGTCTCGGCGAGCACGCGCCCATCGGGCGCGCTGCCGAGGCTGCCGATCAGCACTTCCGACCGGAACTTCGCGCCGGCGGCAATCGCCCGCTCGACGAGGAAGTGATCGAACTCGCTGCGACTGACGATGTGACCGACGGGGCCGCGGTCGAGCGCCAGGGCCTCCAGGCCGAGTTCACTGACCAAGCGGACGCCGCGCGGCGCGGCGTGGATCAGCGACTCAGGCAGAGCCAGCCCGAGGGCGCGCTGGGCGCGGAGCGACAGCAGCCCGCCGCAGACTTTGTCGCGGGGGAAGCGGTGCCGGTCGATCAGCACGACGTCGAGGCCTGCCTGCGCGGCGACGCGAGCGGCGGTGGCGCCGGCCGGTCCGGCGCCGACGACGAGGACATCGCAGACCGGGGTCAAGCCCTCACCGCCTTCATCAGCAGCAGCGTGACCTCGTAGAGCAGGATCAGCGGCCCGGCCAGAAGGACGAGCGTGACCGCGTCGGTGCTCGGTGTGAGCACGGCGGCGCCGACGACCATCAGGAGCCAGCCCTGGCGGCGCCTGCGACGCAGGGTGTCAGCGCGGATCAGGCCGAGCTGGGCCAACGCCAGCAGGACAACGGGAATCTCGGCGGCGACGACCGTTGCCAGGACCGATGTCAGGACGAAGCTCGTGTAGCGTGACAACGACAGCACCGCAGCGGCCCGGATCGTTGCTGCCGCTGTGGCGCCGCGCCCAAGGAGAAAGCGAAGGGCGGCCGGCAGGACGACGAGATAGCCAGCCGCAGCGCCGCCGCAAGCCAGCAACAGGACGCCCGCGATGTACTGCGGCAGACGCCGGCGGGCCGCCCCGGAGAGGGCCGGCGCCACGAACAGCGCCGCCTGCACGAGCCAGACCGGCAGGGCGAGACAGCAGCCGCCGAACAGGGCCAGCCGCAGGTCGGTGGCAAACCCCTCGCCTGGGCTGAGCGAGATCAGCGTTGGCGACCCGGCCGGCCGCGCCAGCCAGGAATAGAGACGGGGCAGCGAGCCCCAGGTGAGGATGGTGCCGGCGGCGAGCGCGAACAGCGACAGAATCAACCGTCGTCTCAACTCGGCGAGATGATCGGCGAGCGGCATGCGCCGCTCGACGTCGACCGCCGGCCAGACGGCAGCGAAGACGCCGCGCAGACCGGCCATGCGGCGCCAACCGACAGCGCTCCGCCAGCTCATGACTCGCCTCGCTGCGGCTCGTCAGAGGCATCCGGCGGCAGCTCGCGCGGGGACTGGGCGGCACGGCGGAATTCCGCCATCGCCCGCCCGAGCGCGCGACCGACGTCCGGCAGCTTGCCAGGACCGAAGATGATCAGCGCGAGGACAAGGATGATGATCAGTTCAGGCAGACCGAGCGATGGCAACGCGGCTCGCCTCCTCGCAAGATTCACGGGTAGCGTTGGCTCGCGTCGCCTTCTTTATGCGCGGGCGCTGGGCCGTGAAGCCGCGACGGGCTAGTCGGCAGCGGCCCCGGCCATACTACCCGTGTCCAGTTCATTCCTGGGGGCGGTCGCAGTTGCTGACGCGTCGCGAGTTCCTCAAGCTGTGTGCGGAGACCGCTTCGGGCGTGGCTCTGAGCAGTCTGTTGCTGCCAGAGCTGGCCCGGGCGTTCCCCCTGCGGCCCGGTCAGACGAATGCGCCGGTCGTCTGGCTCGAGTGCGACACCTGCGCCGGCGATATCCTGTCGTTGACCAACGCCGCCGAGCCGGGGCTGGAGCAAGTGCTCTGGAATCTCATCGACCTCGAGTTCGATCAGTTGCTGTCCGCCGCCCAGGGGCAAGTGGCGGTCGACAACCTCGATCGCCTGATCGCGGAGCGGCGCGGTGAGTACATCCTCATCATCGAAGGGACCCTGCCGCGCGACGAATTCGCAATCATCGGCGCCCGCAGCGGGGTGCCGATCTCGGCCCGGCAGGCGGCGCGCGCACTGGCAGCGGAGGCGCGCTACACCATCGCCGCCGGCACCTGCGCGGCGTTCGGCGGCATCTACGCCGCCCGGCCGAACCCGACCGACAGCCGCCCGGCGTCATACATCGTGCCCAACGAGAAGCTGATCAACGTGCCGGGCTGCCCCGTCCACCCGGACTGGCTGATCGGCACGCTGACTCATGTCCTTCTTTACGGGTTGCCGGAGCTGGACAGGTACCGGCGGCCGAAGCTGTTCTTCGGCCGCACGATCCACCAGATGTGCCCGCGCCGGACACAGTTCGAGCAGGGCAACTACGCGGTCCGGCCGGGGGACGACGGCTGCTACTACAAGATTGGCTGCAAGGGACCGGTGACAGAATCGGACTGCCCGCTGCGCCAGTGGAACAACCGCATGAACTGGCCGGTCGGCGCCAACACGCCCTGCATCGGCTGCACGAGCCACGAGTGGCCGCAGGACATCGGCCCGTTCTTTCAGCATCTGCCTGACACGCACATCTTCGGCCAGCGCGTGACTGTCAATCAGGCCAGTCTGATCGCCGGCGGGGCGCTGGCCGGCGGCATCGCGGCGCACCTCGGCGCGACGGCCCTGACCGGGCGGCTGCGCGAGAACCAGAAGAACCCCGGCCATGCGACCCGCCCGGCGCCGGCGAACAAGCGCGCCAGGCGGCCGCATGGTCCCGGCAAGAAGAGGGACGGTGACAGAGCGTGACATCGATCACCGTCAATCCGGTGACCCGCGGCAACGGCCTCTACAGCATCACAGTGGAAGTCGAGGCTGGCCGGGTCGTGCGCGCCAACTCGGTGGGCCTGCAATTCCGGGGATTCGAGATCCTCATCCGCGAGCGCGAACCGGCCGACGCGCCGTATTTCATGGAGCGGATCTGCGGCATCTGCTCGACCGCCCACGCGCTCGCGGCGTCGCTGGCGGTCGAGGACGCGCACGGCGTGACGCCGACGAGGAGCGCGCATCTGATGCGCAACCTGATCATGGGCGCCGACTTCATCCAGAATCACATCCGGCACTTCTACTTCCTGGTCGTGCCGGACTACGTCCGCCTCGGCGACCGACCGCCGTTCGTGCCGCGTTACGAGGCCGACTACCGCCTGGCGCCGGCGATCGAGCAGCGAATCAGCGACAGCTACCGCCAGGCGTTCCTGTTCAGCCGGGTGGCGCACGAGATGGTCGCCATCTTCGCCGGCAAGGCGCCGCACACGCACGGCCTCGTGCCCGGCGGCGCGACGGTCAAGGCAAGCGTCACCAAACTGCTCGAGTACGGACGCCGGCTGCAGGAGGTCAAGGCGTTCGTCGACGGCAGCATGTTGCCGGACACTGAGGCGATCGCCGCGGCGTACCCGGACTACTTCACCATCGGCAGCCGGTCGCGCAGCTACATCAGCTTCGGCCTGTTCCCCCTGTCGGCCGGTGAGCGGACGATCCCGCCCGGCGTGCTCCTCGACGGCCGCCCGGAAGCCGTCGACTATGGCGCCATCAGTGAAGACGTGACCCACGCCTGGTATGACCCTGACGGCGGGCCGTTGCACCCGCGGGAGGGCGTGACCATCCCGCAGTACAACAAAGAGGGCGCATACTCCTGGATCAAGGCGCCGCGCTACAACGGCCACGCCCTGGAGACGGGACCGGTCGCCCGGCTTACCCTGTCGGGGCATTACGATCGCGGCCCATCGACGATGGATCGGGTCGTTGCCCGCTCGCGCGAGACGGCGCTGATCTGCGAATGGCTCGGCAAGTGGCTTGAGGCGATCGACCCCGAGGAGCCGGTCTACACGCCCTACACCGGCCGCACAAGCGGCGCCGGCGTCGGCACGATCGACTCGATGCGCGGCGCGCTCGGACACTGGCTCACGGTCAGGCGGGGGCAGATCGCCGGCTACCAAGTGATCACGCCGACGGCCTGGAACTTCAGCCCGCGCGATGGCAAGGGCGTGCCTGGGCCGGTCGAGACCGCCCTCGTCGGCACGCCGGTGGCCGACCCGGCGCAGCCGATCGAACTCGGCCGGGTCATCCGATCGTTCGATCTCTGCGTCGCCTGCGCGACCCAGGTGATCAGTGCCGGGAGGAGGTTCGAGCCATTCGTCATCTGAACACCGCGCAGACGACTCGCATCGACGTCTCGCGGCATTCGTTGTTCATCCGCATCAACCACTGGCTGCACACGCTGGCGATGCTGGTCATCATCCCGACCGGCCTCTACATCCACTACCCGAGCCTCGCCTTCCTGGTACCGAGCATGGCGGCGGCGCATGTCCTCAAGGAGACGGCCGTCATCGTCCTCGTCCTGACGTGGGTGACGCGCGTCGGGTACTATCTGTACACCGGCCAGTGGCGCGATGTCCTGTTCCTGCCCGGCGACGTCCTGAAACTGCCCAGCCTGATCGCCTACTACCTGTTCATCAGGCCGACGCATCCTTACTACGGCAAGTACAATCCGGGGCAGAAGCTGATGTACACGCTCTGGGACCTGCTCATGATCCCGATGGGCCTGACCGGCATTCTCCTCGACCAGCCGGGACTGATGGCCAGCCTCTGGTTCCTGCCCGCGTACGTGAAGATCACCAAGGTCCGCCTGCTCCACTACTATCTGTCGCTGTTCTACACGTTCACAACCGCGCTCCACATCTACCTCACGGTCACCGAGAACCCTGAGGTGCTACGCTCGATGTTCACAGGCTACGCGCGGACGCGGCCCGGCGCATCGGGCACGGGGCGCGACGGCAGCGTGCCCCATGACCGCCCGTTCGACAGACCGGCCGTGCTGCGCGCGCTGAACGAGTTCCTGGCCCTGGAGAGGCAACAGGTGGCGATGTACGGCGCCCAGGCGGCGATGGTCCATGATGGCGCCCTGAAGACAGGCCTCATCCGCCTGCAGGAAGTCGAGCAGGGACACATCGACAACATCACCGCACTGATCGAGGAAAACGGGGGCAGGCCGGGCCTGCTGCCGGCGCTCGCCCCCGGCTTCGGCAGGGTCATGGCCCGCGTCACGCGGGCGTCGGGAATCGTCAACCTGCTCAAGCTCGATGCCGCCATCGAGCGCAAGGCGACCAACGACTATCAGACCTTCCTCGACCGGGTCAGCGACGAGCGGCTGCGCTACGTCATGCGCTCGAATCAGGTCGATGAGGAGCAGCACATCTTCTGGCTCGACCACGCCATCGACGCGCTGCACCGCGGCGACCCGCCGGAGATGCCGCGCCGCCGCAAGGCCCGCGCCGCCGACTACGGCCGTCAGGCCGACTAAAGTGACGAAACGATCCGGTGCATCGGCACCGGATCGCTTCGCTCAGAGGGGCATCAGAACGGAGATTAGCGGCTGGTCGAGCTGCTGCGGGGCCGGTAGGTCTGGCACATCGTCTCGCTGGAGGTCGTCGCGTGGGAGTGCCCGCTGGCGCTGATGTCGCTCGAGTTCGTGAAGGCGGTGCGGGTAGAACCCATGCTCGTGCTGGTTCCGCTCTGGTTGTTGACCTCGATCTCGTTGGCCTCGCAGACGTGACCCTGGCCCCAATAGTGGCAGGTATCGACGGTGCACTTGACTTTGGTCGTCATGGTCCACCTCCCGGATGATTTCACACCGTAGGATGCCCGGGTTGTCCAATCATATGCCACCTAATGCACTTCCGGGTTGCGCTGGATGCTGCTGGTCGGCAGACTGCTGATCTGAGCGACGACCATATCGCCATCGCCCGTGTTGTCGAGACGGTGCCAGAGGCCGGCCGGCGCCAGCACGACACTGCCTTCCTTGACTCTGATCGACGTCTCGCCGACCTGTTCGATGGTGTTGCCGCCTTGTTCAGTCGAGTCGAGGTAGAACACGCCCTCGCCGGAGAAGATGAGGAACACCTGCTCGCTGTCGGGATGCCGGTGATAGGCCAGCGACTGCCCAGGCTTGAAGTAGTATGTCTCCGCGGTCAGGCGCTCGCCGCGGACGTTCTGCACCTTGGCGACATTGGTGGCGGTGAACGTCCGATCCTGGAAGATGTTGGCCAGCTTGATCTCGGTCACGTCAATTCCCCCTCGGATTGTCGGCTTTCTTGGCGAGGACGTCGCGGAACTTGCGGGCGTGCTGGCCCTCCTGCCGACCCAGAGCCTCGAAATAGACGGCCAGGTCGGTCAGCCCCTCGTCGCGGGCGACGGCCGCGCACCGCGGATAGAAGTCAGCCGCCTCGGCCTCTTCCCCCGTCGCCGCCTGCTCGAGGTTATCCCGCGCGTCGCCGACCGCGCCCATCCAGATGAGCAGGCCATGCGCGTGCTGCGTCTCGTCCTCGGCGGCCTTGCGGAACGCTTCCGCCGCGTCGTTGTCGCCACTGAGGTCGGCGGCGTGCGCCCAGGCGGTGTAGCGCCGGTTCGCCTGCGACTCGCCGGCGAACGCCTGCTTGAGATTGGCCAGCGTGCGCGTGCCTGTCAACCGGTCCTTCGGCTCGAAGCGCTCGAACCTCTCTTTCCCCGCGCCGCAGACCGGGCAGTGGTCGAGCGGCTCGAGCCCGATGACGACATGCTTGCAGACCCGACAGATCCACATCTCGCTTCCTCCCTTACCGTGCTGCTGTCACACCGGACATTGTTTCCACATCGGGCGGTTAAGAATCCGGCAAGCACGCCTGGCGTGACGGCGTGACGGCGTGACGGAACCATCCGTCAACTTGTTCCGTCAAGTACTATCGGCAGCAGAAAGCCGCCCCGCGCGCGGGGCGGCTGGATCGACGGCGTGCGACGCTAGTAATTCTCGCAGAGCAATTCGAAGAAGCTTTGTGGATGGGCGCAGGCGGGACATTTGTCGGGTGCTGTCGAACCCTCATGAATGTAGCCGCAGTTGCGGCAGTGCCAGCGCTGAACCCCATCGCGCCTGAACACGACGCCCTGCTCGATGTTGGCCAGCAGGCGGCGGTAGCGCTCCTCGTGCTGCTCCTCGATCTCGGCCAACTCGCGCATGACGCGGGCGATTTCGGTGAAGCCCTCCTCCTCAGCCTGCTTGGCGAATGTCGGGTACATGTCGGTCCATTCGTAGTGTTCGCCGGCAATGGCCTGCCTGAGGTTGTTCGGCGTATCGCCGATACCGCTCAGCATCTTGTACAGAAGCTTGGCGTGCTCCTTCTCGTTGCCGGCGGTCTCCTCGAACAGCGCGGCGATCTGCTCGTAACCTTCTTTCCTGGCGACGCTGGCGAAGAACGTGTACTTGTTGCGGGCCTGGGACTCGCCGGCAAACGCGGCCTTGATGTTGGCCTCAGTCTTGCTTCCCTTGAGTTCCATTGGCTCACCCCTCCTACCGTAATGTGGCATGATGAGTGTTTCTCCGGTGAACCATACTAATACCTTCACCACGACGTCCCCTGGGGGGATTTTCGATGACCGGACGCCCAAGACACCGGGTGCGCGCCATAGGAGTCGCCTGCCTGATTGCGCTGACGGTACTGACAGTCCTGACCGCCGCTGGCTGCAGCTTGCGCTGGCCGCTCTGGCGGCGCGTCGCTCCGCCGTCCACGCCGCTGACGCAGCCGCCGGTCAGCGCGCAGCCGCCGGCGGACGACGGCCAGCCGGCCGATGCGTCGCCGCTGGATGGGCCGCCGGCGGGCGCCACCGGGGGCAAGATCGACCGCCGTTACCGGCTGCCACTCGTGACCAGCGCGCCGCCGGGCTGGCAACGGGTCGCGCTGACGTTCGATGCCGGCTGGGAGTACGAGTTGACGCCGAGGCTGCTCGACTTGCTCGACGAGGCCGGCGTCAAGGCGACGTTCTTCCTCCGCGGGGCCTGGATCCACGACCATCCGGAGCTGGCCCGCGACATCGTCGCCCGCGGTCATGAAGTCGAGAGCCACTCCTACACGCACCCGGACATGACAACCCTCACCGACGAACAGGTGCGGGCGGAACTCGATCAGGAGGCGCAGGTGTTCAGCGATGTCCTGTCGCTGAAGCCGACCTTCTTCCGGCCGCCGTTCGGGGCATGGAACGGGCACATGCTCGAGTTGCTCGGCGACTACGGATTCACTGCGGCAATCATGTGGACGGTCGACACGCTCGACTGGCAGAGCCCGGGCGTCGAGACGATCATCAGCCGGGCCGCGAAGGCCGGCGACGGCGCCATCATCCTGATGCACCTCGGCGCGGCACAGACCATCGATGCCCTGCCGGATGTGATCGCCGACCTGCGCGAGCGCGGCCTCGAGCCGGTGACGCTGAAGCAGTTGTTGGGTAGAAGCTTTGAACAGGCCAGGTAGCAGAGACTTTGGCCTGTCAGTCATGGCCGCGGCGCCCCCAGCAGACAATCGAAGGCGTGCCGGTCATCGCGACCGGCACGCCTTATCCGTTGGCTGCATTCACCGACTTCGGAGCCCTGAACCGGGCGGCGGCAGCCTACCCCGCCATCGCCACCATCGTGCGGAAGCAGTGATAGGCGGCGATGTGATCGGGGTGCGTGTAGCGCACCGTGGTGTCATCGACGCGCTCGACACTGGGGAGCGTCATCGCCTGGTCGGCGTTCGACGAGAGCTGCCAGGTGACTTCGAAAGTCACCGGCGTCCCCGCCCTGTACGGCCTGAACTCGCTGATCCGCTCCACCGCGCGCCTGGCGGTGGCGCTGATCAGCTCATGGGCGCGCGCCGGCGGCAGGCAGTTGGCCGCATACCGCGAGCAGGCGATCTTGACGGTCGCGAACTCGATGTTGCCACCGAAGAAGTCCTTCGTCTCGCGCTCAAGGACATCGTCACCGGCGACCATGATCACCGGCACGCCGAAGTAGCCGGCAATGCCGGCGTTCATGCCGACCTCGCCGACCTCGCGGCCGTTGACCACGAGCTTGCGGACGCGGCCGCTGACGGTGTGGTTGAGCACACCGGTGCTGCAGGCGCGGGAATGATAGCCGATGAGGATGGCACCGGCGTAGGTGTCATCGAGGCCCGCCATCATCGACAGCGGCTTCGGGTCGCCACTGATCAGGCGCGCCCGCGGATCGAGGGCTTCGATGAGCAGGTTCTTCTTGCCGCCGTGAGCGTCATTGACGAGCACCTCGCTGGCGCCGCCGGCAAGCGCGCCGGCGACGGCCGCGTTGACCTCACCGGTCAGCAGCTTGCGGGCGCGCTGCCACTCGCCGGACTTCTGGTCGCAATGCTCAATCGCGACAACACCACTGACGCCTTCGATATCGGCCGAGATGTAGATCTTCAACGTCATGCCCTCCGAATCTAGAGGGATGTCATGGCCCGGAAGGCCTGGAACGCGACAAGGTAATCATCGGCGGTGAAGCGAACAGTGGTATCGTCGACGCGCTCCATGCCGGGGATCATCATGCAGGCATCGGCCTTGGCCGAAATCTGCCAGGTGACTTCCCAGACGGCCGGCTTGGCCGGGACAACCGGCTTGAAATCGCGGGCGCGCTGGACGGCGCGGCGGGCCGCCTCGCGAATCGCTTCCTGCGCCTTCTCGGGCGGCAGGCAGTTGGCTGAGAACGAGCCGATCGGGACCTTGACGGTGGCGAACTCGATGTTGCCGCCGAAGAACTCCTTGGCCTCCTGCTCGAGAATGGCGTCGCCGGTGACGAGTCCGACCGGCACGCCGTGGGCGCCGGCAATCATCGCGTTCATGCCGGTCTCGCCGACCTCGCGGCCGTTGATGACCAGCTTGCGGACGCTGCCGGTGAAGGTGTGCGCGAGCGTGCCGCGGGTCATCGCCCGGGCGTGGTAACCGACCAGCAGGACGAGGTCGAAGCTCTCGTCCACGCCTTCCATCATCGAGCCCTTCTTGCCGCTGCCGGTGATCAGGCGGACGGCCGGGTTGATCTCCTCGATGAGGATGTTCTTCATGCCGCCGTGCGAATCGTTGACGACGATTTCGGTGGCGCCGCCGGCGATGGCGCCGGCGATGGCGGCGTTGGCCTCACCGGTCATGAGGCGGCGGAAACGAGCGTACTCGGGCTTGTCGGACTCGGTGTGCTCCCAGGCTACGACCCCGCTGATGCCTTCCATGTCGACGGAGATGAAGACCTTCACTGGTATGGCCTCCTTTGTAGTCGCGGCGGGCTGCCCGCGTGCGCCGCGGCGGACCGGCGGCTGCCCTGTCGCGCGCGGAAACTGACAGCGTCTCCACTTCGCCCAGGCTCACACTCATTCCTTCCATCGCGGAGGTATATCCATGCAGCGCATTGTCGTCAGCTGCGCCAGCGAGTTCATGTCCCAGGCCGCCGATGAGCTGCGGCGGGCTTTCACACCAGGTCCCGTGCGCCTGGACGCCCTGAGCGGCGGTGTGCTGCTGGCCTCGCTCGACCGGCTGCGCGACGACATCCTCCGCACACTGCGCCGCGACCCGCCGATCTTCATCCGCCACATCTTCCCCGTCGACGCCGAGCTGGCATTGACGGGCACTCGCGACGACCTGACGGCGATTGCCGCTGCCGCCCAGCCACTGCTGGCGACCGTCCCCGCCGCCGCCAGGGTCGCGGTACAGGCCCGCCGCCTGAGCGAAAGCACTGACTACACGCCGTTCGCGGTCAAGGAGACGCTCGACCCGCTCCTGTCGGGAGCCGGGCTGACGCCCGAGATCCGGGAGCCGCAATGGGTGGTCTCGCTGCTGCTCACCGACCGGCGTGGCTACGTTGGCGTCTCGCGCGTCGAGGACAACCTGTCGGCCTGGGCCGGCGGCATGATGCGGTTCCGCGCCGAGGACAACGACATCGCGCGCTCGAAGCGCAAGCTGCTCGAGGCCCTGAGCGTGTTCGCCGTCGACCTGAGCTACGTCCGGTCGGCCATCGATCTTGGCGCGGCGCCGGGCGGCTGGACAGCGGCGCTCGTCGAGCGCGGCCTTACAGTCACGGCCGTCGATACCGGACTGCTGGACGAGCGCGTGCGGAGCCTGCCGCAGGTCACATTCCTGCAGCAGAACGCCGAGGACGTCAGGTTGCGGCCGGCCAGCTTCGATCTGCTGACATCGGATATCAGCTGGGAGCCGACGCACACGGCGGAGATGATCGTCCGTCTGGCGCCGGCGCTGCGCCCGCGCGGGTTGGCGATCGTCACCGTCAAGCTGATGGGCCGGCGCGTCTGGCCGACCATCGCGGCGGTGCGGGCGATCCTCGAGCGCGCGTTCGTCATCCGCGGCGCCCGGCACCTGTTCCACAACCGCCGCGAGATCACGCTCTTCCTCGAACGCCGAGAGACCGACGAAAGGGGTTGTCACGATTGACAGAGACCAGTACGACAGGGACCGGACCGCGAGCGGTGGTCATCGGTCAGGGCGCCGCCGGGTTGACCGCGGCGCTGGCCCTGGCCCGCGCCGGCGTTGAGGTCGTTTCGCTGTCCAAGGTCACGCCAGGGACAGCGACGTGCACGCTCTATGCGGGCGGCGGCTTCACGCTCGGCATCGGCGGCCTGTCGCCGGAGCAGCACCGGGAGATGACATTCGCCACCGGGCGGCGGATCAACGTGCCCGAGTTGCTGGCAACGTTCGCCGGCGAGGCGCCGACTATCGTCGACTTCCTGAGCGGCGCCGGCGTGCCGTTCCGCACCGGCAACGGCGGGCTCGGCGTCGCGCCGACCGAGGGGCTGCCGCTGCTCGGCGGCAAGTCGCTGACCGACGGTCTGGCCGCCGCGTGTCGCGCCGCCGGCGTGTCGTTCCGCCCGAACACCGCCGCGATGCGCATCATCACCGGTGACCGGGGCGTCAGCGGCGTCGACTGCCTCGACCTCGACAGCGGCACGGGGTTCACTCTCCCGGCGGAGTCCGTGGTCCTCGCCACCGGCGGCGCCGGCGCACTCTTCCCCCGCACCGACAACCCGGCTCGCATCAGCGGCGACGGCTACCGTCTGGCGCTCGACGCGGGCTGCCACTTGCTCGACATGGAGTTCGTCCAGTTCTACCCGATCGGCATCGATATCCCCGGCGGCGCGACCTGGTTCATGGACCTCGGCACGATCGACCTGGCGCGCGTAACCGGCCCGGACGGCAGCGAGTTCCTAAAGGAGATGCTCGCCCGCGAGGGCATCAGCTCCGGCCGCGAGGCGAACCTGCTGGCCCGCGACAAGTGCACGGTGGCAATCGCGCTCGCCAATGCCAGAGGCGAAGTGCTCCTCCACCTGGAGGACATCCCGCCGGAGGTATGGCAGAGCAACCATCACCTGTCGGCCATCGCCCGCATGTTCCCGAAATCGCGCCCGGCCGGGTCCGAGCCGGTACCGCTGCACCCGGTCGAGCATTACTTCCCGGGCGGCGTCGCGATCGGCACCGAGGGCGAGACGGAAATCCCCGGCCTGTTCGCCTGCGGCGAGGTGACCGGCGGTGTCGACGGCGCCAATCGCGTCGGCGGCAACGCACTGACCAACTGCATCCTGTTCGGCAGCCGCGCCGGCAACGCCGCAGCCAGGCACGCGCACGGCGATTCGGTGGCGCCGCTGAGACTCGCTCCGCTCACGGCGGCCCCCGTCGGGACGCCTGCCACCGCGGCTCCGGCGCTGCCGGCGGCATTGCCGGTGCCGTTGCCGGCGGCGTGGACGGCGGACGACTGGCTTGCGCGATGGCGCCGCAATGTCGATGCCGCAGACGCCGTCCCCGCGGGCGAGCTGCGTCGCGAACTGCGGCAGGTGGCGGCCGATTGCCTGCTGCCGGTGCGCACGGCCGCACAACTGGCGGCCGGTCTGGCTCGCCTCGGCGAACTGGCCGACCGGCTGCTGCGCCAGAAGATCGAACAGCGGCGCGATCTACTGCTGGCAACGGAGAACCTCGGCCTCTGGTACAGCGCTGCAGCCGTCGCAGCCGCGGCGGCGCTTCGGACCGAGTCGCGCGGCGCCCACTACCGGGCCGACTATCCGCACGAGGACACGACCTGGGAGCGGCACATCCTGCTCCACCGCGACGGCGCCGGTCTGGTTCGCGAGACCAGCGCCACGACCGGCATTTTCGCCTGAAACAGGCCGCGGCGTCAGCGCGGGCGGGCTTTCTTCGCGCGGGGTTGACAGCCTCGCCGCGGGGTGCGATACTCGACTTGTCGGCATCCCCCCGGGGGGGATGCGGCGAGAATGGGAGGGTGCCACGTGAGCTACCAACATCCCCAAGACGCGGAGGTCATCCACAGTCTGTCCCGCATCGAGGGCCACGTCCGGGCGATCAAGAAAATGGCCGAGACCGGCGAGCCGTGCGCCGACATCCTCCATCAGATTTCAGCCGTGCGCGCGGCGATGAAGAAGGTAGCACAGACGGTGGTGCTGAACCACGTCGACCATTATGTCAACCAGCCGGACATCGCTGACGACGTCCGGGAGATGCTGGCTGATATCAAGGACGCGCTTGGCAGCTATCTGCGCCGACCGATCTAGCCGAAGGGGGACACGGCAATGACTGCTGCTGCGCAGACGCGGCCGCTGATCGGCTACCTTGCGGCACTCGGCTCCGCGGCTCTGGTCGGTCTGTTCACGGTCCTCAACAAGTGGCTCTTGGTGGCCGACGTGCCAGCGTTGACCGCCGGCGCCTGGACCTACTTCGCCGCCGGCCTGGCGCTTCTGCCCTGGGCGCTGAAGGCGCGCGGGCTGAGGCTCACCCGGCGGTGGGCGTTCGCGCTCTGGCTGCTGGCCGGGTCGGTGATCGGGCCGAGTCTGTACTTCATCGGACTTGAGCTGACGTCGGGCGTCCAGGGAGTCCTGATGATCAACATGGAGGCCGTGTTCACGGCCTGTCTCGCCTTCGCGATCTTCCGCGAGCGGTTGACGCTGAGCACCATCTTCGCCAGCCTGGCGATCATCGCCGGCGGCATCTGGATGTCCTGGCCGGAGGCCGGCGGCAGCCTGCTCGCTGGCAGCGCCCTCGGCAACATCCTGATTGCGCTCGGCTACCTCGGCTGGGGCACTGAGAACAACCTCGGCCGCCTGCTCGGCGAGGACATCCCGCCGGTGACGCTGGTCTGCGTCAAAGCGCTGGCCGCCGGACTGGTGATGGGCCTGCTGACGCTGGCTGGCGGCAATCGTCTCGGCGTGCCGCTGCGCGTCATCCCGGGCATCTTCGCCAGCGGTGCGGTATCGCTCGGGCTGTCGTTGGCCCTGTTCTACGCGGCCATGCGCCACATCGGCGCCGGCCGGGCCGGACTGATCTCGTCGACGTCGATCTTCTGGGGCGTCATCGGCGCTCTGGTCCTGCTCAGCGAGAGCCTGAACAGTAAGGTGAGCGTCGGTGGCCTGCTGATGGTCGCGGGATTGCTCGGCTTCGCCTGGGAGACGGTACACAACGCCAAGCGCAGACAGACAGCGGCGGCGAACAACGACTAAGTATCCATTCGCAGCACGCGCGGCGCCGGTGGCGCCGGGGAGAGGGACGAACTATGGCACGCCTGCGGCAGCAGACATTCTGGAAGTACATCTGGGAACAGCGGTGGTGGTTCGCGTTCGGCGCCATCACCGGCGTCGTCATGAACACCAGCGTCGTCATGCCGCCGATCATGCTCGGCCGGGTGGTCGATGCGGCCGCCCGACTGGCGAGCGATGGCCGGACGCCGGCCCTGATGGCGACGATCACGCGCTACGTTTGGATCTACATGCTCTGGATCGCCATCTACGCCCTCGGCCGGACCGGCAAGCGCTACGGTTTCCGCGTCATGTCCAACCGGCTCAATGCCCGCCTGCGGGAGGACCTGCTGGCGACTGTCTTCGCCTGGCCGCTGCCGCGGTTCGACGGCGAGAAGATCGGTGACATCATGTCGCGGGCCGTCGGCGACGTGCAGAGCTTCGCCGATGTCGTGCGCGGGGTGGTCACCGAGATCTTCGATACCGGCCTGATGATGGCGTCGAGCTTCGTCACGCTGCTGCTCATCCAGCCGCGCCTGACCCTCGTGGCATCGCTCGCCATCCCGCTCGCCGTCTGGCTCGCCCAGTGGCTCGGGCCGCGCATCTTCGCCCGCGCCATGAAGGTCCGCGAGGCCGCGTCGGCGATCAACAGCCACCTGCAACAGACGATCAGCGGTGTGCGCATCTTCCGCCTGCTCGGGCGGGAAGACGACCTCGGCGCGCGCTTCGACGTGCTGTCAGACCGCCTGCGGCGCGCCGGCATCAACCTGTCGCTGCTCCAGGGGGGCGTCGTGCCCGTCTACTCGGTTGTCGCCTCGCTCGGCGTGATCGTCGTCATCGGCTGGGGCGGCAGCGATGTGCTGGCCGGCCGCTGGACCGTCGGCGCCTTCACCAGTTTCCTGATGATGTTCGTCGCCATGTCCACCCGCACCCTGATGGCGGCGCGGACGATCAACCGCGCTTACATCGGCGCCGCGGCGTGGAAACGGATCGAGACCAAGCTGCTCGGGCCGGACGGCCGGGCGGTGCTGGACAGCCGTGTGACGAGTCCGTTCGCCGACGCCGGCCTGCGCGGAGCGCCTTCGGCGAGCCGAGTCGCCGCAGCGACCGCGGTCCCTGAGTCCGACGGCGAGTTGGCGCCGGCCGCGACCGGCGGCACGCGGATCGTTGCCAGGAACCTCAGCTTCACCTTCCCTGGCGCCACGAAACCGGCAATCAACGGCCTCAACTGGACAATCCCGCCCGGCGCCTGGATCGGCGTCACCGGCCCGATCGGCTCGGGCAAGACGGCGCTGGCCCTGGCCCTGTCGGGCCTCTACCCCTATGCCGGCAGCCTGGTCTATGACGGTCGCGAACTGGCGGACTACAGCCCGCAGGAGAAGGTCCGTCGCATCGCCTATCTCGGGCAGGAGGCGTTCCTCTTCTCGGCGACGATAGCCGAGAACATCTCGTTCCGGCCGCTGTCGGTGGCCGATCGCGCACGGCTTGAAGAGGTGGCGCGGATCGCCGCGGTCAGCGACGACCTGCCGGCATTCGCGCAGGGGTTCGAGACGCCGGTCGGTGAAGCCGGTGTGCGGGTCTCGGGCGGTCAACGGCAGCGCATCGCCCTGGCCCGGTCGCTCTACCCGCGGACACCGCTGCTGATCCTCGACGACCCGTTCTCGGCCGTCGACCTCGCCACCGAGCGGAAGATGATCGCCCGCCTGCGGGAGGCATTCGCCGGCACGACAGTGATCATGTTCTCGCACCGGCTCGCCAGCTTCGTCCACACCGATCGAATCTACGTCCTGAGCGGCGGCACTGTAGCCGAGGAGGGCACGCACAGCGAGCTGATGGCCCGCGACGGCACTTACGCCCGCATCTTCCGGGCGCAGGAATGGATGGAGGCGCATGAGGGATGAAACCGACGACTGTCTGGGGCGTCATCCGCGGATCGCTGCGCGAGCAGTGGGCGCGGCTCACCCTCCTCGCCCTGGTGATCGCCGCCGCGACGGCGCTTGAGTCGGTGCCGGCGTTCATCCTGATGCGCGTGGTCGACGACCAGATCGCGAAGGGCGTCTACACCGGCATCTGGCTGCTGGCCGCGCTCTATCTGTTGGCGCTGGTCGCGCAACGCGCCGTCGGCTTCTGCCAGGACTACCTGACGACCATCGTCGGCCAGGGCATCCTCCACCGGCTGCGCCTCACTCTGACCAGCCATCTGCGCGCCCTTGGCCTCAGCTACTACGACAACACTCCGGTCGGCGAGATCATGAGCCGTTCGACGGCCGACGTCGAGGCGGTCAACACGCTGTTCACCGCCGGCGTCGTGAGCATGGTCGCCGACGCCTGCAAACTGCTCGGGGTCATCGGACCGATGTTCGCCCTCAACGCCCGCCTGACCTGGGTCGTGCTCGCCGTCGTGCCGGTCATCATCGCCATCACCGACTTCTTCCGCCGCAACATCCGCGGTGCGCAGCGGCGGACGCGCCAGACGGTCGGCCAGATCAACAGCACATTCGAAGAGAGCCTGAGCGGCATCAAGGTCATCCATACCTATGGCCAGGAGGGGGCGTTCGCCGGCCTGCTGGCCGGTCACCTCCGCAGCTACCTGGTGGCGGCCAACCGCGCCAGTCTGTTCAACTCGTACTTCACGCCGGCGATGGATATCCTGCGCGGCCTGCTGACGGCCGCCCTCGTCTATGTCGGCGTCATCCTCGCCGGCGGATCGACCATCGGCGCTGTCAGCGCCGGCACCTTGGTCGCGTTCATCACCCAGCAGGTGCCGCGCCTGTTCAACCCGTTGACGTCGCTGAGCGACGAGTTGCAGACGATTCAGGAGGCGCTCGCCGGCACCGAGCGGATCAACGAAGTCCTGCAGCAGCCGGCAGAGGATCGGCCGGCCTGGCTGCCGCTGCCGGATGAGACTCCCGGCCGCGTCGTCATCGAAGGGCTGCGTTTCGGCTACAACCGGCCGCGGGTGATTCTCCGCGACATCAACCTGGTCGTCGAGCCCGGACAGCGCGTGGCGATCGTCGGTCGCACCGGCGCCGGCAAGACGAGCCTGCTGAGTGTCCTCGCCGGCGTCTATGCGCCCTGGGACGGCAGCATCACCATCGACGGCATCGACCCGCGGTGGGTCAGGCCGGCCGAACGGCGGCGCCTGCTGGGCGTCGTGCCGCAGACGATCCATCTCGTCAGCGGCACGATTCGCGA
>JBLNDB010000076.1:0-17990 GCA_050261235.1 Chloroflexota bacterium
TCGCCCGCATCGGCAGACTGGGTCCCCCCTTAAATATATACCCGTTTGGGGCTGGGGGCGGCCTGGGCCTCCCGCTTTCTGCTGCCGCCGGTAGCTGCGACTCGTGCCCGTGTGCAGGAACTTCGTTGCAGCGGGCAGAAGAAGTCTAGCCGTTCGTCGGGAGGTGGCAGCATTGTCCGGAGACCTCGCTCGTTGGACGCGAGCAACTGTCGATCTCAGCGCCATTCGGCACAATATCGGCGAACTGAGGCGCGCGGCGCGCAGCGGCAGCACGTTGATGGCCATTGTCAAGGCGGACGGCTACGGCCACGGTGCCGTCCCGGTGGCCAAGGCCTGCCTGGCGGCCGGGGCAGCGATGCTCGGCGTCGCAATTGTCGAGGAGGGCGTCGAACTCAGGCGAGCGGGCATTACTGTCCCGATTCTCGTCTTGGGAGCGATCGATCCCGCGCGGGCCGGCGAGGTGGTCGGCAACGACCTGACGGCTGCGCTGTTCACGCCCGAGCTGGCTGTTGCGCTGAACGCGTCCGCCCATGAACTGGGCAAGCGGGCCAAGGTTCATCTCAAGGTTGAGACCGGCATGGGCAGACTCGGCCTGCCGCCTGGCGACGCGCTGCGGTCGCTCGCCCGGCTCTGCCTGAGCCTCACGGCGCTTGACGTCGAAGGCGTGTTCAGCCATCTCGCCCTGGCCGACGCGGCCGACAAGACGCACGCGAGGGAGCAGCGGCGGAGCTTCGAGCTGGCCCTGTCCGATCTTGCTGCGGCGGGCCTGAGACCGACTTATCGGCATCTGGCGAACAGCGCGGCGACGATTGAGATGCCGGATTTCCACTACGACCTGGTGCGGCCGGGGATAAGCATCTACGGCTATTACCCGTCCGACGAGGTCCGGACCGACCTCGACCTCCGGCCGGCGCTCAGCTGGACGACCCGGGTCGCCTGGGTCAAGCAGGTGCCTCCCGGGACGACCATCGGCTACGGCTGCACCTATCGCACGGCCGACACGACGCGGATCGCGACGCTCCCACTCGGATATGCCGATGGCTACCCGCGGCTCCTGTCAAACCGGGGCGAAGTCCTCATCCGCGGCCAGCGCGCACCGATCGTCGGGCGCGTCTGCATGGACCAGATCATGGTCGATGTCGGCCGCATCGGTGGGGTGAGCATCGGCGACGAAGTGACGCTGATCGGCAGGCAAGGGGAGGAATCCATCACCGCCGATGATCTGGCCCGGACTGTCGGCACGATCAGCTACGAGATACTGACGAACGTCAGCAAACGCGTGCCGCGAGTCTACATTGAATTCGAGCAGGGCTGAACCGCATACCTGGCAGAACCTGCGGCAACAATCTGACTGGTGGTGATGGAAACTGATGGTACGGAGCATGACGGGGTTCGGACGGGGAGAGGCAAGCAGCGAGATCGGCACTGTCGTCATCGAGCTGAAGTCAGTCAACCATCGCTTCTCAGAGGTCGTAACGCGGTTCCCGAAGGAACTTGTCGCGTTGGAGGAGCGGGTTCGCGCCCTGGTGGCGAAGCGGGTCGTCAGGGGGCGAGTCGATGTTTTCCTGAGTTGGGAGGAATCGCGTCTACGGCGCAGAATTGTGGAGGTTGACAAGGACCTGGCCTTGGCCTATCATAAGGCGTGCAAGGAATTGGAAGCAGAATTAGGCAGTTCTTCCGGTATTGACGCTGCTTTCATCGCACGCTTCCCCGATGTCCTGAAGGTGACAGAAGTCCCGGAGAACCTCGACGCCGTCTGGGCGGTGCTGGAAACGGCGACCTCGGCGGCGCTTGATCAACTGGTCGCCATGCGCGAGACGGAAGGGGCCAGGCTGGCCCAGGATCTCCTCGCACGGGCAGCGGTGATCGAGGAGTACACCGAACGGATCGCGGCTCGCGCCCCGGCGATGGTCGAAGATTACCGGAACCAATTGCGCGACCGACTCTCCGAGCTGTTGCCGCCCAATGCAGTGGACGAGCAGCGGCTGGCCATGGAGGTCGCGATTTTCGCTGACCGCGTCGGCATCACCGAGGAGTTGGTCAGGCTGCGAAGCCACTGCGACCAGCTGCGAAGCATGCTCAATGCGAGCGAGGCCATCGGCCGGAAGCTTGATTTCCTGCTTCAGGAGATGAACCGGGAGATCAACACCACCGGCTCGAAGGTCAGTGATCCAACGATCACGGCGCTCGTGATAGAGGTGAAGAGCGAACTCGAGAAGATTCGCGAGCAAGCTCAAAACATCGAGTAGGAGGGAACGCGCTTGAAGCTACCGGAACTCAGTCTTGCCGAGAAGAAGAGGGCGCTTGAGAAGGCGCAGGAAATGAGATCCCGCCGGCGCGACATCCGGGAGAAACTGAAGAAGGGCAACATGAGCCTCGGCGAGATCCTGGACAGGCCTGACGACGAAGTCCTCGGCAAGATGCGGGTGGCCTACCTGCTGGCGTCGCTGCCGCGCGTGGGGAAGACTACGGCGCAGAAGATAATGGACGAAATCGGCATCGACCAGGCGCGGCGCGTCCAAGGCCTTGGCAAGCGCCAAAAGGAAGCGCTGCTGGAGCGTTTCGGTCGCAAAGCCTAGGAGGGTAACCATGGACATCAAGCTCGTCAACATAGGCTTCGGCAACATCGTCTCCGCGAACCGCATCGTTGCAATCGTCAGTCCTGAGTCGGCCCCGATCAAGCGCATCATGCAGGAAGCGCGCGACCGCGGCATGTCGATCGACGCCACGTACGGCCGCCGCACTCGTGCGGTCATCATTACTGACAGCGATCACATCATCCTGTCGGCGGTTCAGCCAGAGACCGTTGCCAACCGGCTGTCCAGCCGCGACACTGATGCCGATGACGAGGAGGACGGCGAGTAGCCTGCTCCGGGAGGGGACAACGTGACAAGACGCGGAATTCCCTTCGTCGTCTCAGGCCCATCCGGTGCCGGCAAGGGGACGCTGGTTCAGGCCTTGTTGAGCGAGGTCGCCGACCTGACGTTTTCGGTCTCGGCCACGACGCGACCGGCGCGGGACGGCGAGGTTGACGGTGTTCACTACCATTTCCTTGAGCGGCCGGACTTCGAACGGCGCATCGAAGCGGGCGATTTCCTCGAATGGTCCGAGTACTGCGGCAATCTCTATGGCACGCTGCGCGGTGATGTCGAGTCGCTGCTGGTGGCGGGACGCGATGTCATCTTCGACATCGAGGTGAATGGCGCGAGCAGCATCAAGAGGCAGTTGCCAGAGGCTGCACTGGTGTTCATTCTGCCGCCGTCACTGACTGAACTGGCGGCACGCATCCGCAAACGCGGATCGGAGACCGAAGCAAGCCTCGTCATGCGTCTGGCGCGAGCTCGTGAGGAGATACAGTCGCTCCCCGGGTATGATTATCTCATCATGAATGACACCATCGAAGACGCCTGTTCACAGCTGAAGGCGATCCTGAGCGCCGAACGCCGCCGCGTCAGCCGTCTTGACGCCAACTGGCTCGATGGCTACTTGCAGAAGGGGGCTAGGTGAGGTTGTCGATCGTCGACCCATCCATCGACAGACTGGTCAAAACCGTTCCGAACAAGTATCTGCTAGTGGTCGGCGCGGCCCGCCGGGGACGAGAGATCATGGACGGCGATGCGCCGTTGGTCGCTTCAAAGTCGAACAAGCCAGTGACTATCGCCATGCAGGAGATAGTTGCCGGGACTGTCAAACTGACCGCCCCGCAGGGCGGCGTCAAGTAGCGGAGTCAAACCACCCGGGCGCAAGTCCGGGGGTTTTCGTCTGGGGAGGGGCAGCAGATGTTGCAGAATCGGACGATCATGGTCGGTGTGACCGGCGGCATCGCGGCCTACAAGGCCGCCGAGATCGTCAGCCGGCTGACGAAGCTGCAGGCCAATGTCTATGTCATCATGACCGAAGCCGCGACCAAGCTCGTGGCGCCGCTAACGTTCCGCAGCCTGTCAGGCAACCCCGTCTACACCGAGATGTTCAGCGAGCCGAAGATCTGGAACGTCGAGCACATCGCCCTGGCCGAACGTGCCGAGGCGCTGTTGATCGCCCCGGCAACGGCCAACGTGATCGGCAAGATCGCGTCCGGGATCGCCGATGACCTGCTGACGACGGTCGTAATGGCGACGAAGGCGCCGGTCGTGCTTGCGCCGGCGATGAACGTCAACATGTACGAGAACCTGATCGTTCAGGGTAACCTCGCCAAGCTGCGGGGTCTCGGCTACGAGGTCATCGAACCCGATGAGGGGCGGCTGGCGTGTGGCACCGTCGGTCGTGGGCGGCTGCCGGAGCCGGAGCGGATCGTCGCGCGCCTGGCTGACGTGCTGGCGCGCCAGGCCACTCTGGCAGGCCGGACCGTGATGATCACCGCCGGCGCCACCCGGGAGCCCTTCGACCCATTCCGCTTCATCAGCAATCCTTCCACCGGAAGGATGGGGTACGCGCTGGCGGAGGTCGCGGTACAGCGCGGTGCGCGGGTCATCCTGGTCAGCGCGCACGCCGAGGTCGCTCCGCCCGCCGGCGTCGAGTTCGTGCCCGTCGTTACGACGGAGGAAATGGCCAACGCATGCCTTGAGCGCGCCGCGGAGGTCGACCTGATCATCGGCGCCGCTGCCGTGTCAGACTTCCGGCCAGCCGTCTATTCGCCGCAGAAGGTCAAGAAGGGCGACGCTGACCTCACCGTCAAATTGGCTCGCACGCCCGACATCATGGCCGAGTTGGGCAAGCGCAAGCGGAACGGACAGGTTCTGGTCGCATTCTCGGCCGACACGCAGGACCTGGCCGCGAACGCCAAGCGCAAACTGGCAAAGAAGAACGCCGACCTGGTCGTCGCCAACGACATCAGTCGTCCCGGTGCCGGCTTCGCCGTCGACACCAACATCGCCACCCTCATCTTCCGTGATGGCCGCAAAGAAGAGCTGTCCCAGATGAGCAAGCGCGAACTCGCTGGCGTCATCATCGAACGGGCGGGCGCGCTGCTCGGACCAAAGTGATGCCACGACCAGCGTGCGGCAGGTAAAGCCAGCTGCCGAGGCGAAGGCCTGACAGCTGGTTTCGTTATGTGACGCCGAAAGGGGATGGTCGGGATGATCGCTGAAGTGGTCGTCGATGTGCCCGCGCCGGGCACTGATCGCGTCTTCCACTACGATGTCCCGGCCGGGCTGGAGGGAATGGTGCGGGTCGGCTCGCGGGTGCTGGTCCCGTTCGGCGGCAGGCAGCGAGTCGAGGGGTTCGTGGTCGGACTGACCGAGGCGACTGACATCGAACGCCGGAAGCCGATCGAGCGGCTCCTCAGCAGCGAGCCCGACCTGACTGCCGACGGCGTCGCCCTTGCCCGCTGGCTCGCCGACGAGTTTCCCTGCTACCTCAGCGAAGCCCTGCGTGCCCTCCTGCCTCCCGGGCGGCGGAGTCTGACGCGCCGACTGGTGACGCCCGTGGCCGATGCGGAGCGGCTGGCTGCCCTGGTCGCCGCCGGCAAGCTGGGCGAGCGGGAGCAGCTCGCCCACGAGGCGCTCGCCGTGGCCGGCGAGGTGACCTGGGATGAAGCACTGACGGTCATCGGCGGCCCAGTGGCGGGTGATGTCCTGCGCCGGCTGCTGGCCGCTGGACTGGCTCGCGTCAGTACGGCGGCTGCGACCGGCGCCACGTCGCAGACCCGACTGGTCGCGGAGCTGACTCGGCCGGTCAGTGAGGACGAGATCAGGCGGTTGCTCGCCAGGGCGCCGCGGCAGTCGGAGGTCTTGCGCAAGCTGCAGGGAGGCCCTTGCCCACTGGCGGCGCTTGGCCCGGCCGGTGCAGCTGCCGCGCGGGCCCTGGCCGGACGTGGCACGGTCCGCATCACGTTGGCCGAACAGCGACGGGACCCGGCAGCCGCAGCGCGCTTCGCACCGACGACAGCGCTCCCGCCGACTGACGAGCAAGCCCGGGCGCTTGCCCGGCTCATCGACGCTCCCGGCCGCGGCTTTCTTCTCCATGGCGTGACGGGTTCCGGCAAGACGGAGGTCTACCTGCAGGCGATCGCCGCGTCGCAAGCCGCCGGCTGTCAGTCGCTGGTCATGGTGCCGGAGATCTCGCTCACACCACAAATGGTGGCGCGGTTCAAGGGTCGCTTCGGCGACCGGGTGGCGGTGCTGCATTCGCGCCTGGCGACCGGCGAGCGGTACGATGAATGGCGGCGCATCCAGCGCGGCGAGGCGGATATCGTCGTCGGCGCGCGCTCAGCGGTGTTCGCCCCGCTCACCAGGCCCGGCCTGATTATCCTTGACGAAGAACACGAAATATCGTACAAACAGGAGGAGACGCCGCGCTACCAGGCGCGCGATGTGGCGGCACGACGGGCGCGGACTGACGGTGCCACGCTGCTGCTTGGAAGCGCAACCCCGGCCCTCGAGACGTATTATCGTACCGAGACGGGCGAGCTGGAGTTGCTCCGCCTGACGCGCCGCATCGACTCGCGCCCCCTGCCCAGCGTCGAGTTGGTCGACCTGCGTCAGGAGCTCGCAGCGGGCAACCGGACGATCTTCAGTCGCAGGTTGACGGACGCCATCGGCGAGCGACTGGCGCGCGGCGAGCAGTCGCTGCTGTTCCTCAACCGGCGGGGATACTCGACTTTTCTCCTCTGTCGCGACTGCGGCCATGTCATCAAGTGCCCGGACTGCGACGTCGCGCTGACGCTGCACCTCGGCGAGGGACGGCTGACGTGCCACTATTGTGGCTACACGCGACGCGCGCCGAATGTCTGTCCCAGTTGCGGCAGCAGGCACATCAGACACTTCGGCACCGGCACCGAACGCGTCGCCGAGGAAGCGCGGCGGCTGTTTCCGAACGCTCGCGTCGCGCGAATGGACTCCGATACGACCGTCCGCAAGGGCAGTCATGAAGAGATTCTCAGCGCGTTTGCGGCGGGCGAGATCGACATTCTCGTCGGCACGCAGATGATCGCCAAGGGGCTGGACATCGCCGGCGTCACGCTGGTCGGCGTCATCACCGCCGACACCAGCCTCAACCTGCCCGACTTCCGGGCCAGCGAGCGGACCTTCCAGCTCGTCACGCAGGTAGCCGGCCGGGCGGGTCGCGGCGACCTTCCCGGCGAGGTCGTGATCCAGACCTACGCTCCGGATCACTACGCTCTGCAGACGGCGCAGAATCACGACTATGAGACGTTCTACCGCACCGAACTGGATGTGCGGCGGACGCTGGCTTTTCCGCCATTCACCAGCCTGCTCAATGTGGTCATCAGCGCCAGCAGCGGGGCAGACGCCACCAGGGCGGCCCAACAGGTGGGAATACTGCTGACGAGTGAGATCCCGCGGGTCGACCCGGGGGCTGAGGTCCTCGGCCCGACGCCCGCGCCCCTGGCCAGACTGCGCGGTCGAACCCGGGTCCAGGTGCTGATCAAGACCAGGCAGCGAGCGGCGTGCGTGGCGGCGGCCAAACGGAGCCTGTGGACGCTGATGGCGAACGGGTTGCCAGGCGACGCCCGCGTCGTGCTCGACGTTGATCCGCTGGCGATGCTCTGAGCAGAGGCTGAGGGGGGCGAGGCGATGATTCTGGAAATCTTGAAGGTCCGTGACAAGGCGCAGGAGGCAGTGCTTCGCAGACCCGCAAAACCGGTGCGGTTCGTCAATCAGGGGATCAAAGCACTGCTCAGGGACATGGCCGAGACCATGTACGCGGCTCCGGGCGTGGGCCTGGCGGCGCCGCAGGTCGGCGTCAGCAAGCGCATCGTCGTGATCGACGTCGGCGATGGGCTGGTCGAACTGATCAACCCCGAGATTGTCGAGCGAGAGGGGTCCGCTTTCGATTGGGAAGGATGTCTGTCGGTCCCCGGCTATGTCGGTGAGGTCGAGCGGGCGCAGAAGGTCCGGGTCAAGGCGCTCGATCGTGACGGGCGGCAGATCTGGATTGACGGCGAGGGTTACTTCGCAGTCGCGCTGCAACACGAGATCGATCACCTCGACGGCGTCATCTTCACCGATCGGGCGCGTACTATCCGCGAGACGCCCAAGCCGACGCCGCGCGTCGTGTTCTTTGGCACGCCCGAATTCGCGGTGCCTTCGCTGTCGGCCTTGCTTGAGGACAACTTCACCGTCGTCGGTGTCGTGACCCAGCCCGATCGCCCGCGGGGGCGCGGTCTGGCGGTGCAACCTCCGCCGGTCAAGCTGCTGGCCCAGGATGCCGGACTGCCTGTCCTGCAGCCGGAGTCGGTCCGCGACGAGCAGGCGCTGGCGGCGATTGCGGCCTGGAATCCGGAGTGCATCGTTGCTGTCGCCTACGGGCAGATTCTTCCGCAGAGTCTGCTTGCGCTGCCGCGTCTCGGAGCGTACAACCTCCATGCTTCATTGCTGCCCAAGTACCGAGGCGCCGCGCCAATCAACTGGGCAATCATCCGCGGCGAGCAGGAGACCGGCGTCACCGTGCAGCACATGGCGCGCAGGCTTGACGCCGGCGACATCGTCAGCAGTCTCCCGACACCGATCGGCGCCGGCGAGACCGCGGGTGAGTTGCACGACCGGCTGGCCGAGGCAGGCGCGAAGTTGCTCGTGGCGACTCTGCGCGACATCTTTGCCGGAACCGCGACCCGCACGCCGCAGGATGAGACAAAAGCCACATATGCACCGATGCTGTCGCGTGAGGACGCCCGGGTCGACTGGAGCTGTTCGGCGCTCGAAATCGACCGGCAGGTGCGCGGCCTCAATCCCTGGCCGGTTGCCCACACGACACTGGCCGGTCAGCGTCTCAAGCTCTGGCGGGCGGAGGTAATCAGCGATCAGACGCCAGCGTCGTCGCGGCCGGGCGTGGTGCTCGCAGCCGACGCGACCGGGTTCGCTGTGGCCACCGGAAGCGGCGTCCTGCGCGTGACCGAAGTGCAGGCCGAAGGCAGCAGGCGGATGGCCGCCGGCGAGTACCTCCGCGGCCACGAACTGCCGCCTGGAACCGAGCTTGGAAAGTGAGCCTTCCTCGTCCGGGAGTGCGACAAACGCGGCCTTCGGCGAGTATTACCGACAAGACCGTCGATGGGAGGAATGAGCAGGATGTATGGCTATGGCTGGGGGTTCGATTCGACATTCATCGTCTATGTTCTGCCGGCGTTGCTGTTTGCGCTCTGGGCGCAAGCGAGGGTGTCCGGCGCCTTCAACCGCTACAGCCGCGTGCGCAACTCGCGCAATTTGAGCGGTGCCGACGCGGCGCGCCGTCTCCTTGACGAGTCCGGACTTCAGGATGTCAGGATCGCGCCGACTCAGGGCCGCCTGAGCGACCACTACGACCCGCGGGACCGCACGCTCTACCTTTCGCCGGATGTCTATTACCAGCCGTCGATCGCCGCCGTCGGCATCGCCGCCCATGAAGCCGGGCACGCGATCCAGCATGGCGTCGGCTATGCGCCGCTGGCTCTGCGGAACAACCTCGTCCCGGTCGCGCAGTTCGGCTCGACTCTGGCGATGCCGCTGTTCTTCCTAGGCATCATCATGCGCGCCGGCTTTCTGATGAACTTCGGCATCATCCTGTTCGGCGCGGCAGTAGTGTTTCAGGTCATCACCTTGCCGGTCGAGTTCAACGCCAGTTCCCGTGCCATCGAACTGCTGGAGGGGCAGGGTTACCTGGCCGGCGATGAGCTTCAGGGCGCGCGGGCGGTCCTCAGCGCCGCAGCGCTGACCTATGTCGCCGCCACGGCGATGGCGCTGGCGCAGATGCTGCGGCTGATGGCTCTGGCGCGCCGGCGCGACTGAGCGCACAGGACAGCGACTACAGGAGGCTGCAGCCACGAAACACGCTAACACGAACCGGGCAGCGCCGGCGAGCGGTCGCGAGGCTGCTCTGCGGGCGCTCGTCCGTGTCGAGAGCGAGCACGCCTTTGCCAGCGAAGCGCTGGACCGCGAGCTTGCCGCCGGCGGACTGAGCAAGCCGGAACGGGCATTGGCCACGGAACTGACGTTCGGGACTCTGCGCCAACTCGGGCGGGTCGACCATGTGCTGTCGGCCTTCCTCAGGCGGCCTCTGTCGGCCCTGACTCCGTGGATTCGCTCCGCGCTCAGGCTGGGCGCGTACCAGTTGTTGTTCCTCGACCGCATACCGGCTTCGGCCGCCGTCAATGAGGCCGTGTCGCTGGCCCGGCGCTATGGTCACGAGGGCACGGCCGGGCTCGTCAACGGTGTACTCCGGAACCTCGTCAGGCAAGGCCCGCCGCCGCTGCCGTCGGCTGACGCCGCCGACGTCACGCTGGCCGAGCGATTGGCCGTCACTTACTCGCATCCGCGTTGGCTGGTCGAACGCTGGCTCGGCGAACTCGGCCAGGCCGAGACCGAGGCTCTGCTGCGGGCCGACAACGAAGCGCCAGCGCTGACGGTACGTGTCAACCACCTGCGGACGACCGCTGCCGCCCTGCAGCGGTCACTTGAGGCTGACGGTGTGACCGTGAGACCGCTCCGTCACCTCAGCGACGGCTTCGAAATCAGCGGCTTCGATATCCTGAGTGGTCTTAGGGCGTACCGTGCGGGGGAGTTCGTCGTCCAGGACGAGGCGGCGATGCTGGTCGCCGACATCGTCGCGCCGCAGCAGGGCGAGCGTGTGATTGACGCGTGCGCCGCGCCGGGTGGCAAGACCGCTGCAATGGCCGACAAGATGGCGAATATCGGCGAGATTCTCGCCGCCGACGTCGAACCCGACCGGCTGCGGCGGGTTGAGGAGAACTGCCGGCGACTCGGCATCACCTGCGTCAAGACCGTGGCAAGCGATGCCAGGTCACTTGGCGACTTGCACCCGGGATGGGCCGATCGCGTTCTCGTCGACGCTCCCTGCTCCGGCCTTGGCACCCTGCGCCGCCGGCCAGACGCGCGGTGGCGCAAGGAAGCCGCCGGGTCAGCGCAGCTGGCCCGCCTGCAGGCGGAGATTCTCGCCGGCGTTCTGCCGTGTGTGAGACCTGGTGGCATTCTCGTGTACAGCACTTGCACGATTGGCCGGACCGAGAACCAGTCGGTCGTCGAGGCGCTGCTCGCCGCCCACCCCGAACTGGCCCCTGACGAGATCAAGCCGCACGTCCCGACGAGCCTGTCGGACGCGGTCGGCGACGGTGGCTGGTGGCTCCAGACATACCCGCATCGACACGGCATTGACGGCTTTTTCATCGCCCGGCTGCGCCGGCTGCGGTGAGGCGCCGGCGGGCCGAACCCGGCAGGAAACCCCGGTCGGGACTAGAATAAGCTATGGAAGGGTGCACCTGATGAGCGGTCGCACACGCTTGATTGGGCTGACCGAGGACGAGCTGAGGTCGTTCCTCAGCGAGTTGGGTCAGCCGGGCTATCGCGCCAAGCAACTGATGGACTGGCTGTATGTGAAGCGGGTCGGCTCGTTCGCCGAGATGACCAACCTGCCCCTGTCCCTGCGGCAGGCGCTTGACGAGCGGGGCTCCGTCGAACGGCGGCCCTTGCTTGCGCGGCAGCGGTCGGCCGACGGGTTGACCAGCAAGCTGCTGATCGATGTCGGCGGCCAGGCGATTGAGACTGTTCTCATGCGCCACGACTACGGTAATACTGTCTGTATCTCGACTCAGGCCGGCTGCCGGATGGGCTGCGCCTTCTGCGCCTCGACCCTCGGCGGGCTGGCCCGTGATTTGCGCCCGGGTGAGATGGCCGATCAGCTCTTGGCATGCGGTGACGAGTTGCCGGCGGACCGGGTGACGCACGTGGTGCTGATGGGTTCCGGCGAGCCGCTTGAGAACTACGCCAACGTCGTGGCATTCCTGCGCCTTGCCAACAACCCGGCCGCGTTCGGCATCAGCTATCGGAGGATGACCTTGTCGACCTGTGGCATCGTCCCGGCCATCCACCGTCTGGCCGGCGAAGGAATGCCGATTACGCTCGCCGTCTCGCTCCATGCGCCGAATGACGCGCTGCGGACTGAACTGATGCCCGTCAACCGCCGTTTTCCGCTGGCCGAATTGATACCCGCCTGTGCCGAATACGCGCGGGTCACCGGCCGGCGTGTCACTCTCGAATACGCCATGATCGACGGGGTCAACGACTCGCCGCGTGAGGCGCGGCAACTGGCTGATCTGGTGCGGGACTTCCCCGGCCACATCAACCTCATCCCAATCAACCCGGTAGTCGAGCGCGGGCTCCGACCGAGCGGCCCGGCCGCGGTCGCGCGTTTCCAGAGCATCTTGGCGGAGCGTGGTGTTGGCGCCACTGTGAGACGAGAGATGGGCGGCGACATCGACGCCGCGTGCGGTCAGTTGCGCTGGCGGGCCATGGCAGCGCATCAGTCGGAGACTACTGAGACCGGAGGCAAAGCGGATGGCAGTGGCAGCAGCCCTAACCGACGTAGGCCTGGTTCGCCGGGGAAAAGTCAACGAAGATAGCTATTGCGCGCTTGAGCTGACTTCACCCCGTCCGCTCTGGCTGTGGGCGGTGGCAGACGGCGTCGGCGGCTACGAGGCCGGCGATGTCGCGAGCCGGATGGCCGTCGAGATCCTCTCGCAGAGCGTCCGGGCTGCATGGGAGAACGGCGGGGCGCCGGCGGTCTTCCTTGGCCAGGCGATCCGGACAGTCAACGAAGCGATTCTCGCCGAGAGTGAGCGGCGTCAGGCCGAAGGGATGGGGACGACTCTCACGGCAGTCGTGTTCGACGGCGAGTATCTCTATGTCGGGCACACCGGCGACACGCGCGCTTACCTGATCCGCGGCGGCAGCATCAGGCAGTTGACTGACGACCACTCGCTGGTCGGCGAGTTGGTGCGCAAAGGGTCGCTCACCGAGAGTGAAGCAATGCAGCACCCGCAACGGAATGTCATCACCCACGCGCTGGGCCTCGAACCCGAGGCCCGCGTCGACGTGTTCAAAGAGCGGGCTGAATCAGGGGACCGGGTGGTCGTCTGCAGCGACGGGCTGACCGGCCTGGTGTCGGCCGAGGAGATCATGAACACTGTTCTGGCTGGAACCGACCTCAACGCCGCGGTAAGCCAGCTTGTCGCAATGAGCAACGAACGTGGCGGGTACGACAACATCACAGTCGTCGTGGCCGACATCGGTTCGCTCCGCTAGCCCGGACCCAGGGGAGAGGTGAATCAGCCTTGATAGGGCGCGTTATCGGCGGGCGTTATGAAATCCTGCAGCGAATCGGCGCCGGCGGCATGGCCACTGTCTACCTGGCCAATCACCGGCTGCTTGAGCGTAAGGTTGCCGTCAAGATATTGAACTCGGAATATGCAAGCGACGAGGAATTCGTGCAGCGGTTCCGCCGCGAGGCGCAGGCAGCCGCCAGCCTGTCTCATCCGAACATCGTCAGCATCTACGACGTCGGTCACGAGGGCGATATCCACTACATTGTCATGGAGTACGTGCCGGGCGAGACGCTGAAGGAGAAAATCAACCGCGAGGGCCCGCTGCCGGTCAGGGAAGCGATCGCGATCGCGACTCAGATCTGCGACGCGCTTGTCTGCGCCCACCGCAACCGGATCATCCATCGCGACATCAAGCCGCACAATATCCTGATGGCCAAGGATGGGCACGCCAAGGTCAGCGACTTCGGCATCGCGAGAGCGGCCGCCAGTGCAACGTTGACCCATTCGGGCAGCATTGTCGGGTCAGTGCACTACTTCGCACCGGAGCAAGCCCGTGGCAGTGTCACCGACGAGAAATCCGACATCTACTCACTTGGCATCGTGCTTTATGAAATGCTGACCGGGAAGGTGCCGTTCCAGGGGGAGAGCCCGATCAGCGTGGCCCTGCGGCATGTTCAGGAGCGCATTCCCTCGCCGCGTGACGCTGTCGCGACGATTCCCGCCGACGTCGAGCGCGTCGTCATGCAAGCGGCCGAGCGGGATCCGCAGAAGCGCTACCAGAGCGCCGCTCAGATGCTTGCGGACCTCCGGCGGGTGGCGCGCACGCTCCCCGGTGCGAGCGAGCCGGAGCTCACTGAGGAACAGGTTGAGAAGGATTTCCTGCTGTTCGAAGGGGAGGCGGCCCGATCGCGCAGCAGCAAGCGCAAGAAGCCCCAATACCGCCCCAATCGCCGGGCCGCTGTGATCGGCGGCGCGGCCGCGGCTGTGCTGCTCATCACGCTGCTCGTGCGGGGCATCATGATGTGGATCAACCCGGGCACGGTCGAGGTACCGCCGGTCGTGGGGAAGAGCATAACCGAGGCGCAACAGATCCTGGCCGATGCGAAGCTCAAGTCAGAAGTCGTGGGCGAGGTCTACAGCGAGTTGCCAGCCAACTCGATCACGGCACAGGATCCAGCCCCGCCGCGGATTGTCCGCCCGAACCGGGTGATCAAGCTGTGGCTGAGCAAGGGGCCCGAGTTCATCCAGGGCGGCGTCCCTGATGTCATCGGCAAGAGTCTCAAGGAGGCAGAGATCCTGCTGCGCGGGGCGGGACTCGAGCCGAACGTCAACTATGTGACCAGTACAGACGTTCCCGCCGACTATGTCGTCAATCAGAATCCGAAGGCGGGCAGCCCGATCCAGAAGAACGGGCGCGTCGACATCGACGTCAGCCGCGTGCCGCCGACCGCGGCAGGGCTGCCGGACTTCCGCGGTGAGCAGATTGCCAATGTCAGGGCACGTCTCACGGCCCTCGGACTCCAGCCCGGCAAGGTGACCGAAGTCCCCGATCCACGGGCGGCCGGGACTGTCATCGATCAGTCGCCGGCGCCCGGGACGCCGATCACGCCTGGAATGGCCGTCGATTTGACACTGAGCGACGGCAGCGGGGCGCCAACGACTCATACCGGCACAGTCTCATTCACCGTGCCTGGCACGGGCAGCAACCGCGTGCGGGTCACCCTGGTCGTGACAGACAGCCGCGGCACGCGGACGATCGATGATACCTATCGGCTGCCCGGCGAGCGCGCCTCGATCGAGGTCACGTGGACCGGTGTCACGGCCAATGCCAAGTGGCTGGTCGACGGGGTCGTCCAGCAGGAGCAGGAACTCAGGTAGGCAGGTCACTCTGGCCGGGGGTAATGGCAGTCATGGAGATTGGCCGGGTAATCCGGGCCCACAGCAACCTGTACAGTGTCGACCGGGCCGGGCGGGAGTTCCAGTGCAAGCCGCGCGGCCGGTTCCGGCTCGGGGGATATCGCCTCGCCGTCGGCGACCAGGTGAGGTTCTCGCCGATCAGCGAGTCGGAGGGCGTCATCGAGGATATCCTGCCGCGGCAGACGTTTCTTGAGCGGCCACTGGTCGCCAACGTCGATCAGGCGCTGGTAGTCTTCACGGCAACGACGCCGCCGCTCGACTTGCTGCTGGTCGACCGCTTCCTGATCGTCGCTCAGCGTGCCGGGCTCCGTCCGGCGCTCTGCCTGAACAAGGTCGACCAGCTTGATCCGGACGACGTCGAGGCGATTCTCAGGCCATACCGGCGGGCGGGTTTCGTCGCCGTCGGCGTGAGCGCCAAGCGGGACATGGGCCTCGACGAGTTGCGGGCGGCGCTCCGCGACCGCGTCACGGTGTTCGCCGGCCTCAGCGGCGTCGGCAAGTCGAGTCTGGCCAACGCGCTTCTGCCCGGGCTTGAACTGCGTACTGGCGAGCTGTCCCAGCGCGTCGGGCGGGGTCGGCATACGACGCGGAACGTCCAGTTGTTGCCGCTGCCGGGCGGCTGCTTCGTCGCTGACACACCCGGTTTCACCAGCCTCGAACTCGCCGGCATGCTGCGTGAGGACCTCAAGGCGCTTTACCCTGAGTTCGCCGAATTCGAGGCCGATTGCCGATTTGCCAACTGCCTCCACTGGCGTGAACCGGTCTGCGGCGTCAAGACGGCGTATGAAGGCGGTCAGCTTGACGCCGGGCGCTATGAGCGCTACGTGACGATCCTCGAGCAAGTCGCGGCAACCGAAAGGAGATACTGACATGACGCGGATCGCACCATCGATTCTGTCAGCCGATCTCAGCGACCTGGCCGGCGCGGTCCGGCACGTCGAGGCGGCGGGTGCGGACCTGCTGCATGTCGATGTGATGGACGGGCAGTTCGTGCCCAACATCACGTTTGGGCCGGGCACCGTCACGGCGCTGCGTCGCGTGACCCGGCTGCCGCTGGATGTGCACCTCATGATCGCCGATCCCGACCGCTACCTTGCCGATTTCGCCGCCGCGGGCGCCGACATCATCACTGTCCACTGCGAGGCGTGCGTGCACCTGCACCGCACGCTCCAGCGCATTCGCGAACTGGGCGTCAGGGCCGGCGTGGCGTACAACCCTGCAACGCCGCTGTCATCGCTGCCCTTGATCAGTGACTGCGTCGACCTCGTGCTGATCATGAGCGTCAACCCTGGATTCGGCGGGCAGAAGTTCATCCCGGCGGCGCTGGTGAAAGTCAGCGAGGCGGCGCGCTGCGTGCGTCAAACCGGACGCGACGTCGAGATCGAAGTCGACGGCGGTGTCAACGCCGACAACGCCGCGACGCTCGCGAACGCCGGCGCGACTATGCTGGTGGCCGGCACCGCGGTGTTCGGCGCCACTGACATGCAGGCTGCGATCGCCGCGCTGAAGGCGGTAAGTCGCACGCTGTGAGAGGTTGACGGCGGTTCGCGCGGCTGCTATACTGGCACTGTCAATCGAATACTGGATCAGCGATCTTCAGGGCAAGGTGAGGGGCGTCCGCCCCAACTCCTGACCGGCGGTGATGCCGACAAGGCTAGCCCGCGAGCCCGATTTCGGGCAGACCCGGTGCGATTCCGGGGCCGACAGTACAGTCTGGATGGAAGAAGGTCGGGCTCCGTCTGCCCACGCCTGACTCTGCCCTGGAACGCTTGTTCCAGGGCATCCTTTGTTTGTAGGAGGGGTAATCGTGAACAAGTCCCTGCAGCGGACCACCCGCATCGCCATCCTCGCCGCCATCGGCCTTCTCCTGACTTACGTCGAGACCCCCATCGCCGCGTTGTTCCCGACGTTCCTGAAGTACGACCCGAGCGAGGTGCCGGCGATGCTTGCGACCTTCTCGCTCGGCCCGGTCGGCGGACTCGCCACCGAGTTCCTCAAGAGCCTGCTGTTCATGTTCTCGCCGAAGAACACGACCGGCTGGGTCGGGACGCTGGCGATGTTCCTTGCCGGCTCGTCCTATATCGTCGTCGCCGGGTTGATCTACCAGCGCAACAAGACTCGCGCCGGCGCGCTGACCGGCCTGATTGCCGGTTCGGTGTCCCAGGCCGTGGTGATGGCGGCCGCCAACTTGTTCTTCCTGCTGGCGCTCTGGGGCATCCCGGCCGAGCAGCGCCTGCCCATCGTCATCAGCGCGATTCTGCCGTTCAATCTGTTCAAAGCAGGACTGAACAGCCTGATCGTCTTCCTGCTCTACAAGCGCCTTCGCAACGTGCTGCACGCCTGAGGAGGGGTGTCACCATCCGGCCGGCGGTCCCATATGATGGTGCGAAAGACCGGCAGGACGCCGCACCATCACAACTGCGGCCCGCAAGGAGGTCGTGACGGTTGGCCATCAGGTTCTATGTCATCAAGCTGCCGCGGTTCCTGGCGCGCATCGTCAGTGCGTTCACCCGTCAGAGCAAGGAACCTCGCTCCTAGGCGGCAAAGCAAAAAGGGATTTGGACGCCGCAGACGTCCAAATCCCTTTTTCCTTCTTTGACCGAGAGATCCCTGATCTAGACTGCCCGCCGGACCTTGCCCGAGCGGAGGCAGCGGGTGCAAACGTTCAGCTTCTGCACCTTACCGTCAACGAGCACGCGAGCGCTCTGGATGTTCGGGGACCACGGGCGGTTGGTCTTGTTCTTGCGCTTGCTGACCTGACGCCCAAAGACAACGCCCTTGCCGCAAACGTCGCACATTTTGGCCATCTCGCACACCTCCTTCGAACAACGCCGAGAAGCTTGCTTCAGTCACTGTTCCATTCTACACGGTGTGAGGGCATTTGGCAAGGTGCAGACTACTAGTAGGCCGTGTCAAGAATCAGTAGGTGCTTCAACACAAGTCTACGTTGTTGTGGGTGCTCAAGCCGTCAACGCACTGCCGCGAGCGATTTCGCGTAGCACCTGCTTTACGAGCAGGCTACCTG
>JBLNDB010000077.1:0-37706 GCA_050261235.1 Chloroflexota bacterium
CCACCACTCTCCTGGTTGAACTCGGTCTGGTTGAACGTCAGATGGTAGTGGACGACGTTGCGGATGTCGGTGATGTCGACGCCTTCACCGAAGGCGCTGGTCGAGACGACGCACCGGAGCAGTCCGCCGGCGAAGTAGCGCTCGACCGCCTGGCGCTGGGTATCGGTCATCCCCGCATGATAGAAGAGAATTTCGTTTCGCAGTTCGGGAATCCTTCTCCGCAGGTCTTCGGCCAGCCGTGTCGCCTGGGCCCGACTGTTCACGTAGATGATCGTCTTGTCGCCCGTCCGGACGATGTCGGCCAGCGTGGCGTCGCGGTCGGGCCGGTTGCGGCGGTCGATCAGCTCGAGGTTCGCCCGCACGTGCGGGTCAATCAGCAGCCGGTCGAGGCGGAGGAGCGCGGTGATGTCTGCCGCGACGCTGTCGCCGGCGGTAGCCGTGACAGCCAGCCGCTGCGGCCAGCCGAGCTGATCGAGGATGCAGTCGAGGCGCCGGTATGACGGACGGTGACTGAGCGTCGACATGGCGACGTGGTGACACTCGTCGACGACGAACAGCGCGATCGCCTCGGCCAGCCGGCGGAACTTGTCTGCGTGGTATTCAATGTACTCGGGCGTCGTCAGGATGACATCGACGTCGCCGCTCATGATCGCCGCCAGCGCGCGCTCCTTCTCCCCCGCCGCGAGCGATCCGTTGGCCTTCAGGACGCGCAGGCCGAGCGCTCCGAGACGCTGGCGCATCTTCTCGTACTGGTCGTTGACCAGGGCGCGCAACGGGTAGACGACGATCGTCACGCGGCGGACGGCGCCGGGCGTCAGCGCCCGCCTGGCCGCGACCGTCTGGAAGATCACCGACTTGCCGCGGCCGGTGCCCATGATGACGAGCGGGCTGGCGCCCGCCTCGAGGGCCGCGACTGCCTCAAGTTGCTTGTCCCTGTAAGTATGGTCACCCAGGAGCTGCCGCCGGATGCGCTCATTGCGCTCTGCCGGCTGAAGGCGCGCCAACTCGTCGCGGAGGCGCCCGGCCAGGAGTCCGGGGTCGCCGCCGGCGGCCAGTTCCTCGCGCCGCTCGATCAAGATGTTGAGGCCGAAGCTGCGTCCGGAGTCGCCGCCGGTGCGCTGCGAGACAGTGACATCGTAGGCTGCGCCGGCGTCGATCAGCGGCGCCAGATTGCGCGCCAGCCGGGCGTTGAGAAAGCCGACCTGACGACCGTCAGAGCGAAGCAAGGCGATGGCGTTGGCGTCCACCGGGTTGTCCGGCTGGCGCCTCATAATCAGGCGCTCGCCCTCGCTGCAGTCGGCGACCGCGGCCTGCCGCCCGGCGAACGTGACGCCGGCGACTTTGGTGAAGAACTGCTGGCGGGCGGCGATGTGCCGGTAGACATCATCATAGAGCAACTCTGAAGCTTGGGCGAACAACTCCTCGACCAGCGCCGACGCCTCAGCGCTGGCGGGCCGGTCGGCGCCGCTGCCGGCACCGCGGGCCGCAGCGGCACGCGCTTCCCCAACCGCTGCCGTCTCGTCGAGCGCCGCCTTGAGGCCGTCGCCCTGCAGGCTGATGATCGCCCCCGCCCGCTGCGAGCCCGCGGGCAGCATGTCGACGATGCGCAGCTGCAGTCGCTCCCGACCGTTCCAGAGATTGCGCTCAGGCACGAGCGCAATGTCGAAGACAGCGCCGGGCTCGCACTTGGCCGCCAGACCGCCGAGCCCGAAGCCGATGCCGTCGAGGTCTTCCTTGCGCCGGTCGCGCGCCCGCAGGCGCAGCTTGAGATGGTCATTGCGGCTGCCGACCGAGCGCGCCTCGACCACGGACAAGCCGCGGCAGACGAACAGCGGCTGTCCGTTGCCTTCGCCGAACGGTTCGAGCTGCCGCAGCGCGGTGACGAGATCGAGCGTCAGTTCCTCCGGCGTCGCCTCGGCGTCGATGTTCAGCACCTGCTGCGGCATGGTCTCGCCGTAGGCTTGCCAGGCCAACTGATTCAACCGCCGGCGCAGCTCGTCGACGCGCGCCGCCGGCAGCGTCAGGCCGGCGGCCAGCGCGTGCCCGCCGTAGTGGTCGAGCAAGTCGCGGCAGCCCGTCAGGGCCTCGAACATGTTCAGTTCCGGCGTACTGCGGGCAGAGCCGCGAGCGACATCGCCGTCGCGGCAGAGCAGAATCGCCGGCAGCCCATACCGCTCGCTGATCTTCGAGGCGACGATGCCGATGATGCCGTGGTGCCAGCCGTCGCCAGCCAAAACGACGATCCGGTCCCGTTCGCGGTCGACCGAGCGCTCGGCCAACTCGACCGCCTGGTCGAGGATCGTCTGTTCGATCTTCTGCCGCTCGCGGTTGCCCCGGTCGAGGTCGCCGGCGAGCTGCCGCGCCACCGCCGGATCATCCGTGAGCAACAACTCGACGCCGGTGCGTGAATCGCCGAGCCGTCCGGCGGCGTTCAGCCGCGGCGCCAGGCCGAACGCCACCCGTTCGGCGCTGATATCCGCAAGCTCCACGCCGGCGGCGGCGCAGAGGGCCTGCAGACCGACGTTCCCGGAAGCAGCAAGGAGCTTCAGACCGGCTCGCACCAGCGTCCGGTTCTCGCCCATGAGCGGCACGACATCAGCGACCGTGCCGACCGCAACCAGGTCGAGATAGTCGGCGGCCGTGTCGCCGATCAGACCCTGAGCGACCTTGTAGGCGACGCCGACGCCCGCAAGTTCGGCGAGCGGGTAGTGCGACGACGGCAGTTTCGGGTTGATCAGGGCGAGCGCCGCCGGCAACTCCGGTTGGGGGGTGTGGTGATCGGTGATGATGACCTCGAGGCCAAGCCGCGTCGCCTCCGCCACCTCGGCCACCGCCGAGATGCCGCAGTCGACCGTGATCACCAGGCGCGTGCCGCGGGCGGCGATCTCCTGCATGGCGCCCGCGTTGAGCCCGTATCCCTCCTCGAGGCGGCTCGGTATGTAGTAGTCGACGTTGGCGCCAAGGCGCCGCAGGACGCGGCACATCAGCGCCGTGCTCGTCACGCCGTCAGCATCATAGTCGCCGTACACGGTGATGCGCTCGCCCCGGTCGACGGCCGCAGTGATGCGCGCCAGCGCCGGCTCGAGGTCGGGCAGTCCGGCCGGGCCCGGCAGACTGTCATCGCTCAGGAACGCCAGCGCATCAGCCGGCTCGCGCCAGCCACGGGCCGCCAGAACGCGCGCCAGTGGCAACGGCAGGGCAAGTTCGCGCGCCAGACACTGCACCGCCAGGGAGTCGACCGTCGCAATCCGCCACACCCTGTCCCCCTGCAATCTCAGGACCTCCCCCAGACAACAAACAAAGCGCCAGCTAGTGGCGCTGTCGTAACCTGCCCCAGCCCGTCTAGATGCCGCCCGGCGTCGCCGATTTGGCGCCGTGCGACTGTGTGTGGCCGTCGGCAGCGGTGCCTGCGGCCAACGGGTTCCGCAGCGCCGCCAGATCCGCGTCGGCGCGCCGCGCCCGCAAGTCCAGCTCGCGCAGCCGGCGACGCATGGCGAGCAGCTTCCCGGACCAGAAGATCGACGCCGCGAGCATGCCAGCCACGAGCGCGCCGAGAACGACGTAGACCAGCGAAGAGTTGAACGTCCAGACAGCGAACCGGAGCGCCACCGCGCCCGCATTCTCGACGGCGAAGATCGCCACCGCAACGAGCAGGATCAGAGTCAGAACCGCTGCCACTTGATATGCACCCCACTTCCGCCGCAGACCGGCGTCAAGGCATCAGCCAACGAGCCAGCATGACAAGAGTTTGACGCGGACCGGACAAATCCTTCCCCTCACAACCCCCGTTCGCGGTGGACAATCTCGACCATCCGGTCGCGATCGAGTTCACTGACGACGTGCAGGCGGCCGTGCGCCGCGCGGGTCAGTTGCTCGAGGAAGTCCCGGTTCGGCTCAAGGCCGATGCACGCGAACTGGACGCGGCTTCTGGCCACTGCCTCGGCGGCCCGGCAGGCATCGGCGATCGGGTTGAGCGTCCACTCGGGGACGGTCGGAATGCCATCGGTGACCAGGAGCACCATCGGGTTGCGGGCGCGCGACTCATCGAGATAGCTGAGTGCAGCCAACAGCCCCTGGGCCAGTGGCGTCAGTCCCTGCGGCCTGATCTGTCTGAGCCCGGCCGCGGCGCGGTCGAACGAGCGGGTGAAAGGCACGCGGACATCGACCTGATGCTCTTGGAATGTCACTACGGCGACCCGGTCACGCGTCGCCAGAAGAATGTGCTCGGTCAGATAGCGGGCTGCCTTGATGCGTCTGCCAGCCATGCTCGCGCTGGCGTCGATCAGCAGGCAGAGATCGAGCCGGCGGGGCCGGCCGCGCTCGCGAATGCAGATATCACTGGCCTCGACCCTGCTTGTGGCGTCACCCGCCAGCGCGCTGCGGGTCCAGGCGCGGGCGATGGTCTCGGCGGGGGCGATGTCGGTCGGCCACTCACCTCGATCAACCGGCCGCACCCGCAGCACCGGGCCCGTTCGCTCGACAGTACGGCAGCCGCTGCCGCGACCGCCGGCGCCATGCCTGAGCGGCAGGGGGACGCGGCGGATCAGGCGTCGGAACTCGAGTTCGACCTCGCGCTGGTGATCGGTCAGCGCCCGGTGCAGGCGCTCGCCCTCCGGTGACAGGACCATATTGTACTTCTGGTCAGTCTCGAGCAGGCCGCGCTCGATCAGCGAGCTGAGGAGGCGACCGGTGAGCTGGCGGGAATCGGCGGCCTGGCCGCGACAGCAGGCCGCGAGCGCCTCGCGCGCCTCGTCGACGCCGCCGAATTCGTCGGCAAGCGCGACCAGGGCGGCAACGTCGGCCGGATCGATGTCGCCGGCGGCAGGCCCGGCGGCAGATCCGGCGCCGGTCCCACGCAGCAGTGAGTCAGTGATGTCTGCGTAGTCGGACAGATCGCTCCGGCCTCGCCCGGGCTGAGCAGGGACGATCCGCTCGAGGCGACGGATTTCCACCCCCTGGCGGACAATCGCCTGCTCGGCGGCGCAGACCAGCCAGACGAACAGAGGCAAATACTCATCCGGCAGGCCGCAGGCCAGATGGACGTGGTTCATGTGCGAGCGGCGCAAGGCCGGTTTGCGGCCATAGGCCAGCGCGCCGGAGACTCTGCCGCCCCCGGCGCCGGTCTGAATATCGATGTAGTCTGTCGGCCGTCCGGCTCCCCGCCAGACGCGCGCGCCGCCGCCGAACCAGGCGTCGGCGGCGCTGGCAAGCGCCTGGGCGACCTGATGCTGGTCAACGACCGCGATCGCGTGGAAAGTGTCGCTGTGGAGGATCTCGCCGGGCTGACTGCGCTGGTAGAACACCCTCCCGGCGTCGCTGGTCGAGACCTGGACCTCGCCCGGGGCATCCGGCCGCTGCAGGTGTACCTGGCGGCTGAGCACCGTCGTCTCGCCTACGCGGACGGCCAGTCCCTCGGCCAAGCCTTTGCGCAGGGCGTCGCTCCACGCGTGGATCAGCGCCACCCGGCCGCTGTCAAGGGTGGGCAGCGCCCCGCTCATGTCCGCCGCACGTCCTCTGGCAGCGCGATGACATCGTCAGGAATCAGTTCGAAGATGCTCCGCGCTGGCCTCGGCGGGGCGGCGACCGGTTCCGCCTGACCGGCGTTGCCGGCGGCCGATGCCGGCCCACCGGCCGGCGCCTCGGCACTGCCGGTGCGGCCCTGATGGCTGGCGGCGCCGGAGTGCGGATACGGCCCCACTTCGCTCACGCTTTTGGCGGCGCCGCTGCCGCCCAGGATCCGTGCCAGCACGCGGCCGAACCCACCACGTTCGAGCGACGGCGCCGGCCGTCCCGGGCTGGCGGGTGCGGAGGGCGGGGCATCGAACGTGGCGCCGTCCCGGCTCCCGCCGTCGCCTGCCAGCGGCCTGACCGGCGCCGGCAGCGGCCGATCCTGGGTACGCTCCTCGGCCGCTTGTGGGGTGCGCCGGTCGTCGCCGTCGGGCAGTCCGGGCGACTCTCTGGCTGTGAGCGATTGCAGGTGCGCGGTGATTCTCGCCAGCAGGGCGAGGTCGACCCGGTGGCGGAGGGCCAACCCGGCCACCGCGGCCAGGTCGGCGATCTGGACTTCGGCGCGGCGCGTGAGTGCGCAGCGCAGCGTCGCTGCTTGCTGCATCGCCTCGACGGCCCGCAGGCTCTCGAGGCCGAAGTCGATGTAGAGGTCGGCCAGCGCCTGCCGCACGGCCGGCGTCCACTGCACCTTCGGCAACAATGCGACAGCGTCCGGGAATTCCACCTGGCTGGCGGCGCCCCCGTCGGTCGCGTGCTCCTGGCATGCGTCGGACAGGCGTTCGCCCGCTGCACCGGCCGATTCGGGCGCCGCCTGGGCCAGATCGAGGATGCGGGTGACGATGTCGGCCCGATTGGGCCGCCCCATGCTCACAGTGAGATCGAAGCGGTCGGACAACTGCCGCCGGATATCGGCCAGCGGACCGGGATCCTCGTCCGGGTTCGAGGCTGCCCAGACGGTCACTTCGACGGGCAACTCGACCAACGGCAGCCCGGTCTCCTCGATCTGGACGCGCCCGGGCTTGGTTCCCATCGCGTCGAGCAGGACATCGGCCAGATCCGGCGAGGTGTCGGCGAGACGGTTGATCTCATCGACGAAGATGATGCCGCGGTGCGCCCGTGGCAACGTCCCAGGCAGCAGCGCCGCCGCCGGTCTGGCCCGGTCGGTCAGCGCCGCCAGGTCGATGCTGCCGATCACGGTCCCGACCTTGGCCGAGTGAGAGATCTCAAAGAAGGGCATCGGCACGGTCTCGACGCCGAGCCGCGCGATGTCAGCGGCGGACAGGCTGCGGTGGTCCGGGCAGTGCGGCCGCTCGGGGCGGCAATTGTAGATGCAGCCCTTGATGCGCTCGATGCGCGGGAGCCTGTCCCGCGCCGCCCTCAGGATCGTCGTCTTGCCCGTACCGCGCAGGCCTTCGGCGTGGAGGTGGAGGGGCCTGCCCGCCAGGGCGGAGACGATCGACATCTCGACGGCGGTGAAGAGACCGGCATTGCCCGCATGACGAACGAGACTGCTGTATTTCTCCATCGGCTGGCCTCCGGGTGTTGGTATCGCTAGCTTGCCCAGCTGCCAGCGACAGCAACACCCGGGCATGCGAAAAGCCCCGAAACCGGTGTCGGTTTCGGGGCTCCCGAGCGCTTATGTCGGCTAGCGATTCTTGCCCGACTTGCTCTTCTTGCTTGGCTTGTTTGCCGGCTTGGCGGGCACGGCCTTGCTGGCCTCACGCTCGGCCACGAAGTTGCGGTGACGCTCGCTGTTCCGGCGCTCTTCCCAATTGCGCCAGGTCGTCCAGATCGGGCTGGCGATGAACACCGTCGAGTAGGTGCCTGACACCATGCCGACGATCAGGGCGATGGTGAACGGGCGGATCGTCACGCCGCCGAGGAACAGGAGCGAGGCAATGGCCGCCACGGTGGTCAGCGAAGTGAGGATCGAGCGGCGCATCGTCTCGTTGATCGACTGGTTGGCCAGTGCGTCGAGACTCTCGCCCTTCTTGCGGGTCTTCAGTTTCTCACGGATGCGGTCGTAGATGACGATCGTATCGTTGATCGAATAGCCGATGACCGTAAGGATCGCGGCGATGAACGTGCTGTCGACAGTCAAGCGGAAGACCGCGAAGAAGCCGATCGTCACCAGGACATCATGCACGAGGGCGATGACGCCCGCCACCGCGAAGCGGTACTCAAACCTGATGGTGACGTAGATCAGCATGCCGACGATGGCGATCGCGGTCGCCCAGATGGCCATCATCACGAGCTCGCGACCGACGACCGGACTCACGCCCTCGAAGCGGATCTCCGCGAACTCGCCGAGCGTGGCGCGGAAATCGGCGTAGACCTTCTGCCGCACGTCCTCGGGCATGTGGAGAGTACGCATCAGGAACTCGCGCCCGTCGCTGCCGATCGCCTGGACGCTGCTGTCGCCGAATCCGTTGCGGCTAAGCACCTCTCTCACCTGTGCGATTGTCGCCGGCTGCTCGAATCGCAGATCGAGAATGCTGCCGCCGCGGAAGTCGATGCCCACGTTGAGACCCTTGGTCGCCCAGAAGTAGCAGCCGATCAGGAGGATGACCAGCGAGACCGTGAACCAGATGCGTTTCTTGCCAATGAAATCGAACATGCCGGTCACCTCCTATTGCGCGCTGCTCGCGGCGTCGAAGTACAGCCGCGTGTTGTCGTTGCGGATCAGCCCAGCCCGGGCCATGTTGGTCAGTATGAACCGGGAGATGACGACGGCGCTCAGCATGCTGGCGATGATACCGATCGACAGCGTGACCGCGAACCCGCGGATCGGGCCGGTGCCGAAATAGAACAGCACGGCGCCGGCGATCAGGGTCGTCAGGTTCGAGTCGATAATCGCGCGCATCGCCTCGTTGTATCCGGTGTCGATGGCGGCCTTGACCGTCTTGCCAAGCCGGATTTCCTCGCGAATGCGCTCATAGGTGATGACGTTCGCGTCGACCGCCATGCCGACAGACAGGATGAAGCCGGCAATCCCCGGCAGAGTGAGCGTAGCGTTCATGGCGACCATCGTGCCGAGCAGCAGGAAGCCATAGATGAGGAGGCAGAAGTTCGCCACCAGGCCGGACATCCGATAGACGCCGAGCATGATCAGGGCGACCAGCGCCAAGCCGATGATGCCGGCGACGACGCTGCTCTTGATCGAGTCAGCGCCGAGCGTGCCACTCACGGTGCGGACCTCGGAGATGTCGAGCTTGACCGGCAGGGCGCCCGAGTTCAGGGCCACCGCGATCGCCTGGGCCTGCTCGACCGTCGCGTAGCCGGTGATGATCGGGTTCGTCAGGCCGCCTTCTTCAACCACCGGCTGCTGATAGAGCTGGCCATCGAGCAGAATCATGATCGGCTTGCCGACGTTGGCCGTGGTTGCCGCGGCGAACTTCGCTTGGCCTTCCGGCTTGAGGTTCAGCTTGACGACCGGAGCGCCGCTCTGAGCGAACTGGACATCAGCGTTGGCAAGATCGTTGCCGGTGATGATGAGGTTGCCATCCATGTCGCGGAACTCAAGCAGCGCCGTGCGGCCGATGGCCTTGAGCGCCTCTTCGGGGTCCTTCACGCCGGCGAGTTCGACGAGGATGCGGCGCTCGCCCTGCAGCTGGATGATCGGCTCTGCGATGCCGAGGGCGTCGACGCGCCGCTGGATGACGTCGCGCGCCTGCTTGACACCGGTTGCGGTGACCGGCAGTTCCGGAGTGTCGACCGCGTCGAGGACGACATGGATGCCGCCCTGAAGGTCAAGCCCCTTGTTGACCGTCTGCCAGAGCGGAAGGCCGACTTTCCACTTCCCAATCTGGATGGTCGTCGAGAAGTAGACCACCGCCAATGCCACAACCAGCAGCGTGAGGATCAGGTTTCGCCGGCTGCGCGCTCCCATTGCTGCTTCCCCCATTCTCAACCGTTCATCTATCGTGAGACAACCAATTATAACCCTCGGGACGACGGAGTGTCAACGAGCGATGCCTTACAGCCACAAGCTTTTGTCCGGTTCTGACATGATCTCCCGGCACTGGTTCGCTAGAGCAGGCGACCGCTGTTGACGACAAGCTCGAACCGGCAACCGAGGAAGGCCGCCGCCCGGCGGCACATCACCATGCGCGTCAGGAAGATCTCGAAGTAATCGATGACCGGCGATATCTCGGTATCGATCTCGAGTTCGAGCTTCACCGTCTTGGCGGCAGCGTCGACGCGCAGGAACGACTTCTCGACCGCGTAGTTGACCCGGTCGTGAATGTCGAACGTGGCGAAGTCGCGATTGCGGACGCGGGAGCGGTGGACGTCGCTCTTGTCGGCCAGGATCAGCGCTGCGCCGAGGCTCGACACGACATCGCCGCTGCCCTCCTCATGGTTGCCGATCGCCCCGATGATGCTCGCGATCTCCTCGACCGGCATCTCGAGGCTGGTCAGAACCCGCTCCGCCAGCACGGCGCCCATCTCGGGATGATCGTGGCGACTGACGACGTTGCCGATGTCGTGCATGTAGCCGGCGATGGCGCCGATTTCGACATCGCGTTCGGAGAACCCGAGCCGGCTCAGAACCTGCTCGGTGATGCGCGAGACGAGCGCGGCGTGGCGGAAACTGTGCTCGGTGTAGCCCATCGCTGCGAGCAGGTCGTCGCCCTTGCGGATGTACGTCTCGATCCGCTGATCGTTGCGGATATCGTCAAGAGTAAGAACGGCCAATCGTGTCTCGCCTCCCGGGCCCGCAGGCCCCTCTGCTGGATTGCGTGCGGCGCGGCGCGTACGGTTCGCGGCCCGTCAAGTTCGCGGCCCGTCAGGTTCGCGCCCCTCCCGGGCCTCGGCGGCGTATGCCGGACCCGGCACGCGCTCATCACCGGCGCGGCGCGTCAGTCCCTCGGCATCGAAGCGCTCGAGCAACGGCAGCGCGAACTTGCGGCTGGTGCCGACCATGTCGCGGAACGCCGCAACGGTGATCTTCCCCGTCTCGCGCAGCGTCGCCCGCACCCGCGCGCGCGCGTCGGCGAGCGTCTCGCGGTGGATGTAGACATCATCGCTTAACCTGATGACACTGCCCTCTTCGCCGAGCAGGAGCATCAGTTCGGACTTGACGGCATCGCTGCCGGGGACGCCAGCGAGCGCCGTCGCCAGGTCCGGCGGCGCATAGGCGCCGGACCTGAAGCGGGCCTCGATCTCGCTCTTCGCCCGCTCCTGTTCGGGTGTCAGCCGGACAGCGTGCCCGACGGCAGACACCCGTTCCTGCTCAGCAACAATCGCCCCTTGACGGACCAGCTCGTTCAGCAATCCCGGGTAGACTCGCCCATCGACGCCCTTCAGGGCGCGGGTGCGCAACTCCTCACGGGGCATGCCGCGCCGCAGCGGGTAGCGCCGGTGATAGTCAGCCAGCGCCGCCTCGACCTGCTCGAGCGCCGCGGCGATGCTCTGGCGTGCTGCGTACAGCCCGCCCGGCTCAAGCGCCACCAGGTCGCCGGAGGCAACCAGCCTGTCCAGTTCCGGCCGGGCAGCCTCCGGTGTCAGGCTGGCATCACGGGCCAGGTCCTTGGCCGTACTCGGCGCCAGACCGCGCTTGCGGGCGGCAGCGACCAGCAGGTCTGCCGGAGTGCCCTCCGCCTTGGCCGCCAGATCGGCGAGGGCATCGCGGCGGCGGCGGACGTGTTCGCCGAGGTGCGGCTCGATGACTTCGCCACCGCCGATGGTCAGCATCGGCGAGTAGGAGCGGATGATGTACCGGTCGCCGCGTCCGACAACCACCGACTGTTCTGTCTTGATCCGGATCAACGCCTCGTCGCCGGGGCCAAGCGCATCGCGGTCAAGGCAGAAGACCCGGGCCAGGACCTCGGCGGTGCCGACGTGGAGATGGACGCGGGCACCGTCGGCGACTGGCCGCAGCGCGTCGGGGAGCACGTGCAGCTTCGCACCGAAGATGTTGGTCGGCGCGAGCGTCCCGGGCGCTGCGAGGACGTCGCCGCGCTGAATCACCTCGCGGTCGATGCCGGCCAGATTGAGGGCGACGCGCTGGCCCGCACGAGCCTCGGGGACAGTGCGCCCGTGGACCTGGATCTGACGGACGCGCACGTCGACATCGGCCGGCAGTAGCTCGAGCCGGGATTCCGTGGCGATGCGACCGGCGACGAGCGTGCCGGTGATCACCGTGCCGAAACCGGCAACGGAAAAGATGCGGTCGATCGGCAGGCGGGCCGGGGCGGAAGCATCCTTCGCCTCAGTCTCGGCCGCGACGCGGTCGATCGTCGCCTCCAGTTCATCAAGGCCCTGACGCGTGACCGCAGACACCGGCACGACCGGCGCGCCGGCGAGGAATGTCCCCTTGACGAAATCGGCGATTTCCTCGCGCACCAGGCCGAGCCACTCGTCGTCGACGAGATCGCGCTTGGTGGTGACGACAATCCCCTTCTTGATGCCGAGCAGCCGCAGGATGTCGAAGTGCTCGCGGGTCTGCGGCATGATCCCTTCGTCGGCCGCGACGACGAGCAGCACCAGGTCGATGCCTGACGCGCCGGCGAGCATGTTCTTGATGAACCGCTCGTGCCCCGGGACGTCGACGATGCCGACGCGGCGCCCGGACGGCAGCGTGAAGCTGGCAAAGCCGATGTCGATGGAAATGCCGCGGGCCTTCTCCTCTGGCAGACGATCGGTCTCGACGCCGGTCAGGGCGCGGATGAGCGCGGTCTTGCCGTGGTCGACGTGGCCGGCGGTGCCGACGATGATGGTGGTTGGCTGCATCAGGATAGACTCTCCTTGATCTGCCGCCAGTGCGCTCTGCTGCACGATTCCTGCACGCTCTGGGGCCTTACGTTCAGTTTCTCCGCACAAAACAGGGCTGTAGCCCTGTTTTCTTCACAGTCTCCGCCGGAACCTTCGTGCCCGTGCCAGGAATGAGGCTACACCCAACGAATAATCGACTATGTGGCTACTGGCAATCCCTCGCTATGAGGAAGCGACGCCTGGGGGGGTAACCGCATGGTGGATAACCAATTGGACGACAACCGCTTGGATGACAGGTTGCGCAGCAAAGAGAGGGCGCATCACGCCGCCAGCATCGTCCTTTCGCAGTACTTGCGGGCAACCGCAGGCCAACGCCTCTGGTGCTTCACCGACAACGGTCGACTCTGGCTGGCGGAAGCGCTGGCTACCGGCGCTGCGGGACTCGGGCTGGCGGCCACCGTTGTCAACTTGGAGTGCTCCGGCGAGACGCCGGAGTCCGTGCAATCATCCCTTGCGACACTAAGCCCGAGTGACATCGTCATCTCTGTGATGTCACTCGGTCCGGTGTCATCGCGGTACTTTCGTGTGTTCCCGTCGTTCCGGCCGCCGGAGGGGTTCCCGGGTCGCTCGGCAGTGATCCGTCAGCACTATCCCGACGAGACGTTGCTCGCTCACCTCACGACCGCTCCGGCCACGGCCGAGGCGGCGGCAACGCGTGCGCTGGCGTACGACGGCCTGCGCCGAGTCCGCATCACCGCGCCATCAGGGACTGACATATGCTGCGAGCTCAAGCCCGCTCAGGTATTGCCGTATCGGATCGGGGACGGACGGCACGTCTACCTGCCGCCAGCCGAGGTGGCATATGGTATCGTACCCGGTTCAGCGAACGGGGTCATTGTCTGCGATATCACCGTCGGCGAGTTCGTGGTCAGAGGTGAGGTCTATGACGCACTAGGCCTCGTCGATGCGCCGGTGCGGATCGCCGTTGCCGCAGGCCGGGTGACCGGCGTCAGCGGTGGCGATATCGCCACTCGATTCGCCGCCTGCCTCGCACGGATCGACCGCGAGCAGCCGGCGGGGAGTGATGGCCGGGCCGTTGTCGAGCTAGGCTTCGGCCTGTCAGAGAGTACACCGCCGATCGGGTTCAGCGCCGCTGACGAGTGTCTTCAGGGGACTTGCCATTTCGGCATCGGCAACGACTTCTTCTTCGGCGGCAAGAACGCCGTGCCGATGCACATGGACGTGATTCTGCGCGGGCCGGCCAAGGTCGTCGGGCGATAGACACGTCAGGGTGCCGACGTTCACGGCCGAGAACACGCTGAACAGCTGATGCAGGGCCTTGGGAGCATCCCGCGACAGTATTGACGCGCACAAGAAGAGAGGGGGCGCACCCCTCTCTTCTTTCGTGTCCGGCTCAGGAGCGCCTCCGGTGAAGGGCGACCGAACTAGAAGCTCTTCACGACTTCGTCGATCAGCGTCCCGACGTAGTTGACGGCCTTGCGGATGGGATCGGGCTTGGTCATGTCGACGCCGGCCATCGCCATCAGCTCGAGCGGCTTCTTGGTGCCGCCGGCCTCGAGAACGCGGATCCAGCGGTCGATCGCCGGCTGCCCCTGTTCGCGGATGTCCTGCGCGACGGCGGTGCCGCACGTCAGGCCGGCCGAGTAGCTGTACGGGTAGAGACCGCTGTAATAGTGGGACTGGCGCATCCAGGTGAGGCGGGCGCCGTCGTCGATTTCGACCAGGTCGCCCCAGAACTCCGCGAGAATCTCGCCTTGGACGCGGCTCAGCGTACTGGCGGTGATCGTCTGGCCCTGCTCGGCGATGACGTAGATGCGGCGCTGCAACTCGCCCTCGATCAGGTGACGGACGAAGTTGTGGTAGTAGGTGCCGAGCATCTGCATGATCAGCCAGCGGCGCCGGCGGACGTCAATCGTCTCGGACAGCAGGTGCTGCGCGACCAGAATCTCGTTGATGGTCGACGGCGCCTCGATGAAGAACATCGATGCGCGGCCGTTCGACGGGCGCTGGTGGCGCTGCGTGTAGACGCCATGCACGGCGTGGCCGATCTCGTGCGCCAAGAAGAACACATTGCGGCCCGTGTTCGCCCAAGTGACGAGAATGTAGGGATGCACGCCCCAGACCGACGCGGTGAAGCAACCGCTCACCTTGCCGACGTTGTCGGACCAGTCGACCCAGCGGTCCTCGAGCGCCCGGCGGTTGATCTCGGTGTAGTCGGGACCCATCACCTTGACGCCGCCGAGAATCAGGTCGGCTGCCTCGGCGAAGCTGATCGACGGGCTGTAGTCCGGGTCGAGCGGGGCTTCGATGTCGCAGTAGAGGATCTTGTCGAGGCCGAGCACCCGCTTGCGGAGCTCGACGTATCTGCGCATGTGCGGCGCCAACTCGCCAAGGATGATGTCGTGGAGGCTGTTGTAGACCTCGCGCGGCACTTCCTGCCGCGCCAGCAGCATGTCGGTGGCGTCCTTGTAGCCGCGGAGCTTCGCCGTGACGATGTTCTTCTTCACTTCGGTGGCGAATGTCGCGGCGAACGTGTTCTGATACGCCTTGAGGCCGTCGGTGAACGAGCGGAAGGCGTTGCGGCGGAGCGTCGTGTCGGACGACCGCTCATAGCCTTCCTCGTAGACTGGGAACGACATCGGCAACTCGTTGCCGGCGCCGTCGCGGACCGGCCGGAAGGTCATGTCGGTGCTGCGGGCCCGCTCGTAGATGGTCGCCGGCGCGCCAAGCACTTCCCCGAGCGAGGCCAAGGCGACCTCGGTCTCCTGGGAGAGCATGTGCGGCTTTTCTTCGATCATCCGCTCGACCAGGCGGCGGAACGATGCCAGGCCGGGCTCCTCGCTGAGGTAGCGCTCGAGCGTGCCGGCGGGCAGGGCGAGCGACTCGGAGCGGATGAACGCCGTCGCGGCGGCGACTTTGGCCCGCAGCGAGGCCACCCGCCCCGAAGCCATCTGGTTCTCGGAGGCGCTGCCGTCAGCCGAGATGCGCAGGAACGCATAGGTACCGACCTTGGCCAGCCGTCGTTCGAGCGCCTCGTTGGCCTCGAGGCAGGCGAGGAACGTCGCCGCGCCTTCGCCCAGCTTGCCGCGGTACTGCGCGACGCTCGGGATGTCGCGCTCGACGGCCGCCAGTTCGGCGTCGAACTCGGTCAGCGACGGGAAGATGTCTTCGATGCGCCAGGTTTGTTCGAGCGGGACTTCGGACCGGAGCATGCGCTTTGCCATGGTACTGCCTCCCGGATTAGTTCATTCGGCGAAACCGGCGACGACCTCGTCGACAAGCTCCACGCCGGCCATCTTCGCCAGGTCGAGCGGTTTCTTGGTGCCGCCGGCTTTGAGCACCGACAGCCTATCTCACCCCCGACCCGCAATAGCGGGCGGATGCGCGTCGACGACGCACATCCGCCCTTGTTTCGCTAGAAGCTCTTCACGACCTCATCGACCAGCGTGCCGACGTACCGGACGGCCCCGCGGATCGTCTCGGGATCGGTCATGTCCACGCCGGCCATCTTCGCCAGTTCGAGCGGCTTCTTGGTGCCGCCGGCCTTGAGGACCTCGATCCAGCGCGCGGCCGCCGGAGCGCCTTCCTTGCGGATCGCCTGCGACACGACGGTGCCGATGGTCAGGCCGGCCGAGTAGCTGTAGGGGTAGAGACCCATGTAGTAGTGGGGCTGGCGCATCCAGGTCAGGCGGGCGCCGTCGTCCAGTTCGAGGATGTCGCCCCAGAACTCCTTGAGAATGTCGCCCTGGACGCTGCACAAGGTCTGGGCCGTGATCGTCTGGCCCTTCTCGGCGATGGCGTACATGCGGCGCTGCAACTCGCCCTCGATGAGATGGCGGACGTAGTTGTGGTGATAGGTCGTCAGGAACTGCATCGCCACCCAGCGGCGCATCCGCGAGTCGGTGGACTCGTCGAGCAGCATGTTGCCGATCAGCAGCTCATTGATGGTCGATGGCGCCTCGATGAAGAACATCGACGGCCGCGAGTTGCTGAGGCGGTTGTGGCGCTGCGCGGTGACGCCCTGACCGGCGTGGCCGAGTTCGTGGCCGAGGGTCAGCGCGTTGCGCATGCTGTTCGTCCAGGTGATGAGGATGTACGGGTGAACGCCATAGACCGAGCTGCAGAAGGCGCCGGTCGACTTGCCGATGTTGTCCGCCCAGTCGATCCAGCGGCTCTTGAGGCCGGTCTCGATGACCTTCGTGTACTCGGGACCGAGCACCGACAGGCCCTTCAGGATGATCTCGCCGGCCTTCTCGAACGTCGTCGCCGGCGCGAAATCCGGGTCGAGCGGCGCCTCGAGGTCGACGTAGAGCATTTTGTCGAGTCCGAGGACGCGCTTGCGCAGTTCGGCGTAGCGGCGCATGTGCGGCGCCAGTTCCTTGAGAATCACGTCGTGGAGGTTGTTGTAGACCTCGACGCTGATCTCCTGCGGCGCGAGCAGGTACTCGGTCGCGCTGGCGTAGCCGCGCAGCCGCGCCATGACGACGTTCTTCTTCACTTCCGTCGCCCAGGTGGCGGCGTACGTGTTCTGGTAGGCTTTGAGGCTCTTCGTGAACGATGCCCAGGCGTTGCGGCGCAGGACGGTATCTGCCGTGCGCTCGAAATGGTTCTCGTAGGTGGCGAAGGACATCGGGTGCTCGACGCCGGCGGCGTCCCGGACCGGTTCGAACGTCATGTCGGACGCCTTCGAGCGCTCGTAGATCATCTGCGGCGCGTTGAGAACCTCGCCCAACGAAGCCAGCGCCCGCTCGGTCTCCGGACTCAGGGCGTGCTTCTTGTCGTCGAGGATCTTCTCGAGCATGCGGCGGAACTCAGCGAGGCCGGGCTCCTCGCTCATGAACCGCTCCAGCGTGCCGTCGGGAAGCTGCAGGATCTCGGACTGGATGAACGAGGTCTCGGCCCGCACGCGCGCCATCAGCGACGCAACCCGTCCGGCCATCGCCTGGTTGGCAGGGTCGGTGCCATCGGTCGACTGATTGAACGAGGCGTAGGAGCCGACGCGCATCAGCTGCTTCGTCAGGTCTTCCTGGGCGATCAGGCAGGCGAGGAGCGTCGCGCCGCTCTCGCCGAGTCTGCCCCGGTACTTGGTGACGCTGCCGATGTTGTTGCCGACAGCGTCATACTCGGCTTCCCACGCCTGTGGCGTGGCGAACATGTCTCTCAGGTCCCAGGTCTGCTCGACCGGAACTTCGGCACGGGTGAGTCGTTTCGCCATGATCATCCCTCCGTATTGGTTGTTGGTCATCAGTCTTCGATGCGCAACGGCTCGCGGCCTGCCCGCATCGAGCCGTCAGCCAGCGCGATCGCCAGCGCTGCCGGCCTGACGTCGAAGCCGCGCAACTGGCGGGCGTCGACGAGCACCGCTGTGTAGCTGCCAGCGTCCGAATCCTTGCTCGATTTCATCTGCGGACCAGTGCCGGTGCCGAACTCGCCGCTCTCAACGCGGGCGAAGAAGTACGTCTGTTCGCTGTCAGCGTGAGTCACCACGGCGGCCACGCTGTCGATGCGCACGTTGAGGCCGAGCTCTTCGCGCGCCTCGCGGACGGCCGCCTGCTCGAGCGTCTCCCCCGGCTCGACCTGCCCGCCCGGGAACAGATAATGCGCCTTGCCGCTGCCGTGCTCGCGCCTGATCAGGGCCACCTTGCCGTCGCGGACGATGACGACGCCCGCGGACCGGTGAACCGCCGGCGCACGCCGCTCGGCGCGAATCGCCAGGTCCGGAATGCGGGCCGCGAAGTACCTGCCGATCTTCTCGACCTCGCTCATCACGAGCCTGATGCGCTCGGCATCGCTGAACCAGTTGTCGCGCCTGACGTCGCGATCGTCGACGACCGGCACGACGCTGAACTCGACTTCCGGCGGAAACACCGCCTGATATGTAAGCGCGGCCCGCATCGCGTGATGAGCCTTGCAGACGAGGATGGCGCGGCGAAGCGACGCGCCGTGCGCCTCGAGAGCGGCCAGTGACAGCTCTGCGTTCTCGAGCGTGTTGCGCGCCCGGTCTTCCTTGATGAAGGCCTCAGCCGGCACGCCGTGCTTCAGACCGATGTCGCGCAGGTACTCCCATTCCGACGCCCATTCCGGGATGAGCGGGTTGGCGCCGCCAGAAGGCAGGATCAGCGGGGCGAGGCCCTTGTGATAGAGCTCGGCGGCGCGTTCCATGAGCTGCCGCCGGGCGCCGCCGGCGATGAGGATGACATCGGCGGGCTCGAGGCCCGTCTCAAGAAAGACAAAATCGGTGATGCGGCTTAGTGCGTCCATGACAATCACCTCAGAATCCGTGGCCGAGAACAGTCCGGCAGGAGACTTGGGACCAGTGTTACTTCCCCGTCATGGGGCGCGTTCCTGCTGGCGCTAGTCGCGCTTCGGCAGACGCAGACCGCCGACGCGGAACAGCGCCACGAGCGCAAAGTAGACCACGGCGCCGACGCCAGCCGCCGCCGACAGACGAACAAACTCAGCAACGTTGCCGGTGCGCGGCCAGACGACAGCGAGGGCGCTGAACACCTTGAGCGCCGGCCAGGCCATCAGCACGGCCGCAGCCAGCATCTTGAGCAGCGGCGTGACCAGGTTGAACCGGCGCACGTCGGGCACCTCGCGGCCCATGATCAGGTAGAGCAGGGTCGCCTGCAGGGTAGCGGCGACGGCGCTGGCGAGAGCCAGCCCGCGATAGCCGAGGGACCCAACGAGGAGGTAGTCGAAGAGGATGTTCGTGCCCGATCCGAGGGCGCTGATCTTGAACGCTGTCAGGGTCTTCTTGCGGGCGCTGAAAGCGGGGTTGAGAATCAACGAGAACGACTGGCCGATGATGCTGAACGCGTAGAACATCAGGGCCGATGCGGTGGCTTGCGTCGCCTCCGGGGTGAACGCGCCCCGCTCAAGCAGCACGCGGGTGAGCGGCACGCGGAAGATGACCAGACCGGCGGTGAACGGAATCAGGAACAGCGCCGCCGTGCGCAGGGCCGTATGCAGGCTGCGGGCATAGCCGCGGTCGTCGCGCTTGCTGGCCAGCGAGGCGAGCGTCGGGAAGGCAGCCGTCGCGACCGACGAGGCGATTACGCCGACCGGCACCTGGACGATCCGCCCGGCGTAGCCGAGGGCCGAGACGACCCCCGGGCTGAGGCGCGAGGCCAGCCCCTTGTCGATCAGCTGGTATCCCTGGCCGACGAACTGGCTCAGCAGCGACGGAAAGGCGAGGGCGACGACGCGCTTGGCGCCGGCCCGGGCCGCGTCATCCGGCCGCGTGCGGAAAAGGTGGCCGAGCCCTCTCACCCGGTGGAGCGGGGCGAACAGGATGAGTACCTGCGCGACCATGCCGGCGGCCGCGCCCAGCGCCAGGCCGGCGATGCCGTAGCGGGGGCCAAGGTAGACCGCGCCGCCGATGGTCAGGATGTTCATCAGCGACGTCGCCATCGCCGGAATGCCGAACATCCCGTACGAGTTGAGGGCGACCTGGAAGATGCTGTAGAGCGATGACAGGAAGGTCACCGGCAGGATGATGCGGGCCATCTGCACGGCGGCGTCGAGCGAAGCCTGGTCAAGCTCGAACATCGCGGCGATGATCGGGCGCGCCCAGATCACGGCGATGGCAGACAGCAGCAGTGTGCCGATGCCGGATATGAGCACGGTGATGCGGGCGACGCCCCAGGCCCGGTCCTCGCGCCCGCTCGTCCGGAACTCGGCGAAGATCGGCAAGAAGCCGGTCGTCAGCGCAATGCCGAACGCCATCGAGACTGCCGCGCTGAGGCCGAAGAAGACGGCCGTAAAGGCGTCGGTCAGGCCGGTCGCGCCGAAGCGGCTGGCGATGACGGCATCGCGGATGAAGCCGAGGATCTTCGACAGGATCGTGAACACGGCGACGATACCCGTCGCCCGCGCGAGCCTGCGCGTCGTGTTGTTGTGCGAGCGTTCCTCGTTCACGTCGAGCACGGCGAGACCTCCCGGATCTTTGCTGCAGTCCTATCATTGACCAAAAAGGCGCTGGCGAGAACGTACCAAAAAACAGCGGCAGCTTGCGCTGCCGCCAGTCTGGCTTGGCGGGAGTATGTGGGAATCGAACCCACCGCGGACCGTTTGGCCCGCATCGCGGTTTTGAAGACCGGCAGGCCCACCAGGACCTATCTACCCCCGTATGGTGAGTCGTAAGTCATCGGAAAAACATTCGACACCTGTGATGTTATCACACGAAACGCCATTTCGCAATCCGCTGCCAGCCTGCTGCTACCGCTGGGCATGCGGGCCGAGCGCAGTCTGTGGCTGACCGAACACGTACCCCTGCCCGCAGTGGAATCCAGCCGACCGGACGGCAGCCAGCGCCTGCTCGTCCTCGATGCCGACCGCCGCCACGCGCTTGCCGGCGGCGGCGAGGCCGGCGATCGCGACAGCGTACTCATGGACTTCGGGTTGATCGATCTCGGCGCCGGGGGTCAGCGACGACTTGACGTACTCGATCGGCAGCATGCGCAGCATCGGCTGCACGAGATCGCCGTGGCTGCAGTGGTCGATGGCCGTGGCGAAGCCCACCGCGCGCAGATCGGCCAGCCAGCCAGCAGCTGCCCGGTAGTTCGCGGCCACGTCGCGATACGGCACCTCGAACCCGAGCCTGCCCGGGTCGATGGCGAGCCGCCCGGCCAGATCGGCGACATGGCGGATGAGCGTCCCATCGCCGATGCTGGCTGGCGAGGCGTTGACGAACGCCTTGCAGCCGGGATTGGCGGCGAGGTCTGCCAGGACGTGCTCCGCCACCCAATAGGTCGTCTCCCGCATCAGGCCGAGCTGCTCCAGCAGCACGAGGAACGACGCCGGGCGGACATCGGCATTGTTGGCTGACTCGATGCGCAGGAGCGCCTCGTAGTACCGGACCTGTCCGCTTGTGAGGTCGAACACTGGTTGATATTGCATTGCGAGAGTGCCGAGAGTGCCGATGACGCGCATCAGGAGCTGCCTGTGCACGTATGTGTCGACCAGCTGCTCCCTCACCAAGCGTCCCCCATTCAGCTCGCCGTGTCCGAGCCACCGGGAAACGGCCGCACGGGCTGCATGCGGCCGTTTCTCAGCCGTCCCGGGGATCTAGAAGCTCCTCACCACTTCGTCGACCAGCGAGCCGACGTAGGCGACCGCCTTGCGGATCGGCTCCGGCGAACTCATGTCGAGGCCGGCCATCTTCGCCAGCTCGAGCGGCTTCTTGGTGCCACCGGCGCGCAGCACCGACAGCCAGCGATCGACGGCGGGCTGGCCCTCGGTCAGGATCGCCTGCGCGACGGTCGTGCCGATGGTGAGGCCGGCCGAGTAGCTGTACGGGTAGAGGCCGCGGTAGTAGTGCGGCTGGCGCATCCAGGTCAGGCGGGCGCCGTCGTCCACGGTCAGGACGTCACCCCAGAATTCGCTGAGGATGTCGCCCTGGACCCGGCAGAGAGTGTCGGCGGTGATCGCCTGGCCCTGTTCCGCCAAGCCGTAGATGCGGCGCTGCAGCTCGCCCTCGATCAGGTGACGGACGAAGTTGTGGTGGTAGGTCATCAGGAACTGCATCAGCACCCAGCGGCGGAAGCGCTGGTCTTTGCTGTCGCTGAGCAGCTTGTTGCCGACGATCAGCTCGTTGATCGTCGACGGGGCTTCGATGAAGAACATCGACGCGCGGCAGTTGGTCAGGCGCTGCGCCCGCTGCGACAGCACGCCGTGGCCGGCGTGGCCGAGCTCGTGCGACAGCGTCAGCGCGTTGCGCATGCTGTTGGTCCAGGTGATCAGGATGTAGGGATGGACGCCGTAGACCGAGTTGCAGAAGGCGCCCGTCGACTTGCCGACGTTGTCCGCCAGATCGATCCAGCGGCTCTTGAGCGCTGTGGCGATGATGTCGGTGTACTCCGTGCCGAGCACCGACAGGCCGTTCAGGATGATCTCGCTGGCCTTCTCGAACGTTGTGTCCGGCGCGTAGTCGGGGTCGAGCGGCGCCTCGAGGTCACAGTACAGCAGCTTGTCGACGCCGAGGATCCGCCGGCGGAGGTCCGCGTAGCGGCGCATGTGCGGCGCCAGTTCCTTGAGGATGATGTCATGCAGGTTGTTGTACGGCTCGATGGTGACCTCCTGAAGGGACAGGAGGTAGTGGATAGCCGACTCGTAGCCGCGCAGGCGGGCCGTGACGACATTCTTCTTGACCTCGGTCGCCCAGGTGGCGGCGTAGGTGTTCTTGTAGCGCTTCAGGCCGTCGCTGAACGACGCCCAGGCATTGTGCCGCAGGACGGCGTCCGGGGTGTTCTGGTAACGCCCCTCGTAGGTGGCGAAGCTCATCGGCAGTTCCTCGCCCTTGCCATTTTTCACGGGAGCGAAGGTCATGTCCGATGCCTTCGACCGGTTGTAGACCATGCCCGGAGCATCGAGGACCTCGCCGAGGGCCGCCAGGGCCTTCTCGGTCTCAGGACTCAGCGTGTGCGGCTTCTCGTCGATCATCCGTTCGAGCGTCCGGCGGAAGTCGGCAAGACCCGGCTCAGCGGCCAGGTAGCGCTCAATCGTGCCTTCCGGCAGGGCGAGCGTCTCGGAGCGGATGAACGACGTCTCCGCCTGCAGGCGGGCGGTGAGCGCCGCGACCTTGCCGGCCATCGCCTGGTTGGCCGGCAGCGTGCCGTCTGCCGATTGGTTCATCGAGGCATACGACGCCACCTTGACGACCTTCATCATCAGTTGTTCCTGGGCGGTCAGGCATGCCAGCATGGTGCCGGGGCCGTCGCCGAGCCTGCCCTTGTACTGGCTGACGGTCGCGATGCTGGCGGCGGCGTCATCCAGTGCCGCTTCCCAGGCCTCGACCGTCGGGAAGATGTCTTCGAGCCGCCACGTCAGTTCCACCGGGACTTCGGAGCGAGTCAGCCGTTTCATGGACGTTCCTCCTTGTTCGCTTCGTCGTGTGATATTTCTGCCCCCGAAGCAGTTTCCCTGCCGCGCGGCGCGAGAAAGTAACGGCCTGCCTCCCGCCGGTCGTGCTGCATCACGAAAGCCTTCTTGTTCACTCGCACGCGCGGGTCTGCCATCCGGTCGAACGTCACGTGCTCGCGTTTCTTCTTGCCCATCAGAATTCCCCCTTGCTCGGCCCGCGCGTGTCGTCAACCGAAAGCACGGCCCCTGCGCACGACTGCGCAGGGGCCGCACTGAAGATCGCGTCGGGCCGAGAATCCCATGGAGTGAGGCCTTCTGCGCCGGCCCCCTAGAAGCACTTCTCGAGGTCTTCGACCAGCTTGCCGACGTAGGCGACGGCCTTGCGGATCGGCTCCGGCTGCGACAGATCGACGCCCGCCTGCTTCGCCAGATCGAGCGGCTTCTTGGTGCCGCCCGCCTTGCAGACGCTGAGCCAGCGGTCGACGGCCGGCTGGCCCTCGGTGAAGATATTCTGCGCGGCGGCCGTGCTGATGGTCAGACCAGCCGAGTAGCTGTACGGATAGAGCCCCATGTAGTAGTGCGGCTGGCGCATCCAGGTCAGCTTGGCACCATCGTCGATTTCGACCTCGCCGCCCCAGAACTCGCTGAGGATCTCGCCCTGGACAGTCGACAGGGTCGCGGCGGTGATCGTCTGACCCTGCTCGGCCAGCCGGTAGATGCGGCGCTGGAGTTCGCCCTCGATCAGATGGCGGACGAAGTTGTGATGGTAGGTCGCGAGGAACTGCATGATGACCCAGCGGCGGATGCGGGTGTCGTTGCTCTGGGACATGATGTGGTTGCCGACCAGGAGTTCGTTGATGGTCGACGGTCCCTCGACGAAGAACATCGACGGGTTGGCGTTGGCGGCGCGCTGGTTGCGCTCGGTCAGGACGCCGTTGGTGGCATGGCCGAGTTCGTGCGCCAGGACCAGGGCCGTCCGCATGCCGCCATCGAAGGTGATGAGGATGTACGGGTGGACGCCCCAGACCGCCGAGCAGAAGGCGCCGGTGGCCTTGCCGAGGTTCTCGGCGAGATCGATCCAACGGTTGTTGAGAGCGTCGGCGACGATGTCGGTGTACTCCTTGCCCATCACCGAGACGCCCTTGATGATGATATCCTTCGCCTCATCGAAGGTGATCTGCGGGTTGTAGCCCGGATCGAGCGGCGCCTCGATATCGCAATAGAGAAGCTTGTCGAGGCCGAGGACGCGCTTGCGCAGCCGCGCATAGCGACGCATGTGCGGCGCCAACTCCGGCAGGATGATGTCGTGCAGGTTGTGGTAGACCTCGATCGGCACTTCCTGACGGGCGAGCAGCATGTGCGTCGCCGACTCGTACTTGCGCAGTTTCGCCAAGACGACGTTCTTCTTGACCTCGGTGGCGAACGTGGCGGCGGATGTGTTCTGGTACTTCTTCAGGCCCTCGGTGAAGGCAGCGAACGCATTGCGCCGCGTCGTCACGTCGGCCGACCGCTCGTAGCGGTTCTCGTAGCCGGCGAACGACATCGGCACTTCGGCGCCGTCGGCATCAACGAAGTTCGGGAAGGTGATGTCGGAGGTCTTGGTGCGCTCGTACATCATGTACGGCGCCTCGAGGACCTCGCCCAGCGAGGCGAGCGCCATCTCGGTCTCCGGCGAGAGCACGTGCGGCTTCTCGGCCAGCATCTGCTCGATCATGCGGCTGAACTCCTTGAGCCCCGGCTCTTCGTCCATGTAGCGCTCGAGCGTCCCTTCCGGCAGGGCCAACGCCTCTGAGCGGATGAACGACACCTCGGCCTCGAGACCGGCGAGCGCCGCCGCCATGCGGCCGGCCATCATCTGGAACTCGCCCGAGCGGCCGTCGACGGACAGGTTCAGTTGCGCATAGTTGGCCACGCGCATGGCGCGGATGAGCAGCGCCTCATAGGCCGTGGCACAGTCGAGGAGCACCTTCGCGCCCTCGGCGAATCGGCCGCGGTACTGGGTGACCGTCTTGACGTCGGCCACGACGGCCGCCAGTTCCGCCTCCCACGCTTCTTTGTCCGGGAAGATGTCGGTCAGGTTCCAGGTCAACTCGACGGGGACTTCGGAGCGGGTGAGCAGCTGCTTTGCCATGCACAGACCTCCTCTGATCGACTCGTCGCCCGCGCCTGGCGGACACGAGAATCTGGGACCCAGGTGGATGGTTTCCGCCCAAGGGGCGTTTCTCCTCCCGGGCGCCAGGCTGGCTGCCCCACATTTCCCAACCGGCGGTCCTATGACCCGGTGCCCTGATACCACGACAGCCCGAACTCCCAGAAGCGGTAAGCGAGCGCGAAGGCCAACAGACCGACCAGCGGCGACAGCCAGCCGATCCACGTCATCGCCCCGCTGCCGAAGAAGACCTGCGCCGGGTAGAAGTTAACGAACCCGAACGGGACGACCCAGGTCAGCAGCGCCTTGAGCGGCCTTGAGTAGACCGTCAGCGGATAGCGGGAGAAGTTGTCGAGCTGCCAGACGATGCTCTCGGCGGCCCGGCCGCGAACCAGCCAGAACGAGAGCGTGTTGGCGGCCAGGTGCAGGGCCAGGTAGATCGCCACCGCCGACATGACCTGAAGGGCGATGACGAGGATGTCGAGCGGGCTGTCGATCAGGCCGAGGCGCCCGACCGAGTGGCCGAGTAGCACGATGCCAATGACGGCCTCGCCCCAGTCATCGTTGTCGAGATAGTTGGCCACCAACTGGAAGAGGACGTTCGCCGGTCGCACCAGCAGCCGCTCGAACTCGCCGGTGCGGACGTTCTGCCCGATCGTCAGGACGCTGACGAAGAACAGGTGCCAGAGCGACCGGCCAAGGGCCGCCAGCGCATACAGGTACAGGACCTGATCGAAGCTCCAGCCGGCGATGCTGCCGATGTGCTGGAAGATGATCCCGACGGCAAGGATCTGGGCGACGTTGTGTACCAAATTGGCCGTGTTGCTGATGATGAAATCGACGTTGTAGGCCATCAGCGCCAGCCAGTTGATGCGGATGTAGGCACACCACAGTCCGGCGTAACGGGAGATGGTCGCCGGCAGACGCAGCAGTGTCTTCACGCGATCAACCTCCCTGCACCGTCAGCTGCGCCACGGCCTTCCACCACAGCCTGCGGCTGACGGCGACCAGGATGATCAGCCAGGCCGCCTGTTGCAGCAACACCAGGCTGATCTCGCCGGCGCCGACCTTGCCGAGGTAGACCGTCAGCGGCAGGTTGTACATGCCGCTGAATGGCAGCCAGGCCGTGATCCGTTCGAGCCAGCCCGGGTACATCGCCAGCGGCACGAACGTGCCGGAGAAGAAGAAGACGATCGTTGCCTGGGCTTCGACGAAGCCCCAGCCGGCCTTGGTCCAGAAGCTCGCCAGGCCGACCAGGTAGTTGAACGCGAACAACAGGCAGTATGCCAGGCCCAGCGAGACAAGGAACGCCAAGCCGTGCAGCGGGGTTGCCGGCGGCGCGACCGCCCCGAGGGCGAGCGCCGCGGCCCAGACCGGCAGGGAGATCGCTAGCAGCGTGAAGACGCTGTGCCCGAGCGACTCCCAGAAGGTCATCGTCTGCCAGTCGGCAGGCTTGCTGAGGCTCAGCGCGATGCTGCCGTCGCGCACCTTCCTGTCGGACCGCATCTCGAGGTCGAGGAAGGCCGCCAGCGCAGTCGAGATGATGGCGTAGGTCAGCGTGTCGCGCAGGCTGTAGCCGCGGATGGCGCTACCGGATGAGCGGTAGACGGCCAGCCACAGGTAGTACTGCACGAACACCGCCAGCGCGGTCCCGAGGATGCGCAGCCAGTAGTTGGCCCGGTAGGCAAGCTCGGTCAGGACGGCATTGCGGAAGTAGCCGAAGTACCGGCTCATACGGCCTCACCCCCGTAGACCCGCTTGACGACGCTCTCGAGGTCGGTCTCCTGAAGGGTGATGTCGGCCACCGGCAAGGTGGCGCAGGCCATCTGAACGGCATCGCTGGCCGTCACGCGGCTGCGGTCGAACTCGAGCCAGAGCTTGCCGGCCTCCTCGCGGACCAGCGTCAGCTGAGACGGCACGCGCGCCGCGTCATACGGCCCGGCGGTCAGCACCGTCAGGGTGCTGCGGTCGCCGAACACGCCCCGCAGCGCGGCGAGGCCGTCATCGAAGATGATCCGGCCCTTGTGGATCATGATCACGCGCGGGCACGTGGCTTCGATGTCGCGCAGGTCGTGGGTCGTCAGGATGATCGTCGTCTTGCGCTCGGCGTTGATCCGCCGCAGGAACTCACGGATCCGCTCCTTGACCATGACGTCGAGACCGATCGTCGGCTCGTCGAGGAAGACGGTGTCGGGGCTGTGAACCATCGCGGCGGCGATGTCGGCGCGGACACGCTGGCCGAGCGACAGCTGGCGGACGGGGACGTCCCAGATGTCGCCCAGCCCCAGCAGGTCGTGGAACAGCTCGACATTGTCGCGGTACGTCGTCTCGGGGATCCCATAGAGCTTCTTCAGCATGTAGAACGACTCGCGCACCGGCAGATCCCACCAGAGCTGCGTCCGCTGCCCGAACACGAGGCCGATGTGGCGGGCGTTCTCCTGCCGGTTGCGGTGCGGCACGAGCCCGTTCACGGTCACGGCGCCGTCGGTTGGGACCAGGATGCCGGTCAGCATCTTGATCGTGCTCGATTTGCCGGCCCCGTTCGGGCCGATGTAGCCGATGATCTCGCCCGGCTCGACGGTGAAACTGATCGTGTCGACGGCGACGACATTGCGGTACGTTGGCCGGAACATGGCCCGGAGAGCGGCGCCGGCGCCGGCCGGACGCTCGGCGATACGGTAGACCTTGGTCAGGTTCTTGACTTCAATGACGGACAATTCGACATGCACTCCTTCTTGGTCGGTCGCTGGCTGGACCTCTGCTGCCCGTGGCGCCTCCAGGCGGCCTGCGGGCATACGAAAACGGCAGGGGAGGTCCCCTGCCGCCCAAAAAGGCAAACACGACGACGCCGTTAGCGCGTCATCCCTCGCATGTCACGCCAAGCACTGCCCTGTGAGCAGCGCCGGTTCCATCAGCACGAGGCCGTCGTCTGCGGACTAGCAGACGACAGGTGGGCAGAGATCCGCTCCCTTGTTCGTCGTGACGGTATTGGTGAATGTCATGGCGCCCACCCCCAGTGTGATTGTGGAACCAGTGGTATGATACACCAGCCGAGGCCAAATGGCGCAAGCGGAATTTCACTGGCGCGGTCACTGTCTGCAGCTACTTGCCCCTGACCAGCTCCGCCCCAAGCTGTCGCGCCCTCGCCAACGCGGCGGCGTTGCCCTTCACCTCGCCGCGCTCCATCGCCGACACGACCAGCGGTTCGGCCAGATCCATGTGGAGATAGTCGAACGCGTCGCGGAACATCTGCAGCGTCGGTTGGGCGGTCTTGTGGTCGTCGTCGCCCAACGTCACGACCAGACCGACCCGCTTCCCCGGCAGGTTCTGACGCTTGTCAGGCATGCCGTACCAACGGTCGACCATCAGCTTGAGCTGGGCCGACGGTCCCCACCAGTAGACCGGTGTGGCCAGCACCCAGGCATCGGCCGCGTTCAGCTTGTCATAGAGCGCCTGCATGTCGTCCTGAACGACACAGCGGCGCTGCTCCTTGCGGCAGCCCTCACAGGCCTGGCACGGCCGAATGCTGAGCTTGTTGAGGCAGACCTTCTCAACCTCGGCGCCCGCCGCAGCCGCACCGCTCAGGACTTCATCGAGCAACACGTCGGAATTGCCGCCGACGCGCGGACTTCCGGCGAAGCCAAGCAGCTTCATGCCAATTCCCCCAATCGTCTCACTCCACCGGCAGGTATTCACCAAGCCAAGCGAAAGCCCTTTCGACCATCTTCAGCGTCACACTGTGATCCGACCTGGGGTCCTCGAACAACTCCAACCGGTCGGGCTCGGCTGCGTAGACGGGCGCGAGCCGGTCGCGCGCGTATCGCTCGATGGCGACATCGATCGTGCGGTCGGCAGTGCCGTGCAGCATGAGCACCGGTCGTGGGAAGAAAGCCGCGCTGCGCCGCAACGGATCCCGCTCTGCCAGCACCTGCAGCATCGCGTCAGTGGCCAGTCCGGCGCCGTCTTCGCCGCGGAAGACCTGCTCGGCATATGCCCAGGCAAGCGCGCCGTTGATGTTGATCAGGCCGGCCAGAGCGGGGTGTTCGGCGAGTACGGCGCTGGCGATGAAACCGCCCATCGATATGCCGGCGACCGCGGTCCGCTGCGGCGCGATTCCCACGTCGCGCTGCAGATCCGTGAGCAGTTCGCCGGCCTCATCCGCGCTGCGGATGACGATTGGCCAGAAGTGGGCCTGAAGCACCCCCGGGGCGTCATACTCGAGCGGGCCGCGCTCGCCGTGCCCAGCGAGATCCGGCATGACGACGCGGTAACCCCGCTGCGCGAGGAGACTCGCCAGGAACCGGTGGTCTTCCTTGCGTGAATGCCAGCCATGGTAGAGCAAGACGGTCGGCGCCTGTGCCGCGCCGCCCGCTGGCTCGATCAGGAGAGTCGGGACTTGTGATAACAGAAGCCGCCGCTCGCTGGTCAGGCACTTCGACAACACAGCTCATCCCTTTCCAATTCCGACGCCCTCGATGATAATCGCCGCCGTTGGCTGTGTCAACCACCCGGAAGACCAACAACCCGCCGCCGGGCGATTCCGGCAGCGGGCGCCGATCAGCGTTCAGACGACGGCGTCGACGTACTTCTTCATCGTCTCCTTCGGCATGTAGCCGACCATCCGCTGCGCGATCTTGCCATCCTTGAAGATCATCAGCGTTGGAATGCTCATGATGCCGTATTTCATGGCGATGTCGGGATTCTGGTCGACATCGAGCTTGGCGACCTGAAGCCGGTCGGCGTATTCACCGGCGATCTGCTCGACGACCGGCGCCACCATGCGGCACGGTCCGCACCAAGTCGCCCAGAAATCTACAAGGACGGGCTTGCTGCTGCTCAGTACTTCCTGCTCGAACGTCGCGTCAGTGACAACCTTGATGTTGGCCATGGTCCTTTCCTCCCTAGTGGTTTCCGTCGGAATTCTGCAGGAACTTCTCAGCCATGTAGGCTGCAACTGCACCATCGGCGACGGCGGTGACGACCTGGCGCAGGGCCTTGCTCCGCACATCGCCGGCGGCGAACACGCCGGGAATGGCGGTCTCGGTCGTCTCGCCGGACGGGATGTACCCGTTGGCGTCGAGCGGCAGGGCGCCGCCAAGGAACGCGGTATTCGGCGTCATGCCGACGTAGATGAACACGCCGTCGACGGCGATGGCGCGGCGCTCGGTCGTGCCGCCGGCAGTGGCCTCGACCATCACGGCCTTCACCCTGTCATCGCCAAGGACTTCCGTCACCACCGAGTTCCAGACGAACTTCATCTTCGGGTTGGCGAACGCCTTATCCTGCAAGTACTTGATGGCGCGCAACTCGCCGCGGCGGTGGATGACGGTGACCTCCTGCGCGAAGCGGGTCAGGAACAGCGCCTCATCGATCGCCGCATCGCCGCCGCCGACGACGGCGACCTTCTTGTCGCGGTAGAACGCGCCGTCGCAGGTGGCGCAGTACGACACGCCCGCGCCGATCAGCCGTTCCTCGCCGGGGACGCCAAGCCGCTTCGGCGTTGCTCCGGTGGCGATGATCACGGTCCTCGCAACCAGCACACCCTCGCTCGTGGCGACCGTCTTCAGGGCGCCGCCAAGGTCGACCCGCGTCACATCCGCCAGGACGATCTCAGCGCCGAACTTGCGCGCGTGCTCGTCGAGACGGGACGAGATGTCCGGCCCGAGGATGCCTTCGGGAAACCCCGGGTAGTTCTCGACTTTGGATGTGTTGAAGATCTGGCCGCCAAGCAGTCCCCGCTCGACGACGCAGGTCGTCAGGCCGGCGCGGGCGCCGTAGACCGCCGCGGCCAGGCCGGCGGGCCCGCCGCCGATGATGATCAGGTCATATTGCTTATCCATTCCGCCACCTCCGGTCAAGAGAGCTTAAGCAGCAACTTGACGGCCCTGTCGAGGGCCTCGCGGCTGCCCTTCGGATCGTCGACCCGGTCGCGCAGACAGTCGGCCATATGCTCGCCGATCACTGCCATGCCGACATGACTCACGGCAGCCTTGAGGGCGGCCAACTGGATGATGACCTCCTCGCAGTCGCGCCCTTCCTCGAGCATCTTCTGCAGCCCGCGCGCCTGCCCTTCGATGCGCTTCAGGCGGGCAATCAGACTGCGCGGATAATCGCCCGGCGAGGCCGAGCCGCGGTTCGTATCGCCGTCTGCCACGCCCTTGCGACCTCCCTTCCGATCCCCCGCATACCCCAGGGGGTATCTCCAATACCATAATAGCCGTCACCGCTATTCTTGTCAATGGGCCGACGGCGTAGTCCGAGGGGCAGACCGATACGTCGCGACAATGACAGAGACCGCGCGGCGTTCGCGCGGTCTCTATCTTCTGTCTCAGCACCGCTACCGGTCAGCCGGGGCGGCAGCGGCGCCGCTGAGCACGCCGAATTCGTAGCCGCAGGCACGCAGGTACTCGATGACCGCCGGCAGCGCCGCCAGGGTCGTCTGATGCTGGCTGCCGCCGTCATGCATCAGGATCACCAGCCGTCGCCGCTGGCCGTCGCGGGCGCCGGCCATGATGTTGGCCAGCACTTGCTCGGTCGTCGGTCGCGGCAGCGCCGAATCAGCGGCGCTGACGTCCCAGTCGTAGGTCAGGTAGCCGTTCGCGCGGAGCAGAACGCGAAACCCCTCTGTTAGATGCGGGTATGAACCGCCGGGAGGGCGACTCGCCCGCGGGTGCAGGCCGGTGGCCGCGGCCACGACCCGGTCGCAGGCCGCCAGTTCGGCCAGATAAGCCTCTGGCGAACGGTAGACGAACCCGTCGGACTTGCTGTTCGTGTTGTGGGAGTAGGTGTGGTTGCCGATGGCGTGACCCTCGGCGACGATCCGCCGGAGCAGGTCACCATGCTTTGCGGCACAGGTGCCGAGGACGAAGAACATCGCGCGCGCGTCGCACTCCTTCAGCACGTCGAGAATCTGCGGCGTCATGCCGGGCTCGGGGCCGTCATCGAAGGTCAGGTACGCCACCCGCCCCGCCACCGGTTGCGGCGGTGCCTCGGCGTATCCCTGCTCGGGGCTGACGATGACAGTCCGCGTCGCATCGTCCCAGGCAATGCCCACGTTCAGCGCCTTGGCGACGAACCGCAGCGAGACCATGGTGCGCCCGCCGACGATGGTCGTCGGCCGGTCGATGTAATGAGTACGACCGCCCTGCACGTAGTAATGGGTATCGACTGGGAACAAGGCAGCAGCGGTGGCGTTGCTGACGGTTGCCGTGCGACTGGTATCATCCCAGCCGACCGTGAGCCCGAGTTGCTCCGCCAGGAAGCGCAACGGCACCATGACCCGCCCGCCGAGGCTCAGCGGGGCCACATCCAGGCGCACCGTCCGGCCCGCGACCTGGATGGCGATACCGCGGGTGTCCGGCTCGCTGTCGAGGCGATCCGGCAGCCCATCGCCATCGCGATCCGGGTCGCCAACCGCGAGCAGCTCATCCGGCAGGTCTGGCAGCTGAACCACCGCTCCCGCCGCTCTGCCGGCCAAGCCCAGCAGGAGCGACGACGCAGCCGGTCCCTGGTCGGGCCCGACGGCCGCGATTGCCGCCGCCAGCCGGTCGATGAAATCGCCGCCGCTGCCCTCCCCCGCATCGCCGCTGACGGCTGCCACGAGCCGGTGGAGCTCGACCGGTCCGCCCACCGCGCCGGCGACGAAGTACAGCGCGGCAAGGGGCGCCGACGCCAGCGGAGTCTGCCGCTCAGCGTCCCGGCTCGACCGGTGTTGCTCGCAGATGCGTTGCGCCAGCAGCGGGTCGCCCGGGAATCCGCACGCCCTTAGCAGCGCGTCGCGGAGCAGCGGCCAGACAGCCTCATCGATCAGACGCTGGATCTCCGGGCCGTCGCTCGCGCTGGCGCGCGTGCCGCAGGTCGCCCAGAGGGTGTCGAGGAGATCTCTGGTCATGTCTTCGACCGTGCCGTCGCCGGTGATGAACAGGCAGGTATCGCCGCCAAAGCTGCCCGGGACCGCGGCGGTGAAGGCCTCATACGCCCGCACGAGGACAGTGTTCTGCTCGTCCGTCAGGCTGACGCCGGCGTCAGCAGCGACGATCAGCGTCCGCACCGGGCCGGAACCGATCGCTGCGATAACCGGCGGCGCCGCTGGCGCGAGCAGGAAACGTGCCGTGAGTAGGCGAAGTTCGTCCATGTTCTGGGAAACCGCCGGCGTGTTTGCCAGCGTGATCCAGCCCGGCGGCGCACTCAGCACGACCCTGATCGTGGCCCCGGCGGGCAGCAGCAGGCACGCTGCCGGAGTCACGCGGAACGAGGCCTGGCCGCTCGGCGCGTCGCTGCTGAGATCGTAAGCGAGCGTCCAGTCGCCGGCCGGCAGGTCGGCGGTGATGCCACTGCTGTCGACGCTGGGGACGACCTCGCGGCCGGTCGCGTCAACGAGGCGGATCGCCGACGCGGCGATGGCGCCGCCGTCGCGCCGCTGCCAGGCTGACGGCCCGGCCGGCAGTCCGCGGCAGGTGACGCTGACGCGCAGCGTCCCACTGGTGATGGCGCTGGCGTCGATGACTGCCTCCGCCGAAAGACTTGGCGCACTGACAGTCTGATTCGGCTCCGGCGCGGCGATTTCAGCCCAGGCAGTGCCCGTGAACGGCGCCCCGGACCACACCAGCGCAATGATCGCAGCCGTTGCGGCGAGCCGCAATACCCGGCGATGTCGATGCAAACTCTGACCCCTCCCACTGCTTGTCTGGTCGTACCAACCTATGAGCAGCGGGAGGTCATTATTACCAATGCGAGGAGGCCCTAACGATGTCCCAGCCTGAAGTGAGGCGTCCCGGACTGGCCGGAGCCCTGACCAGCGTCGGATCGCTGTTCCGGAGTCTCATCATGATGGTGCTCGTCCTCGTTCTCTGCGGTGGGATCAGCTATCTGGTCATCGACTGGCGCCTCGGTCAGGCCGAGCGGACCCGGGTGGACGCGTTGGCCGCCTACCGGCAGGAACTCGATGCCAAGGTCGCCGCCCTCGACCAGCGGATCAGCTCATTCGAGAAGCTGGTCGGCGCCTACGACCCGAGCAAGCCGGTCGACGCTCAGGCGTCGGCGGCATTGCTGTCGCTGATGCAGGATCTTGAGGCGTTGCGCAACGAGCAGGCCAAGCTCAGCGAGGACACCAACAACCGGCTGAGCGGCATCGAGGATGCGCTGGCGCAGGCGAAAGGGCTGAGCAGCGAGCAGGCGCAGTCCCTGACCGGCAGCCTGCAGCTCAAATCGCTCCTGTTCAACGCCCAGACGCAACTGATGACGGCCAAAGTCGAGCTTGGCGAGCAGAACAAGGGCCGCGCCCGCGATGAGGTCGAACTGGCCATCGCAACGCTGCAGCAGGCCAAGACGCTGGCCGGCACCGAAGCAGCGGCCGAGATCGAGGCCATCATCGGCCTCGCAACACAGGCCCGCAACGACCTCGCCCTCGGCGCACCGACCGCCGGCGACCTGGTCGGGCTCTGCCTCCACCGGCTGGGGCTGCTCGTGCCGTCGTTGGGCAAGTGATGGCCGGCGACGTGTGGCGACACTCGGTGGGATTCTCGCCAGAATGACTTCAGCCCCATCGGCCAACTGGCCGATGGGGCTGTGAGTTTTCGTCAGTGATGGGGCACTTACTCGCGCGGCGCGCGCTCGCGGACGAACCAGAGCGCCAGCCACGCCGCTGCCACCAGCGCCGCCGCCAGATACAGCCCGCTGTCGAAGCTCCCGGTGACGTCGGCGAGGAGGCCGGTGATGTACGGCGCCAGAACCATCGACACGCTGCCGGCGAAGTTGAGGATGCCGAACACCGAGCCGTACGCCTGCTTTGGCGTCACATCGGCCACCAGCGCAACCATCAGCGGGTCAGCCGTCAGCTTGCCGGCCAGACCGTACAGGACCAAGGCCAGATACAGGCCAGCGCGGCTGCCGGTGGCGACGATCAGCACCAGCGACAGGGCGGCAATCGGCATCAGGGCGAGCATGACGCGCCGCCGGCCGCCGATCCGGTCTGACAGGTTGGCGCTGAGAATGGCCGCCGGCACGGCGACCAGCGGCATGATCGTGCTGACCAGGCCGGATTCGGCGCCGCTGTAGCCACGCACTGTCTCGAGATAGTACGGCAGCCAGGTCAGAATGACGTAGAAGCCGTACATGACGGCGAAGTTGTACAGGCTTATCAGAACCAGCGTCCGCAGTCCCTGCGGACCGAGCCGGCCGGCGGTCCGGGCGGCGACGCCGGTCGCAGCGTCCGTCCGCTGACGCTGCTCACGCACCAGGAACGACATGACGAGCGACAGGATCACCGTGACCGCCCCGAGGATGATGAACGGCCAGCGCCACGGGAGGTGCCAGTCGAACACCATGACGCTTGCGATGGCCAGTCCGGAGGCGATGCCGATCGACATGCCGCTGTTGATGAGCGAGCTGCCGAGAGCGCGCCGCTGTCTGGGGATGGCCTCGCCCGAGAGCGCGTACTGGGTCGAGTAGTAGGTGCCCTGGCCGGCGCCGGCGATGATCCGGGCGCCGAGGAAGGCGCCGAAGCCCGGGGCGATGCCGCTCAGCAACCCGCCCAGCCCCTGCAGCAGGTAGCCGGGGACCAGGACTCTCTTGCGGCCGATCCTGTCCGAGAGCATCCCGGATGGCACCTGCAGCAGCGTGTAGGTGAGGAAGAACGCCGAACTGAGCAGCCCGAGCTGCGACTTCGTCAGGCCCCACTCCTGCTTGATGATGCTGAGAACCGGTGACAGCGCCAGGCGGTTGGCGTACATCAGCACCCAGCCAAGCGAGAAGAGGACGACGATCAGCTTCCAGTAACGATCGCTCACTGCTTGCTTGTCCATTGTGCTCCCCCTATTGGCCGGCGGCGGCCGCCGCTGCCGGGTTGTTCTCGCGCTGAGGCCGCATCTGCAAGGTCAGCGACAGCAGCAGGGCGCCGGCGAGCAGCACGAGGTCGAACAGCATACCGGCCGAAAGACCGTGGAGGTCGGCGATGCGGCCGGTCAGGGTCAGGCCGAGCGCGCCGATGCCCCAGGCCAGTCCCATCGAGATGCCGGAAGCGAATCCGGTGTTGCTTGGCACAAGTTCCTGCGCGAAGACGATGGTCGCCGGAAAGGCGGCGTTGAGTACGGCCGCGCCAAGGATGAGCATCAACCAGGCGACCCAGCCCGAGGTCACGGTGCCGAGCCAGAACAGCGGCATCGTCAGGGCGGTCGACGCCAGCAGCGTCGCCTTCCGCCCGACGCGGTCGGACAGGAAGCCGCCGATCATGCCGCCGACCGTGCCGGCGAGCAGGAACAGCGTCAGGAGAAGGTTCGCGCCCTCATTCTCGAAGCGGAAGGGAATCAGGTAGGTGATCGCCGAGTGCGACCAGGCGCGCAGGGCGACGACGAGCGCGACCAGCAGCAACTGCCGCCAGCCGGCCAGCAGCTCCGTCACGAAGTTGCCATTGCCGGCGCGCCGGCTGCTCGGCGCCGGAACCTTGTGGATACGGTAGGCGACCATGGCGATGGCGCAGACCGCACTGACGAGACCGAACAGCGGCAAGCCGGCGAGGCTGTGCGAGGCCAGCAGCGGCGCCAGCGCCAGCGGCGCCAAGGCGTAGCCGAGGCTGCCGCCGGTCGAGTAGAACGACATCGCCAGGCCGCGGTTGCCGTCGCCCGCCAGGCCGGAGGCATTCGCCGAGCCGAGCGGGTGGTAGAAGGCCGAACCGATGCTGCCGAGCAGGGCAAGCAGGACGATCGTCCAGTACCCGTGGGCAAAGCCGAGCGCCGAGACGAAACCGCCGGTCCAGATGACAGCCAGAACCATCAGCCAGTTGCGCCCGCCGCGGTCGATCAAATAGCCGAACAGCGGCTGAGAGAATGATGACAATGTCGACGCGATCGAGATGATGCTGGCGCCAAGCGTCAGCGACAGACCGAGCTGCCTGACGATCAGCGGCATCAACGGCGGGAGTACGCCCATGTAGAAATCGACGGCGGCGTGGCCAAGCGCGACCAGAAGCAGTCCGCCCCAGGCGATGCCGGATGCCGTCTTTGCTGCCTGTCTGTCCATAGTAGTGCCTCCGTCGCGCGTTACTCCAGCCTGGATCGGCTTGCGCAAAACTGTTTCGATTGCCGAACGGCCATGGAATCATTGTATCAAAAGCCAAGCAGCTTTTCACCCGGCGACGCGAAAAAGCCTGTCCGCCGGCGACAAAGCAAAAACCCGCGACAATCGTCGCGGGTCTTGCCGTTGTCGGGGTGACTGGATTTGAACCAGCGGCCTCTTGGTCCCGAACCAAGCGCTCTAGCCAAGCTGAGCCACACCCCGAACGCAAGGTTCAGTATAGCAAATCGAAAAAGCGAAGTCAACGTTTGTGCCCTTGTCGTGTCACCGGACTGTGATATTGTCACCCTGTAACGAGACTGAGAAAATGTCACCATGAGAGGAGACATTTTCTTGAGTTCGAAGGAAGCGCGACGACTCGACGTCATTGAGCGCGCAGCAC
>JBLNDB010000078.1:0-30304 GCA_050261235.1 Chloroflexota bacterium
ATGTTCTCCACCTCCGCGGCCATTATAGACAAACAGTTTTAAGCAATTGTTAACAAGACTTACGGTTCCCCTCGCGCCAGCCGCGGATACCGTCCGTGGCAGACAACGGCCGCCAGGCATGCCTGGCGGCCGGCGACACGGCGCGTTACTTCAGATGGCTGACAAACCAGGCGACTGTCCTTCCTGCATGTCCTTGATGTGCGCCCGCTCGCGCAGGCCGTGCGGCTCGCGCGGGTAGACGCGGAGGTGGCACTCGACACCCCGCTCGCGCAGCGCCCGGTGGAACTGGTAGGCCTGCCCGACCGGCACACACGTGTCCTTCTCGCCGTGCAACAGCAGCGTCGGCGTCGTCACGTGGCTGACGTGGGTAAGCGGCGCGCGCTCGCTGTAGGCCGCGCCGCCGTATGGCGCCGCCTTGAGGTAGGCTTCGTCCCAAGTCGGGATCTCGGACACACCGTGGAAGCTCAGCCAGTCGGTGATGCCGGCGCCGACGACGGCGGCCTTGAAGCGCTGCGTCTGGGTGATGCCCCAGGCTGCCATGTAGCCGCCGTAGCTCCAGCCGGCGAGGCCGAGCCGCTCCGGGTCGGCGATGCCGCGGGCGACGCAGGCATCGATGCCGGCGAGGATATCGCGCCAGTCGCCGCCGCCCATGTCGCCGATGTTGGCCTCGGCGAAGGCGAGCCCGTAACCTGTGCTGCCGCGCGGATTCGGCAGCAGCACAGCCATCCCCTGGGCTACCAGGAACGGCGTCCAGAGCGTGTTGATGCGGGCCGAGTAGATGCCGGTCGGGCCGCCGTGGACGATTGTAACCATGGGCAGGCAGGCCTTGCCGTCATGGTCGGCGGGTGTCACGAGCAGGCCCTCGATTGCCGTGCCGTCATCGCTCTGCCACTTGATGACTTCCGTCTTCCCCCAGGCGATGTCGTCGGCCTGCGGGTTGCAGTGGGTGAGAACGCGCCAGCTGACGCTCCCGCCGGCCAGTTCGGCCAGCCAGACGTCGGCCGGATGGCATGGGTCCTCGCGCACGATCGCCAGGCGCGGCCCGGCCTGGGTGAAGCGGGGCCAGTGGCGCGGCGCGAAGGCGACGGGGTCGTGCGACAGCGCGGTGACGCTGCCGCTCGTGCTGACGCGGACCAGCGAATCGGTCACTCCGGTGTGGGCCAGCGCGAGCAATGACGCGCTGTCCTCCCAGACCGCCCAGGTCAGGCTGCCCGGGAAACCGGCGGTGAGGTCGCGGGGCGCGCCGCCGGTCGCGTCGACCAGCCAGAGATCGCCGGCGACAACGCCGCGATCGCTCCACGCGCTCGAGATGAAGGCGATCTGGCGGCCGTCGGGCGACCAGCGCGGCAGCGCGATCTGGCGCGACGTGCGGCAGACGGCGCTGACGCTGCCGCCGGCAGCCGGCACAATGGCAAGGTAGGCCTGGTACCATGACCACTCCCACGGCAAGGCCGAGGCGATGACGGCGAACGACCGCCTGTCAGGCGAGGCCTCGAACTCCCAGATCTGGACATCCGGCGGTGAGATCGCAGCGCTCTCGCGCGTCGTCAGGCTCAGCACGTATAGCCGTTGGAACTGCGGCCGGTCCTCGAAATGGATGACGTCACCCACGCCCTCGGGGTCCGGGTCGGTCATCAGGTAGGCGATCCGATCCGCGTCAAGCCAGGCGATCTCGGTGATGCCGCCTTTGACGTCGGTCACCGGGACGGCCTCGCCGCCGGCCAGCGACAGGACATAGATCTGCGACCGCTTGCCCGGCTCGGCCCGGTCGGACAGGAAGGCGATTCGGTCGCCGCCCGGCGACCAGCGCGGCAGCCGGTCGGCCGACGGGCCGTAGGTCAGCGGCGTCGGCGCCGACTGGCCGCCGGCAGCGACCTGCCAGATGCGGCTCCTGACCGGGTTATCCTTGTCTTCCTTCCCGACTTCGGACAGGACATAGGCGACGCGTGCGCCGTCCGGGCTGATCTGTGCGTCATCAGGCAGCTTGAGGCCGAGATAGTCGTCGATGATCGCCACTCTCGTCATCGGTAACGCCCCCTCGCTGGTCGCTCCGCGCCGCGCGCAGAGTCCATCATTACGTCGATTGCGCACCCGGTCGCCTGCGCATCTAGCGGGTGCCGATCGCCCTGCCGCCGAGCACGCTCTGGGCCACCGCCAGCAGGTCCTCGAACCGGTCGCGATTGACCATCGGCAGCTCCCGCAGCTCGGTCCGGACGCCGTTCGGCCGGAACGGGATCAGCCGCAGGCGGGTGTAGTCGTTGAGACTCCTCACCAGATTGGCGATGCTGCGGATCTCGCCGCGGTCATCGGTGAACCCCGGCACGATGACGGTCCGCACCTCGTACAGCCGGCGCGCGGCCGAGGCCGCGGTGAGGTTGCGGATGACCAGCGTGTTCTCGCCCTGCGTCAGGCGCCGGTGGGTGGTCGGCGTGAACGCCTTGAGATCGAACAGGAAGCCGTCGGTGACGGTGCACAACTCGTCGAGCGGGCCGGGCAGGATGACGCCGTTCGTGTCGATGAACGTCGTCAGCTCCGTCTCGGCCTTGACGCGCCGGAACAGCTCAAGTAGGAAGTCGTGCCGCTGCGTGCACTCGCCGCCGGAGACGGTGATGCCGTCGAGGAAGTCCTGGACCGGCGCGATGCGGGCGAACACTTCATCCGTCGACATGACGCGCGTCCGTGGGGTGGAGAAGTACTGGCAGGTTTTCAGGCAGGCATCGCAGCCGGTGCAGCGCGCTTCATCCCAGGTGACGTGCCGGTCGAGCAGCGACAGCGCCCCGCTTGGGCAGGTGGCGACGCAGGCGCCGCAATGATTGCACTCGCTCTGGGTCTCGGGGTTGTGGCAGTAGGCGCAGCGCAGGTTGCACCCCTGCAGGAAGATGACCATGCGGCTGCCGGGACCGTCGATCAGCGAGCTGTCGATGATCTTGTTGACAACGGCGCTGACCATGCTATTCGCTCTCGCCAAGGCTGCGCACTCGCCGCTCGAGAGTGCGGTTATTGGTGATGCTGTCAGCGCCGAGCTTGACGGTGCCCTCGCGGAGCTGCTCGCCGCGGCGATAGCGCTCGACATCGCTGCGCTTGACGAGATAGCCGGTGATGCGGATCAGCTCCGAATCCGACGTGTTGAGCGCCATCAGGCGCATGCCATGCATCATGGCGCCCTTGATGATCCGCAGGACGCCGTCCGGGTTGTCGCGGGCCGTTGATTCGAAGATGTAGATGTCGCTGACGCCGCTGTCGAAATGGCGCTGGAGCCTGCTCTGCAGCCTGATCTGGTCGAACAGGGCCGACTCGTCGCCGATGCGGATGCGGACGCCGGCGGTGACATCGACGTCGGTATCGATGCCGGACTGCGCGTGGACGGTGATCCGACCGCCGGTGCCGCGGCACTCGTCGCAGCGTTCCGCCTTGACGAGAGCGCTGGCAGTCGTCATGATGCGGTCGGCGAGGTCGTCGGCGCTCCGGTCATGACCCATCCGCAGGCCGCCGCTCAGCCGCTGGACGCACTCGTAGAGGCCGTAGAAGCCGGCCATGGCGGTGAATCGATCGCGGCTGATCAGGCCTTCCCGGGCCAGCCAGGAACTCTCGAAGAAGCGGGCCTCGCGAACGATGAACCGGGCGCGGGCAGCGACGATCTCGCACAATGCGCCGACCGCATCCGGCAGAATATTGCCCAGGAAATCACCGGCATCTTTCGCCAGCCCGGCCGCCTCCTTGAGGTTCAGCCGCGGCAGGGTGAAGCTGCCGCCGCCGAGCGGCAGCGTGTTGTAGCAGCTGGCGATGCCATAGCGCTCCCCGAGCACGTCGACCATGACATCGTGGTTGACGAAGTAGGGCTTGGAGGTATCGAGGGCGCAGGCGACGGCGAGGCGCGCAAACTCATCGGAAGTGCCCGCCGAGTACTTGAGCGAGATGTTCGGCACGGCCTTCTTCAGTTCGCGCTCAAGCTCCAGCACTAGGCGCCCGATCCGCGTGTCGCGCGGCCCGATGTTCATGTGGACGAACGCATCCGGCAGCGTGCGATCGATGTTGATGAGGAACAGCCGCAGCAGCTTGCGCAGCTCGTCAGCGCTGACGGTGCCGGCGAACGGCTCGAGCAGCTCGTCGATCTGGCCGAGGTAGACGGGATAGCCGGTGATCGACGGCACGTTGCGGTAGGCGATCAGCAGCGCGTTGACGGCATCGTAGAGGTCGCGCGGCGCCGCCAGGTTCAGATAGGAGCTGCCGTTCGCAATCAGTAGCGCGTAGTCCGGCAGGATGTAGCGCGGGCGGTATGGCGCATGACCCTCGTTGAGGTCATGGATGACGCCGGCGTCGAGGTAGCGGCGGGCGCGCTCCGGGAGCGGCAGGTAGGGCAGCGAGTTCTCGGCGGCGCTGGCCAGCGCGGCGCGCTTCTGCGGGTAGTCGAGGTCGGTGTTGCGGATGATGTCCAGCACGTTCTCCACGGCGAATCACCTCTGCTCCAATTATAGCAGAGCGGCGAACGCATGGCGCCGCTTGTTGCGCCGAGAGAGCAGACACCCGCCGCACCGTTGGCGCAGCGGGGGCTGGTGACCTGCAGTCTACAGTTCCTTGCGGACGATGTCCTTGACCTTCATCAGGCGCGTGACGTTGCCGCGCTCCTGCTCCGACAGCTTCATGCCGATGCTCCTCACGGTCGACTCGAGCTGCGGGATCATGACATACTCCAGCGCGTTGACGCGCCGGCGCGTCTTCTCGATCTCGCTCGCCAGGAGCTCGATCGTCCGCTCCATCTCGGCCAGCTTGATCATGTCCGGCAGGGCCTCGTTGTACTTGCCGAGCGCCGTGTCGAGTTCGGCCGACGTGCCGACGAAGCCGTAGTTGTACGGATCGCCCTCGGTCGTCGCCTTGAGGACCGGCACGCTCACGCCCATCACGTTCTGGGCGCCTACGTCAAGTGACACCTTGACCTTCGGGTACATGATCGCTTCCTCAAGCACCTCGTCTGACATCACCGCCCGCGCGACCAGGAAGGCGCGCGAGGCGACGGTCAGCTTCTCCTCGACGGTGCGGCGGATGTCGCGCGTGTCGCGGATGCGCTTCATGAACTCCTTCATCAGTTCGTCGCGCTTGTCCTTGAGCAGCTTATGCCCCCGCTTCGCGGTGACGAGTCGGCGCTTGAGCTTCAGCAGCTCCATGCGGGTGGCGTTGACGTTCAGTTGCACGTGGCTCGCCCCGCTTTCCTACTCGTTCGCCGCTGTGTCGCTTGGCAGGTACTTGGCGATGTACTCGTCGCGGACGCGCTTCAGCTCGCCGCGCGGGAGCAGCGTCAGCAGCTTCCAGCCCAGGTTGAGGGTGTCCTCGATGGTGCGGTTCTCATCCTGGCCCTGGCGCACGAACTGGCGCTCGAACTCCGTCGCGTAGGCCAGGAAGCGCTTGTCCGTCTCGGTCAGGGCGGCCTCGCCAAGGACCACCGCGAGCTCCTGAGCTTCCTTGCCGCGGGCGTATGCCGCGGCCAGCTCGTTCATCAGACCGGAGTGGTCCTCGCGCGTCTTGCCGGCGCCAATGCCCTTGTCGCGGAGACGGGACAGCGACTGGAGGATGTTGACCGGCGGGTAGATGCCGGCGCGGTGCAGTTCACGTCCGAGGACGAGCTGGCCTTCGGTGATGTAGCCGGTCAGGTCCGGCACCGGGTGGGTCTTGTCGTCCTCGGGCATGGTCAGAATCGGAATCTGGGTGATCGAGCCCTTGCGGCCGCGGATGCGGCCCGCGCGCTCGTAGATCATCGACAGGTCGGTGTACATGTAGCCCGGATAGCCGCGGCGGCCGGGGACTTCCTTGCGGGCCGCCGAGACTTCGCGCAGGGCTTCGCAGTAGTTGGTCATGTCGGTGAGGATGACGAGCACGTGCATATCCTTCTCATAGGCGAGGTACTCGGCCGTCGTCAGGGCCATGCGCGGTGTCGCGATGCGCTCGATCGTCGGGTCGTTGGCGAGGTTGATGAACAGCACGGCGCGCTCGAGGGCGCCGGTGCGGCGGAAGTCGGAGATGAAGTAGTCGGCTTCCTCGAACGTGATGCCCATCGCCGCGAAGACGACGGCGAACTTCTCGTCGGTGCCGAGGACCTTGGCCTGACGGGCGACCTGCGCCGCCATCTGGTTGTGCGGCAGGCCGGCAGCCGAGAAGATCGGCAGCTTCTGGCCGCGGACCAGGGTGTTGAGGCAGTCGATGGTGGAGATGCCGGTCTGGATGAACTCGGCCGGATAGGCGCGGGCGAACGGGTTGATCGGCTGGCCGCTGATATCGAGCCGCCGCTCCGGCAGAATCGCCGGGCCCTTGTCGATCGGGCGGCCGAAGCCGTCGAAGACGCGGCCGAGCATCTCGGTCGAGACCGGCAGTTCGATGACGCGACCGAGGAAGCGGACCTTCGTACCGGTCATGTTGAGGCCGCTCGTGCCCTCGAACAGCTGGACAAGCGCGCGGCCTTCCATCGCCTCGAGCACCTTGCCGCGCCGCATCTCGCCGCTGGCCAGTTCGACCTCGACCAGCTCCTCGAACTTGGCGTCGGTGACCTGCTCGACGAGAATCAGGGGGCCGGCGATCTCAGAGATTGTCATGTACTCCTTGAGCATCAGGCAGCCACCCCTTTCTCGATGTTCGCCTTGATCTGGTCGAAGGCGGCCAGGTTGTTCTCGGGGATCAGCTTGGCGCGGGCGATCTCATCGCGCACCGGCAGGCTGAGGATCCTGTCCAGCGAGGCGCCGGCGGCGACCGCCTGCTCGGCGCGGCTGTGGAAGAACAGGATCAGCTGCAGCAGGCGGTACTGCTTGGCCTGCGACGTGTACGTGTCGCGCTCGTCGAACGCGTTCTGCTGCAGGAAGTCCTCGCGAATCGACTTGGCGGTCTCGAGCGTCAGCCGGTCTTCGCGCGACAGGGCGTCGATGCCGACCAGGCGGACGATTTCCTCGAGTTCGGCTTCCTTCTGGAGGATGGCCATCGCCTGCGTGCGCATGGCCGGCCAGTCCGGGCCGCCGTGGCTCGCGAAGTAGTCGTCGAGGCGCACTGCGTACTGCGAGTACGAGTTGAGCCAGTTGATCGCCGGGTAGTGACGGCGACCGGCGAGCCTGTCATCAAGGCCCCAGAAGACCTTGACGAGACGCAACGTCGCTTGGACGACCGGGTCGGACATGTCGCCGCCGGCCGGCGAGACGGCGCCGATGGCGGTCAGCGAACCCTCGCGGGCGACGCTGCCGAGGCAATTGACACGGCCGGCGCGCTCGTAGAAGTCGGCCGCGCGGGAACCGAGGTAGGCCGGGTAGCCTTCTTCGCCGGGCATCTCCTCGAGGCGGCCCGAGATCTCGCGCAGGGCCTCGGCCCAGCGGGAGGTCGAGTCGGCCATCAACGCGACGCGGTAGCCCATGTCGCGGAAGTACTCGGCAATCGTGATGCCGGTGTAGATCGACGCCTCGCGGGCGGCGACCGGCATGTTCGACGTGTTGGCGATTAGGACGGTGCGGTCCATCAGCGGCTCGCCCGTCTTCGGGTCCTTCAGTTCGGGGAACTCCATCAGCACGTCGGTCATCTCATTGCCACGCTCGCCGCAGCCGACGTAGACGATGATGTCGGCGTCGGCCCACTTGGCCAGCTGGTGCTGAACGACCGTCTTGCCGCTGCCGAACGGGCCCGGCACGCAGGCGGTGCCGCCCTTGGCGATCGGGAAGAACATGTCGATGACGCGCTGTCCGGTGATCAACGGCTCTTCCGGCGCCAGCTTCTCGCTGTACGGGCGGGGAATGCGGACCGGCCAGCGCTGGTGCATCCTGACCTCGTGCAGCCGATCGCCGTCGCGCAGCGTTGCCACGACCTGGTCGATCGTCTGCTCGCCGGCGGTGACCGACTCGACGGTGCCGCCCATGCCGGGCGGGACCATGACCTTGTGGACGACGATGGTGCTTTCCCTGACCGTGCCGATGATATCGCCGGCGGCGACGACATCGCCCTGCTTGACGACCGGCTCGAAGTTCCACTTCTTCTCGTGGTCGAGGCCGGAGACGTCGATACCGCGGGCGATAAAGGCGCCGGCCTCCTCCATGATCTTGTTCAGCGGGCGCTGAATGCCGTCATAGATTGAACGGATCAGGCCGGGGCCAAGCTCGACGCTGAGCGGCTGCCCGGTCGTGACGACCGGCTCGCCCGGGCCGAGGCCGGCCGTTTCCTCGTATACCTGAATCGATGCCCGGTCGCCCCGGAGCTCGATGATTTCGCCGATGAGCCTCGGCCGGCCGACCCGGACGACATCGTACATCCGGGCGTCGCGCATGCCCTCAGCGATGACCAGCGGGCCGGACACCTTGACAATGCGGCCTGCGCTCATTGCTTTCCATCTCCCTTGAACAGAATGTCGACCCCGATGGCCTTCTCAACCGTCTCCTTCATCTTGCGCATGCCAATGCCGAGATTGGCCTGCCCATCGGGGATGACGACGATCACTGGCCAGGGCTTAAGGCGCATCTCCTCCGGGAGGTCGGAGGTCTTCGGCGCGAAGTGCTCGGTCACGAACACCGCCCCGTACTCCTCGGCGAACGCCGTCTTGAGGGCTTCGATCGCCTCCTCGGCGCTGCTTACCGGGAACAGGGTCATGCCGAGGGCGCGGTAGCCGACGATGGTATCGCGGCTGCCGATCACTGCGAGTCTAGACATCGACATCACGGAGCCTTTCCCGGATGGTTTCCGCTGCCACGTCGTTCAGCTTGCCGGCAAGGATGATCCGCACGTTGCGGATCTCGTTCTCCTTGGCAAGGATGTACGCGAACAGCGACTCCGGACCAAGCGGGATGAAGCGTGCCCCCTTGGCGATGCCGGTCAGGTAGTCATCGGCCAGTTTCTCCAGCCCGGCCAGCGGCGCCATGTCTTTCGCCAGCCGCGCGCCCTCGGCCGCGATCCGGCTGTATGGCGTGTCGGCCAGCCCTGCGGCGAGTGCCTCGACCGGCTGCGCGAACAGCTCCTGGAACCGCGCCGGCGGAATCAGGCCGCCATTCAGCAAGGCCTGGGCGAGGAATGATGAGTCCTTCCCGAGACGGCGAACGCGCAGGAAAGTGCGGATGTTCGCCAGGTCGATGGAAGCCTGGACCCACTCGATGATCATGCGATAGCGACGCCGACGCGCTTCCTTGGCGAGCAGCTCGTAGAGGGCGCCGTCAAGGATCGTGTCGATCAGTTGCGGATCCTCTGTCGCAGCGAAGGCGTCCGCGGCGGCGCTGACGGCTGCGGCGAAGTGCGGCGGCAGGCCCTCGCCGGCCTGCACCGCCTCAGCCAGCTCCAGCGGCGGCACCGTGCCGCGGCTGACGAGCAGGTAGGAATAGTCCTGCCCGAGCGACCGCGCCTTGAGGAGCACCTTCAGGTTGTGGATGTCGAACTTGTAGGCGAAGACCAGCTTCAGGAACTCGTCCGGCGCCAGCTCGGCGAGCAGATCGTACACCCGGTCAAGCTCGCGGGCCAGGACTGCCTCGAATTGAGACACGTCCTTGACCTCAGCGATCGAGCCGGCGTAGTCGGTCTCGGCGAGCACGCGAAAGGCCTCGGCTGCGGTGGGCGCGTCGACCATGCGCTGAAACCGCGCCCGGTCGATCAGGCGCGTCTCCAGTGCGTGGACGCGACCGCCGGCGTAGCCATAATCGCTCCTTCTTGCCCGTCTGGCCATGCCATCAGCTCCTTACGGAGCTGTCGCCGAACAGGCGTTCAGCCACTTCTGGCACAAGGTCGTCATGGACGAGCCGGAGCGCCGTCTCGAACGTGCAGTTGACCTCGACGTCGCCGCTGCGCAGGATGAACCCGGCGACAATCGGCCGCGTCTCGGTCGACAGGGTCAGCGCCGCGGGCTTGCCCGCCCCGGCCAGAGCCGCGTTGGCTTCGGCCACGAGGGTGTTCCCGAGGCGGCCGCGGTCGTGCTGCGACAGGATGATCTCCTCGCGCCCGCTCTGCACGGCGGCCAGCAGCTGCTGCACCATGATCTGGCGGTAGCGAGCTTCCGGCAACTGCTGCAGGTGCGCAAGGGCCGCGGCGAACGCCTCGTCGATGGCCTCCTGTTTGGCTGACAGCTTGAGATTCCGTGCCTCGAGACGGGCCAGCGTGAGCGTGCGTGCTGCCCGCTCTTCGGCGTCCTGCCGCGCTTTCGCGACCAGTCTGTCCTGCGTGTCCTTGGCTTCCGCCGCTCCAGCCGCGAGGATGCGCTCGGCATCCTCGGTTCCCTTGGCCTCGATGGTGGCCGCTTCCGCTTTCGCGTCAGCTATGATCTTGTCGAGGATTTGCTCAAGGGACATCGTTATACCCCATTCCGTCTGTAGTTAGGGCTGGATGCGGAAGACGAGCAGAACGCTGATCAGCAGGCCGAGAATGGCGTAGGTCTCGACCATGGCCGGGAGCATCATCGCGCGGCCCGAGGAATCCGGCTGCTTGGCGACCATGTGCATCGACGAGACCGAAACGGCGCCCTGCCACGGGCCGGAGTGGAGGCCGGCAAGGGCGACGGGAAGAGCAGCCAGGATGACCTGAAGGCCGGTGGCAACGGAAATCGGAGTGGCGGCGCCGACGAACCGGAACCAGATCATGAAGGCGACGAGGAAGCCGTAGATGCCCTGAGTACCCGGAAGCAGCTGGAGCGGCAGCAGCTTGCCGAACAGCTCCGGCTTCTCCGACAGGATGCCGGCGGCCACGTTGCCGCTGTTGCCGACGCCGATAATCGAGCCCGCACCGGCGACGAACGCCGCGATTGCTGCACCCAGAACGGCCAGGGCGGTGCCAGTGATAACCATTTACCCGATTCCTCCTTGTTTTCGCACCGAGCGCTACTCGGTGTACTCGCGGATCAGTGTGTACTTGCCTTTCCAGCGGAACGGATCGATATAGCGCCCGCCGCCTTCATAGAACTTGCTGAAGTACTCGACGAACTGAAGGCGGGCGCAGTGGATGAAAGCGCCAAAGGCGCTGATCCCGAGGTTGAACAGGTGTCCGCCGGCCAAGATCGCGACCACGAACACGATGCCGAACGGGATGCCGGCGATCTTGAAGCCGCCGGCCATGAAGCCGAGCTGGTTGACGACGACACCGATGACGGCGCCGGCCAGACCGAGGGCGAGGAGGCGGGAGTATGACAGGACATCAGCGATGTAGTTGATGGTGCCGTAGAGGGCGTACAGGCCGACGCCGATGCGGGCGAGCGGGTTGCGGTTGGCGCGGCCGGCGAACAGCAGGATGCCGAGCACGCCGGCGAAACCCACGTACTTGAACGCCGGGGCAAGCGCCGCCGGCAGAATGCCGAACGTCGCCAGGGCCATCAGGACGAATCCGCCAAGATACAGCAGCCACATGCCCTGATCGAGAATCGCGTCGGTCAGCGAACCGCCGCGGACGACGGCGACGAACTTGGCGATGACGCCGGTGTAGACCTGAACGACGCCCATCGCGAGGGCGACGACCATCATGCCGAGCGGATTGGCCATCGGATCGATCAGCGTCAGTCTCGCACGTAGCGCGTTCAGCGCCGGGAAGGGCAGGTAGGCGGTGAGATCGCCGAAGAAGCTGCCGGTAGCGAGGCCCATGACAATCGAGACGAGGCCGATGATGACGAGCAGTCGGTTGAGCCGCTTGCCGGCCCAGGTGAGCTTGTTCCACTTCCGCATGCCAATGAAGAAGAAAATGGACATGAATAGTCCGTATCCGGCATCGCCCAGCGCCGTGCCGAAGAATATGGCGAAGAACGGGGCGAGCCACGGGGTGGGATCCATCTCGTGATAGGCCGGGGCGCCATAGATGTTGGTCACCATCTGGAACGGTTCGGTGATCGCCGGGTTGTCGAGGATGACCGGCGGCGTGTCGCCTTCGCCAGGATCGGCGAAGATGACCTCGGCGCCTTGGCAGGCGCCCCGGACTGCCTGCTCGAGGGCTGATGCCCGCTTGGTCGCGACCCAGCCCTGGACGACGATCAGGTGCGGCGTGTTGAGCGCCTGATCAGACGCCGCCTGACGCTGTTCGGCGGTCAGGAAGCCGTCATAGACCGCCTTCAGCCTGATGTCATCGGCAGCGATGGCCCGCAGCTCGTCCTCGGCCGCGGCCACGTCCTTGTCGATCTGAGCCAGCTTCACCTCGGCCTCTGCCAGGCAGTGGACCGGCAGTCCGCGGAGTCCGGTCAGGGTGAGCGGGACGAAGCCGTGGGCGGAGAGGGCCTGGGGCACGCGCTGGTCGTCCGTGAGGTGAATGGCAAGCACGTAGATGCTGCGTCCGTCTTGGCCGACGATCTCGTGGTGCTCCTCCCGAACCTGCAGGAGATCGGCTTCCAGGGACGGCGCTTCGGCGAGCGGCACTGCCCCAAGGATGACGTTGCAGCGACTGGTCGGGACAAGGTTCTCGAGCGGGACAACGAGGTTGCGCAACGGGCGCAGCGTTTCGGCCAGCGCCTCCGCCTGCTTGCGCTCTTCTTGAAGAGCCGTCAGCCTGGCGTCGAGCTCCTGAACGCGATCGACCACGGCGAAGTAGTCGTGGTCGGTCATCTGCCGATATTCGGACAGCGTCATGGCGTACTTGACGTCGACAAACGTCTCGACGATGCCCGATTTCTGGCTTTCGTACCGAGCCAGCAGGTCGAGCGCCTGCTTCACTCTCGCCTTGGCGGCAGCGTCGACGTTGCCCTCAGGGGGGGGCGAGACGTCCAGACTCTCCGCGGCCTCGCGGAGATCCGTCAGTTCGAAGTTGCCGAACGCCTGCAGCGCTTCCAGCAGGCTGGCCTGTGCGGTTCGCTCGGCGACGATGGTCGCCTTTTTGACCCTAAGAACGGCCATCGGTCCTCACTATCCTTTCTGCGATCAGGGCGACGGCCTCGGCCATGCGTGTGCGGGCATCGGCCAGCGTGCGCTCGCGCTCACTGCCGGCGGCGCCGCGGATCCGCTCCGCCTCCGCGTTGGCAGCCTGGATGATCTCGGCGGCCAGACGCTTGCCGGCCTCCTGTCCGCTGATCCGGGCAGCCGCGACGGCCCGCTCGGCCTCCACGCGCGCGGCAGCCACAGCTGCTTCGCTCTTCTCCTTCGCGGCCGCGATCAGCGCCGCCGCGTCCCGTTCCGCCGCGGAAACCCGGGCGAGGATGTCGTTCGCCAATCTCTCACCACCTTCCACATCCGATCCTATGTTCGCTTGACAACGGCGCCGAGCCCGGCAAGCTTCTCGGCCATCCGTTCATAGCCCCGGTCAACGTGTTCGATACCGCTGATTTCCGTCTCGCCCTCGGCCGCCAGTCCGGCGACGATGAGCGCCGTGCCGGCCCGCAGGTCGCGCGCGATGACGCGAGCGCCGGTCAGGCGTTCGACGCCCTCGACGATGGCCGTCCGCCCCTCGACGCGGATGTTGGCACCCATCCGCTGCAGCTCCTCGACCGACTTGAAGCGGTTCTCGAAGATGGTCTCAGTCACGAAGCTGGTTCCCTCCGCCAGCGACAGCAACGCGGTCATCGACGGCTGGGCGTCGGTCGGGAAGCCCGGGTAGGGCAGGGTCTTGATGTTGACTGCGCGCGTCCGGCGAGCGCCGATGACGCGAATATGGTCCCCGTTCTCCTGGAGTTCGCAACCGGCCTCGACCAGCTTGGCCGACACGGGGTCGAGATGCTTGGGGATGACGTTGGCAACCGTGACATCGCCGCCGGTGGCAGCGGCCGCGATCATGAACGTCGCGCCCTCGATGTCGTCGGGGATGATGGCGTAGTTCGTGCCGCCGAGTTCCTTGACGCCGCGGATCTTGATGACATCGGTGCCGGCGCCCTGAATGCGGGCGCCGCAGGCGTTGAGGAAGTTCGCACAGTCGACGATGTGAGGCTCTTTGGCGGCGTTCTCGATCGTCGTCGTACCCTCGGCCAGGCAGGCGGCAAGCATCGTGTTGATGGTCGCGCCGACACTGACCGTGTCGAAGTAGATCGGCGCGCCCCTCAGCCGCTTGGCGCGCGCCCGCATGACGCCGTGCTCGGTCGTCACCTCGGCGCCAAGGGCGCGGAACGCCTTCAGGTGGAGGTCGACCGGCCGCGGCCCGAGGTCGCAGCCGCCCGGCAGGGCCACTTCCGCCTCGCCGTAGCGGCCGAGGAGGACGCCCCACATGTAATATGAGGCGCGCATCCGCTTGACAAGCTCGAACGGCAGGGTGATCGATGGCGTCGTTGGCGGCGTGATCGTGACAACGCCGTCGGCGTACTCGGTCTTGGCGCCGCTCGCCTGGAGGATCTGCAGATAGACGGCCACATCATCGATGGCCGGGATGTTCTCAATGACGCTGACGCCGCCGGCCAGCAGAGCTGCCGGCAGAATGGCAACGGCCGCGTTCTTGCGGCCGCTGATGCGTACTTCGCCGCGCAGGGGGCGCCCACCGGTGACCACGAGTTCAGGCAAGACGTTCGGCCTCCTGTCAGATTCGGCGTCTGGAAGTGTCAGTTGGCGACCATAGGTATTCGGCAACGTAGCAGGCTTTCCTTCTGTCAGAAATCATTGTTATTTCCACGGTCGCGGGTTCGCCTGCACCCACGCCAGCCAATCCTGCTCGAGCCTGTCCACGCTCAGCCGGTAGACGTCGGCCAGCGCCAGGTCGAGCGGGTAGTGCTCGGCCAGCCGGGCGATGACGGCCTTGAGCTTTGCTCCGCCGTCAGCGCTCGCCAGGTAGGTGACGAACGACAGCGACTCACGGTAGGCGAGCGCCTGATTGTCAAGCGAGTCGAAGCTGCCGCCAAGGTCGCGCAGCGTGTACAGCTGGTCCGGCGAGTAGTCGGCGAGGTCGCCGTCCGGCTCATCCCAGACGTAGCCCGTGATGCGCTGCTCCTCCCATTGAGCCAGTCCCTCGGTGAACCAACGCGTATAGTTGCCGCCCGTGCGGTAGTCGAGGACGAGATGCGTGTACTCGTGGACCACCGGTCCGGAGGCGCGGAAGACGCGCGCGATCTCGTCCGGATCGTCGGACATGACCCAGGCGTGCGGCGACAGCAGCCGGATGGCGCCGGCCCAGTAGACTCCGACGGCGTTCTGGTTGGCCGGCCAGCCGAAGCTGTCGCGCAACGATTCGCGCGTCGGGTAGAGCGCGATCAGGGTCTTCACCTGCGGCGCGTAGCCGATGTCCCGCGCCACCTCCGCCTGGTGCTCCTCAGCGGCGGCCAGCACGGCGCCGGCGATGTCGGCGTCGGAACTCTGATAGCGGATGACGAAGTGCTCACTGGCCTGCTCATGCCAAGCGGCGATGCTCTCAGCGTAATCGGCCCGCCCGCGTTCGCGGGCCAGGGCGTAGAGCGCCGACCGCGCGGAGACGATGTTCTTGCGGCTCGACGGCCAGTTCCAGACCAGCGCCACAATGAGCACAATCAGCAATATCGCGATGATACCGTTCGCGTGGGCGCGGCTGCGCATGTTACAACCCTCCTCAGCCATGTTGACATAAAGTCATTATACCATGGCAGAGCAGGGCTTTTATTTGGAAATGGTTACGCCGACAGCCGGTGGTCAGCGCTCGGGATTCGGCCAGACAGACCCGGCATAGGCGAACACGCGGTCCTGGCCGGAAACGGCCACAGTCACGGTCGTCGTGCCGGGCACGGAGCGGAGCGTCAAGGCGATCGCATCCGCGGCCAACTGTACGGTCGCCCAGTCGCGCTCGCTGAGTTCGCTGCGACGCAGGCGGATCGTCACAAGCACTGTTCGACTGTCGCCGGCCGGCGTCTCGCTCCAGGTCACCTCGCTGCCACGCGGCAGCATCGCGTTGATGTAGGCATCGGTCAGCAATTGCCCGGCAATGACCGCGAAATCTGCGTGCGGGTCGGTGGCAGCGAACTCGTCAGCCGCAAGGTAGACGCGCGAACCGACAGTCACTTTTGAGTAGCGGAGAATCGTCCGGACCGACGCGGGATCGATTCGCCCCTCACTTGACCCGGGTCCGGCGACCGCGACCGGCACCCCCTCGACCAGGACGCGCGCTGACTGAATGTCACCGAACTGCGACAGCGTGCGGCTGAGGGCGTATGTCTGGCCCGCCTCGGGCGGAGCGAACGGGGCCCGGAAGTCAAGATCGACCGCCGCTGCGGCAGCCACGCCGACTGGCCAGTAGACGACCTTGCGCAGGCGACTGCCCGGCGGCAACGTCGGCAGCAGCCCGCTGTCCGCCGCCGGTCCGGCGCAGAGGGCGTCGACCGCAGCCCACGTGCGGGCCCGGCCGACCGGCAGGTCGCGCGTCACCGGCACGGCCGCGCCCGTTGGGGCGGCGAACCAGAGGATGGCGCGGGTCATGCCGGCGGGCGCGTCGGCACGGTCCACCGGCACGTATTCAGGGCCCTGACGCTGGACGCAGGAGCAGCCCGCCGCGGCGACCAGCAGCAGGCAGACGACCAGCGCCGGGACTCTCCCGAGGCGAAGACGCGGTAGCATGCAGCCTCACTCCCGGTTATGAAAGAGAGGGCGCATCGTCTGCGCCCTCTCTGAGTGAATGTGACTTAGTCGTTGGGATAGTAGTTGAGCGGGTTGACGGCCTTGCCGTCGACTCTCACCTCGAAATGGAGGTGGGGCCCGGTGCTGCGGCCGGTGTTGCCGACGCGGCCGATCAGCTGGCCCTTCTCGACCGTGTCGCCGATCGCGACGGCGATTGAGGACATGTGCGCGTATGTAGTCTTGATATGCCCGCCGCCGTGGTCGATCAGGACGTAGCGGCCGAGATTGCCGTGCCAGCCTGCATCGACGACCGTTCCGCTGTCGGCCGCCAGAACGGCGGTTCCAAGCGGGGCGCCGATGTCGAGACCGGTGTGATACTCGCGACCACGGTAACCGAAGCGAGAGGTGATGACGCCCATGGTCGGCCAGACGAACGTGCCGGTGCCTCGGTCCGGGATCTGCTTGGTACCGACGACCGCGATTTCAGTCACCGGCGTGCTCAGAGTCTTGGTCTCGATGGTCTTCGTCGAGACCTCGATGCCGTTCTCGCGGGTGATTTCGACCACGCGCTGGCGCTGACCGCTCTTGCCCTTCTGCTCGACCTTGCGGACCCAGGGCCAGAGGCTGTCGTCCTTCTTGGTCTGGACCGCATACGGAATCGCTTCGGTGTAGGTCCGGCGCTCGACGCTGTAGAGTGTTACATACGGATCGGCCTTGACGAGGTTGATCTTCTGTCCCGGCTGAATCTGCGACGGCTTGACATCCGGGTTCGCCTTGATCAGGTCATCGACCGGCATGTTGGCCCGCTGCGCGATCAGCCACATCGAGTCGCCGCGCTGAACGGTCGCCGTGACGATGCGATCGGTGCCGCGGAGCAGGATCTGCTTGGCGTCCTCGGCGGACCGCAGGTCTGAGACCTTGCAGGCTGATTGCTTGACCTCGACGCGCTGCTCGATCTTGACCAAGACGACGTCGGCCCCTTTGGCGGTGAGTCCCTGCCGGTACGTGTCCTTGATCTCATCGATGATCCCCTGGGCGGTGTCTTTGTCGACCAGGCCGACGGCCGGACGCCCATCGACGGTGATCACGAATGCGTTGGTCATCAGCGGCAGGTAGCGGTTGAGTTTCGATTTCAGCGCCTCCGGGTCGTCAGGGGTCAGCCCCCGGTCCCGCACGCGCCGGTACGTGACATTGCCATCGAGCCAGACCTCACGGTCCCAGCCCTGACTGATCTCGGCCGACAGCTGGTCGATCATGGCGACCACTGCTGCCTTGGACTTCGCCACGCCGATGACGTCGCCGCCGACCTCGACCGTGTAGAGCGATGTGCGACTCAGATAGAACCCGAAGGCTGCTGCCAGCAGCAGCAGCGCCAACGTACCGGACGCCAGGCGGCGCTGGAACGGTGTCATGTGTCTGATGTCGATCCGTCTCACATCAATGTTCATCAATTTCCGCTTGATGCCGGTCCACCGGTTGACCGGTGTCCGAGGCTTGTCGAGCATGGGTTGGTTGCGACTGTTGCCCATTCCGCACCTCCCTTTCCACATGTCTCCTGTCTGGGACAGGCTCTCCCTCTATTCGCCAATGAGCCAGGAATTCCTCCCCTGTTCGGGGTGGTCGGTGGAAATCGTCCCAGCACAATGACCGTATGATTATTCCCCACCGCCGGCAGGACGATTCGTGTTCCGACCGGGTTCGGGGCCCGACCGCGCAGCGCGGGGGCCGATGACAGAAGATGCCCCAGCTGGGCTGGCGCATCGTCGGGTATATCCCCCTGGAGACATATTATGCGAAACCGGGCCGTGCTTGTCACTTGCCTCCGGCCAGCTTCGCCTGCACGTGGAGAGCGCATTCGAGGCGGCGCTTCTGCAGTTCACAACCGATCTGGTAGGGCTTGCCAGGGTCACGGTTGATCAGCTCGGCATTGGCGTGGCAGCCGCCGCTGCAGAGGAACCGGGCCCAACACTGGCGGCACTCGGCCTTGCTGTAGATGGTCGTCGACCGGAAGGTCTCAGGCAGATCTCGACGGCGGATGCCTTCGTTGACGTTTCCGAGGAGATAAGCGCGACGCCCGACGAATTGGTGGCACGGGTAGATGTCACCATTCGGCGCCACCGCCATGTACTCCCATCCCGCGCCACAGCCGATGACCCGCTTGGCCGCGCAGGCGCCGCCGGCCGGGTCGAGCAGGAAGTGGAAGAACGTGAACGGCTTGCCGGCTTCGCGCTGCTCCAGGTAGTAGGCGGCGAGTCGCTCGTACTCCTGGCTGATGCGCAGCAGGTCATCGCTGCGGATCGCGTAAGGCGATGTCGGCTCGTCGACGACCGGCTCGAGCGACAGGCTGGTGAATCCGAGACTCACCAGGTGCCTCACGTCTTCGGTGAAATCGAGGTTCTGACGGGTGAAGGTGCCACGGGCGAAGTAGCCCTCGCCGGCATACGTCTCCGGCTTGCGCGTCTCGATGAACGCGCGGGCGCGTTCGGCGACGCGCTCGTAGCTGCCTTTTCCCGCGCGGTCCGGCCGCATTGCGTCATGGACCTTGGGGCGGCCGTCGATGCTGAGGATGACCTGCATCCCCCGCTGATTGACGAACCTTGTAATCTCGTCGTTGAGAGTCGTGCAATTGGTCGTGACGGTGAAGCGGAACCGCTTGCCCGCAAGCGAGTCGCCATAGGCGACCGTCTGCTTCATCACGTCGAAGTTGAGCAGCGGTTCGCCGCCGAAGAAGTCGATCTCGAAGTAGTCGCGCTCGGGCGAACTGGCGACGAGCAGATCGATTGCCGCCTTCGCGACCGAAAGCGGCATCAGCGACCGATCGCCACCGAACGGGCCACCGCCGGCGAAGCAATAGCGGCAGGCGAGGTTGCAGTCGTGGGCAAGGTGGAGGCAGAGCGCCTTAAGGCCGCCGTTCGGAGGCGTGTAGCCGCCCGGATACGGATCGGGCGCCCAAGCCAGCCCCTCACGGCGCAGTTCCTCGAGTTCGCGGATGGCCGCCGCCACTTCCTCCGGGCCGTGCGCGCCGCCGACGGCGGTGATCACTTCCGACGGCGATGAGCCGGGATAGTGATCGAGGACGTCCCAGACGACATCATCGATGGCGTGCAGTGAGCCGCTGTTGCTGTCATAGAGATACTTGTCCCCCAGAACCTGAAAGCGATGGATCACGGTACAGACCCTCCCCCTGGGTACGATGCAGCCGACTGTTATCTGGTTCTGCCTGGCCTGTCTGACTCAATGAAGAAGCCCACGGCAATCAGGCCGGGGCTTCGGGCATGCTGGTATTGACCGGTCAGCGCGGGCAGACCTGATTGGCGACGGTGCAGGAAGTCTTGCAGGCTGACTGGCAGGAACTCTGGCAGGTCGCGCACTTCTCATCCAACTCGACCCGCTTCAGGCTGGCGGCGATGATGGTCTTGACATGACGGTCGTTGCTCTTCTGCACTCGGGATGCCTCCTCTGGACGCACTCAATTCAGGGAGATTATATCACAGGAGCGCGAGGTCCGTAAAGGAAGGGCTGGCTGGACCCTTCCATATATTACAGCTATCTCGGGCTCGCGGGCCCATGGTATAATGTACACGCCCATTCATAGCTGCATTCGCAATCGGAATTGGAAAGAGAGGTGGAACTATTGGCGAACACCAGTACCGTTCCGCGCTGGGCCAAGTATGCCGGCGCGGGCGCACTGGCCCTTTCACTGACGGCCGCCGCCTGGGCGCACGGCCGATTCATCGTGAACGGGGCGCCGTCCACCGAGCCTGCCACCGCAGTCGTCGAAGCACAGGCGCCGACCGGTGACGCTGCAGCTGCCGCACTCACTGCCGCCGCGCAGATGCCGCCGGCCGCTCCCGCCATCGTCGACTACACGGTGCAGAACGGTGACACGCTCTGGGACATCGCAATCAAGCACAACACCGACGTCGCCTCAATCATGGCGCTCAACGACCTGACCCGCAGTTCGAGCCTGAAGATCGGGCAGACGCTGAAGATCCTCACCATCAAGGGCACTGTCCACAAAGTCAAGTCCGGCGACACGCTTTCAGGCATCGCATCCAGCTATGGCGTGGGCACAGAAGTAATCGCTCAAGCGAATGGCATCTCTAATCAGCACGCAATCGCGATCGGACAGCAGTTGATTATCCCGGGCGGCAAGCCGCAGCTGGTTGCCTCCTCGGATACCTCGCGCGGTTCCTCGTCACGGCCGAGTTCGACCAAGACCAGTTCGAGTTCCAACAGCTCCGGCTCAAGCTCGTCCAGCGGTGTCTTCGCCTGGCCAGTTCGGGGAACGATCACGTCGGGCTTCGGCTCGCGCTGGGGAAGCATCCACACCGGCATCGATATCGCGGTTCCTTCCGGCACGCCGGTCAAGGCCGCCAAGGGCGGCACGGTGATCGAGGCACGCTGGATGAACGGTTACGGCTACGCGGTTGAGATCGACCACGGCGGCGGAGTCGTGACTCTCTACGGTCACAACTCGAAGCTGCTGGTAAGCGTCGGCGACCGGGTCGAGACCGGCGACGTCATCGCCCGCTCAGGCAGCACCGGCAGGAGCACCGGGCCGCACGTCCACTTCGAGGTGCGGAAGAACGGCAAGGCGGTCAATCCGAGAACCAACGGGCTCAAGTAGTATAACGAACGAACAGCGGCTCCGTTACGCGTGAAGGAGGCAGTCATGCCTCCTTCTTTGTTTGTCCTCCGGTGGGTTGGCGAAATTGTCTCGTCCCTGGGGCGAGTTTCCCCCTTGTCCAGAACCGAGAAAGGGTGTAGTATGCTTACTAATGCATAGATATGCAGTTCGACAGTCGTCGCCAGGAAAGCACCGTATTCGACGGAGAGGTTGGCTGGTCTTGGGATTGTGCCTGCGATACAGAGTTCGGTATACACATTCGTATGCATCAATCTGCGCTTGCCAAGGCGGTCTTCTGCGTGCCACAACTGGGAATTTCCCGTTGTCAAAACTGCCAGCGAAGGAGGAAAAGGGAGATTTTGGCATAGTGCTTTTACCAGCACCGCAAACCCGAGAGGAGGAGTATCTACGAACAAGTCTGGGAAACTGGTCATCGCCGTGCTCGTAGCCGCGCTGCTGGTCAGCCTGGTTGCCGGTTGCGGCAAGCCGAAGGGCCCGACCAAAGGAGGCACCATCACCTTTGGCATGACGGGCGATCCGGTCATCTTCAACCCGATTCTCTCGACTGACGTCCCGTCAAGCCAGGTCAGCGACCTCGTCTACAGCGGTCTGGTCAAGCTGAACGAGAACCTCGAGCCGACCGGCGACCTCGCCGAGCGGTGGGAGAGCTCGAGCGACGGCCTGACCTGGACGTTCCACCTCCGGAAGGGCGTCAAGTTCCACGACGGCACGCCGCTCACCTCGGCCGACGTCAAGTATACGTATGACGCGATCAAGGACAAGGATTACACCGGCGTCCGGGCCACCGACTTCGAACCGATCGAGTCGATCGAGACGCCCGACGAGTACACGGTCGTGCTGAAGCTCGTCGAACCGTACGCGCCGCTGCTCACCAACCTGACCTACGGCATCCTGCCGAAGCACCTGTTCGAGACCACGTCGATCGCGCAAATGAAGGAGAACCCGGCCAACATGCAGCCGATCGGCACCGGCCCGTACAAGTACAAGGAGTGGCAGAAGGGTCAGTACATACTCCTCGAGGCCAACCCGGACTACTTCGGCGGCGCTCCGAACATCGAGAAGGTCATCTTCAAGTTCTATCAGGACAACCTGGTCATGCTCGCCGCCCTTGAGAAGGGCGACATCGACTACATGGGCACGATCCCGGCCGATGAGGTCGACCGCATCAAGAAGGACTACGCCGACAAGTTCGACTTCAAGGAAATCGCCGACCTTGGCTTCACCTACATCGGTCTCAAGCAGACCAATCCGCTGTTCACCGACGTCAGGGTCCGCCAGGCTCTGATGTACGGCGCCAACCGCCAGCAGATCGTCACCGACGTCCTCAAGGGCCGCGCCGAGGTCATGAACGCCAACCTGCCGTCGCCGTCATGGGGCTATGCCGGCGACAAGCTGAACCAGTACGCGTTCGACCCGGATAAGGCCAAGGCCCTCCTCGAAGAGGCCGGCTGGAAGGTCGGCAGTGACGGCATCCGCGTCAAGGATGGCAAGCGGTTCAGCTTCAAGCTGATCACGTCGACCGGCAACAAGACGCTCGAGGCCGCGCTCAACATCATCCAGCAGAACTGGAAGGACATCGGCGTCGAGGCCAACATCGAGTATATCGAGTGGTCGGTCCTCTGCTCCCAGTACCTCGACGTGGCCAAGTTCGAGGCCTACGCGCTCGGCTGGAGCCTTGGCGTCGACCCCGACTTCTACCTCTACTTCCACTCCAAGTCGGCGGTTGAGGACGGCCAGTTGGTCGGCTTCAACGATGTCGAGTTCAAGAACGCCGACCTCGACAAGCTGCTCGAAGAGGGACGCCGCGAGATGGATCAGGCCAAGCGCAAGGAAATCTACCTCCAGGCGGAAAAGATCGTCAACGAGCAACTCCCGTACGTGTTCCTCTACTCTCAGCACGTCACCTCGGCGATGAACAAGCGGGTCCAGGGCGTCGTCTGGACGACCCAGGGCTGGATGGATCTCCACAAGTGGTACGTGTCTGACGGCAAGTAAGCCGCGCTGGACGCAGCACGAGCCCCAGCAATGGCTGTAAGTGAGTATCCGGGCCGGAGACGTCCGTAAATGGCTCTCCGGCCCGGTTTCTCAGAGAGAGGGGGAGACACTCTTGCTCACCTACATCGCGCGACGCCTACTGTGGATGATCCCCTTGCTTCTCGGCATTTCGATCATCAACTTCACGATCATGAAGCTGGCGCCGGGCGACCCTGTGTCGGTGCTCGTCGGGCGCAACGCCACGCCCGATCAGCGCGAGCGAATCCGCGTCGTCTACGGCCTCGACCAGCCGCTTCACATCCAGTATCTGAAGTGGCTTGGGCAGATCTTGAAGGGAGATCTGGGACGGTCGTTCGTCGATGGCCGGCCGGTCAAGGACCACATCCTCGAACGCCTGCCGTACACTCTCTACCTGAACTTCTTCATCATGATCCTCATCTATGTCGTCTCGATCCCGATCGGCATCATCTCAGCTCTCAAACAGTACTCCAAATTCGATCACTCGGTGACGTTCGTCGCCTTTCTCGGCCAGGCCGTACCCTCGTTCTGGATCGCGTTGCTGCTGATCTACGCCATCGTCCACTGGAACATCCCCTACATTCCGATCACCGGCGCGGCAACGATCGGCATCAGCCTGAAGACCGACTCGCTGTTCGTCGTCCTGCTCGACCGGGCGAAATACATGCTCCTGCCGATGCTCGTCATCGCCTTCAGCGACATGGTCGGCACGACGCGCTACATGCGCTCGAGCATGCTTGAAGTCATCCGCCAGGACTACGTCCGCACCGCGCGCGCCAAGGGCCTGCCCGAGAAGGTCGTGATCATGAAGCACGCCCTGCGCAACGCCCTCCTGCCCATCGTCACGCTGCTGGGCTTCGAGCTGCAACTCCTGTTCAGCGGCTCCGTGATCATCGAGCAGATCTTCTCCTGGCCAGGGCTCGGCATGCTCGGCATCCGGGCGATCTGGCAGCGCGACTATCAGATCGTCATGGCCCTGAACATGATCGCCGCCGTCCTGATGGTCATCGGCAACCTCCTGTCAGACTTGCTCTACGCTGTCGTCGATCCGCGGATCAAGTACTCATAGGAGGGCGGTGATTGAATGCGACAAGCGAGCAGACAACCGGCAGCCGCCAGCCTTGATTTGAACTCGGCCGGCGAGGCGATGTTCCCGAAGCCGGAGTCGTACCTGCAGATGGTCTGGCGGCGCTTCAAGAAGCACAAGCTGGCCATGGTCGGCCTCTACATCCTGATCGCGCTGTACCTGGTCGCAATCTTCGCCCCGCTCCTGGCGACCTACCCCTACGCCCAGGTCGACCCGCCCAACCGACTGCAGCCGCCGTCGGCGACGCACTGGCTCGGGACCGACAACATCGGCCGTGACATATACAGCCGCATGGTTTGGGGCGCTCGCATCAGCCTCGCCGTCGGCTTCGTTGCTGCCGGCATCTCGGTCCTGCTCGGCACGGTTATCGGCGCCGTCTCCGGCTACGCCGGCGGCTGGGTCGATAACGTGCTGATGCGGTTCACCGAGATCGTCATGGCCTTCCCGACCTTCTTCCTCCTCCTCACCGTGGTCGCGATCCTCGACCGCAGCATCTTCAACATCATGTTGGTCATCGGCCTGACGTCATGGCCGGGGCTGGCCCGCATGGTGCGGGGGCAGGTCCTGTCGCTCAAGGAGCAGGAATTCACGGAAGCGGCGCGCGCGCTCGGCGCGAACGACAACCGCATCATCTTCCGCCACATCCTGCCGAACACCATGGCGCCGATCATCGTCTCGGCCACGCTGCGCATCGGCGGCGCGATTCTCTCTGAGTCGAGCCTCAGCTTCCTCGGGTTGGGAGTCCCGGAGCCGTATCCGAGCTGGGGCAGCATCCTCAACGCCGGTCAGCCCTATCTGCTGCGCGCCCCGTGGATCACGACGGTGGCCGGTCTGATGATTTTCCTCACGGTTCTCGCGTTCAACTACGTCGGTGACGGGCTGCGCGACGCGCTCGACCCGAAGCTGAAGGATTGAGCAGCAAGGAGGCTTGATCAGTCATGGACGCCAGTCAGACCAACGGCAAGATCGGCCCGCTGCTCGATATCCGCGATCTCAGGACGACGTTCTACACTTCCGACGGTAGGGTGCCCGCGCTCGAAGGGGTATCGCTCCGCATCATGCCGGGAGAGACACTCGGTGTCGTCGGTGAGTCCGGCTGCGGCAAGAGCGTCACGGCGCTGTCGGCGATGGGCCTGATCCCCTGGCCGCCGGGCAAGATCGAGGGCGGTGAGATCTACTTCGAGGGCGAGGACCTGCTGAAGAAGACGGCCGATGAGGTGCGCGCGATCCGCGGCAACCGCATGGCGATGATCTTTCAGGAGCCGATGACTAGCCTCAACCCGGTGTTCACGATCGGTGACCAGATCTCCGAGGTCCTGATTTTCCACCAGAAGCTGACGGAGGAGCAGGCCTGGGCAAAGGCAACCGACCTTCTGCGTCAGGTCGGCATCCCGGAGCCGGAGAAGCGCGTCAAGCAATACCCGCACGAGATGTCCGGCGGCATGCGCCAGCGCGTCATGATCGCCATGGGCCTGGCCTGCAATCCGAAGCTCCTGATCGCCGACGAGCCGACGACAGCGCTCGATGTCACCATCCAGGCGCAGATCCTCGAACTGATGAAGCAGATCAAGGAGCAGTTCGGCACGTCGATCATGCTAATCACCCACGATCTCGGGGTGGTCGCCGAGATGGCCGACCGTGTGTCTGTCATGTACCTCGGCCGCGTCGTCGAGGAGGGCTCGGTCCGCGAGATCTTCCACCACGCCCGCCACCCCTACACGCACGGCCTGCTGCGGTCGATCCCGCGGCTCGGCGGGCGCGCCGAGCGGTTGCACGTCATCCCCGGCGTCGTCCCGAACGCCATGTTCATGCGCAAGGGCTGCCGCTTCCACAATCGCTGCGAGTATGCAACCGACCGCTGCCGCGAGGAGGAGCCGGCGCTGGCGCCGCTCGATGGCAGTCACTCGGTGCGGTGCTTCCACCCGCTCGACGACAAAGGCAGGGTGATGTGAGATGGCCGAGTACCTTGTGACTGTCAAAGACCTTAAGAAGTACTTCCCCGTCCGCGGCGGCCTCTTCTCGCAGGTGCGCGCCTACGCCAAAGCCGTTGACGGCGTCTCGTTCGGCATCTACCCGGGAGAGACGCTCGGCCTCGTCGGCGAGTCGGGCTGCGGCAAGACGACCACCGGCCGCTCGCTGCTCCGCCTGATCGAGCCGACGGCCGGCGAGGTCTGGTTCGAGGGCAAGAACGTCCTCAAGATGAAACGGCACGAGCTGCGCCAGATGCGGCGGCAGATGCAGATCATCTTCCAGGATCCGTACGGCTCGTTGAACGCCCGGATGACGGTTGGGGAGATCATTGGCGAGGCGTTCACGATCCACGGCATCGCCCGTGGCAAGGAGCGCAACAAGAAGGTGGCCGAGCTGCTGGAGACGGTCGGCCTGACCGAATTCCACGCGCGCCGGTACCCGCACGAGTTCTCCGGCGGGCAGCGCCAGCGGATCGGCATCGCCCGCGCTCTGGCGCTGAAACCGAAGCTGATCGTCTGCGACGAGCCGGTGTCGGCCCTCGACGTGTCGATCCAGTCGCAGGTGCTGAACCTGCTTGAGGACCTGCAGAGCCAGTTCGGGCTGACGTACCTGTTCATCGCCCACAACCTGAGCGTCGTCCAGCACATCTCGGACCGCGTCGGCGTGATGTACCTCGGCCGGCTGGTCGAACTGGCGGCCAAGGACGAGCTCTACCAGTCGCCGGTCCATCCCTACACGACGGCCTTGCTGTCGGCAATCCCGATGCCGGACCCGGACGTCCGCAAGGAACGGATCGTGCTCGAGGGCGACGTGCCGAGCCCGCTCAACCCACCTTCCGGCTGCAGCTTCCACACCCGCTGCCGGATGTGCGCCGAGCAGTGCCACAAGGAGCGGCCGGAGTGGCGCGAGGTCACGCCGGGCCACTTCGTGGCCTGTCATCTCGCAAACTAGGCTGAGGCATACAGCAGCGCGAGGGAGCGGACGAACCCGCTCCCTCGTTGTCTGCTGCGCCGTTCTGGAGGCACGGTACGGCGAACGCTCGGGTGCGTTGCCAACAATCCCCTCCGGTGCTACAATCTACTGGGCCGAAACATAGTCCCCGGCTGGGCGGTATTAGGCCTGATTGCTGTCTCTTGGGGGTGGCTACACTGTGATGCTGGAAGTCAAGGAACTCGTGAGGACCTTTGGCAAGAACCGAGCCGTGGATGGCGTCTCGTTCCGAGTGAGCGAGGGCGAGGCCTACGGATTGCTCGGCCCGAACGGCGCCGGCAAGTCGACGACGATCAACCTGATGCTGGGTCTCCTGCGCATGGATGCCGGCGCCGTCACGGTCGGCGGCAACGACCTGAAGACCAATCCCGAGGCGGTTAAGCGCCTGATCGGCTTTGTGCCGCAGGAGATTGCGCTCTATCCGACGCTGTCGGCGCGCGAGAATCTCGCCTTCTGGGGCCGGATGTACGGCCTTGGCGGCAGAGTCCTGGCGGACCGGATCGATGAGGCGCTCGAGACGGTCGGCTTGACCGACCGCGCCAGACATCGGATCGAGACTTACTCGGGCGGCATGAAGCGACGGATCAACATCGCCGCAGCGCTGCTGCACCGGCCGCAGCTGCTGATCATGGATGAGCCGACGGTGGGCATCGACCCGCAGTCGCGCAACCACATCCTTGAGACCGTGAGGGGCCTCAACAGCAGCGGCATGACGATCATCTACACCAGCCACTACATGGAGGAAGTCGAGTTCCTCTGCAGCCGGGTCGGCATCATCGACCACGGCAAGATCATCGCTGAAGGCACGCTCGAGGAGCTGCGGCAGATCATCGGCCATCGGGCCCGCATCCGGCTGCGCCTGACATCGAACGGCGCCCACGTCCTCGAACGCCTGCGCGCCATCAACGGCGTCGACAAGGTCGACGAGGCTGCCGGCGAAATCATCATCACGACCGCCAATCCCGGCGCGGTGCTGCCCGCCGTCACGGCCGAGTGCACCGAGCACGCGCGGATCCAGTCCGTCGCCCTCGAGGAGCCGAACCTGGAAGCAGTGTTCCTCCACCTGACCGGCCGCGGGCTGCGCGACTAGGGGGCCCGGACATGAAAGCCTTCATCATAGCGGCAAAGGATCTCAAGCAGTTCTCCCGGGATCGCACCGGGCTGATGATGACCATCGCCATGCCGCTGATTCTCATCCTGGTGCTGGGGTTCTGCCTCGGCGGCCTGATGGACAGCGGCTACCCGACGGTCCCGCAGTTCCCGATCGGCATCGTCGATGAGGATGGCGGGCACCTAGTCCAGGCGTTTCGTGACGCCGTCGCCAGCGATGGCCTGAAGGATATGCTGGCCCCGGTCGAGCTGACGCGCGCTGAGGCAGGAGCGCAGGTGCGCGCTGCCAAGCTGCCGGGCGCAGTCGTCTTCCCCGCCGGCTACACCGCCGACATCATGGCTGGCAAGGCGGCGCAGCTCACGGTCCTGATCGACCCGGCATCAGAACTGCGCGGTCCGGTCATCCGCTCGTTGGCGCAGGCGTATAGCGACCGGATCCTCGCGGTCCAGTTCGCCCTTGCCGGCGAGGCCGCCAAGGCGGTCGCGGTCACCGGTAGCGGAGACCCGAGCCAGTGGGCGCCGGCCGTGCGGGCGCAACTCGCGGCACAACTGGCTCAGCTCGCCGAACAGGTGTCGCTGAAGCTCGAAGCGATGTCGCCCGAGTTGAGCGAAGAACTGAGCAACCGCGGCGTCCACCTATCGGCAATGCAGTACTACGCCATCGCCATGACGGTCATGTTCCTCGGTTTCGCCGGCCTCGGCGGGCTGGAGTCGATCATCGAGGAGCGCAATCTGCAGACCCTCAACCGGGCGCTGGCGGCGCCGGGCAGCCGGCTCGAGTTCATCATGGGCAAGTTCCTCGGCGTCCTGTTCGTTGCCGGCTCCCAGTTCGCCGTGCTGCTGCTCGGCACGCACTTCGTCTATCGCGTCGACTGGGGCACGAATCTGCCGGGGATCATTCTCCTTGCCCTCGCCTACTCGTTCCTGGTCAGCGGGCTGGCGACGTTGGTGTCGGCGTTCAACCGCAACCCGAAAGGCGCTGTCGGCATGTGGGTCCTGATCGTTCAGCTGTCGGCCGCCCTCGGTGGCTGCATGGTGCCCCTGTCGGCCTTCCCCGATTCGCTGCGGCGCATCTCGGCGCTGCTCCCGAACTACTGGACGCTCTCAGGCTTCTTCAACCTGGCCACCGGTGAGCAGCTGGCAACGGTCCTGCCGTCGATCGGCATGCTGTTCGCCCTGGGCGCGGCTTTCCTCGGCATCGGGGCCTGGCGCCTGGCGCGCGAATAGGAGGTAACGCAGATGACACGCATACTCGGCATCGCCTGGCGCGTGCTCAAGACGAACTTCAGCGAGCCCAAGGTCATCGTGCCGATGCTCCTGTTCCCGATCGCGTTCACATTCATCTTCGGTGTGCTGATGCTCGGCGGCGTCAACAAGCCCGCTGACAGCGCGCCGGCCCGGCTCGCCCTCGGGTTCACCGCCGAAGAACAAACCCCGTTGGCCCTCGCTCTGCGTGACGAACTGATGCGCTCGGCTGCCCTCAAGGTGAGGGAGGTCGATGAGGAGACAGCCCGGGCGCAGGTCAAGGATGGCAAGATCATCGCCGGCGTGGTCGTCCCTGAAGGCTTCGCGGCGTCACTGCTGGCGGGCGACCATCCGCGCGTGACCCTGATCCGCCAGGACCAGAGCAATCTCTACCTGACTGCCTCGGGCGAGGTCGAGCGGTCGATCCAGCGGCTCGCCAGCGCGGTGGTCGCGGCCGACATGGCCACGGCCGATCGCAGCTCGACGGAGTGGCAGGACGCGTTCAGCCAGACGCTCGCTTCCTGGCATGAGCCGGGCCGCGACATCGAGGTCGTGCCGGTGACCAGGCCGAGCAGCGGCAATACCGTCAGTCAGGGGAACATCACCAGCATCGGCTTCTGCGTCATGTTCATCATGCTGTCGGTGCTGATTTCCGCCGGCGTTGTCCTCGAGGAGAGAGTCGCCGGCACCTGGCAGCGCCTGCTGGCAACGCCGGCGCGCAAGGTCGAAGTGATCCTCGGCTACCTGCTCGGGTTCTTCATTAACGGCTGGGCCCAGATGGCCATTCTGATGGTCGCGACCCGATATCTGTTCGGCGTCCGCTGGGGCGACCCGGTCGGC
>JBLNDB010000079.1:0-15763 GCA_050261235.1 Chloroflexota bacterium
ATCTCGTCGCGGGCCTCGTTGGCGGCTGCGCCCATAATCGGCCGCTCCTCGGCCGACAGCGCGCCCATGCCACGCAGCACTGCAGTCAGCTCGCCCTTCTTGCCGAGGATGTTGAGGCGCAGGTCGCGGAGTGCGCCCTCGTCGGCGGTGGCGACCGCGATCCGGGTCTCGGCGACGAGTGCGTTCAGGCGGGCCCTCATCTCGTTGAGGCCGCTCTTCGCCGCATCTGTGCTGTTCATTCGTGTCCCTCCTCCAGGGTACAAAAAAAGCCCTTCGCCCCATGGGACGAAAGGGTTCCTTCCGCGGTACCACCCGAATTGGGAGCATCTGCTCCCCGCTCTTGCTCCGTATCGGGGAGCGCCGGCTCCGTCTACCAGCCCGCAGGCCTTCCACGGCGCAGCTCCGGAGCGAACTTTCGACCCTGTGTCCTGGAGGCGTTCCCAGTCGCTGACGCCCCCTCCCTGCCGGACACCGGAACGGGTCTACTCTTCTCCATCATTGCCAAGTCTATTCACTACCGATCAGTGCAGCTGAAAACGGCGATACAGCAGGTAAGCGTGAACGTTCCCCGTCGCTTCAAAGAGTCGCCAGAAAAAAGCCGCCAGCACCCTCTGTCACGCCCTCTCAGTTGTCTTTCGCCCATTATAGCATGGGTGATTTTGACTGACAAGACGAGTGTCGGACTCGGTCAGGGGCTACACGGCGGCGTGGTCGCGCTGGCGAACGGCTTCGTAGAGCGAGATGGCTGTCGCCACTGCCACGTTGAGCGACTCGGCGCCGCCGGGCATCGGGATGCGCACGCGCTGCTCGGCTGCCTTGAGTAGCTGTCGCCGCGGCCCGGCAGCCTCGCTGCCGAGGAGGAAGGCGATCCGGCCGCTCAAGTCGGTGTTCCAGAGCGGTTCACCGGCGTGCGGGTCGGTCGCGAGCAGGCGAACGCCGGCGGCGCTGAGCGCCCCAGCGATCCGCTCGTCGCCGGCGCGCGCCAGCGGCAGGTAGAAGTGGCTGCCCATGGCAGCCCGCAGGGTCTTGCCGTTGAACGGATCGACGGTGTCCGGGGCCAGCACCAGGCCGGCGGCGCCAGCGGCGTGGGCGGTGCGGATGATCGTCCCGAGGTTGCCGGGGTCCTGCAGGCCGTCGGCCACCACGAGAATTGCGTCAGGCGCGAGGCCGGCCACCAGCTCGTCCAGCTCCATGTAGGCCAGGCGCGCCGTGACAAGGATGCCTTCCGGGCCCTCGACTTCCGACAACTCGTCCAATAGTTCATCAGCCATGCTGAACACCTTGAGATGCTGCGCCTCGGCCTGGGCGAGCATGGCTTTGCCCTCCGCCCGGTCTTCGCCGCGCGGGCTGATGTAGAAGCCATCGATGAACGCCTTGGCGCGCAAGGCCTCGCCAACGAGGTGGAACCCTTCAGCGATGTACAGGCCCTCGCGCTCGCGGATGCGGCGGCGAGACAGCGCCTTCAGCGCCCTGAACCGCGGGTTGGCGGTGCTCTTGATGGTCTCCAGCGGGATCACTCCAACTCAAGTAGTCGTGATAGCAGGCGCCCTCACTTCTCCGCCTTCTTCTGCGACCGGTTGCGCCGTCTGTCGGCGGCCAGGAGGGCAAGGGCAAGGAGCGCAAATGCCGCAGCCCAGGCTATACGTCGCGCGTCGACGGGGTGTGGCCTGGCATGACCGCGAGCCGTTACTGCCAGCTCCCGCACGTGGATGTCCATGTCGCCGCCGTGCTCGGCGCAGGCGCGATGGAAGATGCCTGTGACGGTGAGCGTGTCTCCGGTCAGCCAGTATGAGCCAAGGGCGTTGATCGACTGCGCCTGATCAACGGTCAGCCAAAGTCCGATGGCATTGGCCCCATCTGACACGTTAAGCCAGACGTGGTCGCCGCGCTTCATGACATCGCCGATAGCTTCGCCGCTGTAGGTGACAGTCTGTCCGTCGTACTCGCGGGCGTGCTCAATGAGATCGGTCGAGGTCACTGGAAGACCTGAGGCAGCGGCCGGCGAGGCAAAGCTGACCATCATGATAGCGAGAGTGAGAACCAGTGTTCCCACACGGGCAGACTTGCAGCGCACCTGCCTCACCTCCCTCGAATTGCTGCGGCGATGAACGCGCCGAGGCCCAGAACCGACATGAACTCCATCCGCCCTGCCCACATGATGAACATGTAAAGAACCTTAAGCGCTGCGGGAGTGGTCACCGAGGTGACGCCGCAGCTCAGGCCGACGTTGCCAGTGACCGACGCGGACTCGAACATGGATCTGACCATATCGTACCCAGAGGCAACGCCGCCGAGCGTGCCTATGGCGAACGTCGCCACGTACAGCAGGACGATCAGCATGGCGGTTCGGACTGTGGTATCGGCAAGAACGTTGTCCTTGACGTGGTGGAACTTCTGGACAACTACCGCCGACTCAGGCATGACAAGCCGCCGGACATCCTGAAGGAACGCCTTGAAGATGATACCAATGCGGAGGCCTTTAAAGCCACCGGCCGTCGAGCAGGCGCTCCCGCCGAACAGCATCGCGACCATGATCGCCAGCAGTGCAAGGTCCCCCCACTCAAGGGCGAATTGGCGGCTGTAGACGGTCATGAAGCCGGTGGTCGTATGCCCAGAGATCAGCAGGTAGAATCCCTTGCGCAGTAGTGCCATCACATTCGGGTAGACGTCCGCACGAGCCAGTCCAATCAACGTCACGGTCGTCAGTACCGTAACCGTGATGTACATCGTCACCAACTCGAGATTGCGGTACGCCTCCCGTCGGTTGCCGGTCCACACGGCATAGTGGAGAGCGAAGTTGAACGATCCGATGACGAAGATGACGAACGTCACCACTTCGTACAGAGTGCTGTGGTAGTACAGGATGTTCTGGGTCATCGGTGCGAAACCGCCGGTGCTCCAGCCGGCCATGAAGATCCAGAGCCCGTGGAGCCAGGCGCGCACGGGTAGCATACCGATGGCCAGGCCCGCGAGGGCCTGGATGACTGTACCGATAGCCAGCCAGATGAGGCTGATGGCCCAGATCGCCTGCGCAGTATGGATTACGTTCGGCAGCAGCCGCTCATCCTTGGCCTCACCCACGTACATCTTGAACAACCCGGATGCCATGCCGCTGGAGAGGAACGCCAGAGCAAGCACGATCATGCCCTGACCGCCGACATAGGTGATCACGTGGCGCCACATGTTGAGGCCATCGGCGATGTGGTCGAGGTCCTGAATCAGCACCACCCCTGTGGTCGTGAAGCCACTCATGACATCGAACATCGCATCAAGGTACGATAAGTAGTGCCCTGACAGCCAGTACGGCATCGCAGCGAGTCCCGTCGCGACCAGCCATGAGAAGGCCGCCACGACAAGCCCGTGGATCCATGCCATGCGCTTTAGACCCGGAGTCCAACAGGCGATTCGCAGGGCCAGCCCTACGGCGGCCGACAAGGAGCCGCCGATCACGAAATCGATGGCAGTGCTCCACTCTGCCCTGATGAGGGCCGTCAAGAGCGGAATCAGCATCAGCAGGCCGACGCCGATGGTCACACTGCCGGTGTAGTAACCAATGATCCGATAGTCCTCAAGGCGTGGCCGGCGTATCACAGCAGCCACCGCCCGACGACGACCGCAATGACTGCAGCCGTAACAAGGAGTGCCAGTGTGTAGGCAACTTCGACAACGATGCCGACCAGCGAAGACCAGACGAGATGCCGATCAGGGACTCTGATGTTGCTGCCCATGCTACTCTCCCCCCTGGCCGGCGCCTAGCGCCGTCCGACCAGTGCCTGGCTCAGCGCTTCCTGGTTCTCCGACGGCGTCAGCGCAAGCACGGCATCACCTGACATCAGCACCGTATCACCGCGCGGTATGATGACATGTTCACCGCGAATGATGGATACCAGTACGCACTGCTCCGGTACGTGGATATTGCGGATCGACATGCCTCGGGCGGTGGCAGTGTTGTCGATATCCACTTGGACGATCTCGAGGTCGCCCTTCTTGAACGCGAACAAGGTCTTGAGCGAGCTGGCAATCGCCTCACGCTCGATCAAGCCGGCGATGATCGATGTCGAGCTGACGGCTGCGTCAACGCCCAAGTCGCGGAACACGCGCTCGTTCTTCGGATTGTTGACCCGGGCAATGGCGCGTGCCACACCGAACACACGCTTGGCCAGCTGGCAGGCCACCAGATTCTCCTCATCCTGACCGGTCACGGCTGCAACCACGTCAGCGCGATCGGCGCCGGCATCTGCCATGGCTTTCGTGCTCGTTCCATCGCCGCAGATGACGGTCACGTTGAACTCCTCGGCGATTCTGGCGCAAGCCTGCGGTTGGTCATCGATCACCGAGACGACGTGACCGTGGCCGACAAGCGTCTCAACAAGGTACCAGCCCACCTTGCCGCCACCAATGACAATGGCGTTCATCTGCTCGCCTCCCCCGACAGACCGAAGACGCGCCGCACTCCTTCGATGGCGTCAATTCGAACGGCAGCAATCAGCAAGTCGCCTTCGGCAAGCTGCGTGTCTGGTTCCGCCACCGCAGTGCGTCGGTTACGGATGATTGCGACTGGCACGAGCTTGCCGGGAATGGCGAGATTGGCGACTCGCCGGCCGGCAACAGCCTTCTCGACTGGGAGCTGGACAATTTCAACCTCGCCGCCGCCGAGTGAGAGGTAGCGGTCAATGCCGCCCATCACAAGCGCATTTCGAATCTGGGTGACACCGACGTTAGTCGGACAGACCGTGGTCAGGCCGAACTCCTTGTAGGCATACTCGCGCTCCGGGTCGAAGACGCGCGCGACCACGCGATCTACACTGAACAAGCGCTGCGCGATCTGAGCCGCCATGATGTTTGTGTTGTCGTCACTGGTCACGGCAGCGAATGCGTCAGCTCGCTCGATGCCCGCGCGACGCAGCACATCCTCATCGATACCCGTGCCGGTTATCGTCACGCCGTTGAAGTCGGCGCCGAGACGCTCGAAGGCATCGACATGCTTGTCGATTACTACCACATCGTGACCATCGCTGGACAGCGAGTTGGCCAGACCCGCGCCGACGCTGCCGCATCCAACAACGATAACGTACATGTCACAGCCTCCAGTTCAGAGCCTGGGTGGAATCGGGCCGTAGCTCAGCGGCGAATCACCGGCCGGGCTTTGGCTCAGCGGTGTCACTCGCTTCCGCTTGGCCCGGATCGGCCTCGTCACCGAGTGCCATCCCCTCGCGGGTGTAGCGCATCTGCGTTGTCCGGTGGAGATTGTCCAGCGCCGGGCGGTACGTCGGGTCAAGCGCCAGCGCCGCCCGATATAGGCGCTGCGCTCCGGCGATGTCGTTGCGGAACTCGTGCAAGACACCGAGCAGGTTGAAACCTTCGGGCTTCGCGGGGTCAGCGGTGACCGCCCGCTGCAGATGCTCGGCGGCCTTGTCGAGCTGCCGCTCGACGATGCAGTTCTTCGCGTAGGCCAGTTCCTGCTCGAACCCGTGCACTTCATCCTCACGCAGCCCCCGTCGATCCATAACAGCCGCGACCGCTGCGCGGATCTCGTCTGGCGTGAACGGCTTGCGGAGGTAGTCGACTGCGCCAAGCTTCATCGTCTCGACCGCGGTTTCGATGCTTCCGTAGCCGGTGATCATGATCACAGGGATGTCTGCCGCCGTGCGCTTGATGCGGCGCAGGACCTCAATGCCGTCGATTCCCGGCATCTTCATATCGAGCAGGACGAGGTCGAACGGCTGAGACGCGAACTTCTCGATAGCGTGCTCACCGTTGACCGCGGTTTCGACCTGGTACCCCTGCTCCGACAGGCACTGGTCGAGGACCAGGCGGATGTTCTTCTCGTCATCAACCACAAGCACTCTCATCACCAGTCACGCCTCCTTGGGTAGGGTCCGTCGAACCACAGTCAGCAAGTCCTGTGGCAGGAAAGGCTTCATCAGATACTCTTGCGCGCCCAGCAATCGGGCCCGCTCGACGTCTCGGTCATCCGACCGTGCACTGACGACGACCACCGGAATCCCGCGCATGCGTGCGTCCTCTCGCATCGTCTCAAGCACCAGGAACCCGCTCATGCGCGGCAGAATGAGGTCGAGCAGCACCAAGTCAGGCGGTGATTCGGTTATCGAAGCCAGAGCGGCCACCCCATCCTCCACAATCGACACCCGATACCCTTCCGACTCAAGACAATACGCCATCGCCGTCGCTATGTTCTTCGTGTCCTCGACGATCAGAACGCGGCGCTGTCCCACCGTTCGCCCCCCCAGTCCGAGCCTGACTCAGAGTGAAGGTGAACTTGCTGCCTTCACCGACGCGGCTCTCCACCCAGATGCGTCCGCCGTGCGCCTGCACGATCTCACGCGCAATCGACAGACCGAGCCCGACTCCGCCCGATGTCGTACCCTCAGGCCCCTGTAGCTGGACGAACTTGCGGAAGATGTTCTCGAACTCGGACTCCGGAATGCCGACCCCCGTGTCAGTCACGCTGACATGCAGGCGGTTCCCCAGTTGAGTTGCGGCAACGGTGATCTTGCCCCCGGCGGACGTGTAGCGGATCGCGTTGCCGACCAGGTTAGAGATCACCCAGGTGATCTTGCTCGCATCTGCCCACGCTGGTGGCAGATCCGGCGGCACCTCGACAGTCACTTCGACGCCACGCTCTGCGGCTTGACTGACCAGCGGCGCAGTCGCCTCCGGCAGGAGCCGATCGAGCCTCACTGCCGCGAAATCCATCTGGATGCGACCAGACTCCATCCTTGACAGGTCGAGCAGATCGTTGACCAGCTTCATCAGTCGCTGGGCGTCCTCGTTGACTGCCTGCAGCAGTTGGCGCTCACGGCTTTCAGGGTCGCTCTGGCTGCGCTCGAGGAGCATGCCGACACCCATGGCGATGCCGGTGAGTGGTGTGCGGAACTCGTGCGAGACCGTCGACACGAAATCCGACTTCATGCGGTCGACCTCGCGATAGTGGGTCACATCCTGAAGCAAGATGACCAACCCGCCTACTACGGAGCCGGGAATCTCAGTCACCTCAAGCGCGAAATGCCGCTCCCGGCCATCGACGGTGCGCGTCACGGTCGGGCGTTCGGTGCCCGGCTCGCGATGAATGCCCCGGTTGATCTGCTCAAACAGACCGGGATCATGGATGGCCTCCAGGAAATGCACCCCGCGGACGAGGTCCTCGTCGAGGCCGAACACGCGCTCCGCCGCCGGGTTGACTAGGACCAGCCGGTGTTCGCCGTCAAGAACGAGCAGTGGATCACCAATACTGTTAACCACCGCTTCCGACCGCTTCCGCTCGGTAATTAGCCGGTCGATGTTGCCCCGGTCGACGGCACGCAGGCGCTCCGTCATGCGATTGAACTCCTCGGCCAGCCGACCGATCTCGTCGCCGGTGCGTATGTCGATGCGTTCGTCAAGATGTCCTTGGCCGATTCGCATCGCCGATTCGGTCAGCTTGCGCGCCGGTCCGATGATGATGGCGGCAGCATTAACACCGAAAACGAGTCCCAGGATCACCGATGTCACTGCTACCAGGGCGGTCGACCAGGTCGCCTTGCGAGCCTGGGCTGTGGCATGATCGCGCCGGTTCAGCATCGCCTGGTGATTCTTATCGAGAAGCTGCTGTTCGACCTGGCGGATTTCCTCGACCCTCGGCCAGATGACGCCAAGGTAATACTCGCGAGCTCTCTGTTCGCCCTCCAAGGCCTTGATGCGCCGAAGATTGGTGAAGTCGCTGAGATACTCAGTGTAGATCGCTCTCATGCGGCTGACGATCTCTGCTTCGCCCGGTTCTGTGACGTTATCCTCAGCCCTGGCGAGCCAACTCAGGAAGGCGCCTTCATTTTCAGTATAGAGTGCCTGGGCGTCGCTCTCTTGCCCGAGTAAGTAGAGCAGCATCGCACTATCCTGTCGCTCAATGGCCTCGACCATGTTCTCAGCAGCCAGGATACTGCGGTAGTTCTCAACCATGATTGCGTCCAGGGCGCGCGACAACCCAAGCAGGTTATGGATCGCCCAGCCGCCGACGGCGACGGTCAACATGACGATCAGCAAGTAACCAGCCAGGAGTTTGCCGCGCAGGCTGTGCCTCAGACTGGCGAACGTACTGACTCCCCCCGCTTGCACCGACTACTGTCGCTTGACCAGTTGCGCGAACCGCCCGTTGCGACCGATGACGATGATGATGTCCCCGGCACGCAGGACCTCGTCGGGGCGCGGGTTGATCGTTACTGCCTCGTTGCGCTTGATGGCGATGACATTGGCGCCGTAGCGACCGGCGAGGTCAAGGTCGCGCAGACTGCGGCCCACCATTTCATCAAGGATGCTCACTTCCTGAATCGAGACCTCCGGGTCGAGGTCGATGAAGTCGAGCAGGTTGGCCTCGGCGATATTGCGTGCGACGCGAATGCCCATGTCCCGTTCCGGGGCGATGACCCGGTCAGCGCCGACCTTGAGCAGGCATTTGGCGTGATGGTCGCTGGTCGCGCGGGCGATGACGAGCGGCACCCCCAACTCCTTCAGCATTTCGGTGACGAGAATGCTGGTGCCGAGATCGCTGCCGATACCGACGATGGCCGCGTCATAGCTGCGCACGTTCAGCTCCTTGAGCGTGCGCTCGTCCGCGGCGTCGGCGACGACGCCCCGGGTCAGGTTCGGCAGAGCCGCGCTCAGCGCATCCTCGTCCGGATCGATGCCGAGGACGTTCTTGTTGAACCGGTGCAGATTGGCGGCAACGCTCGAGCCGAAACGGCCGAGCCCGATGACCACGAAGTCCTTCATGTCCGGCTCCCTCCCGTCACCCGATGACGACGCGGTCTTCGGGCAGGCGAATGTTTGCCTGTGAATGCCTGATGGTCAGCGCCATCGCCAGCGTCAGTGGTCCGACGCGGCCAGCATACATCAGCAGGATGATCAGCGACTTGCCGAGCGTGGTAAGGGTCGGCGTGATGCCCATCGACAGTCCGACTGTGCCGAAGCCCGATGTCGCCTCGAACAGCACCGCCAGGAAGCGGGCGGGCTGAGTCGCAGCCAGCACCAGCGTCACACTGAGCAGCAACAGCAGGGAGATCATCGAGATGACAAGGGCCTTGTCGATGACCTCGCGGGCCAGCCGGCGCTGGAAGGTTTCGACCTCCGACTTGCCGGTGATCGTCGTCCAGACCGCGAGCAGGAGCGTCGTGAAAGTGGTCGTCTTGATGCCGCCACCGGTCGAGCCGGGCGAGGCACCGATGAACATCAGGACGATGGTCAGGAACAATCCGGCGTCGGTCATGGCGCCAACGTTGATCGAGTTGTAGCCAGCGGTGCGCGGGGTGACGGCGGCGAACCACGACGCAAGAACCTTCCCCTTGAAGGACAGCGGACCGAGCGTCGCCGGGTTGTTCATCTCGAGCACATACATCAGCACTGTGCCGGCGATGATAAGGAAGACCGTGGCGCGGATGACGACCTTGCTGTGCAGATTGAGCGCGCTGAACCGGCGGTGTTTCCAAATGTCGGCCAGGACGTAGAAGCCAAGGCCACCGACGATAATCAGTCCGCCGATGACCAGGTTGACCGTGACATCGTCGACGAACCGCACCAGGCTGTCGCCCCAGAGGTCGAAGCCGGCGTTGCAGAACGACGATATGGCATGGAAGATGCCGAAGTAGGCAGCCTTTGCCGGAGGCAGGTCGCGCAGCCAGCGGATGAACAGAATGAGGGCACCGGTGCCCTCGATGATGAACGTCGAGGCGAGGATGTACTTGGTCAGTTTGACGACGCCGGCGACATCGAGTTTACCGATGCCCTCTTGGATGAGGATGCGTTCCCGGAACGAAATGCGGCGTCCGACCATCAGCGCGAACAGGGTGGCCATGGTCATGATGCCGAGCCCGCCGATCTGGATCAGAGCGAGGATCACGAGCTGGCCGAATGTCGACCAGTGCGTAGCCGTGTTGACAACGATCAGCCCGGTCACACAAGTCGCCGAGGTGGCAGTGAACAGAGCGTCAATGAACGGGGTCCGGACGTGAGCCTGCGACGATATCGGCAGCGTCAGCAGGATAGCCCCAGCCAGGATGACTGCGGCAAAACCCAGCACCAGCACCTGAGCCGGCGCCAGCTTGATCCGCATCCGGCCCTTTCCGATGGTCATAGTCTTCCCCTTCCCGAGCGGCAAGCAGAAATCGGGCCGCTACGGCCCGACTACTGCGCTTCCAGCCTGCGGATGCCTTCGTTGGCACCGATGACGACAATGATATCACGTTCGTTCAGCCGGTCGTCCGCTTGCGGAGAAACGCGAATATTCTTGTCACGTTTGATTGCCACGACGTTGAGACCGTAGCGGGCGCGCAGGTCGAGCTGGCGCAGGCTCCGGCCGGAGAACGACGCCGGTACGACGACTTCAGCGATGCTGTACGACTTGGACAGCTCGAGCTGATCGAGGACGTTCGAGACGGTCAGGCTCTGGGCCAGTCGCAGACCCATGTCACGCTCGGGATAGACGATCCGATCGGCGCCTGCCTTCTCAAGCAGGCGTCCGTGGACAGCGTCATACGCCTTGGCGACGACGAACTTGACACCGTGCTCTTTCAGCATCAGCGTGATGAGGATGCTGGCCTGAACGTCGTTGCCAATGGCGACGATGGCCGCGTCGAAATTGCTGACACCGAACGAATTTAGAACTTCCTCGTCGGTGGCGTCGACCTGGACGGCCTGCGTGATGCGACCATCGAGCTCTTTGACGCGCTCGGCGGACGAATCGATGCCGAGCACGTCATACCCCATGTCGGCCAGAGTCAGCGCCACGCTGGCGCCGAAGCGGCCCAACCCGATCACGACATACTGATTCATGTCTTCACCGTGAGGCAGGCTCGTCTGAGCCTAGGCCCCCAGTCCCTCCCGGACTCTGGCGACGAGTTGCTCAAAGCCCTTGGCGTCGTTCACCGCCATGTCGGCGAGCATCTTGCGGTTGACCTGAATGCCGGTCTGCTTGAGGCCGTTGATCAGACGGCTGTACGACATGCCGTTGACACGGGCGGCAGCGTTGATACGGGCGATCCAGAGGCGACGGAAGTCGCGCTTCTTGGCGCGGCGATGGCGGCGGGCATACTCCAGGGCATGCAGGACGGTCTCATTCGCGGGGCGGAACGAGGACTTCTTGCGGCCGCGGAAACCCTTGGCCAGCTTGAGGATCTTCTTGTGGCGCCGGTGATTGGTCAGACCGGTCTTGACGCGTGCCATCTATGGTTACCTCCCAGGCAATATTGGCGGTCTACTTGTAGGGGATCAGCGTCCGGATGTTCTTCTCTTCCTGCTCGCTGACCAACGCGCCCTTGCGCAGATTGCGGACGCGCGCCCCGCTCTTGTGGGTCGCGATGTGGTTCTTATAGTTGCGGGCACGCTTGATGTGACCATTGGCAGTCACGCGGAAACGCTTGGCCGCGCCCTTGTGCGTCTTAACCTTGGGCATTGTCGGACCTCCCTGTGTCTTCTGTCTCGCTGGCGGGAGCCTTTGGTGCTGCAACTGCCCTATCCTTGGCTTCCTTCTCGGCACGAGCCTCGGCGCGGGCGATGACCTCCGGCTTGGGATTCAGGATCATGATCATGTTGCGGCCTTCAACTTTGGCCGGCCGCTCGATCACAGACAAGTGCGCGACCCGCTCGGCAAGGCGGTCGAGCACCTTGCGGCCGAGGTCGGCATGGACGATCTCGCGCCCGCGGAAAGTGATGATGCCTTTGATCTTGTCGCCTTCCTCAAGGAACTTCTCGGTCCGGCGGACCCAGACTTCGAAGTCATGATCCTCGATCGTCGGCCGCATCTTCACTTCCTTGATGTGAATCACGCGCTGCTTCTTGCGGGCTTCCTTGTCACGCTTCGCCTGCTCGTACTTGAAGCGGCCGAAGTCCATAATCCGGCAGACCGGCGGTTTCGCCGTCGGTGAGATCTCGACCAGGTCGAGGTTGCTCTCGCCGGCCAGGCGCAGCGCATCGCGCACGGACATGATGCCGGCCTGCTGGCCGTCCTTGTCGATGACGCGGACTTCCCGGGCACGGATCTCATCGTTGACCCTCAGGTCCTTACTGATACTTTTCACCTCCAAAGATCGGCCTACACAAAACGAGAAAGCGGGCCGCAAAGCAGCCCGCCTTGATACAGCACAAGCACAACCACACTTGTACATCCCCGAACCCTAGTTGCAGCCGCAATGGCGCCGTAGGGTGAGAAGCGGGCAGCTTCTGCTTAGATGGGAACTCACGAGCAGGATTATAGCACCAGACGTGGGACTCGTCAACTTGGACGTCGCCGGAGAGCGCCGGTCACTTCGCGGCTTGCGCTCGCAGCCAAGCAACCGTCCGCGGGTTGTCGAGCCACCACCGAACCGACATGCCAGCATACGATGCCGCCTCATCTTCGCCCCCGACTACGATGCTGTCCGGCAGTCGATCAGGGATCTGACTCTGGCCTGTCAGATATGCCATCACATGGGGATTCGAGTCGGTAGCGACTGACGCCAGCCTGTCCACATCCTCGGTGTTATGGTCGACCAGTGCAAGCCAAAGCCGCTCGTAGGCAAGGATGCAAAAGTCGTCGCCGTCATACTGCGCAAGCAACGCTCGCAGGGCTGCCAGGTTGTCGAGGAAATGGTAGAGCTGGATGACCTCACAGCGCGCGCCGAGGTGGTCGTCCGGATCGCGGCGCAGCATCGTCTCATAGTGGGCCGCGGACTCGGAATGATACCCGCCGTCCATCAGGCAGCGCGCCAAGGCCATGTGCGCGCGAAGATAGCTGCGAGAGCCAACCCCACCGAGCCGCCCCTCCGAGCCACCGTCGGGGTCGTCGAGCCAGCCCTCGTCAGCGCAGGCTCGCTCAGCCGCAGCCACCGCCTTCTCAAACAGACGCCTCTGCTTGCGCCAAGTCCGCTCCTCCTCGGCCAGAATCAACCAGGCATCGCTGCAGCGCTCATCAACGCTGAGCGCCTGTCGCGCGAGCCGATATCGCTCGGAGCCTTCAGCCTCCCATGCGTCATACGCCAAGTTCTGAGCCAGCGCCAGCGGGGCGACCGGCTGTGCTTCGGCCATGGCGCGCTGACCGGCCTCAGAGTTGACGAACTCGCCCATTTCCTCCGGGCTCGCAAATGAGCGCTTGGCTACCGCACGCTCCACGGAAAGCAGCGCTCGCTCCGTCATTCGGGGTGCCGGGGATACAGAATACGACCGGGGCATGTTGGGAACTCGAGGAAACATGACGTCGCTTACCCCCTCGCTGCAGGCTGGCCCGCGGACCCACGCCACACACTGCAGCGACGGCCCGCGGGCCAATCCTACCATGCCAGCAAGAGAGTGTCAAACGGGCAGCGTTGCATGGCGAAGCCCCTAATACCGGCACTTCGCCAGCGCCCGGACCGTCAGCACCACATCCTGGCGCGAGATCGGATCGAGCGGTGCCCTTGGAGTCCATGACTCTCAACAGAAGAAACACCTTCCGCAACCAGTCGCGGAAGGTGTTCCCAGCTCGTCTGCGGACCGTCAGCGCGCTTTGGTGCGCACTTCGTCCTTCAGCATGTCGAGGAGCTTTCCGACTTCCATCGCGCCAAGATCCCCCTTGCCGCGCTTGCGCAGCGCAACCATGCCGCTCTCGGCCTCGCGGTCACCGATGACAGCCATGTACGGCACCTTCTCGACCTCAGCCTCGCGGATCTTGTAGCCGATTTTCTCGTTGCGGTCGTCGATTTCGACCCGCAGGCCGGCAGCATCGAGCCGGCTGGCGAGCGACTTGGCGAACTGATGGGCGCGGTCCGTAATCGGCAGGATCTTCACCTGGACCGGCGCCAGCCAGAGCGGGAACGCGCCGGCGTACTCCTCGGTGAGGATGCCGATGAACCTCTCGATGCTGCCGTAGAGAGTGCGGTGGACCATGACCGGCCGGTGCTTCTCGCCGTCGGCGCCGACGTATGTCAGATCGAACCGCTCCGGCATCTGGAAGTCGAGCTGGATCGTGGCGCACTGCCAGGTGCGGCCGATACTGTCGCGCAGATGGTAGTCGATCTTCGGGCCGTAGAAGGCGCCATCGCCCTCGTTGATTTTGTACGGCACGCCGACGTGCTCGATCGCCTGGCGCAGTGCTTGAGTGGCGCGGTCCCAGTCCTCGACCGAACCCATCGCGTTCTCCGGGCGGGTCGACAGTTCGACGTGATACTGGAAGCCGAACGTCTTGTAGATGAAGTCGCAGAACTCCATCACCCCGCGGACCTCGTCGTCGATCTGCTCCGGCAGCATGAACAGGTGCGCGTCATCCTGGGTGAAGCAGCGAACGCGCATCAAGCCGTGCAACGCGCCGGATAGCTCATGGCGGTGGACCAACCCGAGCTCCGCCAACCGGATCGGCAGGTCGCGATAGCTGTACATCTTGCGCTTGAACGTGAGGATGCCGCCGGGGCAGTTCATCGGCTTGATGGCATAGTCCATCTCGTCGATCTTGGTGAAGTACATGTTCTCCTTGTAGTGGTCCCAGTGGCCGCTCTGGTGCCAAAGGTCGGCCGAGAGGATGATCGGTGTGCGCACTTCCTGGTATCCGCGCCGGCGGTGCTCATCGCGCCAGAACTGCTCGAGTTCGTTGCGGATGACCATCCCCTTGGGGTGGAAGAAGACGAAACCGGGACCCTCATCATGGAGGCTGAACAGGTCAAGCTCCTTGCCCAGCTTCCGATGGTCGCGCCGCTTGGCTTCCTCGATCTGCCGCAGGTACTCGTCAAGCTGCTCCTTCTTCTCGAAGCTGGTGGCGTAGATGCGCTGCAGCATCGGCCGCTTCTCATCGCCGCGCCAGTATGCGCCTGCGACCGAGAGAATCTTGAACACCTTGATCCGGTTCGCGTTTGGCAGATGCGGGCCGGCGCAGAGGTCGAGGAAATCGCCGTTCTTGTAGGTCGTGATGGTGGCATCGGCCGGCAGGTCCTCGATCAACTCGACCTTGAACGGCTCGCCAAGTCGCTCGAACAGCGCGATTGCGTCCTCGCGGCTCAGTTCCTCGCGGATGAACGGCTGGTCTTCCTTGATGATGCGGTTCGCTTCCGCCTCGATCTTCTCGAGGTCTTCCGGCTGGAACGGCTTCTCGACCTGGAAGTCGTAGTAGAAGCCATCGGCGATGGCGGGACCGATGCCGAGTTTGACGCCCGGGAAGAGGTGCTTGACCGCCTCGGCGAGCACGTGCGACGAGCTGTGGCGGTATACTGCGCGCGCTTCCTCGCTGTCGAAGGTGAGGATCTCCAGGCTCGCATCCTCGATCAGCGGGGTAGTGAGGCCCATCACCTTCCCGTTGACGCGCGCAGCCACGGCCGCCTTGGCCAGTCGTGAGCCGATGCTCTCGGCCACGGCCAGCGGCGTCGTCCCGTGCTCGACCTCGCGCTGCGAACCGTCCGGCAGAGTGATGCGGATCATTGCCATGCAACTTCCCCCTTTGCTGATTTTGGAGCGGCATATGAAAAGCCCCTCGTCCCGCCTGGGACGAGAGGCTTGCTCCCGTGGTTCCACCCGAATTGGCCCGCTGGGCCCACTCAGCGCGATAACGGTGCGTACGCCGGCCGCGCTTACTCGGTTCAGCGCGGCAACTCGGGGGTGGTGTTCGCGACCGCTCTCTGCCGGGATGCTTTCAGCCCGAGGCAATCCCTCTCTTGTGGCGTCCGGCGGCGTTACTCTCCCCGTCAACGTTGTTGGCGCTATTATATTGCGCTCGCTGCGGCGTGTCAAGACCTGAGGGGCTGTATGTTAAATAGTGTGGAGGAAAACAGGTAGGCGG
>JBLNDB010000080.1:0-16509 GCA_050261235.1 Chloroflexota bacterium
CAACGACTCGATCGCCACTGCCCCCGATCGGACGCTTGCCGCGCTGGCCACCGTGCCCGGACCGCTGGTGCTGATCCTTGGCGGTTCCGACAAGAAGGCCGATTTCACCGATCTGGCGGCGGCGGTCTGCCAGCGGGCGCACACGGTGATTCTCATCGGCGCGACCGCCGACCGCCTCGAGGAAGCCATTGCCGCGGCGGCGAAGGGCGCCAGGCGGCCGGCGGTCATCCGCTGTTCGCGCTACGAGGACGTGGTGGCGGCAGCGGCCGCCGCCGCTCGCCCGGGCGACGCGGTCCTTCTCTCGCCGGCCTGCGCCAGCTACGACATGTTCGAGAACTTCGAGCAGCGGGGGAAGCTGTTCGCGGACCTGGTAAACGCACTCTAGATCCGGAACAGATCGGGCCGGCGCCGCGCACTGCGGCTGCCGGCCCTTTGCTCATGCGGGCTGATGTCAGACGGTGTACGTTTTTCCCTCCTCGGCGATCGCCACCGGGCACGCCGGCCCGGCCCCAAGCGCCTCGGCCAGATACGTCTGTGGCGCGCTCTCGCACCAGAAGTGGGTCAGCAGGAGCCGGCCTGCTCCGGCCCGGTTGCCAAGCTGGACAGCCTCGGCAGTGGTCATGTGGTACGGGTTGTTCCCCTTCTGGGCGATCAGCAGACTGGCTTCGGCGAGCAGCAGATCGGCCCGGCTGGCGAAGTCGGCCAGGTCGTCGCGGTATGGCGCATCGGCGGTGTAGACCAGGCGCCGACCGGCGTTCTCGATGGCTACGGCATACGTCTCGATGTTGTGGTCGGTCCGGTGGAACGACAGCCGCAGGTCGCCAATCGCAATCGCATCGCCGTCGTGGACGAAGTGGAACTCGAACGCCCGGCTGTCGAGCGGCACCAGCGCGCCGACCGGCGTCAGCGGACAGTACACCGGCACCGGTCGCCAGCCGCTGTGCTTCATCCCCAACTCGATCGCGTAGCGCAGCACGCCGACATCTGAGATGTGGTCGTTATGCAGGTGCGACAGGACAATCGCGTCGAGTTGGTCGACGCTGGCGAATTCCTGCAGGCGGCTGGCCGAGCCGCTGCCACAATCGACCAGAACGCGGGCGTTGCGCCCGCTTACCAGGTGGCCCATGCAGGCTGACCCCCTGGCCGGGAAACCACCATAGGTGCCGAGAACAGTCAGTTCCACGCGTCACGACTCCTTTGCAGGCTAATATCACCGGCGTGCGGACAGGCCGGAGCACGGTCATGGGCCCCACCCGACTTCGCCACGCTACCCGCGCCTGCCTGCCGGCGTGGTTCCTTTGCCACGCGTCCGGGCTGAGTGCCGACGCCCCGTGGTGGCATGGAGTTGACAAGACTCACGACAGGACGGCGGTGCCCCCAAGTTGACGCCTACGAACATTGTTCCCTTGCCACGCGTCCGGGCTGAGTGCCGGTGCCCGTAGTGGCATGAAAATGACTCCTTCCACGACAAGACGGCGGTGCCCCCGAGTGGACGGAATTGGACAGGTGCCGTGCTTCCTCTGAAGGCGATGAGAGCACGGCGCCTGTCCCATGGAGTCCACCGGGGGCACCGCCGTCTCTGTCGAATATTGCCCGGGCAATGTGCAGGAAATTGTCGCCTTCTGCAGAAACGTTTCCTCAATTGACGCCGATTTCCGGAAGGAGAGGGCACAAGGTGGCCCAGCAGAAGCTGTTCAGCGTCGGCCAGACGGTCTACATCGAGCCGAAATCATCCGTCTATCGTGGCATTTATCAAGCTCGAGTGCTGGAAGAGGACGACACCACGCTGACGATCTCGCTGCCATACAAGAACGGCAAGATCATCCTGCTGAGTGTTGGCACGGGCTTGGCTGTCAGAACCGGCGAGGCCCCCGATTCCCCGGGCTTCGACACCGAGATCAGCGAGCGCCGGCTGCGTTCCCTGCCGTGCATCCTCGTGCCGCGTCCGGAGGTCGCCGCGCAGGCCGCGACACCCCAGCGGACGGGCCTGTCGCGGGTCATTGCCGTCACCAGCGGCAAGGGCGGCGTCGGCAAGACGACCTTCACCATCAACATGGCGATCACGCTTGCCAACATGGGCTACCAGACGTTCCTCATCGACGCCGACCTCGGCACGGCCAACGTCGACGTCCTCCTCAACCTCAACCCGAAGTACAACCTGACGCACGTCGTCAACGGCGAGAAGACTTTGTCGGAGATCATCGTCGAGGGACCGGCGGGAGTCCAGGTCATCCCGGGCGGATCCGGCCTGCAGGAACTGGCCAACCTCAACGATTTCCAATTCAGCCGCCTGATCAAGAGCTTCGACGAACTCGAGCGGTACGCTGATGTCATCCTCGTCGACACCGGCGCCGGCATTTCGAAGAACGTCACCAATTTCCTCCTCGCCTCTGACGATGTCATCGTCATCACGACGCCGGAGCCGCACTCGCTGATGGATGCCTACGCAATCATGAAGGTCATCGGCGCCAAGAAGAAGGCTGGCATCCAGGTGGTCATCAATCGCGTCGAGACGGCGTTCGAGGCCGACGATGCCTACCGCAAGCTGTCATCGGCTGCCGAGCGGTTCCTCGGCATCAAGACGGCGAGCGCCGGCTACATCCTCGAGGATCCAACGGTCAGCAAGACGATCAAGCGACAGCAGGCGTTCATGGAGATGGCGCCGAATACGCTGGCAGCCCAGTGCGTGCGCCGGATCGCCGCCGGTTTGATGCAGCCGGGCGGTCAGCAGGCTACGGCGGCGTTGCCGGTCAAGCGGCGCGGGTTCTTCGAGCGGTTGCGCAACCTGATCGTCCAGGGCTAGCCGGTCGACATCAGTCACACGAGCGCCCCCTCTGAAGTTCAGAGAGGGCGCTTTTCATCCGCCCGGGCCCGGCGCGCCCGGGTCGCGCCAGTCTGCGGCGCAGACTATCCGTTGGGCACCGACAGGAGGGTGAGAGCCGATGCGCATGACCCGTTCGAACCTCGACCGTCTCGCTGCCGTGCTGCGCGAGCTGCACGGGAACAAGAACCTTGTCATCGGCGGCGATCCGCTGGCCGAGTTGATTCTGACTGTCCTGTCGCAGGCGACCAATGACCACAACCGCGACCGGGCGTTCGCGTCGCTCCGGGCGGCCTTTCCGACCTGGGAGGCGGTGGCCGCCGCCCCGGTCGAGGCCATCGAACGCGCGATCAGCGTCGGCGGTCTGGCCAGGAACAAAGCCCCGCGCATCCAGGCGATCATCCGCAGCGTCCGCAGCAGCGATGACCTCCGGCGCGAACTCGAGGCGCGTACCGTCGATGAGGCGATCGATTACCTCTGCACCCTGCCGGGAGTCGGGCCAAAGACCGCCGCCTGCACGCTGCTGTTCGCCCTCGGGCAGCCGGCCTTTCCGGTCGACACGCACATCCAGCGGATCGCCCTGCGGCTCGGTCTCGTGCCGGCGAAGGCCGGCGCCGTGAAAACTCAGGCCGAGTTCAACCGGCTGCTCCGCGGCTCTCGCGGCGGCGCCTCGGTGCGCGAGCCGGCCACACCGGCGCAGCTGTACGACCTTCACGTCAACATGCTGACCCATGGCCGGCTCGTCTGCCGGCCAACGAACCCGCGTTGCGATGCCTGCCCGCTGGCTGCGGAGTGCGACCACCCGCCGCGCGAACTGAAGGGCAAACGCAGTCGGCGCAGTCCGGGGCGCGCGGTTGCACCGGCAGGAGAAGTCCTGCCACCGCAGAAATGATTCGGCAGTCTAACCAATGAAGGGGTGATCCGGTTGAAGCGCCTGACTGAGACGGCGCTGACAGCGGCCCGCGAGGCCGGCGCGACCTATGCCGACATCCGCATCATCGACACCCGGTCACAGGGCCTGTCCGTCAAGAACGGCAGCGTCGACGCCATCACATCGGACCGCGACCGCGGCTTCGGCGTGCGTGTCATCGCCGACGGCGCCTGGGGCTTCGCCTCGAGCGCGCTGATCGACGATGCCGAGCTGAGGCGGATTGCCGAACTGGCCGTGCGCATCGCGCGGGCGAGCGCGCTGACGAAGAAGCGAGGCGTCGCTCTGGCGCCGGTCGACGCCTACGAGGACACCTGGTCGGCCAAGCCGAAGATCGATCCGTTCGAGGTCAAGATCGAAGACAAGGTGACCCACCTGCTCGCTGCCGAGCAGCGCATGCACGGCGTTCCCGACGTGCGCGTGACTCAGGCGACGATGCGCTTCTTCGAGGAGAAGAAGGTGTTCGCCAGCACCGAGGGGTCGTTCATCAGGCAGGATCTCGTCCAGAGCGGCGGCGCCATCTATGCCACCGCCGCCCGCGCCGGCGAGGTCCAAGGGCGCTCCTACCCGGCCCAGTTCGGCGGCGACTTCGCCCTCAGGGGCTACGAGTTCATCGAACAGCTCGACTTTGCCGGCAACGCCGAGCGGGTCGCCCGCGAGGCGTCGCAGTTGCTCACTGCCGAGCAGTGCCCGAGCGGGAAGAAGACGATCATCCTTGAGGGCTCGCAGCTGGGCTTGCAGTTGCATGAATCCTGCGGCCACCCGATCGAGCTGGACCGCGTGCTCGGCAGCGAGGCCGGCCTCGTCGGCAAGAGCTTCCTGACCACCGACAAACTGGGCCACTTCCGGTACGGCTCCGATGCGGTCAGCATCTTTCAGGACGCGCGCATCCCCGGCGCCAACGGCAGCCTCGGCTACGACGACGAGGGCGTGCCGGCCCAGCGGACTCAGATCGTCGACCACGGCACGTTCGTCGGCTATCTCACGTCGCGCGAGACGGCGCCGGCCATCGGGCAGCGCAGCAATGGCGCCATGATGGCTGTCGAGTGGAGCCGCACGCCGCTCATCCGCATGACCAACGTCAACCTGGCCCCGGGTGACTGGACGTTCGACGAGCTGATCAAGGACACCAAGGACGGCATCTACATGGACCTCAACCGCAGCTACTCGATAGATGACCGTCGCTACAACTTCCAGTTCGGGACGGAAATCGCCTGGGAGATCAAGGACGGATCGCTCGGCCGGATGATCAAGAACCCGACCTACACCGGCCTGACGCCCGAGTTCTGGGGCGCCTGCGATGCCGTCGCGAACGAACGGGAGTGGCGGGTCTGGGGCATCCCGAACTGCGGCAAGGGCGAGCCGATGCAAGGCATCCGCGTCGGGCACGGCGTCGCACCGGCCCGCTTCCGCGACATAAGGGTAGGTGTTGGCAAGTGGTAGGCAAGGAGAGAGCGCTGGCGCTGCTCGAGCGGGCGCTGAATGCGTCGCCGGCCGAGCAGACCGAAGTCAGCCTGCGGGGCGGGGAGAGCAACCTGACCCGCTATGCCAACAACGCCATTCACCAGAACGTGAGCGACAGCAACTACCGTCTGGCAGTGCGCCTGGCGTTCGGCAAGCGGCTCGGCATTGCCAGCACCAATGACCTCAGCGACGAGGGCATCCGGCGGTGCGTCGACGAGGCCGTGACGATCGCCCGCCTGTCGCAGGAGAACCCGGATTTCGTCTCGTTCGCCAAGCCAGCCGCGGCGTGCGGCGAGGTCATCACCAGCTACGCCTCCACAGCCGGGTGCACGCCCGAGGACCGGGCGCAGGCCGTCCGGCGCATTCTGGCCAGGGCCGACGCAGCCGGCCTGGAAGCGGCCGGCGCCTGCGAGACGGTGAGCGGCGAGTTCGCCGTCGCCAACTCGCATGGCGTCTGCGCATACGCGCCGTACACCGATGCCAGCATCACCGCCGTCATCATGTCCGACACCGGCTCCGGCTACGCCGATGCCGCCAACCGTGACTTCGCCGCCCTCGCTGTCGACCGCGTCGCGAGCGAGTCGGTCGAGCGCGCGCAGGCTGCGCGCAACCCGCGGGCGGTCGAGCCGGGTGAGTACGAGGTGGTTCTCAACTACTACGCTGTCCAGGAGCTGTTGCACTACCTGAACTACATGGCGTTCGGCGCGATGGCGTATCAGGAGGGCCGCTCGTTCATGGCGGGCAGGCTCGGTGAGAAGGTCATGTCGGAGAAGATCTCGATCTGGGATGACGGCCTTGACGCCGCCGGTCCGGCGATGCCGTTCGACGGGGAGGGCGTGCCGAAGCAGCGCGTCGACCTGATCAAGGATGGCGTCGCGACGGGCGTCGTCTACGACACCTTCACGGCCAACCGCGAGCCCGGCCGCGTCTCGACCGGCCATGGCACCGGCTACAGCGCCCACGCCGGCAACCTGTTCATCGGCGCCGGCGACGCGACGCCGGAGCAGATGATCGCCGCCACCAAGCGGGCCATTTTCGTGACCCGTTTCCACTACATCCGCGCGGTCCATCCGGGGCGGACGATCGTCACCGGGATGACGCGCGACGGCGCCTTTCTGATCGAGGACGGCAAGATCGTCGGCCCGGTCAAGAACCTGCGCTTCACCCAGAGCATCGTCGACGCCTTTGCCGGGGCCGAACTGGTCGGACGTGACCGGCAGCGGGTGTTTGCTTCCGTCGTGCCGATGCTCAAGCTCGCCCGCTTCAACTTCACCGGCGGGACTGACCACTAGCGCTCACCGTAGCCGCGCTCAGAAAGCCGCCCCCTGACAGTCAACGCTGTCAGGGGGCGGTTGTGCTCTGCCTGGCTCAGCTGGCTCAGCTTGCGAGCGGCCCCTACCTGCAGGTCAGTTGCAACAGGCCCAGCGCTACCAGTATGCATCCCGGCAGATAGGCGACCCGCCCCCGCAGTTCCTGTCTCACGCCGTACCTGCCGGCGACGTGTCCCGCGGCGAGCAACCCGGCGGCTCCGCCACCGACGAGGGCCGGCAGCAGCCAGGGCAGCCAGCCCCGCGTGCTGATACCGATGCCGGCACCGGCGCCGAAGGCGTCGATCGCCATGGCGAGGCCCAGGGTCGTGGCCTCGGCGACGGTTAGGTCGCCTGAGCGGTCGACATCGGCAGCCGCCGGGTCGCGCAGGATCTGGACGACCAACCCGAGACTGGCCAGCCGGATGGCAGCCAGACTGCCGTCGCGGCGACCGCTCGCACGACCGACTTCAAGCCACGACTTGAGCAGGATATACCCGCCGATGCCAATCAGCAGCAGGGCTCCCAGCAGGCGGGCGAGCAGCGGCGAAATGAGCGCACCGGCCGCCCGGCCGATGCCCATCGACAGTCCCAGAGCCAGTGTCGATACGCCGGCCATGGCCGCAAGCGACCGCAGCGGCACCCGGATCCCCTGCAATCCGTACGCCACTCCCGCCACCAACGAGTCGAGACTGAGCGCCACTGCGAGCAGAATCAGCTGGAGCATCGTGCACACCACATCCTCTGGCCTGACTCACTGCACCATGCAGTCTATGTGCCAGAGCACGTCTGCGGTGAACCGCCGCCGACCGGCGGCTAGCGCCGCTGGCGCGGTCGCTCCGGCCGGCCTCGGCGACGTCGCATGGCGCGATAGCCGCTGCGGACAAACGCACCGCTGCCGGAGAGGAGCAACACCGCTGCCCACTCGAGCGGGCGCAGCGGCATGGTCGCAAAGACCGCCGCCAGCGCCGGGATGTAGATCGTGGCCAGCAGCATCAGCGTTGACACCGCCACTGCCGCCACCAGCCAGGGGTTGGTGAACAGGCCCAGTTCCAGCAGCGTCAGGCGTTCGGAACGGCAGCTGAAGACGTAGATGAGCTGGCTCATGATCAGCGTCGCATAGGCGAGGGTGCGCGCGTGAGCGACATCTCCCCGGAACACCCGCAGCGCGCCGATGTAGATCGCCAGCGTCGAGACGCCGATCAGCAGGCCCCGGCGGGCGATCCGCTGCAGGAAGCCACCGGCGAGAATTCCCTGATGGGCTGGTCGCGGCGGGCGGTCCATCGTTCCCGGGTCGAGCGGGTCGACGCCGAGCGCAATGGCCGGCAAGCCGTCGGTTACCAGATTGCACCAAAGGATCTGGATCGGCGTGAGCGGCATCGGCAGCGCGAACAGGGCCGCCGCGAACATCGTCACGACCTCGCCGACGTTGCAGGAGAGCAGGTAGCGGATGAACTTGCGGATGTTGTCGTAGATGCCCCGGCCCTCCTCGACGGCCGCGACGATGGTGGCGAAGTTGTCGTCAGTGAGGATCATCGCCGACGTCTCGCGGGCGACGTCCGAACCCGTCCGGCCCATTGCGACGCCGATGTCCGCCTCTTTGAGGGCCGGCGCGTCGTTGACGCCGTCGCCGGTCATGGCGACGACGGCACCGCGCCGTTTCAGCGCCTGCACGATGCGCAGCTTGTGGCGGGGCGAGACGCGTGCGTAGACGTCGATTTGTTCTACGCGTTCATACAGTTGCTGGTCGCTCAGGCGGTCGAGTTCCGGCCCCGTGAGCACCGCGCCGGCGCCGGTGCGCAGGCCGAGCTTGCCGGCCACCGCGACTGCCGTGGCGCGGTGGTCGCCGGTGATCATGACCGTCCGGATGCCGGCCAGACGGCATCGCTCGACCGCGTCAGGCACCTCCGCCCGCAGCGGATCAGCCATGGCGGCAAAGCCGACGAACGTCAGCCCGCGCTCGATCGCCTCCGGCTCGCGCGGCACTTCGCTGCCGCTGCGACAGGCGAGGGCGATCACCCGCATCGCCCGGCTGGCGAGACCATCGCTGATATCGGCCAGCCGCTGCCGCCACTCCGGGCTGAGGGACGTAACCCGCCCGTCGCACTGGACGCTGTCGCAGAGGGCGATGACCGACTCGAACGCGCCCTTGACGAGCACCCGCGCGTTGCCGCGATCGCGGCAGACGACCGACATCCGCTTGCGGTCGGAGTCGAACGGCACCTCGGCCAGCCGCGGGCACCGTTCGTCGAGGTCCTCGCGCGTCAGTCCGGCTTTGGCCGCCGCGATGAGGAGCGCCCCCTCCGTCGAATCGCCATCGACTCGCACACGATCGGCGCGCGCGCCCGGGAGCGGCTTCAGCTCGGCATTGTTGCACAGGGTGGCGATTTCCAGCGCCAGCCTGAGGTCCGGACACCGCAGCGGGTCGACATCGCGGCCGCCGAGACTGAACCGGCCGTCGACGCTCGTTGCGTCGCCGCTGACGGCGTACTCGCCGGCGGTCGTGACGATCGCCGACACTGTCATCTGGTTGACGGTCAGGGTGCCGGTCTTGTCGGTGCAGATGACGCTCGTCGAGCCGAGCGTCTCGACGGCGTGAAGCTTGCGGATCAGCGCGTTGCGGCGGATCATCCGCTGAACGCCCATCGCCAGCACGACGGTGACAATCGCCGGCAGGCCCTCGGGAATGGCCGCCACGGCAAGGCTGACGCCGGCGAGGAACATCGCGTAGAGCGGCTCGCCGTGGATGATGCCGGTCACTGTGACGATGCCGCAGATGCCGAGGCAGATGATGACCAGCGTCTTGCCCAGTTCGTCCAGCCGCTTTTGCAGCGGGGTCATTTCGTCGTCGACTTCCTGGACCATCGCCGCGATGCGACCGACCTCGGTCCGCATGCCGGTCCGGACGACGACGCCGAGGCCGTGCCCGCGCTGTACCGTCGCGCCCATGAAAACCATGTTCGCCTGATCGCCGATGCCGAGATCGGCCGCCCGCAGTGGTTCGCTGTGCTTCTCCACCAGCGCCGATTCGCCGGTCAGCAGCGATTCGTCGGTCGCCAGGGAGATCGTCTCGAGCAGCCGGGTATCGGCCGGGATGCGATCGCCCTCGGCGAGGACGACGATGTCGCCCGGCACCAACTCGGCTGCCGGGATGACCCGTGTCGCGCCCTCGCGGCGAACGCGCGCCACCGGCGCGGTGAGGCTCTTCAGGGCGGCAATCGAACGCTCGGCGCGGTACTCCTGGATGACGCCGAAGCCGGCGTTCATCACGACGATGACGACAATGGCGGCCGCGTCGGCGACCTCGCCCATGAGCGCCGAGACCACTGTCGCGCCCATCAGGACGATGATGATCAGATCCTTGAATTGCTCCAGCAGGAGTTCCCAGACGGTCGTCCGCCGCCGCTCGGCGACGGCGTTCGGGCCGTGGCGCTGCAGCCGCGCCTGCGCCTCCGCCAGTGTGAGTCCGGCTTCGCGGTCGCTCTGCAAAGCGGCGCACGCCTCGTCCGCGCTCAGTGCGTACCAGAGTGGGTCTGTCACTGTTTCACCGCCTTCGCTGCCGACCGGCGGACGGCCCGGCCAGGCTGACATGCCATCAGCCCAATGGATATGCGCGCCGGCGCGCTGGCATGAACTCGACCGACGTGCGCGGCATTCGACCAGCGTCAGGCGACCGGCCTGAAGGTAGTGAGGACGCAGGCGGCGAATCGCAGGTGGGTGGACACGGTCCCTGCTTATTCGACACCCCTTGCGGGAGGAATCAGCATGAACGAACTGCTCGTCCGCGGTGGTCTGATCATCGATGGCAGCGGCCAACCGGCCTACCCCGGGCATGTCATCATCAAGAACGGTCGCTGCGACGGCATCATCACCGGCGAGGCGCCGTCCGACGAAGGCCGGCAGGTCATCGACGCCGCTGGACTCGCCGTCGCGCCGGGATTCATCGACATCCACTCCCACTCCGACCTGTCGATCCTCGCCAACCCGCGCTGTGAGAGTTCGCTGCAGCAGGGCATCACGACCGAGATCGCCGGCAACTGCGGTTGGTCGATGGCGCCCGTCCATCACGCCGCCGTCGAGAGGCTGGCCAAGACGCTGGTCGCCGGTCTGGCCGGCGTGCCGCGGGATTCGACCGACCTCGCCTGGACCTGGACGACCATGGCCGAGTTTCTCGAGCAGGTCGAAAGCCGCGGCTGTGGCGTGAACTTCGGCAGCTACGTCGGCCAGAGCATGGTCCGGGCGTACGTCATCGGCGGCGACGACCGCGCCGGCACGGCTGACGAGGTCCGGAAGATGCGGCGCCTCGTCGAGCAGGCGCTGGCTGACGGCGCTTTCGGCCTGTCGACTGGCCGTTCGTACGTTCCGGGGAAGTACGCCGGCACTGACGAGATTGTCGAGCTGTCGCGCCCGCTTGGCCCCGCCGGCGGTCTCTACACATCCCACATCGCCGATCAGAAAGAACGCGTCGTCGCGGCCACCGAGGAGGTCGCCGAAATCGGTCTGCGGGCCCGGTGCGCGGTTCAGGTGGCGCATCAGAAGGTCTGCACCAAAGCCTGCTTCGGCCGCGCCGGCGACGCCCTGGCGGTCATGGACCGGGCCCGTGGGCGAGGCGTCGACATCGCCTCAGACGTCTACCCCTGGCTGTACACCCAGCTGTTCACCCTCAGTCGGGCGCTGCCGCGCTGGGCCACCGACGGCTCCGTCGATGCCGCCTGCGCCCGCCTGCGCGACCCGGATGTCCGCCGGCGCCTGATCGAGGGTGACAGTCGCTCCGGCAGCGCCAGCCTCGCCGAGACTGCCGCGCGGATGGCGCGCGACGGTGTCATCCACTGCCGCCTGACCCATCACTACGAGGGCATGGAACTCGGTGAAGTGGCGGCCGCCAAGGGTCTGCCGCTGGTCGACGCGCTCTGCGAGTTGCTGGCGGAGAACGAACTGGCGGTCAAGACCGCCGGGCTGATGTCGGAGGCCGATCTGATCGCAATTCTCAAGCACCCGCTGGCGATGGTCTCGACCGACGCGTTCACCCTTGACCGGCCGCTGCCGGAGGAGGAGTCCGTACACCCGCGCCATTACGGGACCTATCCTCAGGTCCTGGGCCGCTACGTCCGCGAACTCGGCGCCCTGACGCTCGAAGAAGCGGTCCGCAAGATGACCGCCGCGCCGGCAGCGCGGGTCGGACTGACCGACCGCGGGCGGATCCGGGCCGGCTGCGCCGCCGACCTTGTCATCTTCGATCCCGCCACCATCGCCAACACATCAACCGCAGCCGAGCCCGCATCGTTTCCGGTCGGCATCGCCTGGGTCATCGTCAACGGCCGGCTCGCCGTCGATCATGGGCGCCTCACCGAGACCCGCGCCGGGCATGTGCTGCGCCGCAGCTAAACCATGTTCCTCGCCGTCGCAGTCTTCCTTGTCACTATCGCCTGCGTCCTGATCCGCCCCCGCGGCATCGGCATCGGCTGGTGGGCCTCGGCCGGCGCCGCCGTCGCGCTGCTCACCGGACTGGTCAGCCGCCACGACGCCCTGACGGTCGGACGCATCATCTGGAACGCGACCCTGACTCTGATCGGCATCATCGTTGTCTCAAGCGTCCTCAATCGGGCCGGCTTCTTCCGCTGGGCGGCGCTGCACGTCGCGCGCTGGTCGCGCGGCAGCCCGCTCAGGCTGTTCGTCCTGACGATCCTGCTCGGCGCCGGCGTGTCGGTATTCTTCAGCAACGACGGCACTGCCGTCATCCTGACGCCGATCATCTTCGAGATGTTGGCCGCCCTCGGGCTGACGCAGCGGGGGATGCTGCCGTTCGTGATGGCCACAGGCTTCGTGGCTGACTCGATGAGCCTGCCGCTCGTCGTCTCCAACCTGATGAACATCATCACCGCCGACTTCTTCGGCATCGGCTTCGCCGAGTATGCGCGGGCGATGCTCGCCCCGGGCGTCGTCAGCCTCGTCGCCAGCATCGTCATGTTGCTGCTGGTGTACCGTCGGGCGCTGCCGGAGCGCATCGACCTGAGCGTCCTCCCCGAGCCGGCCGGCGCCATCGCCGACCGGACCCTGTTCATTGCTGGGGCGGCGGCGCTGCTGGTCATGGTGGCGATGTTCTTCCTCAACTCGCTCATCCACATCCCGATCTCGTTCATCGTGCTGGCCGTCGCCGGCATCCTGCTGGCGATCGGCGAGAGCCGGCGCGTACTGTCATCGCTGAGCGTGCTTCGCGATGCCCCCTGGTCCGTGGTCGTTTTCTCGCTCGGCATGTACATCGTCGTCTATGGCCTGCGCAATGCCGGCCTGACCGACGCCCTGGCGGGGCTGATCCGCGCCTTCGGCAACGCCGGCTACGGCGCGCAGGTAGTCGGCACCGGCGCGCTGGCGGCGGGGCTGTCGTCAGTCATGAACAACCACCCGACTGTGATGATCGGCGCCCTGACAGTGAACAGCCTGGCCGATGCGCGCACCCTCGGCCCGCTCAAGCTGGCCCTGGCGAACACCATCGGCTGCGACCTCGGTCCCAAAATGACGCCGATTGGTTCGCTGGCGACCTTGCTCTGGCTCGATATCCTCGACAAACGCGGGCTCAAGATCGGCTGGGGGTACTATCTCAAAATCGGACTGCTCCTGACGCCACCGGTGCTGTTGGCCACGCTTGCAGCTCTCGCCCTGACCTGATGATGACAAAGCCTCCGCCCCGGCGCTGCCGGAGCGGAGGCTTTCGCCTTGGCTGGATGCGATCTAGCCATTCACCATCGGTCGCTCTGCCTGCTCGTCCTTGACCCGCTCGGGCGGCGCGCTGTCCGGCTGACTCGCCAGCTCGCGGCCGCAATAGGGGCAGGGCCAGGAATCGCGTTCCTCGGCTGCCGAGTAGGACGCGCCGCCGCACTGCGGGCACCTCTTCCAGGGCAATGGACAACCCTCCAGATCCACGGAATCACTGATATGCTGATTATCCCACTCCGGCGGCGAGATACTTGTCGAAGCAGGGGAGGAAAGAGGGGGTTTGCGACCTTTTGTCCAATGCTCCACGTGAGGTGACAGCAGTGCCCGAGTTCGTCCACTTGCACGTCCACACTGAATACAGCTTGCTCGACGGCGCGTCGCGGATCAGTCAACTCGCCGGCGCGGCCAAGGCATTCGGCATGCCGGCCGTGGCGATGACCGATCACGGCGTCATGTACGGGGCCGTCGACTTCTACGAGGCCTGTCTCAAGCACGGTGTGAAGCCGATCATCGGCTGCGAGGTCTACGTCGCCCAGCGGACACGCTTCGATAAGACGCCCAACGTCGACGACTCACCCTATCATCTCGTTCTGCTGGCCGAGAACGGCGAGGGCTACCGGAACTTGATCAAGCTCGTGTCGCTCGGCTTCTCCGATGGCTTCTACTACAAACCGCGCGTCGACCGCGAACTGCTGGAGCGGCACAGCGGCGGCCTGATCGCGCTCAGCGCCTGCCTCGCCGGCGAGGTCGCGACGCGCTTTTTGACCGGCGATGAAGCCGGCGCACGGGCATCGGCCCTCTATTACCGCGATCTGTTCGGGCCGGACAACTACTTCCTCGAGATGCAGAACCACCACCTGGAGGAGCAGCGTCAGGTCAACCGCTTCCTCGCGCGCCTGAGCGCCGAGAGCGGCATCCGCCTGGTGGCGACCAACGACTCGCACTACCTGAAGCGGGCTGACGCCCGCGCCCACGATGTCCTGCTCTGCGTCCAGACCGCGACCACGGTCGACGACCCGAAGCGGCTGCGCTTCCCCAACGACGAGTTCTACTTCAAGTCGCCGGATGAGATGGCAGAGGTCTTCCCGGAGCACCCGGAAGCCCTCGCTGTCACCGCCGAGATCGCTGCCCGCTGCGATTTCAAGTTCAACTTCGGCCAGGTCTACCTGCCGCACTTCGACATTCCCGGCGACGGCGACGCTGGCGCGTACCTCGGCCAGCGCTGCCGCGAGGGGCTGCAGCGGCGATACGGCGACGTCACGCCCGAGATGCTGCAACGCCTCGACTATGAGCTTGGTGTCATAAATCAGATGGGCTACCCCAGCTACTTCCTGATTGTCGCTGATTTTGTCAACAAGGCCAAGGAGATGGGCATTCCGGTCGGGCCGGGACGCGGCTCGGCTGCCGGCAGCCTGGTGTCGTACTCACTCGGCATCACCAACATCGACCCGCTGGCTCATGCCCTCCAGTTCGAGCGGTTCCTCAACCCGGAGCGGGTCGACCTGCCTGACATCGACATCGACTTCTGCTTCCGCCGCCGCGATGAGGTCATCCGCTACGTCACCGAGAAGTATGGCGAGGAACGCGTGGCGCAGATCATCACCTTCGGCACGATGGCAGCCCGCGCCGCCATTCGCGACGTCGGCCGCGCGCTCGGCATGCCGTTCGGTGATGTCGATCGCGTCGCCAAGCTGGTGCCCGCAGAAGTCGGCATCACCCTTGAACACGCGCTTGAGATCAGCCCCGGTCTGCGCGAGCTGTCCGAGCGCAGCGACCAGGTGCGCGACTTGATCGAGCTGGCGCGGGCCCTCGAGGGACTGCCGCGGCATGCCTCGATGCACGCCGCCGCAGTCGTCATCTCGCGCGATCCGATCAGCGACCACGTGCCGCTGCAGCGTTTGCCCGAAGGCAATACAGTGACCCAGTACTCGATGGACCCGATCAAGCACCTCGGGCTCCTCAAGATGGACTTCCTCGGCCTGCGCACGCTGACCGTGCTTGCAGACGCGCTGGCCCTGATCAAGGCCGGGCGGGGCATTGACATCGACCTCGACCGGATCCCGCTCACTGACGAGAAGACGTATGCGATGCTGCGCAGCGGCGAGACGCTCGGCGTCTTCCAGGTCGAGTCGAGCGGCATGACCGACCTGATCAAGCGGATGAAGGTCGACCGCTTCGGCGACCTGTCGGCCTGCATCGCGCTGTTCCGGCCCGGCCCGCTCCAGAGCGGCATGGCGGAGCAGTACATTCGGCGCAAGAACGGTCAGGAGCGGGTGTCCTACCTGCATCCGCTGCTCGAGCCGGTCCTGCGCGACACCTACGGCGTGCTTGTCTATCAGGAACAGGTGATGCAACTGGGCCGCGTGCTGGCCGGGTTCACACTCGGGCAGGCCGACCTGATGCGTCGGGCGATCGCCAAGAAGAACCCGGAGATCATGGAGTCGCAGCGCCAGGCGTTCATCGACGGTTGCGCCGGAAACGGCATCAGCGCAGCTCAGGCGACTGCCATCTTCGACACGGTGGCCAATTTCGCCGGCTACACGTTCAACGTCTCGCACACCGCCCCATACGCTCTCATCGCCTATCAGACCGCCTATCTCAAAGCTCACTACCCGGCCGAGTACATGGCCGCGCTGCTGACGAGCATCCTCGGCTCGAGCGAGCGCGTCGCCGAGTACATCGGCGAATGCCGCCGGCTCGGCATCGCCATTCTGCCGCCGGATGTCAACGCCAGTCTGGCCAGCTTCACCATCAGCGGCAATGCGATTCGCTTCGGGCTCGCGGCGGTGAGGAACGTCGGTTACGGGGCCGTTGAGGCGATCATCAAGACCCGCAGCGAGAGCGGGCCGTTCAAGTCATTGCGCGACTTCTGCACCCGCGTCGACCTGCGCCACCTCAACCGGCGCGCCCTCGAGTCGCTGATCCGGGCCGGCGCCATGGGCTCCCTCCCGGGGACACGGTCGCAGCTGCTGGCCATCCTCGACGAGACCCTCGACGCCGTCCAGAGCATCCAGAAGCACCGTCAGGACGGGCAGATCTCGTTCTTCGAGCTGGCTCCCCAGCCCGCGGATGACGCGCACGACCGCCTGCCGGCCCTGCCCGAGTTCCCGCTCCAGGCGCTTTTGCAGATGGAGAAGGAGGTGCTCGGACTGTACCTGTCCGGCCACCCGCTGGGACCCTATCAGGACGAGCTCAGACGCCTCAACGTGACCAGCGTCGCCCGACTGCCGGAGACCCCGGATGGCAGCAATGTCACCGTGGCGGGGCTGATCAGC
>JBLNDB010000081.1:0-26803 GCA_050261235.1 Chloroflexota bacterium
ACAGACTCAAGCCCAGCTCGCCTTCAGAGCCTCTGGAATTGACCATAGCGAACGTCGACTGATCCAAGCGCACCTCAGGGAGCCTGAACCGAATTTACACCACGTCCCGGGACACGACCCCAGTGCACGCAGCATCGCAAATGTATCCACAAAAGGCAAATCAAAGGCTTTGCATGCATTCGGCATGGGAATCCGCTTCCTGGCATCCGGCTGGAATTGCTCGTGCGTAACACAGTACACCCATGCGCCTTGGCGTGGGCGACCAGCCAGCCATCCGCGACTCTGGCGAACTCCGCTTTGGCGGCGTCCGTGAACTGCGGCTGCCCCTGCGCCCAAGTCATGACCAGCCGGTAATCCGCAACAACGGCGGCATCATCGGTGGTGTCAAATGCGTCGCCGTACTCGCCCTTCGACCATTCCGCAAGCTCGTCATTGCCACGCAGCAATTCCTGTTGCACGCGGTCGATGCTCCGCATCTGCCCGGTAGCAGCCTGATCAATCAACACCTGCCAGAAGCGCGGAACCAGGTCAAAGGCGTAATACCGCCGGGCTGCCTCAATGAATACGTTGGCATCAAGGGCGAAGATCTGTCCCATGACTACGACAGCCCCCGACGTCGATCATTTCGGCGAATCGAGTAAAGGCTCTGCCGCAAAGCCCGGTCAGATGATACGCCTCACGGTAGAGGAGTCTGCCCTCTCTGGCGGCGGACACCACAGCTTGCGCGAAACGACAACTGACGCGGAGACCTTGAGTGGCGTAAGAATCACCGCCCTCGCTCTCCCGCGCGGCTGTATGCCGCTCGTCTTCCAAATGAGCCCGGTAGAAGTCGAGAAATTCGTCCTTTGTGACCAGGCCCAGGCCCAGCGCTCTGCGGGCCGCTAAACTGAACCCATGAAGGTGTCTACAACAGAGGGGTTGAACGTTTTGGACCAACAGGAGGTCGAGAACGATGCCCCAACGCAAGCTGTCCGATGACGACGCCATTGCCCTGGTCATGGCCGGTATCAAGGGAGATGTGACGCTGGCGGAGCTGTGCCGGCGCTACGGAGTCAGTGAGACCACGTATTACAAGCTGCGCGATCGCTTCATTGCCTCCGGCGTCGAGGGCCTCAACAACAGCGGTCATACGCGACAGGTCAAGGCGCTGCAGGACCGCGTAAACGAGCTCGAGCGTGTGCTGGGCAAGAAGTCACTCGAAATCGAACTGCGAAAAAACGCAAAGAATCTTGGGGAAATAAGTAAGGAATGTGCTTACGCTCTGGCCTCAGAGTACGAAGGCAAGGGGCTCTCGATATCCGAGGTTGCCCGAATCCTGGGCATCCCCCGGCAGCGTTTCTATGCCCGCAAGAAGGTTGTGACCAAGCCGTTCAAGGCCATCAGTGGCGGGAGGTTGGCAGACGAGACTATCAAGGCCGCCATGCAGGAGTTGCTGGCCGAGGAGCCGCGCCGCTGCCACTTCGGCTACCGGCGCTGGCGCGCTGTCCTGAAGCGGCGGTGCGATCTGGTCGACCTCTTCGACCGCATGGCCGTCGGGCACCATGTGAGCCTGCGCGGGCGGGCCGAGGAGTGGCGACATGCCCTGGACAGCGCCCTTCTCAACCGATTCCCCGAGGGGGTCCGCGGCCACGATCTGACGCTGCTATCGGACAATGGTTGCCAGCCGACCTCGAGGGCGTTCCTGGACGCACTTCGGACCTGTGAGATCAAGCCCAGCTTCATCGCGATCGGCGAGCCGAGACAAAACGCCTACATAGAGCGCTTCTTCCGCACGCTTAAGGAAGAAGAGATCTGGCGGAGCATCTACGATACTGTCAATGAAGCCAAGCGCGCCATAGCTGACTTCGTCCGCTCCTACAACGAAGAACGCGAGCACAGCGCGCTGGGAAACCTGCCGCCTACGGAATACGGCCGTCGGATGCAGGAACTAAACCAAAACGTCGCCTAAGCTGTTGACAAAACGGGGTTCACTACAGACAGCCCTTCTGACACACTGTTGTCACTGTCTGGCTTTACACTCTAGCTAATGGCCAATTAGGGCAGCTCTTGTCATTGCCTGAACCTTGAGTCCGGACGATACGTGGTCACATGGGGAGGTGCGACCATTCTCGACCGTAAGGCACGCAATCTGGAACGCTGGTTTTCGCTCCTGACAGCACTCATGGGCGGCAGCCGACCGACGGCTGGGGAACTCGCGGACCGTTTCGGCGTCAGCGTTCGCACCATTTACCGTGATGTCGCCGCCCTTGAGGCAATGCACGTTCCGGTCCAGCGCCGGGAGGGGCGCTACTCGGTCCTCGAAAGCTATCGAGTGAGACCCGTCTGCTTCACGGCTGACGAACTGCTGGTTCTCATGGCGGCGCTCAGCTTCGCCAAGCGCATCCGGAGCACGTTCGTCGGCCGGTCGGCCGCCTCAGCCATGGACAAGCTGCTCGCAGTGATGCCCGCTTCCCATCAGGAACTGGCAGCTGATATTGACGAGACGCTGGTCTTCGATCCGCTGCCGTCGCACTCTCACCCCAGCGCGCCGGGCGTGACGCGAAGCCTGACGGCGGCCATCCAGGGCAGTCACCCCGTGAGCCTCGAGTACCAGAGTCTTGCCGCAGAAGCCCCATCGCCGCGGGTCGTTCACCCGTATGGTCTGGCGTACCGCGGCACAGCCCTCTACCTGATCGGCTACTGCGAACTCCGCCACGAGATTCGGACTTTCCGCGCCAACCGCATTCTCTCGGCGCAAGTGCTGCCAACAATGTTTGTCCGCCCGGCCGACTTCGACCTTGAGCGGTATCTCGGTGACATCTGGGGCATTGAGGACGGCCCGCTGATGCGGGTCCGGCTTCGCTTCTCAAAGCCGGTCGCGCGGCTGGCGTGCGAAACGACGTGGCATCCGACGCAAACCACTGTAGAGGAGGCCGACGGTTCTGTCATTCTCCAGATGGAGACGCGTGGCCGCAACGAACTTGCCAGGTGGCTGACGGGCTTCGGCGGGTCGGTCGAGGTGCTCGCTCCGGCCGAACTGCGGGACGCCGTTGCGCGGTTAGGCCGCGAGATTACCCTTCTGTATGCGGATAAGCGTGAGCCTGATTGCGGCAGGGCCGCCGGCAGCGAACAATAGCGTCCGCATTGTATCTTTGAGGCCGGTCTCCCGTTTCGGGGGACCGGCCTCTGCGCTTCGGCCACTTGGCTCCGCTCGACTTCTCCGCTACTTGATCGCCTTGGCGAGCACAGTCGCGGCTTCAGCGCGGGTGGCGGTGGCCGCCGGGCGGAACGTTCCATCGGGATAGCCGCCGATGATGTCAGCTGCGACGGCCGCTGCGACGGCATCGCTGGCCCAGTCGGAAATCGCGCTCTGATCGCCGAAGGCGGTCTGAGCGCCGCCGGAGGGCAGCTTGAGGGCGCGCACGACCATGGCAACCAACTGCTCGCGCGTGACGGGGTCATCGGGACCGAAGCGGTTGGCGCCATAGCCGTCCACGATGCCCCAGCCCGCGGCGGTGGAGATGGCATCCTTGGCCCAATGGTTGCCGGTATCCGCAAAGACCGTGCCGGTCCTGGGCTCGAGTTTCAGTGCCTTGACCAGGATCGTGACGAACTCGGCGCGGGTAATCCGGTTCTCCGGCCGGAAAGTCCGGTCCGGGTAACCGTCAACGGCGCCAAGGCTGACGAGGCGGGTGATGTTCGCCTCGGCCCAGTGCCCGGCGATGTCGCTCAGCCTCACCGCGGGCACCGCTGGCGTCGCCAGGACGGCGAAGCGCGTGAAGTGGTCGACCGTCACCACAATCGTGTTGCCTGAGACCGTGCCGCCAATATCGACCCAGCGACCGGCCGCCTCATCATAGTAGTGCACTGACGGCTGCTGACCAGGCTGCAGCAGCGATGGATCGAAGGTGAAGGTCAGAGTCACCGGGGCGCTGAACGCGAAGTGATTGTGGTTGGCCACCGTGAACTCGTAGACGGTGCCGAGAAGCGAGAATCCACTCGGGACGGCCGGCGGAGCCGCCACCTCTTGAATGGCAACGTTGACGCTCGGCCCGGTGCCCAGCGCGCCCGCCGGAATCTGCAGGGACACGTCAGTGCCGAGGCTCACCGTACCACCCGCTGCCGGGTTGACGACCGCCGCACCGGTGTTGCTGTTGACCGGCTGAGGTGTCGGCGTGACGCCGTCGCCACCGCCGCTCGGCGGATTCGGCGCAACGGTGATGATGGCCTTGTACCAGGTCACGTCCTTCTTCACGAGGAAGGTGTGGGTTCCGCTGAGCTGGCCGTTGGTCTTGAACCAGAGGTTCTTGTCGGAGTTGGCAGTGAGCTCTCTGACGCTGCCGTCCGGCTTGATCTGGTACATCGCCGTGAAGCTGGACAAGTCAAGCGGAGTGTTCCCGTTCATGAACTTGTACTCGGCATATTGGTTTGTTTCGTGCGTGCCGGTCTGGCCGGTCGCTACGGCGCTGACAGCGGTGAGAGCGGTCCAAGAAAGCTTGGCTTCATACGTGACGCCGTTCTTGTCAACGACAGTGTAGACGTAATCGCCCGCTGCGTGCTGGACGTTGAACCAGAGCGTCGAATCGGTATCCGGGGTCAGCATCTCAGGCACTGCCGCGCCCGGCCCGAGCACGCTGATGCTCTCGACATTGGCGCTGCTCAGATCGATGACCCGGTCGTCGGCTTTGAGCTGGTATTCTTCGAAGACTTTGCCTGCGTGGATGCCGGTCTGGTCGGTGGGGACGAACGCTGCCGGGACTGTCCCGACCGTGACGTCAAACTGTTTGGTCATGATGTCGCTGCTGGCCTCAACATCATAGAGGCTGAGGTCAATCGTGTAGTCGCCCGGTTTCGAGAAAAGCGCCCTGAAGTCGGTCGTTGCCGAATAGTCCTTGTTGATCGGGAAACCGCCAGCCGGTCCCCAGAAGCCGACCTGCACAACATCGAACTCCTGGCCGTTGGTATCCGTGGCTTTCAGGCTGACAGTGGACCCCGCCGGCTGCTTGCTGACACGGACGTTGAACCGGACGGCATTGTAGCCCTCGTCTTTGACTTGGACCGCCTCGAAGGACACCGGCACCGTCTTCTCCTGCCCGGCTACCACGCCGTCGGCTTCGAGGAAGAACTCATACGCCGACTTCTCAGGGGCTCTCGCCATGGCGATGAGGTCGTAGTCCGCCAGGACCGCGCCGTCCGCCACCGTCTTGAACTGGATGTTCACCGTGTGCTCGCCGGCCGCAGCGAACGTCGCCCGGAAGCGGCTGGTCGCACTGGCAACCGGGAACCCGGTCTCCGGGCCATAGCTGTTCGGCAGCGGGTACCACTTTCCGTCGGCAACCTCGTAGTATTCAGCCGTGACGCCAGCGGGAATGGTGAAGTAGGCCCGCACGAGCTTTCCGGCATCGTCGTTGGCCACCGTCGTAACGGTGAACTCGGCCTGCTGGCCGACAATGAAGGTCGGCACCGTTGCGCTGACCGCCATCGGCGTCCCGACGCGGACCGTGCCAGAGGTCAAGGCGACTGTGGCATTGCCATTGACGACATCGACGAGAGTGATCGTCAGCGGGTAATCCCCGGCCATATCCGCCAGAAGATAGACATCAGTAGTGGCGCTGTACTGCACCGGCAGCGGAAAGCCGCTCGGCGGACCCCAGCCGACAGCGTTGATGTCGTACCAGTTATTGGCCGTGTCCTTGGCCCAGAGCTGAATGTGGGGCCCGGCTGCGACCGGCGCGATGCGCACCGCGTCGTAGCCGGTGTCGCCAGCAGTGTCCGTGGCGAGCGTCACCGCGATCGGCGTCATGCCAGTGATGGCTGTCGCGACGACGGCGTTGACCGCCTCCTGGGTCTTTCCACTCACATCCACCAATGTGCCGACAGGATAGCTCGCGGCCTGCCCGGTCGCTGTCAGACGATACGTAGACAGGGTTGCGGCCTGGGCCGGAACAGCTCCGACGCCGCAGAGCACACTTGCTGCCACGATCTCGAAAGCCAGGAGCAGGGCGATGATTCCGAAACGACGGTTCCTCATCAGGCCAATCTCCACCCTTCCAAATGTGATTGCGACCCGCCGCGCTGCCGTGAGCTGCGTCGTCGCCGGACAGGACGCAGGGTCCTGTGCCTGACCACATTCTAGGAAGAGTCACTGTCAACTGTATGTCAGTCTCGTCCGAGGTTTTTACCGTTTCGTCCAATCGCTGTCCAAGAGGCGCGGGCGAGCTAACAGGGAGTCGGCGCAGAGTCGGCGCAGAGTCGTCGTAGTCGACCCAGCCAGGCTCCCCTCATTGCGACATGAAGCCGTCCGGTCTGAACCGAACAGCTTCATGTTCTGCCGCTATGAACAACAGCCTTCCCAAGTCTCGCCTCTCACCTGTCAACGCCTAGCCCCGCAGCTTCCCACGAGCCTTCGCTTGTGTCTCACCGATCGCGACTGCCGGCGGTGCGCGCAGATCAGCCGGAGTGACGGCGACGAGATGCAGCCGGTAGTCGAACTCTGAACGGCCAACGTACGGGAGTCCCAGATACCTAGCGAAACCGACTGGTTGACAAGAGCCACCACTGACCCACCGATTTCGACAGACAGTGGAAGAGTCCTTTGGCTGTGAACCGATCATGCGCAGTCTGTGGGAGCTCAGGCTCCAGCCGTTCAAAGCTGTTGGGCGAGTTGGGCGCACCAAGCAGCCGATCCGCTGACGCGAGCAGACCTTTCGATTATGCGGCCAACGGCACACTGACCGGAATATGTTGCGTATCCAGGCGATGAACCGAAGCGGCGAGCAACTGAGCAATCAGAGCGAGTGGACTATTCGCCAGCCGGGTCAAGATGCTTGGCGGAAGAATGGACAGAGGGGGCAGAATCGGATGAGGAACCGGGCGCGCATTCTCGGTTTCGTGTTGGCCATCGTCGTCGCGCTCACCAGTCTCGGCGGCGCACCAGGCACGGCCCAAGCAGTAACCGCACCACCGGTGGCACTCACTCTTGAGGGCAAGCCGCTAGCCACCAGCGGCAATCTCCTCGATGGAACGACTGTTGTCTCGCTCAAGGATCTCGCTGCCGAGCTTGGTCTCACCTACTACGGCCCCAGCGACGGTCAGGCCGTAGTCTCGTACGGGGACAAGCGGGTCGCGTTCCGCATCGACAGCAGCTGGGCTGTTGTCAACGGCCACGAAGTCCTCATCCCCCACGTCGCCGCCCGGGAAGGCGATCAGGTGATCGTCCCGCTGCGGTTCCTCCTCGAGAACCTTGGCTTCGCGGTGAAATGGAGCGACAGCCCGGTGATGCGCGTCGATATCCGGCCGGTCACCGAGAACCCCATCGTCATCGGCACCGTGCGTGAGCGCCAGGAGACGGCCGCGCTGCGCATCGACCTGCAATACCCGCGCATCGTCGGTCTCGTCGCCGACGTGCAGGGACAGCTGAACTCCTTCTTCGCCAACCGGACAGCGCCGGTCGTCGAGCAGGCCTACCAGAGCGAACAGGACAGCCAGGCGTCGGCTGACTACCACTGGACCACCGAAGTCTTCTGCAACTACACCGTCGCCTACAACCAGCAGAACCTGCTCAGCCTGGTCTTCGATGACTACCTTTACACCGGCGGCGCCCATGGCATGACGCACCGCGCCGGCTACACCGTCGACATCAGGACCGGCACCAGCTACGCGCTGAAGGACCTGTTCATCCCCGGCGCCGACTACGTCGGCCTGATCTCGGGCGAGATCAAGAAGCAGATCGATGCTCAGGGGCTCGCGACCCTCGGCGAGTTCAGCCGAATCCGCGACGACCAGGACTACTACATCAATGATGGCGATCTCGTCGTCTACTTCCAGCAGTACGAGCTGATGCCTTACGCCTTCGGCTTCCCGGAATTCCGCATTCCGCTCGACTCGCTGAAGCTCGTGTTGATCCCCGAGCTGGCCGCGCGTGACTGGGCCCCAGCTGAGTAGGCAAGTCAGGTCACTGCAAGAAAACCCGCCCGGGATGACCCCGGGCGGGTTTCGCTATGGCGAAGGTGAAGCACACCCTGCAGGGCCAAGGGCACCCCTTCCGTCTTGCTCGCATCCGCAGTGCCAATCATGGCGGATAGAGGCCCGTATCACCGAGCAGATCCTCCGCCAGCTCATCAAGCAGTGCCTCTTGGTAAGCGATCTTGCCGAAACTGCGCATCCGCTCGGCCAGTTGACGCAGTGGTTTCTCGGTGAAGCCTGAGAGCCTGCGCTTGCCAGCCTCATCGAGGACCTCTGCCATCGGGTGGCGAGCGGCCGCTTCGTAGTCGGCGATGCCCATCCGCCACAGCTTGCCCGATGTGCCGCAGCGCCGGATGACGGCGTCAGCGATCGTTAGCCCGTTGACGTCAAAATCGCCGCCGTAATGCACCACCGCACCCCCCTCCACCGCGAGCTCGAGTAGACGCCAAGCCGCCACTGATAGGAAACCGCTCGTACAGATGACAGCGCGGCTCACGGCTTCAGCGACCATTCTATCGACCAGTTCCTCGAACACCGCCGGGTTCTCGACCGCGTAGATCGCGTTCCCGGGACAGGTCACCGTAGTCCATTGACTGATTTGCCGCACTGATGCTATTAGGACCTGTCGATCGGCGACCGCGGCCCGCACCAGCGCGTCCTGCCGGCCATCGCCTCGAGTCGCGTTGTTCAGGCCGTAAGTGATGACGGTCGATGAGACTTCGTCAGGCAGCAGGCCAGCCGAAACCAGCAGTTCGGACCGTGGCGCGCCGGGCGCCACCGGCGCGAGCCCTGCACCTGCGAACATTGGCGCCTGATCGCGCGCGGTCGTCTCTGCCCGCATGGCCTGCAGTTCACGCAGCGCCTCAATAAACAGCCGGCCCTCGCGGCACTGCGGATCAAGGGCATGAGGATCACCGCTGATCCGCTGGGCGAACACCGGCAGGTGCAGCGTCTCGTTGCGGGCGGACGGCAGTTCCGCTAACGCGCGCCCAACCAGCGCCAGGGCGTTGGTCAAAGTGGACCGCCCGCCGCTGCTGCTTCGTGCGCGGCCAAATTCCCGCCGCAGGAGCGGCAGGCAGGTGCTCTGGCCAGCGACGATCCGGCTCAGCCAGTCAGCTGCCACGGTATCGGCGAAATCGCCGGCGACTTCGGCGGCCTGGCTCAGGAAGGCGCTCCACTCAGCATCGCGAGCAGCTTTGCGTTCGGCCCGGGTGACCAGCGGCGCGCTCTCGACAGCCTCCAGCACGGTGATTAGTCCGTCAGCGATGCCAGCGTTGCGGATCGCTTGGTCAAGCTCGGTCACCCTGAGGGATAGCCGCTCGCCGGGCCGCGTCGGAACGTGGCGGCCGAGCAGCCCGGTCAAGGCCACTCGCTCTGCTTCTGTCAGGTCGTCGACGTACACCCGGCCGCTGATGCCGCTGTAGCGGATTACCGGTTGACGGGCGGCCCTGAGAATGCGCTCGAGATCCATCAGTCGCTCTCGGTATGTCTCGGCTAGGTGGCGGTCACCGGAGCGCGGGCTGAGACCTGGTAGCGGCCGTATCACGGCGTCTCACCCCGATTGTCGGCGGCGGCCGCTTCCCGCCGCGCGGGCTGCTGCTCAGGGTCGATTATCTGCGCCCCGTCCCAGAAGAAGCAACGCGAGGCGACTGTCGTACCATGGCGAAGCATGGTGTATAGGCTGGCTCCACGGACCGCCCCGCTGAGCGACGGCATCTTCTCGCTGGTCGCAATCCAGGTGATGTCGAGCGCCGCGAGGAAGTCGAGCAACTGTTGGCTGTTCACCGGATCGATGCCGGCGAAGGCCTCGTCGAGTGCCGCCAACCGCGGCGCGTCCTTCCGGGCGGCCTCGTAGCGCACGACAAGGGCCGCCAGCAAGGGCATCAGCAGCACCAGCGACCGTTCGCTGCCACTGCGCGCATTGTGATAGGTGTCGGTTATTTCCTGGCGTCCGCCGACGCCACCGCTGACGAACAACCGGAAGTCGAACCAGTTGCGGTAATCGAGGACCTTCGTCAGCTCCTCGCGGAACTCGTCCGGGCGCCACTCGTCGCGTTTGGCCTGATTGCGGACGATGGCGATCTCCTCGCGGAAGGCACTCATCAAGAGATCCCGCTGTTCCGGCGTCAGATTGGCCGGCGTGAGGCGAATCAGGTTGATGTGCCGGGCGAGAATACCGCCGGCCTCTTGGTCTGACCGCTTCGGCTCCCAGCGCAGTTCGATCCGCTCATCGTTGCGGAGCGGGTGCTCGGCCAGCATCCGGTTGATGTCGCTAACCCAGTCCTGCGCCCTGAGCAGACAGCGGCGGATCTCGTCGCCAACGGTGCGGATCAAGTGTCGCTCAAATAGTTCCGCCTCGTGCTCGCGCAGGACATCGCGCAACTCCATCTCGCTCTTTTCGAGGTGGAGGACAAGGTCGGCGGGCAACTGCAGCACGCCGTCGATCGTGAACTGGATCAGCCTGGCGCTGCGCTCGGCGGCATGAAGTTCGGGGTGATAGGGCTGCAGGACGGTCCGATGGGTGTCGAATGCCTGCGACAGCTCGGCCCGGGCTTCGGTCTCGCCGTTCCGGATCTCCTGAGCCAGCCCGGGACGGTCACCAAATCTGGATAGCAGGCTATCCGCCACTTCGCGGGCCCGTCCGGCGGCGCTCGGACTGAACTGATACTGGGCCAAGCTGGGATAGGCCTGCACGGCTTCTGCCAGCAGTGCCCGCGCAACGCTCTCGCCTTGGGCGCTGGCGCGCGCTCGATCATCGAGCACCGGCAACTCTTGCTCGATGCGCCGAACCGCGTCAGCTTGGATGGCTCGCTGGATGTCGTACTCGCGCTCGTCCGCGCTCCGCTGCTTGATTGCCGCCCGAAGCGCGGCGACGTGAGCGACCAGGTCTTCCGTATCAGTCGCCCCGCTGACCCTCTCAAGCGCAGCCAGACGACCGTCCAGGTCACGCTGCTCGTTCGCCACGGCATCGGCACGAGCCCGCTGGTCAGCCAGCGCCTCCGCTTCGACCCGCAGTCGCTCGGTGACCGACGCGATGTTATCACCGATTCTGGCCAGCAGACGAAGGCGCTCGTCTACGTCGGCGAAGACCTCGCCGATGGCTTCACTGGCTTTCGCCATCTGCCTGAGGCCGTTGCCGCTAAGTCCGCGGGCGGCCGGCAGTATGTCGCAGGCCTTGATGAGTTCCGCCTCAGCCTGGTCCACGGCAGCCAACGCAGCCTGCGTCGCCCGGCTCGCAGTGGCGGCTCGCTCACGCTCGCTCGCTGCGGCAGCGTTGGCCTGCTCAGAGCGGGCAAGGGCAGTCGGCAGCACCGCCAACTCGGGCAGTTCGTCAAGTTGCCGCGCAGCCGCAACGATGGCCTCGCCGAGGCGTTGCGCCTCAGTCAGCGCCTCTCTGTAGGCGGCGCAGTCCGCTTCGGCAACCGCGCATTCCGCAGTCAGGCGCTCCTGTTCAGCCCGCTGATACCGCTCGCGAACCGCTCGCCCGATGAAGCGTGCGGTTGCCCCGGGAGCCACGCGCCCGGTCAGAAGTCCGTGTCGCCAAGTCGCATCTGCCGCCAGTGCGGCTGGTTCGGACAGGCGATCCCCGACGATCATGCGCAGCGCTCCAAAGGCGGTCGCCGCCAGCGGGTGCTGCGCGTCCGGAATCAACCCGTGCCACGACCCGCCAGCACCACGCTGCTGGTCAACCTCCGGCCCAGGCGAGAGGACGAGTCGCTCGCTTAGACCCCGTCGGTGCAGCGCCTCAAGTGCGGCGAGCCGGTCGGCTGGGGCGACAACCAGTGCATCAAGCAGCCCCATATCGGCCAACGCCTGCTCAACATCAGCCGTATCCAACTGCGCGCCCGCCGTGTCAAGCGTCTCGTAGAGCGGTGCCCACGCGATCCCGGCGGCGCTCAGTGCTTGGCGGGCTTCAGCCTGCGCCGGGGTCCGCGCCGGCTCAGGCAGGCGTGCGCTGATCGCCGCCAACTCCGCCTCAAGGTCTGCCAAGGTGCCCTCGGCAGCCTTCAGCCTCTCGCTCGCCCGTGCCGTCGCAGCCATGGCTGCCTGACGGGCGTGCTCTATGCTGGCGCGCAGCGGCTGTGCGACGTGCCCGGGCCCGGCCGCGTCGGCCGCACAGTCCCGCAGGTGCGCCAGAACAGCCATACGCGTGGCGTCGGCGGCCAGTGGCGCCGGGAAGCAATCAATCCAAGCGCCGACCGCCTCAATCGCTGCCTCACGGGCTGCTTCCGCCGCCCGCGCGGCCTCTGTGGCTGCCGCGTCACTCTCAAAAACCCGCTGCTGCGCCTGCTCCTCATGGCCGCGGCACTGCTCCCATCTGGCCCGCGCCTGTTCGCTCGCTTCAGCGAGCTTCAGGAGCTGCCCAAGTCTCGCCAACCGGTCCTCGACTTCAACCCGCACCGTCGCGAATGGGAATGCGGCCCTGGTCTCCCTCTCGCCTCCAGGTTTCATCCGTGCGCACAGCTCGCGGCCGTGCTCGCTCCAGCGGCCGGCGGTCGCCCAGCGGGCCTCGTCCGCGGCAGCATCGGCCTCGTCGAAGAAGGCCAGCGCATTCGCCCGCTCAACGTCCCAGCTGGCGGACAGCTCGTCCAACTGATGCTTGACCCTGACTTGCTCGCGCTCATGCTGCTCGATCCTTGCCGCCACCTGCCGAGCCTCTGCTTCACGAACGGCAAGCGCCTGCCGGGTCTCCTCGATTCCCTTGAGCGCAGCCAGCGCGTCGGCGTTGTCAGCCTCCAGCTGGTTCAACTCGGCGTGCAGACCTGTCAGGTCGCGTCGACAGACGGCGAGCTGTTCCTCGGCCTGTTCGAGCGCCTCTTGGGCAACTCTGAACTCGCTATGCTTGTCATCAAAGGCCTTCTCGTCAGCGTCCGAGACCCTTGCCGCAGTGCGGAATTCGGCTGCCGCCACCTCCGCGGCTTTCCGGAAGACTAGCTGAACCCGCTTCTCGAGTTCGCGCGCCGCCGCCGCTTGCAGACGGAGCCGCTCAATGTTCTGGGTCGTCTGGTCGATGTTGTCCAACGACTGAGCCGTAGTCTGCATCTTGGCGGAATCGAGGGGCGGCAGTGAGTCGCTGAGAATCCGCACTACGTCGCGCGGCTTGGCCTCCTTGGTCAGCTTCGGCCGCCTGATCTGGAGCAGCAGTTCGATCAGCGCGTCGTAGTCGTCCGGGTCGGCAAAGCCGAAGATGTGGCGGTTGACGGCCTGCCGGTAATCTGCGTTCGTGTCGAACACAGCGCCCCCGGCACCTAATAGACGCTTCAGTTCGCCTCTTGACGGCACGGTCAGGTTGTCGCGCAAGAGATCGAACGGCGCTCCGGGCTGGCCCCGCCCGATTCTGCGGCCGTCGTTGATCATGAAGCCCCAGGAGCGGACTGTGCGATCCTCCGCCGCCCGGTCGTGCTGCAGACCCTGGCCGAAGGTGAAGTATTCGTAATCACCTGCGACCGTTCGGCGCCGGAACTCCAGAGCCAGGTAGCTGGTACGCGCATGGTAGGAATAGGCAGCTTCGCTGCCATCGTCGCCGTTGGCTGAACCGGTGACGTAGTAAGCCATGTTTCGGCCGTGCCCGCCAAAGGTGTTCAGGCGTTCCTCGCTCTTGTTGCCGTCGAGCAGAAACGGCACGGCCATGCTGAGCACGGTCGACTTGCCGGAGGCGTTCTGGCCGCCCAGGAAGAGGCGCCCGCCATGCCAGATGAACTCGTCGCGCTGGAAGAACCAGAAGTTGCGAAAGATGATGCGGTACGGCCGCCAGCCGGTCGTGGCGGCGTCGTCCAGTCCGGCGAGCAATGACTCAATAGCCTCTTCGCTGTCAAGCAAAAAGCTGGAGTTGGGCATCTCGGTCATCCTCCTCGCCCGGTGAGGGCGCTTCTTCCTGGAAGTAGCCGCGGTAGAGGGCTGACAGCGGACTCAGCCAGACCTCCTGACGGGCATCGGGTCCGCGCAACATTCCGTTCTCCCGCATCAGACCTGCGACCCGCTCGATGAGCTCCTCTGCGGAGCAGTCTGCGAGGCCTCCGGTCAGTCGCGTTCGGTGCTCGACGCGGATCGTCAGGAGCAGGTCGCGAAAACGGCTAAGCGGGAGCAGCACACCGTCGCCGGCGTCAACCGTAAGTTCGCCCCTGCTTACGAGGTCACGCACGGCGTTGCAGAGCAGCAGCGCCGGGCCATACTCCGAGCGGAGCCGCGGCGAAAGCATGACCGAGCCGGTGTCCTGAGCGTGGCTGTCGCGGACGATGCGCGCCATCGTCCGGCGCACATCGAGCCACCAACCGAAGTACTCGGTGATATCGCGGGCCATGGCGACGCGCTTCTGTGTCAGTGCCCGAAAGGCCTCCTGATCGTCTACGGCGAACAGCGCAGGGCCGATCAACAGAGCGCGCCACGCGCGCTGCTCGGCGTCGGCGCGATTGTCCGACGGCAGCGCGAACGACGCTCCTGATGCTGCAATCTCCAGCGGCTGGGCAGCCGCAGCGACGAACGGCTGTGAGGGGCGAACCGCAACGAGGGACGCAGCGATCTCAGTGAAAGCGTAAAGGCCATCTCCGGAAGCGCTCCCCTCTGCCCACTCGCTGGCTGAGCCATCCAACCTGGTCAGGGCGCCAAGGCGCTCGAGCGCCTGCATTACTCGAACGAGCGCCCGGCGCTGGCTCTGATCAGCCAGGTCGAAGGCCTCGGGACCGTAGCGTTCCTTCATTCGTGTCGTGATTTCGTCAGCCAACAGTGACAGGAGGAATCGGTTGCCGATCGTCCCCGCCGGTCCGCCGCGGGCGGCGCTGACCTCGGACTGATGCAGCACCAGGGCGAGCAACACATAGTCCAGCTTGCCGCGCAGGCCCGGCAAGCCCAGCAATGGTCTCATGGTCGCCGGCTGACGAACGAGGCGCACCATCTCGCGCGTGCGCTCGATGTGCCAGCCGGGATAGACGCGGAACCAGTCGCGCAGTTCAGTCTCGGCGCGGACAATCCGGGCAAACGCCTCGCGGTCTTCGGCGGCGAGGATCAGCGGGCGGTCGAGCAAGTCGACGAACGCCTGCACTCGAGCATTGCGTGTCTGTCGTGCCATCAGTCGCCAACCTCCCGCAGCCCTGGCAGACGAATCAGACGGTAGTCAGGAACGAGCATCCGCCCAGCGACAGACGTGAGCCAAACGTAACTGGCTTCCACGGGATTCGCCAGCTTGATCATCGATCCGTCTGGCGCTCGTACTGAGTAGCCTGGGGCGGCACAGATGCATTCGTAGACCAGTTGAAGCAGATAGCCGGCTTCCTCGGGGTCCGTCCGGGCGAGCGCTCCCAGCCTGACCTCGCCGGCCGCAAACAGACGCGTCAGCACCTCGATCGCCGCCTGCTCGGCAATTCGCGCCGCGGCCCTCAGTTCGGCCTTTCGCCGTTCCTGATCGGCAAGCAGCCGCCCGGCGTCGCCCCGCCGGGCCACGTTGCTCCGCCGCTGGCGGATCGGCACGCTCACCGGCTCGCACTCCCAGGCCGATAATCCCGGCTGCTCTGAGACGGTGTCGGGCAGGTCGCGCTCCCATTGGCGCGGTTGGCTGAGCCCGAAGACCAAGCCGGCAACTCGGTCTGCCGCCTCGTCATCGCAGGTGCTGAACAGATCGGCAAGTGCCAGCAGGTCTTGCGCCCGTGAGGCCAATCCGCGCCGCGCATCGGACAGGCGTCGCGCCGCCAGGCTGATCCGCTCGACGGCGCGGCTGGCGAAGGCACGGAGCTTGTCCGCGGACCCGCCGGGCCTGAACCAGTCCTGAACCGCCATGATCTGGGCCTGGTATCCGCTGGTGAGGACAGCCAGCGACTCGAAGCTGCGCGGTCCTTCCTTGGCCGCGGTCGCCAGCCTTACTGCCAAGTCGGAAGCGTCCCAGCGACGGACCAGCTCGTGAATCGTCGGCTGGGCCTGCACGAGACCGTCGATGAACTGCGACAGATAGTTGATGAGCGAGTCCTTGTATACCTGAAACGCTGCCAGGTCAAACAGGCGCTCGCGCTCCTGGCTGCGCATGTCGCTCATATAGTCATTGGCGTCATCGGCAATCTGGGCGAATCGGCGCCAGACATCGTCCCACGTCGCATGATCGACCCGCGGCGGCTCGACAGCAGTCGCCGCTACAGTCACGGCGAATCGCCGCACGTCGTCAAGAAGACGGCCGATGGCGGTGCCATCGAGCTGTCCAACCTGCTCGCGTTGTGTCTCAAGGCTGACCATCAGTTCCTCGATGGCAAGCGCGTCTGGGGTCGCTGAGTACAATACGTTACGTCGCCGGAAGTCCTCGATCGTTCGCACGCTGGCAAGCCCAAGCTCCCAATCCTGCAGCAGATTACCCCAGCCAACCAGCACCTCCAAATCCTGCTGGCATTCAGTCTGGCCGTAGTCGGCAATGATTGCGGCAACGTGCGCCTGCACTTGCTCCGGAGTGAGCGCATAGACGTGGAGTCTATGCTGCTCGTAGAAGAACCGCATGATCAAACGATACCGTTGGGTGTTGGCGGTCGCGGCCAGATAGCGCACCTCATCGACTGTGTCGACGGAAGTGCGGGCTTTACGGCTGGGCAACGGTGGACCTCCTTGCGGGAACGAACTGCTACAGTATTTGACATCTCGGTTGATGTGACCTTCAGGGCACGACAGATTGCGCACAGCCAAGGGGTGCCGCCTCTGGGCCCTGGCCCCGATTCTTGCGCGGAGAGTATCCCCGTCGGATCAGCGTCGACCCCCTTCAGGAGCACCGACAGGTCCCACGCCGGGTGGATTCCGTCGTAGAGGAAGCTGTGCCCGCTGCGATCGGCGCAACCTCGAGGCGGGCACCTTCTTGGCGCGCGCTGTGGCTCCCCCACTGGCGCTCTCATCCCCGGTCGAGACTGACAGACCCAGCGCCTGCTCGAGCGGTTGTCGCAACTCGATCGGCACCACCGCTACCGGCTGCCGCTTGCCACCGATCAGCGCGCGCCCGACATAGAGCAAACCGAAGTAGCGCGCCATTCCAATCGTCGACGTCGGCGGACCGTCTACCCACATCCCGTCGTAATCCTGGCTGCCGAACGCCCGCTCCAGGCGATTCAGTCGACACCAGCCGCCTGCCGACAGAACGGTTCGCAGCAGCGCGAGCACATCGGCGGGCGCCTTGGCCAGAGTGCCGGTCAGCTTCTCCCCGTCCAGCAGCGCAGCCGCCAGCGCCGCCTCGCGCGCCGGACGCCGGCGGATGTCGGTGATGCCGTGAACCCTCGCCACCGCGTTCAGCCACCTGAATGGCAGCCGCTTGAGCGCCCTGGTCAGCGTCAGTCCGAGGGCAATCGGCTTGTCGTCCTGTTCGCCGCGCGCAAGCTCTGCGTACTCGTCGATTTCGGCCTGAAGCGGCTGATCAAACCCCCCGCGCAGGCTCCGCCGCAGCTCAGCGACCAGCCACCGGAACTCGCGGTTCTCGCCAGTGGTTGTGATTCTGCTGAGGTAGCGACGCGCCTCGGGAATGTCGCCGCCGTAGCGAAAGGTCGCCGCCAGGTTGAACAGGACAAGGTTGTGATTCGGCGCGATCGCCTCAACTGCATGAAGGAGCAGCATCGAAGGTATATACTCGCCGCGATGGCGCATCAATGTAGCCAGAGCGACCATCGCCGGTGGGTAGAGCCACTCCCGGCGGCAGAGGCGTTCCAAGCGGCGGTAGGCTTCCTCGTAGCCGTCTTGGCGCGCGAGCGCGACGGCGCGCTCGTATGCTTTACGGACCGCCGGCTGTTCATCCGGCACGTCCAGCGAGCCGTACGTAAGGTGCCAACTCCGCTTGCGCCCGACCAGTGTCACCGGATCGCCGGCGCGGAGCCTGCCTGCCGCGGCCAACGTCGACAGCGCGCCGAGTTTGACCGGCAGGGGCACCTGCGGCGCCTGCAGCGATCGTTCGGCCAGCGCGAGACCCCAATCACCAGTATAATCGAGGAATTCGGCGGCTGGCAGGATGCCGGGCTCGCTGAACAGCGGATCCTCCTCCAACTGCATCAGGTCGGCGAGATGCAAGCACTGGTCGACGGTCAGCACGGGCAGTGTGCCGTTCGGCGTCTCGACCGAGCCGACGGGGGACTCGGCCGGCTCGTCCCCCTCCGGGTAGATTACCGCATCAATGGCAAACGGAGGGATGACTCCCGCTACGGCCAGCCGCGCGACAACGAGGCAACCAGTGGCGATATCGCTCAGTTCTGGACCAGCGGCCACTGCCGACCAGAGTTCGATGGCTCTGGCATACTGCCCCAGGCTGAACGCTGCGAATCCGGCATAGAGCACAGCGCCTGGCAGTCCGCGGATCGGCCAGCGCTCATAGAGGCTGAGAGCATCTGAGTACTGCATCAGTTCGCACGCCGCTTGCACCGCAAGCTGGCTCCCGACGAGCAGATCGCCGTTGTCGTCCACGCTGCGCTCTGCGTCAGCGTAAGCTCGGTCGAGGTTGCTGATGGCCGCGGCCAGACTCTCGCGCGCGGCTGCGGCATCGCCAAGCGCGCGCTGGGCCAGGCTGACCAGCGAACGCCCAATCAGCAGCGGCTCGCGTGTACCGAGGATTGGGGTGAGCGTCTCGAGCGCATCAGCATAAGCGCGCGCATGATAGCGGCAGACAGCCAGATTCTCTAGCGCCGCGGGCGCACCCGTCAGATCGGCCAACTCCTGCAGCCACATCTCGGCCTCGATGACGTCTCCCTCTGCCATTGCCCACACGCTCTTCGCGGCGAGCTCCGCGATCCGACGCTTCACCCGTGCGCACCTCCGATTATCTCCGCTCATGCTTTTCTGTGTATGACCGCGCCTCCACCACTATTGACCGCAGCGGGCGGCAGCGCCCGCCAGGCTACAGTCTCCCCTGCTTCAGATCGCTGACGATCTGCGCCAGCCGGTCCCGGCACCAATCGAAGTAGCGGCGCCCCTTCTCGGCACTCGCCCTGGACGGCGCACCGTTGGTGCCGCCGGCATGTTCGACGCTGGCCTGCATGTCGGCCTTAGCCGATGGCACGTAGCAGAGGACGTCGTCGGGGCAACTCGGGTCGACGTTGACGTACGGCGGCGTGGTGTGGACATAGTCGACCGCCCGGTCCATGTGGACCAAGTCGGGATATGAGACCAGCATGTGGGAGGTCTCGATCTCGTCGGCGTGCCCGAGCTTGCCGAGGCCCTGGCGAACAAGCGTCTTCGACAGGTAGGCGGGATCGGCGATCACCGCCTTCACGCCAAGCTGCCGCTTCGCCCGCTCGGCCGCGACCTGCAGCCAGGTGATGTTGACAATGCGGTGGCCGTTGAGCAGGACGAAGCGCCTGAACCCATGCGCCGCGAGCGACTCGATGACATCGTAGACCAACTCGGTCAGCACTTCCGGCCTTATTGTGATCGTGCCCGGCAGCACCATGTGATGCGGACTCCAGCCGTAGTAGAGGGGCGGCGCGATCAGGACGTCCTCGCGCTCGGCGACCGCTTCCGCCAGCGAGATCGCGGCAAAGGTGTCGGTCCCGAGCGGCAGGTGGTAGCCGTGTTGTTCAGTGCTGCCGATCGGGATGATGATGGTGTCCTGGACTTCCGCCCGGCGCGCGGCCAGTTCCTGCCAGGTACACTCGGACAGGCGGACCTTCATGCGACTCATCTCCTACCCCCGGATCGCCTTCTTGAACGCCTCCTGAATCTTCGCCGTCACCGGGCCGACTTTGCCGTCGGCGACAATGCCGTCATCCAGCTTGATGATCGGCATCACTTCCGTCTGCGTACCAGTCAGGAAGATCTCGTCGGCCTGCCTCAGCTCATCGACCGTGAACGTCTTCTCGACCACCTGATACCCGAGCTTCTTCGCAAGTCCTGTGACGAACCAGCGGGTAATCCCCGGCAGGACCAGATTGTCCAGCGGATGCGCGTACAGCACACCGCCCTTGACCATGAACGCCGACGCGGCGCTGGCCTCGGTGACGATCCCGTTCTCACGGTACAGGATCGCTTCGTACGCGCCCTCGCTGCGGGCCTTCGCCCTGGCCATGGTGTTCGCCAGCAGGTTGACCGTCTTCAGGTCGCAGCGCAGCCAGCGCTGGTCGGGATGGGTGATCGCCTTGGCCCCGACCTTGCGCTGCTCATCCAGCCCGGGCGCGACCGGCTTGACCCACATGTACATGTTCGGCTTCGGGTCGGCCGGCCAGCCCTGGAAACGCGGGCCGCCGCCGCGGGTGACCTCGATGTAGATCGTCGCTTCGGGAATTGCCGCCCGCTCGATCACCTCGCGGACGACTGCCGCAATCTCGTCCTTCGCCATCGGCAACGGCAACTCGATGCCGGCCGCGCTGCGGAGCAGGCGGTCCATGTGTTCGGCGAGCAGGAACGGCTTGCCGTCGTAGATTCTGATCACCTCGTAGATGCCGTCGCCGAACAGCATGCCGCGGTCCTCGATCGTCACACGCGCCTCGTCCATGTTGTCGTAGTACTTGCCGTTGAGCCAGATCGTCTCCGCCACTGTGCGTTCCTCCCCAAGTCCAGGCTGATTGCACTGCTGCTTCACTGTGAGGATACTTGGCGCCACGCGCAATTCCTGCCGTGAGACACAAGAAGTGACCCCGCCTGCGCCGGGCAGGCGGGGTCATCATTGCAAGCGGGGATTCCTTTACATGAACAGTCCGGTCAGCCACGGGTTGACCAGGGTCACCAGCCACGCTCCGATCACCGGCACGACGAACGTCGCCATCGGCATCGCGCCGTTCACTTCCTGGGCGCACTGGAGGGTCGACATCGTGTCGGCCGGGACGCCGACCGAAAAGCCCGGGAGCCCCGCGGCAATCATCGCCGCCAGCGGGCTCCGGCCCATCAGCGGGTAGACCACGAACATGGCCACCAGCACCGGCAGGGCCAGCTGCACCAGCAATAGCGCCAGCAGCGGCAGGTCGAGCGCCGCCAGGGCCGGGATCTTCAGGCCCATGAACGCCATCGTCAGGGTGCAGGAGAGCGAGAAGTTGCCAAGCGTGTTGACGTACGGCAGTTCCAGCTTGAACAGCGGTCGCGCGTCGGCGATGTTCCGCAGCGCGGCACCGACGATCAGCGCGCCGGCGAACATCGGCATCCAGGTGCCGCCGGTCGCGACGCTGAGCAGCTTGCCGAGGCCGATGCAGAGGGCGTACAGGAAGGTGTGCGCGATCAGGTTCGGCGGCGTCAGCGGCGCCGGCGCGGCCTGGTTCTCCGGGAACTTGATCCCGTTCCGCCGGATCAGTATCGCCAGCAGCGGTCCGCCGAGCAGCGCGCCGAACAGCAGTCCGAAAGCGGCTGCACCGGCGGATATGGCGGCCCCGTTGGCCAGCCCCTGTTCGGCGAGCACCGGCACGATCTTGCCGGCGCCGGCGACGTTACCCATCAGGACCGCTGTCGCTGCCGTGATGGCTGGCCGCTCGATGCCGAGCAGTGCGCCGACGCCCAGACCGATGGCCTTCTGCAGCGCAGCCAGAAGGAAGACGACCACGCCGAACAGCGCCAACTTGGGCAGGCCCTCAGCAAGCAGCTTGCGGCTCGCCCGCAGCCCGATCGACGCGAAGAAGCCGGCGAAGAAGTACGGTTGCAGCGTCGTGTCGAGCTGGATGTCGACGGCGCCCAAAGCCCTGAGCACGAAGGCGAGCAGCGCATAGAGCGCCCCGCCGATCAGCGGCGCTGGTATGAACCAGCGTTTGAGCGGCGCGATGCGCTTCTGCAGGGCATAGCCCGCGAGCAGGACGCCGAGGGCGACGCCGAGAGTCTGAATCAGATCAAGCTTGATGATCTGCATGGTCACACCCCTGCTTCTCCTGGGCCGCGAGCAGCTCGTTCGCCACCCATTCGGCGACCAGCCCGGTGATCTTGATGCAGTGGTTCTTGCGCTCCGGGCTGCCGAACTCCATGCCGTGGACGAGGACGCGGCAGCAGGTGCTCTTGTAGAGGTCGCGGATGTAGTCGTGCAACGCGGCCGCAGCCGGCAGCATGCGCTCGGGCATCGGCTGGCCGGGCGCGGTCCGCCCGTAGACCATGCCGAGCGCCATGACGCCGCCGCTGATCGCTCCGCAGACGCAGCCGGACTTGCCGATGCCGACCGGGAAGCCGGAAGCCATCTTGACGACCTCTTGGGGCATTGGCTTGCCGAGAAGATCGTTGATCGTCTGAACGACGGCCTCGGAACAGAAGTACTTGCCCTGGCGGAAGTACTCCTCAGCCGTTGCCTTGGCTTGCGCCACGAGTTCCTGCCTGGTTGCCTGCGCCACCTGCGTCTGCCTCCTCTGTGGCCGCCGGGGCCCACCCGTGCGGCCTGTAACGTTCCCTTATGATAGTAATAAATTTCACTAATATAGTCAAGAACAAAACGCCCCGACAAATCGCGGTCACCTGAGCGACGAGCCCCTGCCATCAGCCGATGGCAGGGGCCCATTGCTTCCAAGCACTGCTGTTCGTCCAATCGGCAACGCAGCTGGCGCCTACTCTCCCCCATCGAAGACGGCGACATCGCCGCCGGCGCAGTCGACGCGGAACAGCGCATCGGGAAGACCTTCGGCGAGCTGGCCGCGGAAGTAGACCTTGTCACCGACCACCCAGAGCGAGGAGATGACGGCCCGGCCCCCGCCGGCAGCCGCGGCTTCTGCTGCGAGATCGGTCAGCCGCTGCCGCGACGAACCGTCGGGCCTGATCCGGTAGATGTTGTCGCCATCGCCGCGGTTCAGATAGTAGACCCAGCCGGCGGCGGCGTTGACGTAATCGCAGGCGTCGTCGCCGATCGCCTGGTTGTCCGTCCCGTCGGTCCGCATCCGCCACACCCGCTGCGTGTCGACGTTCCAGTAGTACAGCCAGCCGTCCGCGACGCTGAGGAAGTGCGAATAGGCATCGTTGAGCTGCGTGATCCCGCTGCCGTCGAGGTTCATCGCGTGGATGCTGTGCGTCTTGCCGTCGAAGGCGATGTAGTAGATGCGGTCGCCGGCGACCGCGACCTCGCTGACATACCCGTCGAGCAGCGTCACCAACCCGGAACCGTCGGTCTTCAGCTTGCGGAGCGCGTATGCGCTCCCCTCGGTCCCACCGCGGGTGGCGAAGTAGATCCAGTCGCCGACCACATTGACGCTGTCGACCCAGCCGTCGTACAGTTTCCGCCGCTCGCTGCCGTCGGTCTTCATCGTGTAGAGCGACAGCCCATCGGCGAAGTTGGCGTAGTAGAGCCGGTCGCCGACGAGGTTGATGCTGGCCGGCATGTCGTCGGCCAGTTTCGCCTTTTCAGTCCCGTCGGCCTTGCTCCGGTACAGCCGCCAGTGGTCGGCCTCGCCGCGGAAGTACAGCCAGTCGCCTTGCCCGGCCACCAGGCCGCCGTTCGCGATGTTGCCGGTCGCGCTGCCGCGGCGCTCGTCGCGGCCGCAGCCGCCGGCAAGGACGAGCGCGGCGATGAGCAGCGACACGACGGCGAGGACCAGCCGCGGGCGACTGGCTCGCGGCTGCGGCTGGGTGCGGCTGGCTCGGTGTGCGTACGGCACGGCGGCTCACCTCCAAGGGCCCAGTCGGGCTGCGGTCATTATACCATGTCCATCCAGACCGTGGGCTGCGGTCTGCGGCGGCAGCAGTCTGTCGGTTGAGGCCGCGGTGATCCCGGGGTTCTCGGTTATTTTTCGGACACCTGACAGGGGTGTCGATCGACCGATTTCGCACCGAGCGTGGTCATCGCGAGCCTTATGTCGACCCCACGCTGGTTTTCTGTCAACCCAGCCCCGTCTCGGTTACTTTTTGGACACCTTGTCGGGGTGTGGACTGACCGATTTCGCACCGAGGACCGACGTCACCCCGGTCCCGCCGCAGCAGTGCCGGGATCATCACACCTTGAGGGATCATTGTCCCAGCAAACCCACGGGGGGCGGGCCAACCGGCCCGCCGCGCGGCACCACCATGTTCGTCAATAACCTGAGCCCGGCGCCTGAGACCGGCACCGGGCTCTGCGAATCCATTGTGTCACTCGCTGGCGGTGCGGACTACTGGCCCGACTGCAGCTCGGCGAGGCGCGCTTCGGCCCGGGCAATGGCCGAATCAAGCGCTGCGATCAGGCTGTCGTAGTCAGTCACGTGCGTCCGGATGTAGGCGTGGGCGCGGATGCGCAGACCGCCCAGTCCGCGACGCATCAACCGACTGACATCAGCCCACAGCTGCTCGACCTTGGCGCTGTCGTTGGCCGCTTCTGCCTGCTCGATCTGTGCTATTGCATCCTTGACGCGGGCGCGGATTTCCGGAACGTTGAGCTCCCGGATCTGCTGGCAAATGGACTTCAGCGTCGCGAGCTTCTCGCTGACGGTCGCCCGCTGTTCATCTGTCAGGTCAAGCGACGCGGCGATGGGGCGACGGCCGATCAGCCGCGCGATGGCAGGCCAGCGGGCTGCGCCTCTGGCGGTCGCCGCGTCCTGAGCGATGGCCACGCCGGTGAACGTCAGCCCGAGCACGACAACCAGGAGAAGGACGACGATTCGTCTGCTCATCGATCAATCCTCCCAATGCAGGATGAGGGGCCCATGCCCAGACGATACCGCAGTTGTGTTACAGAACCGTTAACACAGGAGTCACCCGTCGACTTTTCTCCGGCGGCCGCATCAGGTCACTTTCTGCTGACGAAGTATCGCAGCACCGTCCGCAACTTCTCCGGCGCGGTGCGCCGCGGGTCGGAGAGGTAGATCTCGCGGTGGTGATGGCCGTTGCGAACGAGGCCGTTGTCGGCGCAGAACCGGTCCATCAGTGCGAAGCTGGCCGGCTCGGCATCATACGGGCCGATGTGCATCATCTGCACGGACAGCCCGTCGGCCATCTCGATCAGCTTGACGCGCTCAACCGGCGGCGCGTCCTTCTTCTTGGCTGCAGCTGCCCGCACGCTCTCCAGCAACTCGGGGGTGACAAAGTCGGGCTGGCGGATCATCACCGTCCAGACCAGCTTGTCCTTGTCCAGCCCAGCGGCAACGGGGTCCGGAGGGCTGTCGAGATCCCAGATGCCCTCGAGCGGGAAGATCGTGTACTCATAGTAGCCGGCGGGAGCTGGTCCCTTCTTCGGCAGCATCTTGACGCCGTAGCTGATGGCGTACAGCGCCTGCATGGCAGCGGCGAAGTCGGGATTGTCGTTCGGGTTGCCGGCGCCGCCCACAGCCGCATAGAGCATCTTCGGGACGTCGAGCAGGACCGGCCGGGCCGGCGGAAGGTACAGCTCGCGGAACGCCTGCTTGTAGTCGACCTGGCTCATCGGTCTGCCTCCTGTTCGGTCTGCCGGGCTGAGGTCGGCGGGACACACGCCGGCGCGGCCGCCGACATAGCATGGGTCTGGGCAATTGCAGTTGGGAGTGAGCGAAGTGGGTCAGCCGACAATCGCGGGCGATCTTGCGGTACTGCGCAGCATCGCCGTAGCCGCGCAGATTTTCCTCCTGATTGGCACCGGGCTGTTGCTCTTCGCCACCGCCCAGCAGACCCCGTACTTCGAGGCTGAGGCCGCAAGGATCAGGCAAATGCAGCAGGAAATCGACCAGCTGAAGCGGCGACTCGGCGTCACGCCCGGCGACATGCCCTACTGACTGCGCCGCGGCGGCGCGCAATCGGCGCGGCCGGCGGCTGCAGCGGGACTGCGGCGGCGGCCAAAGAAGCGACGCGTATCTACCGCCACTCGGTGATTTCAGCCCACGGCGTGCGCGGGCGAGCGGCTGGCGCCTCGTCGGCGTAGCCGACGGACACCGCGGCGACGAGCTCATCGCTGCGGCCGAGCAGTTCGCCGACCTCGTTCTCGGCCATCAGGATATCGCAGATCCAGAGAGTGCCGAGGCCCAGCGACTCGGCTTCGAGGAGCATGTTCTGAATGGCGGCGCCGATCGACTGGGTGTTGACGAGCGACCAGATCCTGCCCATGCCGTTGTGGTCATCGGTGGGCTTGAACAGGGCGTCGTAGATGAGAATCGCCACCGGCGCCTGCTGCATGATCCTCGCCGTGTGGATGGCGCTGCCGATGTTGAGCCCCTGACTGCGCAGCCACTCAGCGCGCTCGAGCAGGATGCCGGCGACGCGGTCCTTGGTGTCGCCCTGGACGACGACGAACCGCCAGGGCTGCGCGTTCTTGCCCGATGGCGCGAGCGTCGCCGCGGTCAGCAGCCGTTCGATCAACTCGCGCGGCACGGCCTGATGTTTGAACTTGCGAATGCTGCGGCGACGGTCGATTGCCTGGAAGACTTCCATGTGATTCGCCCTCCTGTGCTGATGTGGGCTCCGGAGACAGGCATGGCTGCCACTTCACGGTATCAGTCTTCGCCCCGCCGGGCGATCATCCTGCAGCGCCGGCGTTTTCGGCGCACGCCCGCGAATCCGCGCCAGTATGATGTATCAGGGGCCCGGACAGGGCCCCGACGGCAGCGGAGGGGGGCAATGAAAAATGGCAATCAGCACTACTTGCCGGCGATTCGCCGAGATCCTCGGCGGGACTCCGTCAGTCAGCAACGGTGTCTGCGTCTCGACGCGGCTGCGGACCTTCACGGCGCGGATCCTCGGGCGCCGGTCGCGTTCGCCGCTGGTCCTGCCTCAGCTGTTCTCGTTTGAGAGCGCTGATTCGCAGGGCCGGACGCTCAACCTTGGCGAGACGGTGATCCTTCAGCGCGAGATCAACCGCTTCATCAGTGTGCTTCGCCAGCAGAACATCATCGTCACCGCGCTCCACAACCACTGGCTGTTCGACACGCCGCGCCTGATGTACATCCACTTCGAGTCGGTCGAGCCGCCGCTCGTCTTCGCCCGCAAAGTCGCCAAGGCCCTGGCGACGCTCGACTGCTGAGCCTGGCGCCAGCCCCGTGGCCGGCGCCCGCGTGCTCCCCCCCCATACCAGGCGCGCGCCCAGAATCGAAGAGTG
>JBLNDB010000082.1:0-24500 GCA_050261235.1 Chloroflexota bacterium
CTACAACGAGAACCGTGAGCACAGCTCACTTGGATACATGATACCGGCCGAATTCAGCCAGCTGGCGCAAGAACTAAACCAAAACGCAGCCTAAGCTGTTGACAAACCGGGGTTCACTACACCAGGCTGCCTCTTCACAGAATCGTAACCTTCAGCAACTACATCCGCGAATTCGCTGCAAAGCAGATCGATCAGGCAGCCCAAGAGATAGGACGATCTTGATTGAGTTCTTCGGAACTTCGCGACTCCGGACACCCGTCCGGCCTTCCTGACTCTGGCAGGGAAAACCGAGGTTGCGTCAACGTCGCATAATATATGTTATGTCGTCTGAAACTGCTGAATGGAGGGGAAATACCCCCTTGCTGGGGTTTTGCAGTTCTTGCGGCGATATCGCCGGCCCGGCAGGCTGATTCCGGCGTCCACTGCAGGCCGGATAGTCTCCCTTGTCGGCCGGATCGTGCGGGCGCGCCCCGGCGACGCGTTCGACCGCCGCGATGTACGGGTGCCACCGATTGCTGGGGGTGCATCTACCTATGCCCGGCTCCTGATCGCCCGTCCTGGGGCATTCTAGCGGGGCCGCATTTCCCGCCCTGCCGGCGAAGCCCGCTGCAATCAGCCGCTGGGCCTCAGGCACTGGCCCCTATCTACAGCCGCCAGGAGCCGGACATCGTCAGTCCGGCTCCTGTAGGCTTGCGCTCCGTTGTGTCTCGGCTCGCTGGGCCGCTTGGCGTGTGTGCAGCGTGATCCGTTCCCGGCAATCGTTCCGATCCGGGATTCGCGGATCTGGACTGTCAACCTGACAACCCGCCACTCCGGCTCGCCAGACTCACCCCGTTCGGAGCACAGTCCTGCCGGCAGACGGCCGGATAGTTGGCAGCGGCCAGTTCTGCGACGCGGCGCTACCTCCCCCGCCCCCTGCTCTCTGGGTGTATTTCCCAGCGAAGTGGGTCTGGCTACTTGGATGACACGGGGTCCATCATCGCGTGGACGATTGTATCGTTGACCGTAAGCTTGTCGACGACATCCATCCCCTCGACGACACGACCGAATACGGCGTAGTCGCCATCCAGCGATGTGGCATCAGCCTTGACAATGTAGAACTGAGATGACGCCGAATTGACATCGTCAGACCGGCGCGCCATGCCTATGGCACCGCGAACATTGCTCAGGTACGGGGTGGTCTCGAGCTTGATCGTCTCCTCCGAGCCACCGGTGCCAGTGGCGGTGGGGTCACCGGTTTGGGCCACCCAGGACTCGACCCGGTGCCACTTGAGCCCGTCGTAGAACTTCGCCTGGACAAGCTTCTCGAAGTTGGCGACGGTTACCGGCATGGCCTTCGGGTAGACCTCCAGGACCACTTCGCCCTGACTCGTCTGAAGGCGTACCCGGTCAGGCGTGCCGAGCGCCGCCGCCTGTTCTGCGGCCCGCCTGGCCGCCTCTGGACGGATGAACCCGAAGTAAGCCACGGCTGCAACCAGGACCACCACACCGGCGATTGCCGCAATGGTCATCATCGTCCGGCGGCTGATGCCGCTCTTGTGATGATGCTTGATCTGGTCGTGATGTCCGGGAATCGCTTTGGCTCTGCTCTTCCTGCCCATGAATCTGGCCTCCCGAAATAGAGTGGACGACCCCATTATACCCTACGCGCGGCACGTGAGGGAGAGGGCAGGATTGTCGTCTCCCCCCTGCTCCCCCGCCCTGCATCTATTTTGTGTTCCGAACGATCTCGTCTGGCCGCCTGTACGCGGAAGACCCCTTGTCAGACAAGGGGTCTTCACAGCTGGTTCAGTCACCGCGCCCGGTTAGCCGCCAGCCAGCGGTGGAATGAGCAACAGCTCGGCCTCGGCGGTGAGGATCTCCTCCTTGTCGCGTCGCTGCCCGGAGATTGCGACGGCCATGACGAGATGGTTGTTGACGCCGGCTGCCGACACGATGGCGCGTACGCTGGCCGGACCCGGCAGGTCGACGGCGATGGTCTCGCCGCGCCCCGCGAAGGGCGGCAGATCAGCGAGGATCCCGGTGGCGCGAACGACAAAACGCAACCCTACAGCCTCCCGCTCGCAGCAAGTTCCTGCGCGGCGAAGTCGAGCCCCAGTTCGAGCAGCTTATCCCGGGTGGGAACGCCGTCGGCGTTCCAGCCGCGTTTGGCGTAGTACTCATCAAGCAGGGCATCGATCTTGTCACGCGTCAGTATCTTGCCCTGAGCCGGACCGCTCGGTACTGCCTCCTCCATGAATCGCGCCGGCGGGTAGTCGAGCTGGCGCCCAAAGCCCGCGACCTCGCGCAGCGAGAAGGCCCGCGTGAGGTTCCAGATGCGCTCGCTGACCCGCAGCATCTGCTTCCAGTCGTACGGCATGCCGGTCACGAGCGGGAACAACTCCTCGTAGTGGCTCAGTTCGAACGCGATCTCGACCCACTGCAGCCGGCAGATGCCGAGGGCATCGAACAGCGGCCGCGTATGCTGCAGTTCGATCACTTTGTCGGCCTTGCCGTCGAGACTTTCGCGGCCGGTGGCGACGTCGTGGGTGATGGCCCAGGAGCGGTTGTGGTGACCGCCGACGTCGCACGTCATATACGACAGCATCATTGCCGGTGCCCAGCGAGCCTCGTAGCCGCTCCACTCGAGGCCCTTCATCTGGATGGCGAAGCGGTCGGAGCCGTGGCCGAGTTCCGTTGACGCGGTGCGGACGCCTTCGGCGAGCAGTTCCCCGATACCCTCACGCCGGGCGATCAGATCGAGCAGGTAGTTGACCGAGTCAAGGTCGCCCCACTTCAGCTCGCGGCCGACCTGATCCTTGGTCAGGATGCCTTTCTCATAGCACTCGATGGCGAAGGCGCAGACATTGCCGCCGGAGATCGTGTCAAGACCAAGCTCATCGCACATGTAGTTGGCGCAAGCGACGTCCTCGATCGAGTCGAGCGCGCAGTTGCCGCCCAGCAGAGCGATGGTCTCGTACTCCGGCCCCTCGACGTAGGTCTCCTTGCCGCCGAACTTGACCTTCGAGTACTTGCCGCAGGGAATCGGGCAACCGAAGCAGCCCTTGTCAGTGACCTTGATGCGGGTTCGCAGGGCGCTGCCATTGATGTTCTTGTGTCCCTCGAAGTAGGTCGTCGAGAAGTTGCGCGTCGGGAAGGCGCCGACCTCATTGACCCAGTCCGTGACACCGGCGGTGCCTTCGGGCGTCCACTCCTTGAAACCGGGCTTGCTGAAGCAGACCTCGTACATTTGGCGGCCCTTGGCGTAAGCCTTCTTCTGGTCGTGAACCGGGATCGTCTTGCTGCCGCGGATGGCGATTGCCTTGACGTTCTTCCAGCCGAGCACGGCGCCGATGCCGGTGCGGCCGGCCTGGCGGCCGAAGTCGTGGGAGACGCAGGCGTACTTGACAAGGTTCTCACCGGCCGGGCCGATCGTGCAAATCTGGAAGTCCTCACCGAGGTCGTCCTTGAGCATCCGCTCGCTGACCAGGGCGCCCCTGCCCCAGTACTTGCCGCCGTCGCGGAATTCGATCGTATCGTCGTCGATGACGATGACCACCGGGGCGCTCGCCTTGCCGCCGATGACGACCATGTCGTAGCCGGCGTACTTGAGCTCGGCCGCCATGTGGCCGCCCATGTTGGAGTCGCCGTAGCCCCCGGTCGCCGGCGACTTGCTGGCGAAGGTGATCTTGCCGCTGCCCGGCAGGAACAGTCCAGAGAACGGGCCGGCCGCCATGATCACCTTGTTCTCCTCGGAGAACGGGGCGGCGTGCTTCGGCACTTCATCCCAGAGCGTCTTTGCGGCGAAGCCACGACCGCCGATGTAGTCTCGGCACAGTTCATCCGGGAGCGGTGATCTGCTGGCCTTGCGCGAGCTGAGGTCGATGTGCAGGATGTAGCCGGCGTAGCCGTTCATCGCGCCACCTCCTTGGCATCGGTGTCAATGATCGCGCCCCGCGGGCAGTACTCGACACAGCGTCCGCAGAGGGTGCACTTGAACGGGGCGGTCCGGCTCGCATGCGTCGTCATGACGCCGTGCGGACAGGCCTCGACGCAGGCCAGGCAGCCGATGCACGCGCCTTCATCGACAGCCAGAGCGCCGCGACCGTTCCTGGCGATCGCTCCGACCGGACAGACTGCCGCGCAGGCGCCGCACTCGTCGCAGACCTTGAGTTCATACGTGCCTGGCGCTGGGAAATGGCCGATAACGCGGATGACGCTCTTCTTGGGGTTGTTCTCGCGGAAGTTCTCGTTCGCGCAGGCCAGCTGGCAGACGCGGCAGCCGGAGCAGGCCTCGTTCCTTGTCGCGAGCTTCACGATTGACTCCACCTCCTCATGCTGATGGGGACGGACGGGGTCATGCAGGGTTTGGAACTAGACGACAGACGGCTCAAGGATCAGCTCGCCCCTGGCGAAGCGGTTGAGATGCAACTGATCGATCGGCATGGTCAGCGGCAGGCCGAGAATCCTTTGCGCCAGCAGCTCGCCGATCACTGGACCAAGCATGAAGCCGTGCCCCGAGAAGCCGATCGCCTGGTAGTAACCGGCGACATCGTCGACCGGGCCGAGAATCGGCTGGCGGTCGGGCGTGAGATTGTACATCCCGGACCACTGCCGGACAACGCGGAGCTTGCTGATGACGGGCAGGTGCCAGGTGATGACTTTGGCCACCGTCTCGAGGAACTCCCATGTGTGGCCTGTCTCGTACGCGTCGTGCGGCTCGTTGGGATCGCCGAAGCCCATGATGAACGAGCCGTGCGGCGATTGCTGAACGTAGAACGCGCGCGAGAACGACATCACCATCGGGTCCTGCAGCCGGTCGACGGGCTCGGTGACGAGAATCTGGTGGCGCTCGGAGTACACCGGGAGCTTAACACCAGCCATCGCGCCAATCAACTGGGAATAGGGCCCGGCGCAGTTGACGACGGTTCCCGTGCTGATCGCGCCCCGATTGGTCTCGACAGCGACGATTCTGCCGCCGGCGACGCGAATGCCGGTCACTTCGACACCCGTCTCGATGTCGACGCCGAGCCGCCGCGCCGCCTTCGCATACGCGTCGACGGCTTTGAACGGGTTGATGTGACCGTCCTCCGGGCAGAAGGTGGCCGCGAGCAGCCCTTCGGTGTTCAGATGCGGCACGATCTGCTTGGCTTCAGACGGCGTCACGAGGCGCGACGGGATGCCGAGCGAGTGCTGCAGCACGAGGTTCTTCTTGAACTGCTCATGCTCCTTCTCGGTGTGGGCGAGGATCAGATAACCCTTCTGTTTGAACTCGATGTCGTCGTCGTATTCGAGTTCGTCGTTCATCCGCTCGAATTTCTTGATGCTCGCCTGCGCGAGGCGGCAGTTCATCTCGGTGCCCCACTGCTCGCGGACGCCGGCGCCGCAGCGGCCGGTCGAACCGGCGGCGAGATAGTCCTTTTCGAGGACGATGATGTCTTTCGCGCCGAGCTTGGCCAGATGGTATGCAACGGACACGCCGTTGATGCCACCGCCGATGATGACCACTGACGCGCTATTCCTCATGGTCAGCCCCCCTGACGATCGCGCCAAGCGTGATCGGCTTGGTCGGCGGACGGAAGCGCGGCTGTTCGATCTCGCCGACCGGCACGCCGAGTTCCTGCGCGAGCACCTGTGCGATCAGGGCGCGACACGTCCGCCCCTGGCAGGGGCCCATGGTCGCGCGCGAGATCCGCTTGATCTCGTCGATGGTGCGGTAACCCTTCTTGACAAGTTCGCGGATGTCTTCCAGCGCGATGTCCTCGCAGCGGCAGATGATCGTCCGTTTCTCAGCCATGGCTAACGCCTCACCTTCATGCTCCGGACTGACATGCCGAATCCCTTCGGCACGGACAGCCAGATGACGTTGGTCTTGTCAAGGGCAGGCGCGTTCTGGACGCGGACCACCTTTGCCGCGGCGAGCGGTTCGCCTGCCCGGCTGAGGGCGTCGACGATCTCGCCCGGCTGCGGCAGCGGCAGAAACTCGTAGGGAATGCGGACGATGTCCTCATTCGGCGATGATTCGTCGACGATGAAAATCGCCAGGCCCGGGCAGTTACTGACGCAGACTCCGCAACCATTGCACCTCTCGTGGTCGATCGTTGGCAGGTCGTTGATGTCAGCGAACGGCCGGTAGGCGCCGGTCTTGCACGCCGTGTAACATGGGTTGCAGGGGATCTTCTGGAAGCACTCGACAACGGCCACCGGGCCGCGCTGCCGGCGCTCTGGCGAGGGAGTGACGCGGGCGATGTCTTCCGGGGTCGGAGTTCCGGTCTGTTCCAGCATCTGCATTCGTCCTCCCTTACGACAGGCCGGCCTGAGCGAGCTTGTTCAGGCCAGCGCGAATCTTCTCGCCGACAGGGCCGGCGCGCAAAGCGCTGAGGTCGGTCTGACACTCGTCGATCAGCGCCTCGGCATCGCGGTCGTAGCCAAGCTTGGCGGCGGCTGCCAGGCCAGCGATGCGTCCTTCGACCATGGCGCTGCTGGCCTCCTCGACGCCAGCCGCATCACCGGCAACGAACAGACCGCTGACGGTCGTCTCGAGCCGTTCATTGCGGTATGGCACGTGACCCCCGAGTTCGGGGACATAGACCATCTTGCACGCCGCTTGCCAGAACAGCTCGGTCAGCGGCGACAGTCCGACGGCGAGGCAGAGGATGTCGCAGTCGATGCGTCGCTCGCTGCCGGCCAGCGGCTTCCAATCCGGTCCGACCTTTGCGATGATGACCGACTTCAGTGCATCGTCACCCTCGGCCTCGACGACGGTGTGCTGCGTGAGTATCGGCACGCCGGCGCGCCGGATCTTGGCTGCGTGGACCAGGTAACCGCCGATGCGCGGCGCGGCCTCGACGATCGCCTCGACGCCGACGCCGGCCTGGAGCAACTGATAGCTGACAATCAGGCCGATATTGCCGGCGCCGACCATGACGACGCGCTCGCCCGGCTTGATGCCGTGCACGTTCATCAGCGTCTGTACCGCGCCGGCGCCGTACACGCCGGGAAGGTCGTTGTTCGGGAACGCCAGCATCCGCTCGGACGCCCCGGTCGCGATGACTACGGCCCGCGGGAGGCACCTGCCAACACGGTCGCCGCGCTCGAACGTCAGGACGCCGTCATCGTAGCGCCCGAGGACAGTCGCCTCAAGCTCGACGCGGATGTTCTGGCTGGCGCCGATCTCGGCGACCAGATCCCTGGCGATTCTGATGCCCCTGGTCCCGGCGCGCTCCTTTTCGGAGCCGAAGAAGCGGTGGGTCTGCTTGACCAGTTGACCGCCAAGCCTGTCGTTCTGATCGAACAGGGTGACGCTGGCGCCCTGCCTGGCAGCCGCGAGCGCGGCCGACAGACCGGCCGGACCGCCGCCGATGACTGCGATATCAGTCCTGACCACGCAGATCACCCTTCCCGGTCTGGCGTTCGACAACCATACCTTGACGGAGCTTCTCGACGCACGTCCGGACGTTCGGGACGCCGTCGACGACCATCAGGCAGGACGAGCAATTGCCGATGGCGCAGAAGAAACCTCTCGGCCGGTGCAGTTCAGCGCTCTCGCGCAGGACGCGGATGCCGGCGGCATGCAGCGCTGCGGCGATCGGCTCCCCTTCCCGGCCCTCGAGTGTCCGGCCCTCGAAGGTGAACGTGACCATCCGGCCGGGTTCGAACTCGAGAACGGGGTGCTCAGTGATGCGCAACGGACTTCCTCCCTTCGTCAGCTTCAGCAAATCTCAAAAATGGCACACTTCAGGTCGTTCAGATGAGCTGCCATCGCATCAGCCGCAGCGGTGGCGTCACGGCGGCAGATCGCGGCGGCGATGCGGGCGTGCTCGCGGCACAGCATCTGCCACCGGTCCGGGCCAAGGAGCTGCCGTTGATCCATGTCTCTCAGCAGCGCCATCTGGAACCTGACCAGGTCCCGCAAGACGAAGTTCTGGGTGGCCGCGGCGATTGCCAGGTGGAACTCAAGATCGGCACTGCTGCGAGCGCTCTGATCATCCAGCGCCGCCTCGTTCTGACAAACCAGCGACTTGAGCGTCGTCAGGTCGGCCGGAGTGGCGCGCTCGGCGGCCAGCGCCGCCGTCTGCGTCTCAAGGACTTGGCGGGCCTCCCAGATATCAAGAAGCGTCGACTTCTCGACCGCAACCAACGGATTCCCGGGACCGAGGACCGGCGCCGCGCGCGGGGCGCGCAGATAGCGGCCGCTGCCGCGCCGACTCTCGATCCAGCCCCACGACTCGAGGACGCGAAACGCTTCGCGAAGCACGGGTCGGCTGACGCCGATCGTCTCCTCCAGCGCGCGCTCAGACGGGAACCGCCCGCCGGGAACAATGGCGCCATTGGCAATCAGATCTTTGATCCTTGCGATGACGTTCTCGTGCAGCCGCAGACCATCTTCACGGTGCGCCTCTCGCGCCAGTGCCATAGCTCACCCTCATCCGCGGAAAAGTGGGTTGCCCAATTCAGCAATAAGAAAATTCAACCCGGGCAATCGGTCTCCTGCTACCGACCGAACTCGAGTTGAACCGGATTGGCACCTCTTTTGCCTGAACTTGCCGCTTCCTTCGCATGGGCCGCGAACAGCCGCTCGAGCATGGCCAGCACGTCTTCCGTCGAGCCTTCGCCGGTGTAGATGATCGGTTGCGATTGCATCCCGTCGAGAAACTCTTTCGCCGCGTGGGCCGTCGCGCGCATCGATTCGACAGTCTTGCGCACTTCCTCGTCGATCGTCGTCGGCAGACCCTTGCGCGCGTTGGCAGCGACAAAGCGAGCCCGCTCGGCGTCGTTCATCCCGAGCAACATCTCAAGGTAGCGACAACCTTCATGCAGTTCCTGAATCGCTTCGCTGACAGCAGCCGCACTGAGGAAGTTGGTCACCGGCATCCCCCGCTAACGGTTTGGCTCGAAACGGTCACTTTCGCCAGACAACGCCAATTTTCGCGGCAGCGCGACTGATTTCCTTCCATGCGTCTGGCATCCCGAGTTGCTGTCGCTGGCTGGCAAGATCAGCGCGAACCTCGTCGTCCATCATGTTCTAGCATCAAAATGCCTGCTAAATGGCGATAATAAGAGTGTCCGAAGGAGGTGCTGCAGTAATGTCGAGACGGAACAACCGACCCACGATTCTTCCAGACCAGACGCTCGATCAGTGGAAATACGAGATCGCCAGCGAACTCGGCCTGTCGGACAAGATCAGCCAGCGCGGCTGGCCTGAGATGACGTCGCGCGAGTGCGGCCGGGTCGGCGGGAAGATTGGCGGCAACATGGTCAAGGTGATGATTCGTTTCGCCGAGCAGCAGCTCAGCGGCGGTCAGAGCCAGCTTTAGGTTCGTCGCTGTCCGGCCCGCCAACCTGGACGGGAGAGAGCCGTGGTTCTCTCCCGTTTTTCTTGACAGACGTCCATGAAGGAGGTCGAGACTGTGAATCGACGCCAAGAAGAGGCGCAGCGGCCAGAGACCGCTACTGTCGAGGAACTGCGCCAGTCGTTGCGACAGAACACCCCAACTGTACCGAAATCGGCCAGCGACCTGCTGACCCAGACAGTCAGCCAGATGCAGAACAGCCTGCGCGAGCAGCAGTTGTGCGCCGAGCAGCAGCTGCAGGGAACCCTTGCGGTCGCCGCGGGCAACATCACTGACGCTCAAACGTTCTCCCAACTGCAACAGCTGTGCGGACAGCTCAGTCAGGCCATCAGCACCGGACCCGAGACCATGCGCAGCAACTCGCAGCAGCTGACGCAGGTAGTACAGCAGCTGTCAGCAACCCTCGCTGACCAGACGAACAAGTCGGCCGATCTCGTGGCGGCAGCTCTCAACCAGGCGCTTGGCGCCATGTCGCAGGCCCAGAGCGCGATGTTCCAGAACCGCGCGCTGACCGAACTGTCGCAGCAGATCAAGCAGTGCAACCAGCTGCTCCGCAACTTCACGTCGCCGGCCGACACTCTCCACTGACGACAACGAACCGGGCCGCCCCGCGGCCCGGTTCTTCTGCTTCTTGGATCAACTTGTCACGTCGTCTGGCGCTAAAAGCAGTCCCCGGATTCTGTCGACCTGAGCCAGGGCAACCTCGCGCCCCCTGGCGATGATCTCCGCCGCGCGGTCAAGTTCGATGCCGCTGTAGAAGCCAGTCCCAGGCTCGAGCAGCACGTCGGCAGCCATGATCTCATCACGCAGCGCTCGCCGCTGCATGATCTCCATCGTCTGCAGGATTATCTGCACAATGCTCCTTGGGTTGTGCTCGAGGATCGCCCCGGCATTGACATCGACTGCGACGACGACATCAGCGCCGAGTCGCCTGGCCAGGCCGACCGGGACGTTGTTGACGACCCCGCCATCCACCAGCAGCCGGCCGTCGCGCACCATCGGCACCATGATGCCGGGCACGGCGGCGCTGGCCCGGACTGCCGCGGCGACATTGCCTTCGCGCAGTTCGACCTCATCACCGGTGACGAGATCAGTCGCGACGCAGGCGAACGGCAACTCCAGCTCTGCGAACGTCTTGCCCCGCAGGAGCGTGTTGAGGAAGTCTTCGAGCTTCGACGTGTTGACCAGGCCATGTCGCGGCACGGTCAGTCGCACAAGGTGAGCCCATGTCGTGCGCTCGGCGATCTGGCCGATCTGCCGGGCCGTGAGACCGCCGGCGTACAGTGCGCCAACAATCGCGCCGGCGCTGGTGCCGGCAACGACGTCGACCTTCAGCTTGGCCTCGGCCAAGGCCTGAAGCACACCGATGTGCGCCAGGCCGCGCGCCGCTCCACCGCCAAGCGCCAGTCCGAGACGTTTGGTCATCGTCTGCACCCCCAGAACGTCTGCTGTGATTCCACAGCCAGGGCCTGTCCACCTGCCGCGACCGACGGGCAGGCGGTCGTTGCCGCCTGCCCGTCGCTTCTGCTACTCGATGTTGACGCCGATGGTTCCGGCCACTGCCCCGCCGACCAGACCGATCAAGAGGTTGCGCCCAAGGCCTAGCCACGTGACAGTGCCGCGGGCGATGATCATGCTGAGCCCGGTTGCCACCAGGACAAGCATGATGCCGGTCAGCCCGCCATTGAGCCAACCTTTGGCGCCTGCCCGCCGGCCGGCGGAGAACGCGCCGGCCAGCACGGAGACGACTCCCCAGACCCCGGCGATGGTACTGAGGTGAGTCTCGACTGCGAGCACCTGCAGTGTCAGCGCACCGAGGACGATGCCGCCGGCCATCGCCGTGGCGAGTCCGACCAGGATGCCGTTCACCACAGCGCCGAGCTGAACGGAGCCGGCACTGACCTGCCAGCTCTTGTCGTTCTTGACCTTCACGCACGCCACCCCCCTAGAGGGGTATGTCCGTGCGAGCCGCTCTATGTCTGGCGGTCATTGTGACAGCGCCGTTGCCCAGGGGGAAAGCGTTTGCAGCAGCCCATGGTCCGTCAGGTCGATGCGCACCGGCGTCAGTGACACCAGCCCGCGGCCGATCGCCCAGACGTCGGTCACCGGCTCGTCGCGATGGTCCAGCGACTCTTCGAGCAGGCAATAGTACGCCCGTTCAGAGTCATCGATGCGTCGTTCAAAGACATTCCGGTAGCGTCGCTCGCCCAGCCGCGTCACCGCGGTGCCGCGGATGCGGTCGTGGTCGATGGCGGGGAAATTGACATTAAGCAACGCATGCTCCGGCACGCCACGTTCGGCGATCATCGCCGCCAGGCGGACGGCATAGGCAGCGGCGTAGCGGTAATCCAAATTCTCATAACCGCAAAGCGACAGCGCCACCGCCGGCACGCCGAGGATGATCGCCTCGATGGCCGCGGAGACGGTGCCGGAGTAGAAGACATCGGTGCCAAGGTTCGGACCGCGGTTGATGCCGGACAGGACGAGGTCCGGCGGCTCCTCACAGATGGCGCGGATGGCCAGCTTGGCACAATCGGCCGGCGTGCCGCTGACTGAATAGCCGACCGGCCCGCCGTCGTGGAACGACACCTCTTCAACGTAGAGCGGGCTCTCAAGCGTGATCGCATGTCCGGAGCCGCTGCGCTCACGATCGGGCGCCACTGTCCAGACGCGATGACCCGCCGCCAGACAGGCGCGGCGGAGCGCATGCAGTCCCTCGGCGCGGATGCCGTCATCATTGGTCAGAAGAATCCTCATGTGCTGCACCTCATGCGGCTATTGATCAGCGGGCCCCGCCCGGCCCGGTCCAAGTCACGGCAGGCGTCGCCACGCCGCTCAGCCAGTCGCTGACTTCCGCAAGCACCTGCTCCTGGGGCGCCGTGAGCAACGTCGGACCGGGCAGCGAGTCGAGAAAGTGGCGGCCATAGCGGAACCGCGGGTCGGCGACGCGCGGGTCGAGCACGACGACGGCACCCGCGTCGTCCTTGCGTCTGATCAGCCGGCCGAATCCCTGCTTGAACCTGATCACGGCCTGCGGCAGCGACAGATCATAGAATGCGGAACGGCCAGACCGCTCGATGTCCTCGATTCTCGCTTCCGTCACCGGTTGCCCCGGGGCGGCGAACGGGAGTCTGACTATGACCACGCATGACAGCTGCTGGCCGGGCACGTCGACCCCCTCCCAGAAGCTGTTGGCGCCGAACAGCACTGTCCGCTCAGTCGTCTGCAGATCCTCGACAAGCCGGCTGCGACTGCCATCGATGCCCTGGGCAAGGAGGCAGATGTCGGCCTCTTCGAGGTCCGGTTTCAGTTGGTTGTACACGTCGCGGAGCATTCGGTGCGACGTGAACAGGACCAGCGTGCGCCCCTGGGTTACTTTCAGCAGACGGGTGAGAAAGGCGGCGGTCGCCTGGCGGAACTCCCGCTCGCCGTACTGCTTCGGGCTTGGCAGGTCGTTTGGGACGCAACAGAGCGCCTGATCGCGGTAATTGAACGGCGAGGCAACCGCGCTGGTCGTCAGACGCTCGCTGCCGTAGGCGGACAGGCCGAGCCGGTCGGCCATGAACCCGAACTCGCCCCTGACCGTCAGCGTCGCCGATGTCAGGATGACGGAGCGCAGTCGGTCGAACAACTTCGCGCGCAGTATGTCGCCGATCCGCACCGGCGCCGCGTACAGCATGCCGCGCTGGCGCTCGGCCGCGCGGTCAGTCTCGACCCAGTAGACATGGTCGTCACGGTCGGCAGCGAGGACGAACGCCAGTCCCATGGCGTTGTTGAACGCCGCGCTGGCGTAGCTGACGATGTCCTCGGGGACGCCTTTGAGGGCCTTGTCGTGACCATCGTTGAACTCGCCGATCAGATCGCCGACCGAGTTCAGTCGTCCCGCCAGCCGCTTCAGGCGGTTCACCAGGTTGTCGCCGGCTGCCCGCACGTCGTGCCACTCCGGCGAGTCGCGGCGCACCTCCGTGACGCGCACTACCAGCCACCCCTCGTCGTCGTCGCTCCCCGCGTGCTCCGCGAACCGGCGGACCTGTTCGAACACTTCGTCAGTCGCGGCCAGCGCGTCCCTGACGAGGGCGATCGCGTCGTCGAGCGCCGCCGTGATCTCCTCGGTGTCCGGCGAGCGCAGACGCTGCAGGCGCCCGCGCAAGACGCCCAGGTAGCCGGGATTGGGGCCGCGGTAGCCGCCGAACAGGCCAAGCAGCCAGTTCCTGCAGTGGGCGTGACCGAAATCGGAGCCCAGGTGCTGGGTTGCCGTGTCCTCAGCGTTGTGGGCCTCATCGATGATCAGGTGCCGATACGCCGGCAAGACGCGGTTGTCCGTCGACAGATCAGAGAACAGCAGCGAGTGGTTGACGATCAGCAGGTTGGCGTTCTCGGCTGCCTTGCGGCAGCGCACTACGAAGCAACCGCCCTTGTGGAAGCGACACTTGCTGCCAAGACAGGTCAGGCTGTCAGCCGCCACGCGTGCCCAAGCCTGTTCAGCCGGCCCGAACAGGTTGAGTTCGGCGCGGTCGCCGGTCTCGGTCTGGTGCAGCCAGATCGCCAGGCGAGCGTGGAAGACGCGCTCTTCCGGCGTCAGGAATGGCTCGTCAGCCTCGACTGCGTCCAGCCACTTGCGCAGACAGACGTAGTTTGCCCGGCCTTTGACAAGGGCCGCGCGGATGTCTTCACCGAGCACCTCCCGCAACAGCGGGATGTCCTTGTTCCACAGCTGTTCCTGGAGGTTGATCGTATGCGTGGCAATTGCCACCCGCTCGCGGTTGCGCACCGCGAACCGCAATGCCGGCAGCAGGTAGGCCATGCTCTTGCCGGTGCCGGTGCCGGCCTCGATCAGGAGGTGTTCGCCGCGGTTGAGCGCGCGCGCCACCCGCAGCGCCATCTCGGCCTGCGGCGGCCGATGCTCGTATCCCGGCAGACCGCGGGCAAAGCAGCCCGTCGGGCCGAACTCAGCGGCCACAGCGCGGGCATCGATTGGCTCCGGCTCGCCCGGCTGCTCGTCGCCGGAGGGTTCAGCAAACGACAGCTCGGCCGGAGCCGCAGGCAGGAAACGTGCCTTTCTCCCGGTCAGCGGCTTCTTGATCGCCGTCGCTGCGGCCGCGACGAAGACATCGCGGAGGCTTCCCGGAACCGGGTCGAGCAGCCGCGCACATAGCTGCAGCAGCGCCGGTGGCAGCGCCGCGATGCGCTCGACAAGACGGTAGAACACGGCGCCGGCGGCGGCAGCGTCGTTGGCGGCGCTGTGCGCCTGCGCCAGCTCAACTCCCAGGGTTGCGGCAACCTGGGCCAGCGTGTGCCGACCGATCGGCGCGCTGACACGCGCCAGTTCGAGCGTGTCATATGCGATGAATATGCCATTGTGACCCATCGTCCGTGCCAACGGCTCGATGAACGACAAGTCGAAACCAATGTTGTGCCCGACCAGCGGATCGTCGCCCAGCCAGGCAAGGAACCGCGGCAGAACAACGCCAATCGGATCGGCGCCGGCCAGGTCCGCCGGCTTGATACCGGTCAGGCGCTGAACGCGCAGCGGGAGCGGCAGCTTGTTCGGCCGTACAAACAGGGCGAGCCGTTCGGATGGCTCTCCCGCCACAAACCGAACGGCGCCGATCTGGATGATCTCATCGCTTGTCGGGTCGAGACCGGTGGTCTCGATGTCGAAGGCCACGAAACGATCGAGCAACCGGTTCCCTCCCCTGCCGGGTCTCGTCTATTCGTCCGGCTGGTCCTCTTCCGGTGTCTTCTCGCCGATCGCCCGGGTCAGCTCGATGGTGAGGGCGACGGCGCGGTCGACGGCGTCATCATCGACACCATCAATGGTGTCATCGTCGGTGTAGGCGTCGACGCCGAAGCCGTCCTCTGCTTCGCCCCGGATGCCGATCGCGCGCAGGCCAATCGCAAGCAGCGGAACGAGGTCGGTCGGCTCGTTGCGATTGATGACTTCACCGACTTCCCACTCCGGGTGGGCCCGGGCGACGGCGCGGGCCCGATCGATCAACTCGCCCTCGACCGCATATGTCTTGAGGATCCCCTCGCCGAGCGTGTAGGCCAGCTTACCGCCGCCGACGTGGCTGAGCGTGATGAACCTGTCGTTCTTGACCTCGTTCCAGTGGCGGCGCAGAAAAGCGATGGTGCCGGACTGCGTCGCATGCCCGCAACCGGTGGCGACCAGCCAGACCTCGGTGTCCGGCAATCGCTCGGCGTTGAGGCGCTTGCCCACCTCGAGCAGCGCGGCGATGCCGGAGGCATTGTCATTGGCGCCGGGTGAGTACGAGCCACGGTAGCGATGCAGCAGCAGAAGGACAATCGCAGCCAATTCGACCAGACCGAGCAGTCGGACGATAACCAGAACGAACAGCTGCGGACCGACGAACAGCCCGAGCAGCGTGAATGTCACCTGGAGGATGAGCATCGCCACGAAGAACTGGAACACCCCGCGGAAGTTGCGGCGTGCGCCGGGCCTGAACAGCGCGCCGGCCTTGCCGGTATCGAGCGTGGTCGTGATCACCACGCGCCGCTTCGCCTCGCCCGCGGCTTCGATCACGCCGATGACGTTCTCACTCTCCCGCTTCGGGAAGATCTCGAAGAAGAACCCCTTGGCGTTGACCTCTTGGTTAAGGAAGACAATCACGGCAAGGCTCGCGACGAACGCCAGGCTCGGATTGGTGAAGAAGGTGAAGTTGGCGAACAGCGCGAGCACGAACAAGACAAGGTACATCCAGACAAACGTAGTCAGCCCGCCGAACGACTCGACAGCGACCTCGTCCGCGTACTGCTCAAGCTCGATCGATACGTAATCGGCTGCCTGTCGTTCGGCCGCCGACGCCGCCGGGCGCGGGCCGATTTCCCCGGCCAGCTTGCCGATGTGGCGTCTGACATCCTGTGACAATGCGACACCTCCAATGAGCGCTCGTGGCTTCTCTGTTTCGCCGCTCGCGGCTGGGTTCCCTGCCAGCGAGAGAGACCAGGGGCGCTGCGGTGTCGCAGCGCCCGATGCGTGGCTCGATGTGCCGCTGTCGCCGCTGACCGGTGCGCCAGCCCTTAGTAGATGCCGCTGATGCCGGTGACCTCGAGGCCGCGCTTGCGCAATTCCTCGATGTACGGCATGATGCCGGCGAGGTCGCTGGCGATGTGCCCGGAGATGATCAGGTTGCCCTTGCCCTCGGCGCGCAGCTTCTGGACCGCCCCGAAATCGCAATGGATGTAGACGACGGTGCCAATGCCGTTGTTGAAGTAGGCCTTGGCGACGTCATAGCCGCCGTTGGTGCCCGCTCCATGGGCGACGACGACTTTGCCGGCCGGGCTGTCCGGCTGGCCGACCTTGATCGCGACTTTCGTCGGCGCTGCCTTGATCTCGGGAATCGTGTTCAGGGCGTCGACAACGTCCTGTAGCGTGCCGTTGGCGCCGACATGCTCGTCGATGGCGGCCTGCATCCGGCGCCGGCCCAGTTCGTCGAGCGGATTGTGGACATTGAGGAACGGCATCTTGAGCAGCCGCGCGACGGAGACACTGTGGTCGTAGTTGCCGGACTGACGGCTCATGCCAGCCGACTCCTTGAGGTTGGCGATCGCCTGCCGTGCCTCATCCAGCGGTACGCCGTTCTTCACCATCAGGTCGACGTGGATGTCGAGGATCTCAGGGAACGTCAGGCAGGCCGCCTGCGGATGATGGGCCCAGACGCAGTCATAGCCAAGCTGTTTGGCCAGCATGATCTCAGGCACGCCCATGTCGATGCCGGCCAGAATCCGCTTGATGCCATCGCCTTCGACATAGATGGCGCTGTCGGGCGGAATCTCCTTGAGGCCGACCATGTCCATGCCGATCTGCATGATCTCGCGTGTGTTCATGTTTCTCCTCCTCAGTAGTACGCCTAGCGAAATACTCATTCGCCCTGAGTTAGGATTCTCCTCTGTGACCAGACCGATACCTTGGTTGCCTGCGGACGGAAGAGCCCGTGGCTGCAGCCGCCAGACTCACGTCCGAGCCAGCGGTGGCATCGCCAGCTGCTCGTCCGGCACGGTCGCCCAGGTGACAGTGCACGGGTACTCACGGCAGGTGATGCGCGGGACGAGCCTGTCGGCGTCGCCGGCGACGGTCAGGCTCACCCGGAACGAGCCGACGAAACCCGGCTGGACATGGCGTCGCGTCTGGCCGGTCGGCCAGAACGACTTGGCGCCGACCACCCGTTGGTGAGCATCGAGCAGTTCGAGCGTGACCTCGGGCCGGTAGACCTCCTCGCTGCCCTGCACGGAGACGGTGCCGGTGACCTGCACCAGCGACTGATCGCAGCGGTAGCCAGTGACGGTGACGAGCAGGCGCTGCGGACTGTGTGGCCAGACGATGGCGGCGACGAGCGTGCCGACCATGCCGAGCACGGCCGTGCCGCAGAGGATCCACTGCATCGGACCGCGGTTGAGACAGGCGATGATGAGCAGGAGCCAGCACGTAAGAAGGAAGACCGCGATGCGGCTGTCGGAGCGTCCAACGGTACCCAAGCGCACACCCCTCCCGGTCGAGCTGGGGGCGGCGAATGCCCCCGCGAACGAAGACGCCCACCTTCAAGGTGGGCGTCTGTCCGTATTATGGGTGGGATGGCAGGAATCTATCCGCGGGTCACAGCCGCCATCAGGTCGCCCGCAGGCGCGACAGGTCTTGGGGCTGCGCGCAGGCGACGACCAGCGCCAGCGGATACTCGGTCGCCTTGATCGTGAGCACGGCACGCTCGGGCAGGGCCGCCACCGGCAGGCTCACGTCAACCGGCACGCTGGCGCCGACGGCCATCCGTCGCCTGAGCTGTCCCGTCGGCCAGATGGAGCGGCTTGCGAGCACGTTGCCATGCTCGTCGCCGACCGAGACGATGAGCTCCGGGCGGTAGAGATTGAGGCTGCCCGTGTTGGCCAGCGCTCCGGCAAGCCTGATGCCGCCGGCGACCGCCTGGTAGTCGCTGACTGTGAACGTCAACCGCTCCGGGTAGGCCTGCTTGTGGAACGCAAAGATCGAGACCAGCGCCACCGCCACGCCGGCAGCCGCCAGCCAGCGGACGGGTCCGGGCGTCACCGAGGCCAGCAGCACGAGTGCGAAGATGATCAACACGCGCGCGGCGATGCCTCGTTCAAGCCTCTTCAGAGCGACCACCCCCGTGCAGGGCGTGCGCCACCGGCCGCCGGTCTTCGTAAGTGCATACAGCGTCGTACCCGGCGGCAGCCAGCGCCGCGTAGCCGGCATCCAGCCCGGAACCGAGCACATCGACGGAGTGGGCATCAGAGCCGATGGTGACGAAGCGGATCCCGCTCTTGCGACACATCTCCAGCAGGTCGGCACCGGGATAGACTTCGCGAGCTCCGCGGCGGATAGATGACGTGTTGATCTCAATGCCGACTCCGGCGTCCGCAATCGCCCGCAACGCCGGTTGCGCGTAGTCGCGGTGGATCATGGCGGCTGGCGGACCGTAGATCGGCTCGCCGAACCGGCGGTAGATGTCGATGTGGCCGATCGCATCGAACAGACCGGAGGTCGCCGCGGCTGCCACTGCCTCGAAGTACCGGCGGGCCATCTCGGCGACATCGGTCGTCCGATAGTACTCCTCGGCTGAGAAGCGGCGCGTCAGGACGTGCTGCCCAAGGTAATGGACCGAGCCCATGACGTAGTCCAGTCTGGCGCCATCGAGCAGGTCGCGCAGCGGTCTCTCGCAGCCGGGAAAGTAGTCGGCCTCGACGCCGGTCAGGACCTTGAGACCGAGCCCGGCGAACTCACTGCGCGCAGTCTCGACCTCCTGGCAGTAGGCAGCGAGCCAGCGGCGATCAGATGATGGAATCGGTTCACCGGCGACCACGACTACCGGCTCGTCGCAGAGGTCGACATGGGTCGTGAAGCAGAGAGCATTCAGGCCAATCCGTACCGCCTGTTGACAGTACTCGCGGATCTGCCCCTCTGCGTCGGGTGAGTAGTCGGGGTGAACGTGGCAGTCGATGCGATACACTTTACTTGACGGTCTTGATCAGGATTTCCGGGTCGTTCACCGGATAGACCGGCAGGTCGACCTCGACCATCTCGGGATACTTGAGACCGGTGCCGGTGTTGTAGATGACGACCTTTTCGCCGGCCGCGATCTTGCCCTGCTGCCGGAGCTTCGCGACGGCAGCGACGCCGGCTGCCCCTTCAGGTGAGACGAACATGCCTTCACAACTGCCGGTCTGTTGCAGTGCCTTGCGGATCTCAGCATCGCTGACAGCGATCGCCACGCCGTCGGTCTCGCGGACATAGCGCAGGACCAGGAAATCACCGAGCGCCTTCGGAACGCGCAGACCGCCGGCGATGGTCGCGGCGTTCTGGAAGAACTCGCTCTCGTCGCGGCCGGCCTCGAACGCCTTGACGATCGGCGCGCACCCTTCGGCCTGAACGGAGATCATCCGCGGGCGCTTCTTGCCGATCCAGCCGATCGCTTCGAGCTCGGCGAACGCCTTCATCATACCGATCAGGCCGACGCCGCCGCCGGTCGGGTAGACCACGACATCAGGCAACTCCCAGTCGAGTTGCTCGGCGAGCTCCAGGCCCATCGTCTTCTTGCCTTCGATGCGGTACGGCTCCTTGAGCGTCGCTGCGTCGAACCAGCCGAAGTGCTTGGCGGCAGTGCCGATCAACTTGCCGGCGTCCGAGATGAGACCGTCGACAAGGTAGACATGGGCGCCGGTCGCCAGGCACTCCTTCATCGCCATCGCCGGAGCGTCCTTCGGCATCGCGATGTGCGCGGCGATGCCGGCGCGTCGCGCATAGCTAGCCCAGGCGCCGCCGGCGTTGCCGGCGGTGGGCATGGCGATCGCCTCGATGCCAAGCTCCTTGCACATCGAGATGCCGACCGAGGCGCCGCGGGCCTTGAAGCTGCCGGTCGGGTTGAGGCCCTCGTCCTTGATCAGCAGGTCTTCGCAACCGATCTCGCGGCCGAGCCGGCGCGCCGGGAGCAGCGGTGTCATCCCTTCGCCGAGCGTGATGATGTCGTCATCACCGCTCACCGGGAGGAACTCGCGGTAGCGCCAGAGGGTGCTGACCCGGCCGGCCAGGTCCGATTTCTTGACACTCCTGGCCAGTGCGTCGAGGTCGTAGCGCGCCAGGAGCGGGCCGCCGCACTTCCGGCAGAGCCCCTGGACCTGGTCAGCCGCATGCTTCTCGCCGCAGCGCGAGCACTCGAGATGCGTCATGTGAGACATTGTTACCACTCCTTCGTCTGGGCTGTGATCGGTGCATCAGAACAGCTTGATCTGCTCTGCCAGCGGCGGCGGCTCGGCGACGCCGGTTCGCTCCCCGAGAAGCAACTGCATCGTCCTGGCATTGCGGGCCGCCTGCCCGGCATGACAGTTGTTGAACAGAACGTACGTGACATCGGTTCGGGAGGCCAGTTGTTCGATGTCGGGCAACCACTCTCGCAGTTCGTCGTCGCTGTACAGGTAGTCATACCGCTCCCACGGCTGGTCGTGCTTCCACCACTTGGCGGCATTGCGCCCATGGAAGCGGATGTAGGCGATTCTCGACGTCGCGACCGCTTCGCGGGGCATCAGCCCCTTCAGCGCCGGCTCATCGACACAGCAGTAGCCGACGCCCATCTTGCTCAGCTCGGCACGCGTCTCGTCGGCGACCCAGTCGCGGTTGCGAAACTCGACCACCAGCGGCATCGCAAGTCGCTCGTGGAGGCCGCGGATGTAGTCGAGATTGCCGGGGCTGCGCCGGAAGCTGTACGGGAACTGCGCGAGCAGGCAGCCCAACTTGCCAGCGTCGGCGAGCGGCCGCATCGCCTCGCGGAACAGGGCTTCGTTCCCTGTGATCTCGTCTGGCACGGCGGGAATCTGGTGGGTCATCGACTGGTGCAGCTTGACTGTGAAGCGGAACGACGGCGGAGTCTTGCTCTCGATAGCCGCCATGGTGCGCGCGTTGGGCATCCGGTAGTACGTGAAGTCCAGCTCGACAGTAGGGAACCGCTCCGCGTAAAAGCTGAGGAAGTCGCGCTGGTTCAGAGTGGGGCCATAGAGGGCACCACGCCAGTCTTCATAGCTGTAGCCCGACGTACCGACCAGGATCATCAGCGCACCAGCTCCTCCGGCCGGAAGTAGATGGCGATCTCGCGGGCCGCGTCAGCCACCGTCGCCGACCCGTGCGCGACGTTGCGGCGCTTGGTTTCACCGAGATCATGGCGGATCGTGCCAGGGGCCGCTGCCGCCGGATCGGTCGCTCCGAGCAGGCGGCGCACCCGGGCCACGGCGTCGTCACCGGCAACCGCGATGGCCAGCACCGGCCCGGACGACATGAACTGGCAGAGATCGGCGAAGAACTCCTTCTCCGCGTGTTCGGCATACTGCTGCCGAGCAAGCGCGTCGGTCATGACGAGGAACCGAACCGCGCTCAGTTCGAGGCCCGCCCGCTCCAACCGGCTGATGACCTCGCCGCACAACCCCCGCGCGACGCCATCCGGCTTCACGAGTACAAGCGTCCGCTCCAATCCGGCACCCCCCTGCCTGTTCTCGAACCCGCGGCGACACGTTGCGGAGCCGTCGCCGTCACGGCTGTCTCAGTCGGTCAGGCTGGCGACAGTCCGCTCGTCGAGCTTCTTGACGAGGGCGAGGACCAGTTTGACCGAGTTGACGTAGTCGTCACGATGGATTATGCCTTGGTGGCTGTGGATGTAACGGGTCGGAATACCGATGACGATGCTGGCCGCGCCGGGTCCGGTGACGTGCATGCGACCGGCGTCGGTGCCGCCGCCCGGCATCGCGTCGAACTGATACGGGATGTGGTTCTCTTCGGCGGTGGCAATGACCAGTTCGCGCAGGCGCGGGTTGGGGATCATGCTGCCGTCGTACAGCAGCAGCGCCGGTCCGAGGCCAAGCTTCTCCTGCGCATCCTCCGGCTTGACGCCGGGCATGTCGCCGGCGATGCCCACTTCGAGGGCGATGCCGATATCGGGTTGGATGACGTTCGAACTGGTGGTGGCGCCGCGCAGGCCGACCTCTTCCTGCGTCGTGCCGACGCCGTAGACGGTGTTCGGATGGTCGACGCCCTGCAGAGCCTTGATGACGTCGATGAACAGTGCGCAGCCGAGGCGGTCATCCCATGCCTTCGCCATCAGCATCTTCTCGTTCTTCATGACCGCGAACGGGCTGAACGGCACCACCGGGTCGCCCGGCCGCACGCCCATCGCCCTGACTTCTTCCTCGCTGGTCGCGCCGACGTCGATGAACATGTCCTTCTTCTGGACGACCTTGCTGCGCTCGTCAGCGCTCAGGATGTGCGGCGGCTTGCTGCCGATCACGCCGACGACATCACCCTTGGCAGTCTTCACAACGACACGCTGGGCCAGCATGACCTGTTCCCACCAGCCGCCGGCGGTCTGGAACTTGAGGAAGCCCTCCTTGGTGATCAGGGTGACGATGAAGCCGATCTCGTCCATGTGGCCCGCGATCATGATCCGCGGGCGGTCCGACTGGCCTGCCTTCTTGCAGATGATGCTGCCGAGTCGGTCGTGCGTGATTTCGGCGTAGCCGCGCATGTACCGCTCGATGACTTTCCTGACCTCGCCCTCATACCCGGAGATGCCCGGCGCATCAGTCAGATCCTGAAGCATCGTCAGCAGTTCGTCCATACATCTGCCTCCTTGTTCGTTCGACGCCTGTTCTCCCTAAGGAATGCCCTCGGCGCGGCGCCTTGATTCAGCGCCGCGCGGCATGTCGAGGCCAAGCGCACAGGCACTATATTCGCGGACCCACCCCTTAATCCTCCACTCTTGCCAGTGGTTCTGCACTGCCGCGGACAGACGAAAGCGGGCGACAGACCAATGGTCTGTCGCCCGATCAGCGCTATCCTGTTGGTTACGAACCGGCGGCCGGACGCTCGGCCTCGACGTTGACGCCGCGCTTCAGTTCCTGCGTCTCGACTCGCTTTGCACCAAACGCCTTGAATATGAAATCGCAGGCAACCCAGGGATCGACGCGCTCGCCGCACGTGAACACGTCGACGGCGCAATAGCCGAGCTCCGGCCAAGTGTGAATGGCCAGATGCGACTCGGATATCACGACGACGCCGCTGACTCCCTGCGGACTGAACTTGTGGAAAGCCACTTCCCGAATTTCAGCGCCTGCCTCCAGGGCCGCCTTGACCATGGTACTCTCGACTTTTTTGATGTCGTTTATGGCGTCAAACTCACAACCATAAACTTCAGCCAAAACATGTCGCCCCAAAGCGCGCATTTCTGTCGACCCCCTTTTGCCAGTCTCTGCCTCCAAACGTGGATGGCCGATTACCAATCGAAATGAATTGTAGCATATTCCATCGTATTGTCAAGGATTCCGGCGAAATTCCCATACGAGCGTAGGTGGGCTCACTATCTCTTGCTTTCTTTCGAAATTGGGCTATTTCGCTCGCGCGGACACCCGTTCATGTCTGCAAAATAGCGCAATAGCGCGCCTGGCCGTTGCCAGCGCGCGCAGTTGCAGTCATGACGCGGTTTTTCAGTCAAGGAGGCCGTTCGCGATGATGCCCAGCAAGGCCTCAATGACATTGGCATCCCACTGCAGGCCGGCGCCCTTACGCAGTCGCTCGATGACCTTCGCCAACGGCATCGCCCGCCGGTAGGGCCGGTCGGCGGTCATCGCCTCGAACGCATCCGCGACGGCGACGATGCGAGCGCCGAGCGGAATCTCGTTCGCCCGCAGGCCCTCGTTGTAGCCCTCGCCGTTGTACCACTCGTGGTGGGAACGGACGATGTCCGTGACGCCGCCGAGGAACGACAGTGTCGACAGGATGTCAGCGCCCACTTTCGGATGTTTGCGGACAGTCTCGAGCTCACTCTCGGTCAGCGACCCGGGCTTCTCGAGAATGCCGGCAGCGATGCTCGCCTTGCCAAGGTCGTGCAAGACCGCCGCGTGGTAGATCTGCTCGATCTCATCCGGCGGGCAACCGAGAACGCGCGCCAGTTCAGCAGAGTAGCGCGCCACGCGATCAGAGTGCCCGTTCGCGTATGGGTCGCGCGATTCGAGAACGCGCGCCAGACGCTCCATCGCATTGAGGAAGCAGCGCTGCATCGACTGGGCGTCCAGGCAGACCCCGATTGCCACTCCGAGGAGTTCTGGCGAGATTGTCTCGATGATCCGTTCACCGGCCTCGGGGAGTTCGAGCACGGCGAC
>JBLNDB010000083.1:0-6117 GCA_050261235.1 Chloroflexota bacterium
CGCCGCGCATCGCGGCGCCGAATGCCGCTGACGACTGAACCACGGGGCAGCGCAGCAACTACCGCGCTGATCTACACTAAACTCAGTGAAAACCTGTCTCATTCATCTTGACACATTCCGCGACGCATAGGAGAAACCACACACTTCACACCTGAGCGCTCCCGACTCCCTAAGGGCCGTACTCTTCTTCCGCTTGACCAAAGTGGTGTTCCTCTCACGCGATCGATGACTGAGGAAAAGCACTCTGCCTTCGGGGTACTCGTATTCAGCGTCTTCAGGTGATACCGACGGGCGTGCGCTCAAGCCCGTCGCGGAATCGGAGACTCCGTGCCGTATGGCTTGTGCCACCAGGTGCAGGCGCTCCTTCTGATCGGCGAACTCGTCCCAGACCGCCTTGTCCATTCTGCTGCCCGCATTGAGTCCTGTCTTCCCGTAGGAAGTATCAAGTCGAAGGAAGTTGCAGAGCTTCATGTACACGCCGGTGGGGTTTCGAAACGTTGGTGACACAACCTTGTCGCCATGAATGTGTAGCCGTCTAAGAAACGCGCTGAGATCAATGATCTCCGGATTACGTTCTGATGTGCGAGTCGGGTTGCAGCGAAAGTACAGATCCAAGGCAAGGATGAGTTCGTCCCGTGCCCACGGGGGATTCCTATCGGCCAAGTGCTCGCCTCCAGTCCAAGAGTGTTGGTTCTGTGTTGGGTGGCGCTCGAGCCAGCCTGGAACCACCCATCCGGTACGGTGGGTAGAGCTCAGTGGATCATACCCAGGCTGTTCAAACGCGGAAGGCGCGGAACTGCTGGATCGGGCGACATTCCGGCTCGTCGACGTTTGTCGGCTCCAAGACCGTGATGATGGGAGTCACAGGATCAGCGGTGCAGTCTCGAGCCGTCGCGACGGCTGTTGTGTCTGCGCTATCACATCTATCCTCGTCACCACCCCCGCTCGCCCGTCCTCGTACAGGAACACGCTGCTCTCCCGCATCTCGCCGAGCACGCGATTATTGGCGTCCCTCACTGAGTACGGCGTCTCGGTCGTGCCCAGGTAGATGGCCCCGACCTGCAGCTGCCGCAGCGTCGCCAGGGCATCACTGCCCCCGTCACGCGTCCACACCATCAGCTGGCTGTATGCAGGATCAGCCTCGTCGATCCAGTGGTTGCCGTCCGCGTCCAGGGCCGCCAGTTCAGCGAACCCGTCGCCGGTCTGTGGCCCGAACAGCTCACTGCCATCGTCCACGAACCCGTCGCTGTCCCGGTCATAGACCAGGAACCCGCTACCGGGGCCGGCGAACGGCATCGCTTCCTTCTCGCCATCGGCGTCGAGGTCGAACTGCACCCGCTCTGTGGTCAGGGCCCCGGCCTGTCCGCCGAAGTTCAGCACCAGCGGATCCTTCACGGGCGCGTCACCCGCCCGCGCGACAACGTGCTCCTCGGCGTGGTACTCGCGCTTCATCTCCGTTGCCAGCGCGAAGTCGATCGCCCGGCCGTCTTCGGTCGCGACCCGCCCGGTGGCCGCAAACGTCGTCGTCTCGCGTTCGTCGCGAACCGCGTCGCAGCGGTACTCGAGGCCCCAGCCGGCGCGTCGCGCCGGCGCCCGCTCGGCAGCCGCGGCTGCATTGGTGGCAGCGTCCGCCTCCGGGCGTCCGCCGACATGGGCCACCTCGATCTCGACCTTCTCACCGGTCAGCATCTCGATGACGCCCTCGGCAATGATGATCTCGGCGCTCTTCTCCGGCGCCGGACCGTCACTGTCGGCGGGCGCGCCATCCATGGCCTGACCGTGCGGCACCTCCGCCGGTGAAGCAACGCTTGCCCTGGCCTGGCTCTCTGCCTGGGCCAGCATCCGGCGCATCTCAGCGCTCAACTCCAGCCGGTCGGCGGCGATTGCCCGGCGCTCCGGCTGAACGGCTGCCGGCGTCCCGGTCCGCAGTTCGGTCTGGCGCCCGTTGCCGATCCAGTAGCGCAGGGTCTCCTGGCGCGATTCGCGGACGCTGGCTTCGTGCCGGGATATCAGCGCGACTTGCGAAGTGCCGATTCTCACGGTTCATCCCTCCCTCCCCCGGGTCCTGTGTCCCATCAATCGGCATTCTCCGGCCTCCAGATGAGTCTGGACCCGATTGCCCTGCCCTCCGCGAACCCAATAGCGGCATGTGAGCGCAACGACGCCCCGCCTGAGTTCTCAGGCGGGGCGAGCTTTTGCGTGTAGCGAGGCAGTTGCGGTGCGAACGTCGCGAGTGCGGAAGTCGCAAAGATGGAGATTCATGAGGTTTCCCAGCCGCGACCTGTCACCATCGCCTGCTCCCGTGAGAATAATGACATGCTCACCAGCGCCAATCACGAGCCTGCCCGAGCGGTCGGTTGACAGCGCGCGCTGCCTCTTCTGCCAGATTGGCCATCATCCCCGGCCGCGCTGGCGTCCGCCGCCACTGCCGGCATCACCTGTGCCGCCGGTCCATGCAATCCGGGAGCGCACGCGAGGAGAATGTCCCGCTCTGTCAAACACTTCTCTCGTACCGCCCGTGACTCGCCCTCAAGGAGGTTTGTCATGCCGGAAGTCAACTCCACGCCCGCTGGACCGCGTCTCCCCTATACCATTCGGCCGCCGCGCCCCGGCGACTTCGGCTGGATCGTCTACCGCCACGGTGCCCTCTACGCCCGCGAATACGGCTGGGGCGCCAACTTCGAAGGCCTGGTGGCCGGCATCGTCGCGGACTTCATCCGCGACTTCGATGCTGCCCGCGAGCGGTGCTGGATCGCCGAGCGCGACGGTCGCGACGTCGGCTGCATCGTCCTCGCCAAGCAGTCCGACGCGGTTGCCAAGCTCCGTCTCTTCCTCGTCGAGCCGGAGGCGCGCGGGCTGGGCATCGGCCGCCGCCTCGTCGATGAGTGCATCGCCTTCGCCCGGCAGGCCGGCTACAGCAGGATTACCCTCTGGACCGAGGATGTGTTGCTGGCCGCCCGTCACATCTACGAGCGGGCCGGTTTTCGGATGGTCCACAGCGAGCCGGACGAGTCGCTCGCCCCGGGCTTGCACAGCGAGACCTGGGAACTGTCGCTGTAGGCCAGCGGTATCCCGTACTCGCCTGTCCGCGGGTCGCGGAATAGCTCCGCCGCCGGCGGGAAGAACGTGAACGTCAGGAACGCCACGAGCAGCGCCCCGATGACCGCAGCCGCTGCGGCGGCACGGCCGGGTGCCGGCTCGGCACCCATAATGCGCAGACGGACGATGTAGCCAAGCGCCACGGATACGGCGAAGTCCAGCAGATCCAGCCACATCACGTCGTGCCCGATGATGCCGGTGTAGGTGTAGAAGATCACCGTGATGGCCGTGATCGCCACCGTGATGCCGGTCACCTCGGCGGCAAGGAAGTTGTTGACGCGCCCGCGGAGCGCCGGGCGCTCGACCAGGGCCCAGAGCAGCATCGGCCAGAAAGCCAGCTTGAGGTGCTCCCACGTGCTCTCGTTGACGGGAAAGACAAGGGCCAGCGGCGGCCAGCGCCCGAGCCACTCGAACACGAAGTGCGACAGCGTCCCCGCGACCAGCGTGATGGCGATACCGCCGAGCGTCCACTTGAGCGGCACCGCGAGACCGGTGCGCGGCTTGAGATTGCGGACTCGGAATGCCATTTGCGCCCCCCTTGTCAGCGAGATGTTGGCGAACCGCGACGAGATCCGGCCATGATGCAAATACCCCCGACCGATAGCATGCCGCTCTTCGGTCGGGGGTATTGCGCCACATGGGTGGCCGCAGTTGACGACGCGGATCACCGAGAGGGAGGATTGGTGTTCCGCACGTACCCATTCTACGCCCGGAATGTTGCGGGATTGTGAACTTGGACATGGTGAGGGGCACCCTATGCCGCGCACGGCGAGGGCACCCCTTGTGAGGGAAGCGAAGTTGAGAGGCAGCTACCAGCTGCCGCGGGGATCAGCCGGGGTCGGATGCCCGGCCGGGTAAATCAAGTAGACGATGCCGTTTGCGCCAAGCCAAGCCGCTTCAAGCTCCTCGCGGATGTACACCACGCGTACATCCTCGCCCTGTGAATAGGTGGCGGCCGGGTCGTTGCAGATGACATTGCCGTTCTCGTCGAAGCCGCGGACGAGAATGAGATGCCCGCTCGTTGACAGGATCGGCGCGCCAGTCAGATCGCCCTTCTTGAACTGGATGCCAATCACAACCGGCACGCCGGCCTTGATCCACTGCTCAATTTGGCTGAGCGACTGGAACCGGCTGACGTATGCCTCGAGCCCGTAGCCTGCGGCCGCGGCCGTGTTGAACGGCCAGTTGCCGGTGCCACCGTAACCGTAATCCCTACAGCGGGCGGCAATCGCCGGCACCGTCTGGTTGAGGTCGCTGTTGCCGGTGATGCCAGCCCAGTACTCCATGACCATCGAAGTCGCGGTCGGGCTGCACCAGGCGCTGCCCTCGGGCAGATAGTCCATCTGCGACCGCTCGGGTACGGCCAATTCGATCCCCCAGGCCGATCGATCGGGCGTCATGGCTGTGAGCTCGCCTCTTGTGTTGTGGACAATGACGGAGATCAGGTTGACCTGCGGTGTCAGCGCCGGGTCGGCGGTGAACAGTGTCAGCCTGCACTGGTAGGCGACGGCCGCCTTGCCGAGCTTCAGCGTATCCGTGTCGACGGTGCCGTCCTTGTCGGCCTGACCGTAGACGGAGTGCCGCCGGACGGTGACCGTCTCGAAAGCCCAGACGCCCATGTTGTACCACTTGGTCCAGGTGCCGTCCGCCTTCTGCGCCGTCATCTCCAGCTGCAGCCACGTACCTTCCGGTGTGGTCGCATCCCAAGAGGCGACAGCCCAGTTGAAGGGAATGTCGGTCACAACCACCGGGGTCGTGTAGGTCCCGTAGTAGTAGTCACCGCTGTTGTACATGCCGGCTGTGTCGGTGCCGGTCAGCAGTCCATCGGCGGGATCGAGCACGAGGCCGCCGTTGCCGGCCGGATCGCCCGTCATGACCGGCATGATGTGGTCGAAAGTGCCGCTGTTCCAGTCAGCCAGGCTTGTCCAGCGAGCGAAATCCATCGGGTTGGTAACCGGCGGGGTCTTGCCTTTGGCGAGCGCGGCCGCCGAGGAGCTGAAGGCCAGGACAGCAGCAAGGGCGAGGGCCAGAACCGGTCGCGTGGAGTTCCGCATGGACAACTTCCCATCCTCCCTCCGAAGTGTCGCCACTTGCCCCATTCTGCCTTGCTGGACAAGCTCCTGCGCCCGGCAGCGGCGTGCGGGCCAGAATCGCTCGACAAGAAACCTGAACCTGCGCGCATTGCGAGGCTCGGGTGTTCAGCTCGCCCCTGCTACCGCGTTGCCGGCGCGCCTGCCTCATCGGCGAAGGCGCGTGCCCAGAGGTGCGGCTGGATATCGGGATAGGTGAGCTGCGTCGGTGCGGGACAGGCGGCAAGCGCCAGGACGTCCCTGATCTCGCTCTCTGGCAGCGGCCCCAGTTCAGCGACCTCGGCCCGGCAGAGCAGTCCGAACGAGTCGCCGTGCTCCGTGCGCACGTTGTAGATGCAAATCGGGTCGATGGAAAAGCGAAGGGCGCCGGTCTCCTCGCGCAGTTCGCGGGCTGCCGCAGCCAACGGGGACTCGCCGGCCTCGATGTGCCCGCCCGGAATCTCCAGCGTCGCCCGGGCGCGATGCCTGACAAAGAGAAACCGCCCGGCGTGCCGGGCGATGATCACTGCGTAGCGCAGGTCGCGATCCGGTACCGAGCCGAGGGAGCTGAACACGACGCTGAGCATCTACTTTCGACCGCCCTTCAGGAACGTCAGCGCGCCGCTCACCAGGCCGACGAACATCGAGATGTGAAACGCGCCGACGCCGAGCATGCCATCGGTGCCGGCCTGGTAGGCATACAGGCTGACATCGCCGGCGCCCACCGCGAACGACGGCCAGTGCAATGCGTTGGCCAGCAGCGACACCACTGTCGCCATGACGAACAGCGTCAGGAACGTCATCACGAAACCCCGGAAGAAGCGACCGAGCGCAATCAAGAGCGGCTTGTAGGCATCCAAACGGCGAGGCCCCCTGTTCTGCGCGTGGGTGGTTGTGGCTACATGATACCACGAGTCGCGGGGGGGGGGGGGGGGCGGGCGCGGGGGCG
>JBLNDB010000084.1:0-20526 GCA_050261235.1 Chloroflexota bacterium
CGCCTCCCAGCATTATGTGAGACACCTCCGAATCTTCGCGGGACTCGTTGGTGTCTTTCGCTGAGGGGCGGGTCAATTCATCCCCGGCGACCCTGGGTCATTTTATCACCGGCCGTGACAACCGGTCCGAATTTACACCACTTGCTGGGACGCTAACATACGGTTCGGACGATGATGCTCACCTCCACAATGTATCATCCTGCCGCAGTGTCAGTCGGCTGAAGCGGCTCAGATAGAGGAACCGGCAGGCATATGCCGCCGGTCCCTTCGCGGTAGCATCTACTAGTTACGCAAGTAAGTCGTTCCAACTTACACTCACACTTCCCGCACCTGACCCCGCCCCTACTTCTCCCAGGCCTCCTTGTCAATCTCCCGGTCCCACCGCTTCACACCGTCGACCCAGACCTTCTGCACCGTCGTCAGGAGCGACAGCGGATGCCCGTTCAGCAGCACCAGGTCGGCATCTTTCCCCACTTCGATGCTGCCGACGCGGTCCTCGACGCCGAGAATCTCCGCCGCGCTGAGCGTGATCGCCCGGATCGTCCCCGCCTCGGACATCCCCTCGCGGTAGGCGAGCGACGCCGACATGCGCAGGTACTCGATCGGCACGACGCCGGCGTCGGTGGTGATGGCGACCTTGATGCCGGCCCGCTCGAGGCGGCCGGGGGTGGCGAACGTCTTGCCGCGCGTCTCGACTTTCGAGCGCGAGATGTAGGTCGGGCCGACGATGCACGGCACGCCGCGCTTGGCGACCTCGTCGATGATGTGGTCGGCCTCGGAGGCATGCTCGATGGTGATGTCGATGCCGAACTCGTCGCGGATGCGCAGGACGGTCATGATGTCGTCGGCGCGGTGCGCGTGGACACGTGCCTTAAGCTCCCGCTTCAGCACCTTGACGATCGGCTCGAGCTTGTAGTCGAGCGGCGGCGCCTCGACCGGCTTGCCGTTCGCGCCGACGACACCCCTGGCCGCGGCTTCTTGCTTGCGCATGTAGTTCTGTGCCCTGATCAGCGCCTCGCGGAGGACCGCGGCGCTGCCCATGCGGGTCGACGGCATCTGATGGCGGCTGCCGTAGTTGCGCTTCGGGTTCTCGCCGAACGCCATCTTCAGGCCGACCGGGTTCTTGATGATCATCTGCTTGCGGCTGTCGCCGGCTGTCTTGGCAGCGAAGTTGGTGCCGGAGATGATCTTGCCGCTGCCGGGGCCGGTCATGATCGTCGTGATACCGGCCGCGACGGCGCGCTTGAGTCCCTCGCTGCGAGGGTTGAAGGCATACCAGTAGTCGAGTTCGGGCGTCGCCGCCGGCAGGCCCCAGCCGCCGCCGCTCTCGCCGCCATCCATCATGTCATCGTCGTCGGCTTCCATAGACGCGACGTGGCAGTGCGCCTCGACGATGCCGGGCATCAGCGTCAGGCCGGTGGCGTCAACAATCTCGCAATCCGCGGGGATGGGCAGGTCGACGCCGACCGCGGCGATCTTGCCGTCCCTCACGATGACCGTGCCACGCTCGATGATGCCGTTGGCAACCGTGTGGATCTTGGCGTTCTTGATCGCCAGCATGGCTTACTTCCCCTCCTTGCAGCAGCCGTGAGCCGCGTCGGCGCAGCAGCCGCCGGCCACCAGTTCGCCGTCCATGTAGACGCGGTCGACGCGAGACGTAATCTCGAACGGATGGCCGTCATAGACGACGATGTCGGCGTCCTTGCCGGCGTCGAGCGAGCCGATGCGGTCGGCCACGCCGAGGATCTCGGCGGCGTTGATGGTGATCGCCTTCAGGGCGTCGTCTTCGGGCATTCCTTCCGAGCAGGCCAGCGCTGCCGAGACGAACAGGTAGCGGATCGGCGTCTCGGGGAAACCGGAGGCGATGGCGACCTTGACCCCTGCTTTGGCAAGGATGCCGGGCGTCTTCAGCGACAGGTTCTTGCGCTCGCCTTCCTTGTTGACCGGCAGCGGCCCGACGATCACCGGAGCACCGGCCTTGGCGATATCCCCGACCATCAGCTGGGCGTCCGGGGCGTCCTCGAGGATGAGCTTGAACCCCCACTCCCGGGCCAGTTCGAGGGCGTTGTCGATGTCATAGCTGTAGCGTACGTTGACGCGAGCCGGCAGCTCGCCCTTGAGCAGCGCAATCAGGACTTCCTGCTTCAGATTGCGGTCGGGCCCGCCCGCCGCGTCGCCGGCATCGGCCTTGGCCGCCGCCTTCTCCTGCTTCTCGATTGCCTCCTTGGCCCGCCGCAGCTCCTGCCTCAGCAGCGCGATGTCGGTGCTGCGGTCGCGCGGTGTGACACCGGTGTTGCCCCACGGCGAGCGCGGCGTGCCGGTGATCGAAATGCGCAGTCCGGCCGGGGCCTTGACGACCATGTCGTCAATGGCGCCGCCGCGCGTCTTGATGACGGCGCACTGACCGGTGATGACGCCGGTCGTCGCCGGGCCGACCGAGACAGCAGTGATGCCGGCCTTGACGCAGTCGGCCAGCGCCGGATCCTCCGGCCAGATGGCATCGATGGCGCGCAACTGCGGCGCCACGGGAGTGAACTTCTCATCTTCATCGTGACCGATCGAGCCGAAGCCGTCGTTGTGAAGGCCGACCATGCCGTTGGCGTCGATCAGGCCGGGGAGCACGTACTTGCCCTGGCAGTCGACAGTCTTGCAGCCTTGCGGGATGGTGACGTCGCGGCCGACGGCGACGATCTTGCCACCATCGATCAGCACCGTGCCGCCGTCGATGGTGCCGTGTGTCATGGTCAGGAGCTTGCCATTGACTAACGCCAGCAAACGCTATTCCTCCTTGCTTGGCCGCGCAGAAAGGCGTCCGGCCTGCGCGAGTAATTCGCTGCCGGACGCCGCGTTCCTTCTACAGTCGAAATATGGCAGAGAGGGTGTGTCTGACGCGCTCCTAGGGCGCACCATACATGCGTTTGACTACCGCCAGCATCACGGCCACCAGCACCAGCGTCACGAGATACATCGCATACTGGCGGTTGAGCTGCCGGCGCCCGGGATCTTCCCCCATCAAACGCTTCACGCCCTACCCCTCCCCTCGGACCTCGGCGAAGAAAGCCGCTGCCGGCTTGGCCAGACTGGCCTCGTAGTCGCGGAAAAATCCGCGCGCCCGGCCACCGGTCCAGCGCTCAGGCAACATCGCCTCCGGCAGGCGCGGATCGTCGCGGGCGACATCCAGGTAGTCGTTGACCAGGTACAGGTGGCCAACGAAGCTGAGTTGGCCGTGCAGGATCGAGCGCGGCCCGCCGACCTCACGGAAGCGCCGCGCCAGCGGTTCGTGCTTGGCCAGGAAGTCGCTGTAGCGCTTATCGATCGCCGGAAGATTCCAGACGTCGGCGGCGATCTGCTTCGGTTCCCGCCCGCCGAGGTAGTCTGCTGCGTAGACGTCGACCCACTTGCTGACGCCCAGCTCGCGCAGCCGCCCGAGCAGCAGCTCGCTGTAGCCATGCGGCGAGATGTACTGCCCCTGACCGAGCCGGCCGTAGCCAAGCCACTCGAGATAGTGCCGCAGCTCCTCGCGCCAGGCCCGCTTGACGCTCGGCAGCCGGTAGCTGACCAGCCACCAGCGCCCGTCCCACTGTGCCGGCTCGGGGCGCTCCAGGGCTTCGCCGATCCGCGCCGCGACTTCGCCTTGCCGCGTCAGGCGATAGAAGCTGCCGGTGGCGGAGCGGCGGTTGGCCAGCAGCCCGTCGCGCTTCATCCGCGAGATCGTGCAGCGGGCCGCGTCCTCGGAGACGTCGAAGTTCTCCAGCAGCCTGACGATCGCCGCCGCCGAGATCTCCCCGCCGGCGGGCACGATGTGTTGGCGGAACAGGGCGTAGATGATGTCGATAGTGCGCAGAGCGACCCCTCCGCTTCTGTCACTTTTCGAGCTGTGTCCCTCATACTTGACATTCGCGCCCCGGCCCCAGTCTCCTCCTCCCAGTCTGCTGACGCCCGCCTCGCAACAGTCCTGACTCCAGCGCCGGCGCCTTGCTCGCAGCCTTTCAGACCTCGCTGCGCCAGACTCCATCTTGGGTGTCGCGGCCTGTCGCTTCTTCTCCGCGGGCGGTGAAATGTGCCGGAAAGCGACCGGGGACGCGCCTGCACGGCACGTCCCCGGTCAATCCGTCTGATCCTCTCGCGCTCGCCCTACTCCCGACGGCACTGTGCCCGCACGGCGTCGCCATAGTTGTCGATCGCCAGGGCACACGAGTTGAGGCTGGCCAGCAACTCGGTCTCGCCAAGGTCGTCAGTCGGGATCTGGTCGGTGAAGACCAATTCGTCCGTCTCAGGGTAGATGGCGAACGCGCCGCAGGGCACTGCCCAGTTGACGCGCAGCAGCCAGATGAGGAACGCCTGAGCGTCCGGCGTCGCAAGCCCGGCGGCCGGTCCGAACGGCACGACGAACGTCAGCCACTGGCCATCGGCGTCGTGGAGAAGGATGATGTCAAACCCCTTGTAGCCGATGCGCCAGCGCCCGTCGGCCAGGAATGTGTACTGAATGCCTTGGCGGCGCAGGATCTGCTCGACGTCGAGACTCGTCGCCACAGGTTATCCCTCCCAGGTGTCGTCGTCCTGCCGGCTGGCGGCTAGTTGGCCGGGGCCGGGCGGACGACGATTTCGCCGTCAACGACGGCCACTTCGAACTTGCCCGGACCCTCGTGGCTGAGGAACAGCCGTGACAGCGGCTTGAGGACGCGCGTCTCAAGGGTGCGGTTGAGGTAGCGGGCGCCGAATTCGGCGCTGTAGCCGTCTGCGGCCAGCGCTTCGGCAACGCCGGGCGCGAATGTCACCTCGCTGCCTTGCTCGCGCAGCCGCTGGCCAATCTCGGTCAGCTTGGCCAGAGCGATGGCGTGGATGTCCTTCGGCGACAGCGACCGGAAGAAGATGATCTCATCGATGCGGTTGATGAACTCCGGCCGGAAGAAGCCGCGAATCGCGGCCATGTATGAGCGCCGCTGCTCCTCTTCCCGTTCCCGCTCCGTCTTCTGGCCGAACCCCAGCTCCTTCTTGTCGGGACTGGCGCTGGCGCCGAGGTTGCTGGTCATGACGATGGTCGCGTTGCTGAAGTAGACTGTCCGCCCCTGCGAATCCGTCAGGCGGCCGTCCTCGAACACCTGCAGGAAGATGTTCAGCACATCGGGGTGGGCCTTCTCGACCTCGTCGAGGAGAATCAGGCAGTACGGGTCCTGACGCACGCGCCCGGTCAGGCGGCCCTCCTGGTCCGATCCGACGTACCCGGGCGGCGCGCCGATCAGCTTGGCGACGCTGTGCGCCTCCATGTACTCAGACATGTCGAGGCGGATCAGCTTGCTCTCATCGCTGAACAGCGCATCGGCCATCGCCCGCGCCATCTCCGTCTTGCCGACGCCGGTCGGGCCGACGAACAGGAACACGCCATCGGGGCGGGTTGGTTTCACGTCAAGATGGCTCTTGGTCAGCCGGATGATATCGGCGATGCGGCTGACCGCCTCGTCCTGCCCCATCACTCGCGCTGACAGGCGCTCTTCCAGCTTCAGCAGGCTCTTCAGCGTGCCGCTGGTCAGCCGGCTGAGCGGTATCTTCGTCCGCATCGACAGGACGGCCAGGAGGTCGTCCTCGGTCAGCGACACCTGCGTCTCGGCGTTGCGCGTCAGGAGCGAGACCCGGGCCGCAGTGCTGTCGATCAGGTCAAACGCCTTGTCCGGCAGGTGCTCATCCCGCTGATACTGCTGCGTCAGCTCGACCGCCCGGCGTATCAGGTCCTCGCTGATGCGGACGTTGTGATAGGCCTCATACAGCCCTTTCGCAGAGTTGACGATGCGCACGCTCTCTTCCGGCGACGGGAACGTCAGGTGGATCGGCTGGAACACCTCATGGAAAATCGTGTCCTCGGACAGCGTGTGGGTGTACTCGTTCGGCGTCGCGGCGCAGATGCAGCGGATCGAGCCATCGAGCAGCGCCGGCCCGACGATGCTGCCGGCCCCGCCGAACTCGCCCGCGCTGCCGCCCAGCAGGCCCTGCAGGCCGTCGACGAACAGGATGATCTTCCGGCTGGCCTGGGCTTCGTTGATGATCGCCAGCAGCCGGCGTTCGAACTCTCCCCGCACCGAGGCGCCGGCAATGACAGCTGGCAGGTGGATCTCGAAGATGACATGGTCGCGCAGCTTCTCCGGCACCATGCCAGTCGCCAGGCGCCGCGCCAGCCCCTCGACGACGACGCGCCGGCCGAGACCGGGCTCCCCGACCAGAAGCGGGTTGCTGCGCTGTCGCCTGGCGAGGATCTCCATGACCATTTCGATTTCGGCATCACGCCACCAGATCGGGTCGCTGACGGCCTCCTGAACGAGGTTATGCCCGTACTGCGCCAGCGCGCCGCACTCGCCACTGGCGCCGGCGACGTGGCTGCGCGCCGGGCGGATGATCTGCTGACGGAGGCGTTCGCGTTCGATGCCGGCGGCGCGCAGCGCCTGCTCCACCGACGGCTCGCTGCCGTCAAGCGCGGCCAGCAGCAGGTGGACCTCTTCGATCTTGGGTGAGAACATGAGATTCGCTTGCGTGGCGGCCCGCTTGAGGAGATCGGTCGGCGCGGCGGCAGTTGTTCCAGCGGCTGCCGCGCTTGCCGACAGGGACTCGATCAGCCGGTCGGTCGGCCCGAACACCCAAGTCGGAGCAGCAGCGCGAACATACGCAAGAAGGAGGTCGGCAGCGCCGACCTCCGTGCGCCCTGCAGATGCCGCCTCACGCTCGGCGGCGGACCAGAGTTTGGCCCCAAGGGGGCCGAGTCGGTCAATCATTCCTTCTTCCCTCGCTTGCCCCGTGTTGGCTTGAGCACGCTCACGCCGAGATCCGGCAGCCGCCGGTAGCGCGGGAAAACGTGCAGTTGCTCGGGGTTGCCGTCCTCGTAGTCAGCCAGGCACGCCTGTGCTTCTGCGAAACATCCCGCCGACAGGCCGAGCCGTACGACGCTGCAGACGATCTCGTCGTTGCGCCCGCCGCCGGCGTGCCTCGCGCCGACGCTGGCGAGCCAGGGGCGGATCTCGGGCTCAGCCGCCCGCTTCAGCGGATTGTCGACCACGCCCGCAGCGACGGCGGATTTGCCTGCCGCGACGCCGGCGGTGAGAACCGTAATCGCTTCGCTGCCCCAGTCCGGCACCGTGGCGAGCCGGGCGCGGGCGAATGCCAGCAGGCGGTCCAGCTCCGCGCTGGTGTCGGTGCCGGTCAGTGAATCGAAGACGCCGAGCGAGTTGATATTCGAGGCGAAGTCGACGCTGCCCTCCCGGAACAGCGCCTCCTCGATCTCTTCCTCGCTCGCGGCGGCAAAGTGGTTGATCAGGTCGTCATGTTCGCCGAGCAGCCGTTCGACCAGCGGCTGGGCGCCGGGGAAGAACCGCGCGAACAGGTTCGGCAGGTCATCGACGCGGAGCGAGCTGTCCTCGGGCAGGACGATGCCGGCCAGGCGACCGGCCAGCACCTGATCGATGGCGCTGAGCTTGGCGCTGATGCTGTGCAGCGTGTCCTGAAGGGAGCCGCCGTATTCGACCAGGCCGGTCAGCAAGAGATTGCCGGCTTCCTTGCGGGCGAGATCATAGGCCTCCTCGCGAGCGAGCGTGTCGTGACAGTCACGGATATGCGCCTCAAGCTCGACCCTGCGACCGCGACCGAACAGGGCGCTGAGCGCCGGCTTGGCGCGGAACTCGCTCCAGCAAGCGGCCATGCGCTCCTCGATGTCGCGCCGGCGGCGCTCCCAGTCATCGCGCTCGCGCTCCAGCGACTCGATGGCGGCCACAGCGCCGCTCTCGAACCGCTTGAGGAACGCCGACGCTTCGTTCAGGCCGCGGTTGATCAGGATGTAGTGGGTCCACTCGCGCAAAGCGCCGATTTTCCTCGCCAGCTCGCGCTCGGCGTTGACCCGCACGGCCTCCGCGACCTGCGGCAGAATGTGCCGGCGCAGCTCCGTCTCCTCGACGGCCAGCTGTTCCATCGCCGACGCCTGCCCGGTCCCCCTGCTTCCGGTGAGCACACCGGCGACGATGCCACCTGCATCGGCGGCGTTGCGGACGAGGCTCTCGACAAGCTTGACGGTACCGCCGGGCGAGCCGATGTCCTGACTGAGGAGGAACTCGTCATCCTCGAGGCGGTCCTCCTGAGTCGGGTGATCGCCGCTCAGCAGCCGTTTGACGAGCGCTGACTCGGCCCGCACCGTGCAGTAGTCGCGCACCTCGGCGGCAGGGAAGCGGAGGCGGGCGACGCCGAGCGTGCCGAACACCGCCCGCTTGGCACCGCAGGGAGCGGCAGTCGGCGGAATCTCACCGAGCAGCGCGTCATCGCCGTCGATGGCCAGACATATTTCCTGGGAAATCGACGCCACGGCGGCGTGGCTGTCCATATCTGGGATGTCGTCGATACCCGGGTCGGGCACGATGAAGACCCGGTCGAACAGGCCGCCACGCAGCGATGGCCGCGCGCCGTGTCCCCGCCGCGGGACGGTGTTGGCGTCGGCCTCAGACAGCTTGCCGTCCTGGAAGTACTGCAGTTCCTTCATGGCGGCATAGCCCATCGCCCGCTGCGTCGACGCCTGGTCGCCGCCGGTCCGCAGCGTCACGATGCCGATCAGCGGCACGCGCGGGCGTGCCCTGAGACCGCGGACGCGCAACGCGACATCGATCAGACAGGCGGCCCACGGATCGGCCAGCGAACCGACGACCAGCATCAGCCGGGGTCGCTCGGCCAGGATCTCGCCCAGCAACTCCTGCGCCGGGCTGAAGTGCAGTTTGAGATAGTCCGCGGCGGCGCCGCGAACCCAGTCCTGGGTCGGCACGAGAAACGCGCCCCGCTGTCCGCCCGGACCTGATATGACGATCTGCCTGCCGGCCGGCCCGAGTGCGCCGGCAATGGTCAGAGGCAGGACGCGCTTGCTGAATCCGCTGCCCGATTGTGATACTGCGTCGAGGACGCGCCGCCCGGTCTCACCGAGTGCGACCAGCGCGATCTGACGCGGTTCTCCATTCGGCATCGTCATTCCTCCGGATTTCACGCGCCACGTCGCGGACGCGGCGGAAGTTTGCCGTTCTCATACTGGAAGGCGAAATCGCCACAGCGGAATTCGTCGCCCTGGAACAGGCGCTCGAGGCCCTTCGGGAAATCGCGGAAGCTGACGCGGTGATCGCCCTCAGCCACGACCTCGCAGCCGAAGCTCAGCTTGCCGCTCAGGCTGGCCCAGCCGAGCCGCACCGGCGAGCCGATGCTGAGCAGCCGGGTGCGGATGCGGAACAGCACCGGCGCATCACAGCCCGGGAGCACGACATCGGAACCGGGACCGCCGACACTGACATGCCAGCGGCCGAACGTCGCGAGATCGGCGCTGCCTGTCGACTTGCCGGACCAGGACAGGACGCCGCCGACGTGGGCTTTGCCCAGGGCGGCACGATAGAGAGCCTGCCCGCAGACGATGTAGCCGGCGACCAAGAGCGCGGCCAGCAGGATCAGGGCGCCGACGGCGCCGGTGATGATGGTCAGCGTGTTGCTGCGGCCGATTCGCACCGCAGCCTGCAGCGTCGGCGGTTCGAACGAGACGCCGGTCCGTCCCTTGCAGACGATGACCGTGGCCGGCTGATCGCCGAGCGCGGCGTTGGCCGCCGCCTCCAGAACGAGTTCAGCCTTGATCTGGCCCTTTGCCGGGACGGTGACCGTGACCGGCTTGGCAGTCAGAACGCCGGCTTGCAGCAGGCCGATTTCCACTGTCTCATCGGCCTCGGACTCCGAACTTAGTTCTAGCGTCAGCTTGCCGCTGCCGCCAGGGGCGACGCCGGCGCTGCCACCGACCTGGGTCACTTTGATGAAGACCGGACTCGCCACCGGCATGGCCGGCAGCGTGATTTCGTCGTGATAGGCGCGGCCGCGAAGCGCGCCGTCAGCAGTGAACGTGACCAGATGGTCGCCCTCGCTGTCCGGGATCAGCAGGCCCGAGAAAACGCCGTCGCCGGCGGTCATGTCGCCGTCGATGGCGTTGCCGTCGTCGGCCAGCGTCAGTTGGGTCGACGCGCTGCCGGCGCCGTTCGGCGTGGTTATGACGGCTTTGACGGTCAGACCGGCGGTCTCGGCGGCGGGAATCGGCAGCCCGGCGAGCGCGAAGTGCACCGCCAGGGTCATCCGTTCGCCGCGATAGTGCGTGCCTGCCGCCGGGGCGTCGACGATCATGATCGGCAGAGCCTCGCCGTAGACCTGCAGGCTGCGCGACACGACGGGCGTCTTGTCCTGCATGGCTTCGATCAACACGCGGTAGTCGCCCTCGCTCTGGACGCCGGTCCACGTATTGCCGTAGATGCCGTCGCCGGCGGCGCCATCCGAGTGTTTGCCGTCATCGAACAGGTTGACGTCATCAGCGATGGTCGTCCCCGGCCGCAGGACATGGGCGACGATCTTGCCCGAGAACGCCGCATCGCCCCGCGTCAGCCGGGCCTGGAGCAGAAGCGGTCGCCCGACCAGCTGGCGGGCGTTGGCCGCCGGCGCCACCAGATCGAGGCCGACTGACTTGTCATAGAGCAGCATCAGCGTAGCGTCGCCGCTCCCGCTGATGGTGACTTCCAAGGCGCCGGCCTTCGGCGCGGTGATGAACAGGGCATCGTAGCCCGTCCCACTGCGGCGCTCGACGCCATCGCTGCCCGGGGTGAGCGTCACACCGGCGTTGCTCACGGCAAGCTCGACCGGCTGGCCCTGCCGCCCGGCAGCGACCACAGTCACGCCACGAGTGAAACGATCGATCGAGATCGTGTCGGTCGATGAACCGGTCGCGAGCGTCCGGTCATACTTGGCGCCAAGGTAGATTCCCTTCGCCTCGGTCAGGATGCCGGCGAAGACGCCGGTCAGATCGGCGGCGCTGCTGACGCGATAGTAGGAGCCGCCGGTGTCGAGTGCCATATCGCGGAGCAGCGTCGGGTCGGGCTGATTACCGAGACCGATGGTATGAACAGGCCAGCCCCGGGCGACGAACTTGTCCACCGTCGCCTGGAGACCGGCCAGGTACTCGTTCATGAACTGCTGGTCCGACGCCTTGCCGCCCGGGTCGGGCTGTCCATCGGTGAGGAAGATGACAAGGCGCTTGCTGCTGTCGCCCTTGGCATCGGCGAGTTGATCATAGGCCATGGTCAGCGCGGCGTCATAGTCGGTCGAGCCGTCGGCCCGTACCTTCGCCAGCTTCCCGCGCAACGCCTCGCGGTCAGCCGCGTCGTTGACTGCGGTCAAGGGCGCGAGGACCGTGGCCTTTGTATCGAAGTCGATCAGCGCAATCCGGTCGCCTGGCGCGAGCAGGTCGATCATCATGCGCGACGCGGTCAGGCTGAGTTGGCTGGGATCGCTCTTGCTCATGCTGCCGGAGCTGTCGATGAGCACGACCACGTCAACGGGGGCAGCCGCAGTCGGTGCCGCCGTTGCCGGCCCGGTCTGCCAGACGAACAGCGATGCCACGAGAAGGATGATGAGACACCAGGCAGTGAAGCCACGCTGCATGAATAGAGCCGCCCCTTTCCTGGCGGGAGTGGGAAAACCGCATCAAGATGGTAATTTCGCGGTGTTCTTGTCACTTCCTGCCGATTTCCGCCTGAGCGGCGGAGAAAGAGGCGGCTCGCAGCGCGTCAGATTCAGCTCTAGACCTTGATCGCCTTCCAGCGACCGCTGAGGAACCGGCGCAGCATCAACCCACCGCGGATCCAGAGGTCGGCCGTCATCGCAATCCAGGCGCCGACCAGTCCGAGTGGCGTGTAGCGCGCGAGGATGAACGCGATCGGCAGACGGACGCACCAGATGCCGACGGAGACGTTGATCATCGTCCAGAACGTGTCGCCGGCGCCGCGCAGCGCGCCCGACATGACCATGCCGGTCGCCTGGGCCGGCTGGGCGATGGCTTCGACCTTCAGCACCAGCGCCGCCAGCGCCGTCACGCCTGGGGCGTTCTTGATGAACAGGCCGGTCAGATGCCGGGAGAAGAAGAAGAACACCAAGCCCATCGCAGTCATGACATAGGTTGCGAGCAACCACGTCTCGCGACCGGCAGCCTCGGCCGTGCGCGGTTTCTTGGCGCCGAGCCCCTGCCCGACCAGCGTTGTCGCCGCAGTCGAGAAGCCCATGCCGGGCATGTACGACATCGACTCGACGTTGAGGGCGATGCGGTGGGCGGCGTACGCCTCGGTGCCGAGGCCGGTGACGATGCGGGTGTACATCATCATGCCGCTGCGCTGGACCAACTGCTCGAGGGCGGCCGGGATGCCGATCGTCATGACGCGCTTCATGATGCTGGTGTCAGGCTGCCAGCCGCGCAGCAGGTTGACCCGCAGCACGGTCCGGCCGCGGCTGAGTGCCAGCAGACCGAGACTGGCGCCGATGAAGCGCGCGGTCAGCGACGCATAGGCGGAACCCTGCGTGCCGAGTCTTGGCAGGCCGAAGTAGCCGAACACCAGGCCGTAGTTCAGGCCGATGTTGACGGCGTTCATGAGCAAGGCGATGTAGAGTGGCGTCCGCGTGTCGCCGGCGCCGCGCATGGCGCCGTTGGCGACCAGCGAGATGGCCATGAAGACGGTCGAGATGGCGACGACGCGCATGTATGGGAATGAGACCGGCATCACGTCCGGCTGCGCGTCCATCAGTCTGAGCCCGGTGTTGGCGCCGAAGTAGGCGAGCGCCGCAATGCCGAGGCCGATGCCAGTCACGAGCAGGAGCGACTGCTTGGTCGCCTTCTCCGCTTGCTCGCGCTGGCCGGCGCCGATGCAGCGGGCGACGAGAGCGGTCGTGCCGACGGTGAAGGCGGCGAACGCGACGGTCAGGAACTGGACGATCTGCTCGGCGAGGCCGATGCCGGCCACGGCGACCATGCCAAGGCTACCGACGATCATCTGGTTGAAGATGCCGAGCATGGTCTGGAGAATCTGCTCGCCGATCGTCGGCCAGGCGAGGGCGATGACCTTCCGCCGGAGCGGCCCGACGTGCGTCTGATGGTACAGCCAGCGAGAGAACCGGGTCTGTCGCCGCGGCTGCGGCGGCCGCGCACGCTGTGTCACTGTCTGCGGTTGTTGCGACAAGGAGAGTCCACCCTCTTCGAATCGAATAGAGCAGCTATTTCGCCAGCAGAACTATTTGTCCTGCCGCCGGCCGGCAGGCAAAACGATACGGCGTCAGGCAAGTCCTGACGCCGCAGACAACTCGTGGAGGTTCACCTCAGACCACGGAAGTTCATGAAGATGTAGAACGCCTCGACAGCCAGCACCGGCAAGGCCAGCAGGCTGCGCCGGAGGGCCGGCCAGAGACGTTCTGCGGGCTTGGCGAACGGCGGCTCCGGGCGGACGATCGCCCAGACCGCCAGGGCGGCGGCGCCGCCGACAACGAGCACGATCGCCACGGCAATGAAGGGAATCTGCGGCAGCGCGGCCGTCGAGCCGGCCGCCTGAGCCTGCGGCAGGAACCGCGTCAGGCCCTGCGTCAGAGCGACCGCGACGGCGTTGTTGATGAAGTGGACGGCCATCGACGGAATCAGCGAGCCCGTCTTCAGCACCAGCAGCGACAGGACGACGCCGAGCGTGAACGTGATCGGCAGGCGGATGATGCTGCCGTGGAGCAGCCCGAACAGGAGCGAGTTGAAGATGATCGCCCGCCAGACGCCAAGCGACGAGTAAGCGCGCAGCAAGTAGCCGCGGAAGAACATCTCCTCGCAGACGGCCGGAATCACGGCGAAGAAGAACAGCGACTGGTTCAGCGATCCGGGAAACTCGATCAGCGGATTGCCGCCCGTGTCCCAACTCCGGTAGCCGAGACCGGCGACGACCGACATGGTCGTCAGGGTGACGGCGATCGTGACGATGATGCCGAGCGCGTAGACGCCGACCGCCAGGCCGATGTGTTCCGGGTTGACCCGGTTGTACCGCAGCGTTGTCCCTGGCTGCATCCCTTCGCGGCGGACGATCAGAATCGGGAACAGGCAGAAGAACACGATTTCGGCCCAATAGGGATTGAGACCGGTGTACCGCCCGAGCAGGCGCGCGGTGATGAGAAAGCCGGCCGACGCGATGAGCAGCGCCCAGTTCGCCCGCCGGATGCTTGGTGTCTGTTCCATTGCCATTGCCGTCGCCTCCTTCCCTTGCTGCAACCACAGCGTCCCACTATGACTATTACGGCCGATCAGCGCCGGTGATTCGCGCTCAGGGCCTCGGGGTTGATGAGATTCGGCGGGCGCTGCCCGCTCAGGGCGGCAACGAGGTTGGTGGCCGCCATGACGGCCATCCTCGTCCGCGTCGCGACCGAGGCGCTGGCGATGTGCGGCGCCAAGACGACGTTCGGCATCGTCAGCAGCGCCGGCGTGACAGCCGGCTCGCGCTCGTAGACATCGAGCCCGGCCCCGGCCAGGTGGCCGCTGGCCAGCGCGTCGACGAGAGCCGCCTCGTCGATCACGGCGCCGCGCGCCGTGTTGATGATGTACGCACCCGGCTTCATCTGCGCGAACTCCGCCCGGCCGATCAGGTGGTGCGTTTCCGCGCTGTAGGGGACGTGCAATGTGACGTAATCGGACCGGCGGAGCAACTCCGCCAGCTCGACGCGCACTGCGCCCAGCTGGGCCGCTTCCGGGCTGTCCGAACGACCGTTGTAGAGAATCTCCATGCCGAAGCCGGCGGCCCGCCGGGCGACGGCCTGACCGATGCGGCCGAAGCCGACGATGCCGAGCGTCTTGCCGTAGACATCGCTGCCGGTCAGGAGCATCAGTCCCCAGGATTTGAACTTGCCGGCGCGCAGGTACGCATCGGCCTCGACGACGCGCCGGGCCGTCGCCAGCAACAACGCCCAGGCGAAGTCGGCAGTCGTCTCAGTCAGCACGCCGGGCGTATTGGTGACCAGCACCCCGCGCTCGGTGCAGGCCGCAACGTCGATGTTGTTGTAGCCGACGGCGCAGTTGGCGACGACCCTGAGCCGCGGGCAGGCATCGAGCACGGCCGCATCGACGGTCTCCGTCAGCAGCGTCAGCAGCCCCTCGGCGTCGCGAGCGCCGGCGATCAGCTCGTCCTGCGGCAACGGCCGGTCGTCGCTGCTCCAGGTGATGTCGCCCGCCCGGCGGGCGATGTCCATTGCTGCGTCCGGCAGCTGCCGGGTGAGAAAAGCGCGTGCCACGTCTGTTATCCCCTTTCGACCCAGACCTGCTCATAGGCGCCGCGACCGGCGCGTTTGGCTGCGACGCCGCGGTCGGCCTCGCCGGCCCGGGCGAAGTGACTGACAAGAATGGTTTCGATGTCTGCGGTCGTGAAATCGACGCGCTGCTGCGCGCTGACCAGCGGGTCGGCATAGGTGCGTGTGACCCAGTGCTTCAGGACTTCCTCGCTGACCTGGCCGGTTGTCGCGGCGCCGTGTTCCGCGATCAGCCTTGCCGCTACTCGCCGCACGGTCGCGGCAAGGTCGAGCGTCGACGCCGATTGGCGCCGCTTGTGGGCAGTCGCCGACGGGCGCCAGAAGTTGATGACGAGATCGGTCTTTGGCGCCGGTTGCGCCCATATCTGATTGTACGCCCTGCTAATCGGGTTGAGCGTAGTAATATTGACCAGTTCAAAACCGGCTTGCGCGCAGGCGGCGAGCAGCGTGTTCCAGATGCGCGAATTCTTGTTCGCGAACGTCACCGTGAGCCAACGGCCCGGGCGGAGGACGCGGTGGATCTCGCTGAACGCCGCCGTCAACATCGCCTGATAGGCAGCGCAATCCTTGTCCTGGAAACGGTTGATGATGATCTCGTCGCGGTGGTCGCTGGCCAGCTCGAGCAGTGAGTTCCAGAGATACGACAACTCGAAGTACTGGATGCTGTCGCCGTATGGCGGATCGGCGAACACGTAATCGACGGAGGCCGTTTCGACACCGGCGAGCTGCGCCGCTGAGCCGCAGATGACGCGGCAGGTCTCGGGACTGAACGCGCTGCCGATGCGCCGGTTGGTCTCGCTCTTGGCGGCGCGGGCGCGCCCGACGCGGTCGCAGAACTTGATCCAGACGTTCTCATCGACCCAGTCAGGCGGGATGTAGAGGCCGTTGACCGCCCAGTGGCCGGCCCGCGGCGCCCGGAAGCGGCTGCAGAGATGCGAGGCCGAGGTGAACGTCAGCCAGAGCAACTCGCCGGCCAGTGTCGGCGCGCCGCCCGACGCTGGACCGGCCACGCCGCTCAGGACCGCGCCGGGCGGCGGTCCGGCTTCAGCGGCGATGGCGTCGCGGAGGAGCTTCAGCGCCAGCAGGTTGCGGCCAGAGAACAGGTCGGCGAGCGTTTCCTGGCGGCGCTTCTTGTCGAACCGCCGGCCGTCCGGGTAGTAGAGCCGGTAGCCGGCCAACCAGGCCTGCGCGTCCAGCGCTGCCGCGCTTCGCTCGACGCGCGTCAGCCGCTCGTGCTCAGCAGCGGTCAGGCGCCGCTGGTAGTCGCCGGGCAGGCATCCGGCCGGACAAGTCAGGCGAGCCTGCGGCAGTCCCGAGTCGACCCAGGCGGGACCGCGCCCGACCCAGCGTGCGATCAGCCGCCGGCCGCAATGCGGACATGGCTCGTCAAGCTCATAGAGGGTGCGGATGGCATCGCCAACCCGCTCGCCGACCCGGGCGACCAGCCGGTCGTACTCGGCCAGCGCCAGCGGGCCGGCACAGGTCAGACGCGTGAGCAGTGCGGCCGCAGGGTTGTGGTCGACGCCGATGACGCGCCGGCCGGCTGCCAGACCCTCGGCCAGGGTCACGCCGCTGCCGCAGAACGGATCAAGGATGGTGTCCCCGGGGCGCGTGAAATGCTCGATGCACTGCTTGACGAAGTACCACGGCTTGCGGGCCCAGTACTTGTGCAGCAGGTACATCGGGCGTCGGGCACCCTTGGGCTGGTCGGCTGCGTCTTGTAGTGGCTCCAGCCGCTCATACCAAGCGACGGCTGAACTCACAGGCTGACCCCTTTCGCTCGAGTCTGCCGATGGCAACCAATCCCATCTGTCATCTTCGACGGGCAGGCTCGGATTCCTACATGGTGCAGGCTTCTGACTGCGTTTCTGACGGCTCCAGCAGGCCTCCCTAACGTCGCTGAACGCCTCTGCGAGCTGCAGAGTGCTGAGGTGGGTGGATCGCTTTGACTTGTGGATCCGTGTCTTCTCCCTCACGTCTCCAGGAGGACCCCGGAAGCATCATTGCCGAGGGAGAAGCTCAATCATACGAGATGGCCACAGCGAAACCGACGCGTTTGGACGGTGGTAGAGACAACGGGAGGTGCCGAAGTGAGCAAGTTGCGGGTTCGGGTTCTCTCGATCGCACTACTTGCCATTGCGAGCGTTGTTGGACTGCAACTGCGAGAGATGGTGGCGCTCGAGGCCAAGATTCCCCCTTATATCAAAGAACTGATCATGAGCAAGTACGACTCTGGCCTCGTCTGGCGAGCGTATTCATCGCGAGGTCCAGACTCTTTTGTCGCAGTGGAGTTCAGGTCTGCGCCTGAGTCTCCTCGGACCAATGTCGATGTTTATCGCATTTCTGGCTCCGTGACCTCTCCTCGACTCGAAAGGTGCCGGCTGTACTATTGGTCTGGAGCTGCCTTTGAGGCTGCCGGCGGCTATGGAGAATTCGACCGCGAGTTCATGCCTCACCGACAGTACGCCGCAGGTGTAGCACTAGATCACAGGGTTGTACTGATTTCTGCTTCTACCGAGGATGGTCGCACCACCTCATGTGTGCCTTTTGATGGCTACTGGTGGATGACCATGCCAGTCGACCCCGCCGACTACTCCAGGGACCAGTGGGTTAGGGTCACTGCACATGATTCGGAAGGACGAACCCTGTACGAGTGTATACCCATGTATCCAAAACTCGGCAGGAGATAGAGCAAGCGAGACTATCGGCTTTTGGCACGAGACCATGCGATGTCCGAGTGCCGTGATCGAAGTGCGTGCTCTTCTGTTCGTGGGTCAAAATTACTCTACTGGAGGAATCGCTCGCGGAATACAGAAACATACATCGTCGATGTATAGGGAGGATTGACTATGAGCGGGGAAACCATTCATGTCGGCAACCTGACCTGCACTCCAGGCAACAAGACGCGGGGCCTGCTCGAGGTCTGCGGCAGTGATCTCAAGCTCCCGGTGACCATCATCGCCGGCGCCAAGCCCGGCCCGACGGTCGCGATCACCGGCGGCACCCACGGTGGCGAATACCCCGGCATCGAGACCGCCATCCGCCTCGCCCGCAGTCTTGAGCCCGGCGATGTCAGCGGCTGCGTCATCATCGTCCACCCCGTCAACATCACCGCCTTCTACGCCAGATCACAGTACGTCGTCCCCGAGGACGGCAGGAACCTCAACCGGATGTACCCTGGTCGCGCCCGCGGCACGTTCAGCGAGCGGATCGCCTACACCGTGTTCAACGAGGTGATGGCACGGGCCGACTTCTACCTCGACCTCCACGGCGGCGACATCCACGAGTCGCTGACGCCGTTCGTCCTCTACCCGACCGCCTGTGCGCCGGAGGTGGCCGAGAAGTCGCGCGCCGCCGCCGCGGTGATGGGGATTCCGATCGTCCTCGGCTCGCTCTCGATCAACGGCACGTTCGGCGCTGCGGCAGCAAAGGGCATTCCCGGCCTGCTCGCCGAAATCGGCGGCTGCGGCCGCTGGAACGAGGAGGAGGTCGCCCAGTACCTGCGGGCGGTTCACAATGTCCTGCGCCACCTCGGCGTTCTGGCGGGTCCGGTGGCCGACCTCGGCAAGCCGACCTTTTACCCGCGCATGGGCGGCGTCAATGCCGAGCAGAACGGCTGCTGGTACCCCTGCGTCGGCCTCGGCGACAAGGTCAGGGAAGGCGACAAGATCGGCGAAATCCGCGATTTCTTCGGCGAGAAGCTGGCTGATTACCGCGCGCCGGCGAACGGCGTGATCGTCTATGTCGTCACGTCGCTGGCGATCACTGCCGGCGACCCGCTGATCGGGATGGCGTTGGCATAAACGCCCGGCAGGAGACTGGCGGCGCGCGCCGAAACGCTCACTAACCCGCCGCTTCGGCAAAGCGTTGCCAACCTTTTGCGACCCGTCGTTGGTCGCCCCCAACGCCGTTTGCCAGCGGCGGACGCTATGTGTGCCGAAACCGAAGCCGCGTGACTGATGTCACGCGGCTCGTATTGTGGATGGCGACGTGCCATGAAAGCTTGTAATCGCTCGCGAAGGCTAGGGAGTGTCTCCCGGATCACGACTCATGTTAGCTCTAGTCTCCCGCTGCATACAGGATCCGTCCCTCCCGCTTGAGGCTCCGCCAGTCCACTCCATGACTATCTTGCTCCAATCAACGCTGCGCTCTTTCATGTGCGTCCAAACATCCCAGAAGTCGGGATCGGAAGATCGTGGGCGATGGGCTTCTGGCAACTCATCGATTTCAACGAGAACCGGCATGGGGGTAGCCCAGCCCAGCATAATGGCCTGTCGGGAAGGCAGGCTCGGCAACTCGCGAAGAAGACCGCCGATGTTGTCTGGAACCAGTCGCGCTACGAGGTTCTGATCCGCGTCGTTCACAATTCTGTGGAGTAGAAACGTGTTGCACTGCGCCAACACAGTGGGCGAAAGCTCGAACGGGCGCTGCGATGACAGCACCAAGCCAAGGCCGAACTTCCGACCTTCTCTCGCGATCCGTTCGAAAGTCTCTCGACAGAGCCGAGCCGGCGTTGCTGCCACGCCTTCGTCGTCGCCTCCTCGATGGATGAACGAGTGGGCCTCCTCTAGCACCAGCACCGTTGGTAAGGCCCGCCCATTGGGATCGTTTCGGCAGTACCTCTGCAGTGCCTCGAAGATGACGCGGCCAAGCACAGCCACAACAATGTGTATGACCTCTGAAGGCACGAGAGATAGATCAATTATCGTAAGCGATCCATTCTCTCCCTGATTGCCACCGATGTACTCCTCGAGCCAAGAGTCGAAGCGTACAGGAGGATTTCGAGCAATTACGCCAGCGAGCCGGCTATCCGCCAGCATCCCTCGGATTCGTAGACCGAGAGTTGAGATGAACCCGGCAAGATTGCCCCCCTGCTCGATGGCAATGCGTTCGAGATGGTCAGCGAGAACATTGACGTCGAAGTACATCGGCGTATCCTCACTGGTCGAGGCCATCCTGCCTGCATCCGAGATACCCTCAACAAGAGGTCGAATCGCGTTGCACACCAGCTCGAGGTCAGTCACGGCGAAGTCATTGTAGTAGGTGGGGTTGGCGTTGGACTTGCGGCTATTGACTACCTGCCTGCTCTGGGCCGCGACATTTGCCAGCGAGACCTGCATGGGCCCTTCGAATTCCTGAGAGAATGCCTCGCAATCAGCAGCTATCCTCTCCAAGAGGTGCGCACAGTCAAATCTTTGACGCGGCGCACCAGCGAATGCCTGCGTTCCCGAGGCCAGCATGGACAAGAGTCTAGCTAAGTATGATGCCAGGTAGCGCCGCCCTCTGTGTCAAGATGGAGGAGACAGCTGACCACCCCGGAATTTAGTACACATGACGAGGGCGGGGAAAGGTGAGCATTGATGAATCAGCTTCTGAGAGTGCTGCCGCAGAGCATGGAGG